>DASZMV010000081.1:0-6845 GCA_035551675.1 Caulobacteraceae bacterium | reverse complement strand
CGCACGGCCGTCACGGAAAAAAACATCGACGTTCGCGCTCGATGCGCTCCCCACGCCGGAGACCTCCGACAGGGCGCCGAGCTCCGTATGGTCGGAGTAGGTGAGGCCGTAACCGTAGGCGAACTGCGGGTCATAGCCCGGCGTTCCGCTGTTCAGCGGCGCCTGCGCTGCGGTCTTCGGCCAGGAATAGGAAAGCTTGCCGCGGAAGTCGTGGTTCACCGCGCCGTCGGGCTTGCGCACAAGCACATCGGCGACCCCGCCGCCTTCCGTCCCCGGCAGCCACGCGGCGACGAAGGCGTCGGACGCGTTGATTTCCGGGTTGGTCCACAGCGGCCGGCCGGACAGGAACACGGCGACCACCGGAATGTGCTGAGCCTGCAGCCGGCGCAGCAGGGCCAGGTCTCGCTTGTCGCCCGGCTGATATTCGACTGTCGCGATGTCGCCCTGAAACTCGGCGTACGGCGTTTCGCCGAACACCACGATGGCCACATCCGGCGCTTCGGTGAAGTGTCCGTCCGGACTCAAACGCGCCGACCCCCCGCCCGCGGTCACCGCTTCGTTGATCCCCGACCAGATCGACTCGCCGTGCGGAAAGTCTGCGTTGTGGTTGCCCGTGCCCTGCCAGCTTATGGTCCAGCCGCCGGATTGCCGGCCGATGTCGTCGGCGGCGTCGCCGGCGACCAGCACGTGCGCGTGCGGGTTCAGCGGCAACAGAGCGCCGTTGTTCTTCAGCAATACGAGGGATTCGCGCACGGCGCGGCGCGCGAGCGCACGATGCGCATCGTCGCCGAGCAGATCCAGGCGGCCCTCGAACGGATGGTCGGTCGCGAACAATCCGGCCTTGAGTTTCACCCGCAGAATGCGGCGCACCGCGTCATCAAGACGGCTGACCGGAATCTCGCCCGAACGCACCTGGGCCAAGGTGTTGGCGTAAAGTCCCTTCCAACTGTCGGGCGCCATGAACATGTCGAGGCCGGCGTTGAAAGCCGCCGCGCAGCTCACCACCGTGCAGCCCTGAACCTGGCCGTGGGCGTTCCAGTCGCCGACCACGAAGCCTTCGAATCCCATGCGCCCCTTCAGGACGTCCGTGAGCAACGCCTTGTCGCCGTGGTTCTTCACGCCGCGCCAACTCGAGAACGAAGCCATGACGGTAAGCGCGCCGGCATCGATGGCCGGCGGATAGCCCTGGGCGTGCAGCGCGATCAGCTCGGATTCGGAAATCTCGGCGTCGCCCTGGTCCTTGCCGCCGAGCGTGCCTCCATCGGCCAGGTAATGTTTTATCGACGCGGCGACATGACCGGGTTCGATCGCGCCGAACGCCGGAAGCCTGCCCTGCAGGCCCTCGACCACGGCCGGCGCATAGGCGCGCACGATCTCGGGGTTCTCGCCATAGCCCTCGTAGGTTCGGCCCCAGCGGACGTCGCGCGGGACCGCCAGTGTCGGACCGAAGGTCCAGTCGGCGCCGACGACCGCAGTCTCCTCCGCGGTCGCCTTGCCGATCTCGCGCACGAGGTCGCGATCGCGCGCGGCGCCCAGACCGATGTTGTGCGGAAAGATTGTGGCGCCGGGGATGTTGTTGTCCCCATGCACGGCGTCGAGACCGAACATCAACGGGATCGGCGCGTGTCCCGTGCGCCGCTCGAGCGCCGCCGCATGGTAGGCACGGATCATCTCGAGCCACGCCTTCGCCGACGCACGATCGTCGCCGCCCGGTCCTGAATTGCCGCCGGCAAGGACCGATCCCAGCGGATAGGTCTTCAGGTCTTCCGGCTTGATCGCGGTAATGTCGGCCTGGATCACCTGGCCGACCTTTTCCTCGAGACTCATCTTCGCGAGCAGGGCGCTGACCGTCGCTTCCGTTTCGGGATCGGTGAGGGCCGGCGGGCTGTGGGCGGCCGGCCAGAGTTCAGGGTGCACGGCGGGCGCCGCCGCTGCGAGCGCGGCGCCGACATGGAACAGCGACGCCCCAAACGTTGCAGCGCACAGCCAGCCACGATGCCGGCGACTCGAGCGCTGTGCGTTCGTCATCTCGCCACTCCCCCTGCTCTGATGTTCTTCGTCAACCTCGCGTCGAAACCATCCGTCGCTATGACAACGCTGTCAATCCAGCGTCTTATTGTTCTGCGCGATAAATTGACAGCGCTGTCGGGCACCCCTTACTCTTATGCCGATCGGCGCCATAAAGAAGCGTCGACCGAGGACGAGGAAACTGATGCCCCAAACGACGACGCCCTCCGCGGCCGCCGCCGGAGAGACCCTCTCATCAGGCCGGGGCGCCGGCTGGCTCGTGCCTTTCGTGGTGGCGCTGTTCTTCGCTTGGGGCTTCGCCACGGTCTTGATCGACTCGCTGATCCCAAAGCTCAAGGGATTGTTCGCGCTCAATTATTTGCAATCCACCCTGATCGCCAGCGCCTTCTTCGGCGCCTATTTCGTGGTCTCCGTTCCCGCCGGCTGGCTGATGGCCAAGATCGGCTATCTGCGCACCATCGTGGTTGGTCTGGTGGTGATGGCCGTCGGCTGCCTGTTGTTTTCGCCCGCCGCCGCCGCCGGGGTCTATTGGGGCTTCCTCGCCGCCTTGTTCATCATGGCGTCGGGCATCACCACTCTACAGGTAGCCGCCAACCCCCTGATCGCGATCCTGGGCAAACCCGGCGGCTCGCACTTCCGCTTGAACATGGCCCAGGCGCTGAATTCCCTCGGCACCTTCATCGGGCCCTTCGTCGGCGCCGCCGTCATCCTGAAGAGCGGCGTGATCCCGCCCGATCCGACCAAGACGCCGCCGGCGGTCATGGCCGCTTATCGTGCGAGCGAGGCGGCCGCGGTGCAGGCGCCCTTCATCGTCATCGCCGCAGGTCTCATAATCCTGGGCCTGATCTTCTGGTTGTTTCGTAAGAGTCCGGCCGTGCCCACCGCCGCCAGCAACGAGGCGGGCTTCAAGAGCTTCGGGTTGTTGGCCCACCCGCGCCTGTTGTTCGGCGTGCTCGGCATCTTCCTCTACGTCGGCGCGGAGGTGACGATCGGCGGGCTGATGGTGAACTACCTCATCCAGCCGAAGATCCTGGACGTGACCTCCAAGGCGGTCTGCCAGCCGGTCGCCTTCGATCAGCTGCGACTGTTCTATCCCTGCATCCACACGCCGGCCGAGGCGAACCAGATGGTCGCCTTCTATTGGCTGGGCGCCATGGTCGGGCGCATCGTCGGCTCCATCCTGCTGTTCGCGCGCGTCCCCGCCTCGCGGTTGTTGAGCGTTTGCGCCGTGGGCGCGGTCGCCCTGGTCACCGCCTCGATCCTGACCGCGGGCTGGACCTCGGCCTACTGTCTGATTGCGGTGGGACTGGTGAACTCGATCATGTTCCCCACCATCTTTACGCTCGCCATCGAAGGTCAGGGAAAGAACACCGGTCAGGCGTCGAGCCTGTTGTGTATGGCCATCGTGGGCGGCGCGGCGATCCCGCCGCTAACCGGCGCATTCGCCGACCACATCGGCCTGAGCCTCGCGCTGTTCGTGCCGGTGATCTGTTACGTGCTGATCTGTTTCTACGGCTTCTTCAGCCATTCGCGTGAGGCGCTTGGCGACGCGCCGGTGGCGGCGACGCCGTGAACCGACCCGTGCAATCCGGGCTTCGTCTGGTCGGCGACGTTGGCGGCACCAATGTGCGATTCGCGCTCGCGGACACATCGGGGCCCGCGCCGCGCATCAGCGAGGCGGACAGCTATCGTTGCGCCGACTTCCCCGGACTAGAACAGGCGATCGAGCATTATCTCGCACACGTGGACGCGCGCGGAGCGCGGCCGCGTTCGGCGGTGGTCGCGGTCGCAGGACCGGTGAACAACGGCGTAGCGGAACTGACCAACGGTCACTGGCGCATGTCGAACGCGGGGTTGCACGCGGCCGGTTTTTCCGCCGCGCGGCTGATCAATGACTACACGGCGCTCGCGCTGGCTGTGCGGCGCCTGGGCGCGGAGGATTTGGGCGCCATCGGCGAAGCGAACGGGACGGCCGAGGGCAAGACCATCGCCCTGGTGGGGGCCGGCACGGGCCTGGGCGTCGCCGCCGCGGTGCGCGCCGACGGGGAAGAAGTCATCGCCACTGCCGAGGGCGGCCATATCGCCTTTGCGCCCGTCGACGAAACCGAGATCGAGATCCTGCGCGTACTGACCGGCGTGTTCGGCCGCGTATCGCTGGAGCGGATTCTTTCGGGGCCAGGACTTGTCAGCCTGCGCTGGGCGCTGGGCCGCATCGACGGAAAAGAAGTCGAGCCCGTCGCCCCCGAGGACGTCGTCGCGCGCGCGATGGCGGGAAGCGATCCGCTGTGCGCCCAGACACTCGACCGGTTCTGCGCCATCTATGGATCGGCCGCCGGCGACATGGCGCTGGTCTACGGCGCGCTGGGCGGCGTCTATCTCGGCGGCGGCATCGCGCCGCGCATCCTGCCCTGGCTGCGCAAGAGCGAATTTCGCACGCGCTTCGAGGCAAAGGGCCGCTTCGCCGGGTACCTGGCGCCGGTGCCGACGAAAGTCATTATGCATCCATACGCCGCGCTGCTGGGCGCCGCGGATGCGGTGCTTGCGCAGAAGTCCACCGTTCTGGCGACCTGAGCACGCCTGCGCGGATCACAATCTGTCCTCTCGATCGGGGTCCGCCATGTTGCTTCGTCTGCTGTTTGCCGCCGTCCTGTTCCTCGGCGTCGCCTCGCCTGCGTTTGCCGCACCGATCACGGTGGAATCGCCGGACAAGGTGCTGAGCGTAACCGTCGCGACCGATCCGGACGGCAAGGCGATCTATTCGATCTCGCGCTTCGGCAAGCCGGTGATCGCGCCGTCGCACCTTGGCTTTCTGCTGGTGGACGCGCCCAAGCTCGATCGCAACATGACGCTCGCCGACCTCGGCCGACGCAGCGTTGACGACACCTGGGAGCAGCCTTGGGGCGAATGGCGCTACATCCGCAATCACTTCAATGAACTGCGCGTCGGCGTGACCGAGACCACCGGCCCGAAGCGCCATTTCGACGTGGTGTTTCGTGTTTATGACGACGGCGTAGGCTTCCGCTACGAGTTTCCCGACCAGCCCGACCTCAAGACAGTGAAGATCAGCGAAGAACTGACCGAGTTCGTGTTCGCACAACCCGGCGAGGCCTGGTGGGACACCGCCTTCGAGTGGGACCGCGAAGAGTATCTCTATAACCGCACGCCCATCGAGGAAGTGGGGCTCGCGCAGACGCCGATGACGATCCGCTACGCCGACGGCCTGCACCTCTCCGTGCACGAAGCCGAACTCGTCGATTACTCCGGCATGAACCTGGCGCACGTCGTCGGTCGCCGTTTCAAGGCGGACCTGACGCCGAGCGTCGGGGACGCCAAGGTCAAACGCAGCACGCCGTTCACGACACCGTGGCGCACCATCCAGATCGCGGACAGCGCCGCGGGCCTCTACGAGAGCCACCTCATCCTGAACCTGAATGAGCCCAACAAGCTGGGCGACGTGTCGTGGTTCAAGCCCGGCAAGTTCGTCGGCGTGTGGTGGGAAATGCACCTCGACGAAAAGACCTGGGGCCCCGGCCCGCGGCACGGCGCGACCACCACCGAGGCCATGCGCTACATCGACTTTGCTTCAACGCATCATCTTCAGGGCGTTCTGGTCGAGGGCTGGAACCAGGGCTGGGTCGACGACTGGTTCGGCCACGGCGACAAGTTCAGCTTCACCGAGGCCTATCCCGATTACGATCTCAAGAAAGTCACCGACTACGCCCGGTCCAAGGGCGTTCAGATCATCGGGCACAACGAGACCGGCGCCAACGCTGCGCATTATGAGAGCCAGATGGAGGCCGCCTTCACGCAGGACAACCAAGTCGGCATCACGACGGTGAAGACCGGTTATGTCTCCGACGCCGAGCAGGCTCAGGTGATTGGCGAGGACGGCAAGGTTCACTTCGCCTGGCACGAAGGCCAGGACATGGTCCGTCACTATTTGCGGGTGATCGAAGCCGCCGCGCGCCACCACATCGCCATCGACAGCCATGAGCCGGTGAAGGACACGGGACTGCGCCGGACCTATCCCAACTGGGTGTCACGCGAGGGCGCTCGGGGACAGGAGTATAACGCCTGGGGCCAGCCCGGAAATCCGCCCGAGCACGAGACCAATCTGTTCTTCGTTCGCATGCTGGAAGGCCCGATGGATTTCACGCCGGGCATCTTCCAGATGAAGACTCGGTCGCCCGACGGCGTGCCGACGACGATCGCGAAACAGTTGGCGCTCTACGTGGTGATCTACAGTCCGGTGCAGATGGCGGCCGACAAGATCGAAAACTACGAGGCCAATCCCAAGCCGTTCAAATTCATCGAGGATGTGCCGACCGATTGGGCCGACACGCGCGTGCTCGACAGCCGCATCGGCGATTACGTTACCGTCGCCCGCAAGGACCGCCACAGCAACGACTGGTATCTTGGGGCGATCACCGACGAGTTCGGCCGCGTGCTCAATGTCCAGCTCGGCTTTCTCGATCCGGGCAAGCGCTACCGCGCCGAGATCTACCGCGATGGGCAGGACGCCGATTGGAAGAAGAACCCCTACGACATCGTCATCGAACAGAAGGACGTAACCTCGGCCGACACCCTGACGCTCAGGCTCGCCGCCGGCGGCGGTGAGGCCATCCGGTTCACGCCGGTCGGCGCCGCCAGGCGCCGGCGCTGAGTCCGACGAGGCGCGGTTCGGGGCGAACCTGACGAGTTCGCCCGCGATCGAGGCCGACGTGGCCCGGTGCTTGAAAAGGAAACGAACCCGCGCCTTGTGAGCGCGGGGCGATTACGTCGATGGGTGCGGGGACAGGATTTGAACCTGTGACCTT
>DASZMV010000080.1:0-6155 GCA_035551675.1 Caulobacteraceae bacterium | reverse complement strand
TTGATGAAATAGAAGTTCGCGTTGGGCAGCGCGGTCGAGTTCAACGCGCCGGAGATCTGTGAAGGCGCCCCGCCGGTCACGCGATTGATCACATTGGCGATAGAGGCTGAACTTCCCGCCGTATAAGTCCAGCGGGCCGTGTCGCCCGCCGCCAGGCTGAAGTCGGAAAAGCCCTCGAACAGGTTGGCGCCAACCAGCGTACCGTTGTTGATCGTGTAGACGGAGCCTTTGTTGGTCACCGTGGTCCCGAGGCCAAGGCCTGGCGCGGTGTCGACATGGATGCTGGTCGCGGCGCCGGCCCCGGCGTCCCCCGCCGCCATGAGCGATGCGGCCGCCAGCGCGGTGACGATCAGCGCGCCGCGGCGTCGCGTGCGCCTTGTCGCCGATCGGCGATAGCCTTCGCAGTGGCGCGATCCGTTACTCATCGCCAGCCCCCGACCAGAATCAACGGCGCCCAGTAATACGGCGCGCTGAACCGGGGCGTTCGCAACAAGCCCAGCTGCGCGGTCTGCATGGCCTCGGCCTTGCCCGCTCCCTGCCGGTAATTGGCGTAGAAGCCGCGGATCATTTGCGCGGTGCTTTCGTCGTCGACCTCCCAGAGCGAGGCGATCGCGCCGTGAACGCCCGACTGCACCGCGGCGCCGGCGAGCCCGAGGCTGGATCGGTCGTCGCCAACCGCCGTCTCGCACGCGCTCAGCACCAGAAGGTCGAGGTCGTTGCCGAAGGCGCGGTTGGTGGCGATGATCTGTCGAAGGTCGGTGATGCTGATGAAGTCGCCGCTGGCGACGATGAAGCTGCGGTCCGTGCTGCCGTTGAACGAGGCGTGGGTCGCCAGGTGAAGCACGTCGACCCTGTGCTCCCGTAGCGCGGTCGTCAGCGACGTGCGCGTAAAGTTCCGGATGTAGAGGCCATGCTTGGCCTGCTCCTTGGTTTCCAGCCCGGCGGCGAATCGCGCCTCGGTCGAGGCGTTCTCCAGCTTGGGGAACCACGCGAAGGAGAGGTCGACCTCCTGTTCCAGCGAAGCCGCCACCACATAGGCGCTCTTGCCCGCGCGAACCGTCCCAGGCTGGGCGTAGGCCAGGCCCGGAGCGATATCGAGCCGAGTCTTTTCGATCAGGAACCGGCCGTTGGCGTCCGAGAGGGCCGCGAAGGGTAGGGCGCTCAGGGTCGCGTCAGGAATAACCACCAGCGTGCCGGTGGATTTCAGCTGGCTTTCGACGGGTTTGATCAACAGGTCATAGAGGGTCCGCGACGGCGCTTTCCAATCGTCGTTGTTGCGGATGATGGACCGCCGGGTCTGGCTCACCAGGGCCGCGACCGCTTCGCGGTTGAATGACAGATTGGGCGTCAGCCGCTGGAACCGGCCGTTCGGGCCGCCTCTCAGATAGAGCAGCTCAATCCGGTCGGGCAGCAGAATGGGATAGAGAATGGTCTCATCGGCGCGCAACTGTCCGGACCGCAAACTGATCGGCTCGGTGATGCACTCGTTGCCGAAGGCATTTTGCAGTTCAGCCTGCCGGTAGTTTTCCACCAGGCTTTGAACGGAGGCGATCTGGGCCGTGTCCGATCCGCTTGATACGGACGCCAGCACCTTCGCGTTCGATGTCGAGAGCGACGACAGCGCGTCGCTGACGGCCGCTTCGAACACGCCGCGCATGTGAAGGTCGAAGGTCGACTCTTCGGTGAGCGGGTCACGCGCCGGCAACAGGCTGCGCACGCTTTCGAGAGCGACATAGGCGGCGCGGACGTGCGCGGCGCGATTGTCGGGGTCGGCCTTCGAAAGCAGCATGTACCAGTCGGCGAGGCGGCTGGGCAAAGCCCGCTGGCTCTCCAGGAAGATCGCGCGCTCAATGAGTGGCGCCGCGGCGGCGTTCCGGCCGTGCGCGAGCGCGATGCGCGCGTCGAGCGCCGATGCGTAGGCGCGGACGCCAACATCGATATCGGGAGAACCCTCCAATCGCGCGACCACCGATCGAAGGGCGGGATCGTCGGAGCGGCCCGCGTCGAGAGCCGTCTCCACCAGCCGGACGGCCAGTTCCGGCGCCAGGGACTGGCCCAGGCGCGCCACGCTGAGGTCGCCGGCGGCCTGCAAGGCCTCGTTCGGGGATGCGCCCTGCGCGGCGACATTCAGGTAAAGCCGTGCGAGGCGCAGATCCGCCAGGGCCGAAAGATCCTTGTCGCCCGACTGCGCCGCGCGCGTCGCCGCGCAGGACAGGGCGCGCGGCGAGGTGATCTGCTTCCAGTCCAGCTTCGAAGCGTCGAAATTGGCGCCGAGCGTATCGAGCGCGTCGCAGCCTTCGCGTTGGGTGGGCGCCGCCAGAAGCGTCGTGTCCACGCCGACCGACCGCTCAGCCCCGCGCAGGCGGTGCGCGCCGCGGCCCATCGCGCTGGTCATGTTGACGGTCAGCGCCAGGCCGAGCCGATAGGCCGCGCGGGCCGAAAGATCCGTGGCATGCGCCTGATCCGCTGACAGGAATGCGACGAGCAGATATCCGGAGGCGTCGAGCGGCGTGGCGTATCGACCCCGCCGCGCGAGTTCGCCAACGGCCGAACAATAGGCGCCGCGCGCTTCGGGCGATGGCTCCGAGTTCGGTCGAAGATCCACGTCGAGACGTTTTGGATCGAACGCCCCTGAAACCGGCGCGGCCAGATCACGCTCGGCATAGTTCGTCGCCGAGGCCAGCTTGGCGTCCAGCGCCTTGTCGCCGAGACCCGGTTGCGAGGCGGTTTCAGTGCAAAGGATTTCGGCCGATCCCGCTCGCGCCGGCGCCGCCTGAAGAACCAGGAAAGCGGTCGCGAGCAAAAAAACGACCGGAGACGGTCGGAAGGAAAGCCTCCGCGTGAAAAATACCATTCTGCTCGCCCCCAGCGCGAGGACACCATGGGGCCGGCATTGCGGCCCGCGCAAGTAATTTACCCATTTTTAAGCGATATGGGCAGGTGTTTGTTCATGACGCGCCCGTCGAATTCAACTGATTGAAATTTCGTACTTAATTCGAAAACGCCGATGCGCGGGTTCATCTTTATGATACAAATGGTCTCAAATCGTCCCGCCCTGGCTCGCGCCTTTGACGCGGGCCTTTTCCGACAGACCGTCAGCCCCGCGCCGGCGGGTGCCGACATTCAGGATCACTGCGGGTCTGCGGGCCGCGCCGGAGGCCCTGGCCTCGCCGCGGCCCGTCTTCGCTAGGAGAGGGTCCGTTCGGAAAGGTCCAGAAAGGCGCGCCCCGCCAACGCCTCGGCCGTCCATTGCCGATTGATCGCCTCCATTGCCGCGCGGTTGGCGTCGGCGAGCGATCGGCGGAGTTCGGGATTTCGCGCCAGTCCCCGGATCAGGTCCACCGCCTTGGCCACGTCCGGTTCGGCCCAGGCCGCGTCCGCATAGAGGCCGGAGGGATCGTTGACGGGGACAAGCGTATGCGGGATCAACTGGCGCGCCGCCTCGCCGGTCATGAACTCCAGATTTCCGGACCATCCGGTCGCCGCCACCGCCTTGCCCGCTGCCATCGCCTCGGCGAGCGTCAGGCCGTAGCCTTCGGAACGATGCAGCGACAAGACAATGTCGGTGCGCTGGTAGAGTTCCGCCATCTCCGCCTCGCTCAGAGCTTCGACGACAAGGTCCACGTCGGCGCGATCCGCGATCAACCCCTTGAGCGCGGTAAGGGCGGCCGGATCGGCGTCGGGGCTGAGCAGCTTGACCAGCAGGCGCGCCGCGCCGGGCTTCGGGAAGGCCTCCAGATAGGCGGTTACCGCACCCGTGGGGTTCTTGCGCGCGGCGCCGGATCGCAGGTCCGCGAAGACCGTAAATCGGACTGGCCCCTCGTTCGTGGCGACCGTGCTGGCGGGAGGCTGGAGAGGGACGGGGTAGGGCATCACAAAGGTCGGAACCTCGGCGCGGGAAAACGCCGTGGCGCAGAACCGGCTGGGCCCCCAGATTTCGTGAAACAGTCCGCTCGCGCGGATCCACGAGTCGGGCGCGACGGGCAATTCCCAGACCCAAGCTCCGATGCGGTAGAGCGGGGCTTCGCTGAGTTCTCGATGTTGGTCCAGGATCGCCAGCGCCTCTTCCGGATTGCAGGCGATCAGCCAGACGCCGGCCCGAGGCCTGGGACCGTCCTCGCGAGCCAGGCGCCGGTCGACTAGGTAGGTCACATCATGCTCGATCACGACGAGGCCCGCGGCGCGCAGCCCCGCCGCTATCAGCCGCGCCGCCTGGGCGACCCCGCGCGAATCCCGGAAGAAGCCGGAGATGATGATCGGCCCGCGCGCCAACTCGCCCAAGGGCCGTCTTGGCGGCGCCCCAAGCGGCGACGGGCTGAGACCGAAACGCGTCGCCGCGCCGACCACGACGGACCGAAATCGCCACGGCGCCCTGCGCCAGAGGAGCCGGACGGCGGCGCGCAAATCGTAGGCCAAATCAGGATCCCGCCGTCGCTTGCAATAAGGCCCAAAGCCGGCCCGCGGACTGTCGCCGCTCAAGCCGCGCCTTCGCAAAGGCGAGAGACGTTGTCACGGGTCCGAGGCTTGTCAAGTTCGGCGCGCGCCAGGGACGTCCGGTCAAAAAAATGGCGCAGTCTCGCCGCGGATATGTACCAAGCTCCGCCTTAAATTCGCTTCGGACGGGGCCAAGCCTCCGCGGTCAAGATATGCGGCTCAGTGGGATTCCGACATCCATGCAAAAGACCTTCCTTTCCGGCGCCGCCATCGGCGCGATCGCCACCATGCTGGTGGGCGGCGGCTATCTGGCGGGCGCGCACGCCCAGGGCGGTGCCGAGACCAGCGCGCCGCATATCGCCGGGGTAGCGCCCACGTCCTTCGCCGACATCGTCCAGAAGGTGGCGCCCGCCGTCGTGTCCATCGACATCCAGGGCAAGGCTGGCCCCGACCACGTGATGCTGTTCGGACAGGGCGCCGCCCCCGACGGCGATGGTGATGACGACGACCAGGGCGCACTGCCCCCTGGCCTGCAGCAATTCCGCCAGCTATTTCCACAACTGCCGCAGCAACAGGTCCAGCCGCGCAAGGTGCAGGGCACCGGCTCCGGCTTCTTCATCTCCGCCGACGGCTACATCGTCACCAACAACCATGTTGTCGCCAACGCCGACACCATCACCGTGCGCACCGCCGACGACCGCACCTTGAAAGCGCGCCTGATCGGCCGCGACGAGGCGACGGACCTGGCGGTGATCAAGGTGGACGGCGGCGGCTTTCCCTTCGTGGATTTCGAGGACCGGGCCAAGCCGCGGGTGGGCGACTGGGTGATCGCCGTCGGCAATCCGTACAATCTCTCGGGCACCGCCACCGCCGGCATCGTCTCGGCGCTCAGCCGCCGCAATGTCAGCGGCTCGTCCTATGTCGACTACATGCAGATCGACGCGCCGATCAATCGCGGCAATTCCGGCGGCCCGACGTTCGACGTCGAGGGCCGGGTGGTGGGGGTGAACTCCGCCATCTTTTCGCCCTCCGGCGGATCTGTGGGCATCGGCTTCGACATTCCCGCCGACGTGGCCGCCTCGATCACGCGGCAACTGATCGCGGGCGGCAAGGTGACCCGCGGCTATCTGGGCGCCCAGGTGCAGGACGTGACGCCGGAAATCGCCGACAGCCTCGGTCTGCACGGCGGCAAGGGCGCGCTGATCGCCGAGCTGACCCCCGGCGCGCCGGCCGAGCAGGCCGGTCTACAGCCCGGCGACCTTGTCTTGAAGATCGACGGCGCGGACGTGACCTCGGCCTCGGATCTCACCCGCCGCGTCGCCCTGGCCCATGCCGGGGAGAAGGTGAAGCTGGAAATCCGCCGCGACGGCAAGGTGCGCGAGATCGATGTCCGCTCCGGCGTGCGTCCGACCGAGGTGTCGCTGAACCGCGGCGCCGCGCCGAACCAGGGCCAGGGCGATGTGCAATCGGACGCCCGCAAGGTGCTGGGCATGCGCCTGGAGCCCAAGCCCGGCGGCGGCGTCGCCATCGCCTCGGTGGCCGGCGATTCCGACGCGGGCGAAAAGGGCCTGCGCCGGGGGGACGTGATCGTGCGCCTGGGCGAAGCGCGGACCAACACGCCGGCGGACGTGGAGGCGGCGCTGGCCGAGGCGAAGCGCGACGGCCGCAAGAGCGTTCTGGCCATGATCACCCGCGGCGCCGGCACGCTGTTCGTGCCACTG
>DASZMV010000079.1:0-13754 GCA_035551675.1 Caulobacteraceae bacterium | reverse complement strand
CACGAACCACACGAACAAGGAAGGGATCGCCGCGCCAAAGGCGCGGCATTCAGAATTCCGGGCCGGCCCCCAGATCGAGCGCACTGTCTTTCCGTGTTTTCCGTGGTTCCAAATCTTCGTTCGTGTGGTTCGTGAGGTTCGTGGTTCCAAGTCTTCCTTACTGACCGCGGTTCTTCACCAAGTCGTCCACCACGCCGGGGTCCGCCAGGGTGGAGATGTCGCCAAGGTTGCCCGTATCGTTCTCCGCGATCTTGCGCAGGATGCGGCGCATGATCTTGCCGGAGCGGGTCTTGGGTAGGCCCGGCGCCCACTGGATGACGTCGGGCTTGGCGATGGCGCCGATTTCGCGGCCGACCCAGTCGCGAAGCTCCGTCTTCAGCGCGTCGGTCGGCTCGACGCCGGCCTTCAGCGTCACATAGGCATAGATGCCCTGGCCCTTGATCTCGTGCGGATAGCCGACCACCGCGGCCTCGGCGACGTCGTGGTGCGCGACCAGCGCGCTCTCGACCTCGGCGGTGCCCAACCGGTGGCCCGAGACGTTCAGCACGTCGTCCACCCGACCGGTGATCCAGTAGTAGCCGTCCTCATCGCGGCGGCAGCCGTCGCCGGTGAAATACTTGCCGGGATAGGTCGAGAAATAGGTCTCCAGGAAGCGCGCGTGATCGCCCCAGACCGTGCGCATCTGCCCGGGCCAGCTGTCGAGCAGGCAAAGGTTGCCCGAAGCCGCGCCCTCAAGCACCCCGCCGTCCGCCTCGACCAGCTCCGGCACGATCCCCGGCAGCGGCTTGGTCGCCGAGCCCGGCTTCAGGTCGGTGGCGCCCGGCAGCGGCGAGATCAAAATTCCGCCGGTCTCGGTTTGCCACCAGGTGTCGACGATCGGGCAGCGGCCGTCGCCGACCACGCGATGATACCAGAGCCACGCCTCCGGATTGATCGGCTCGCCGACGCTGCCCAGCAGACGCAACGACTTGCGCGAGGTGCGCGTCACCGGCGCCTCGCCCTCGCGCATCAGGGCGCGGATGGCGGTGGGTGCGGTGTAGAAGATCTCGACCTTGTGTTTGTCGATCACCTCCCAGAACCGGCTCGAGGTCGGATAGTTCGGCACGCCCTCGAACATCAAAGTCACCGCGCCGTTGGCGAGCGGGCCGTAGACGATATAGCTGTGGCCGGTCACCCAACCCACGTCCGCGGTGCACCAGTAGACTTCGCCCGGCCGGTAATCGAACACCAGTTCGTGCGTCCACGCCGCCCAGAACAGATAGCCGCCGGTGGTGTGCAGCACGCCCTTCGGCTTGCCGGTGGACCCCGAGGTGTAGAGGATGAACAGCGGATCCTCCGCGCCCATCGGTTCCGGCTCGCAGTCGGCGGAAACCTTCGCCGCCTCGTCCGCATAGGCGAAGTCGCGCCCTGCCTTCATCGCCACGTCCGCGCCGGTGCGCTTCACCACCAGCACGCAGGTCACGCCCGGCGCGCTCTCGATCGCGGCGTCCACGTTCTTCTTCAGCGGCACGGTCTTGCCGCCGCGCACGCCTTCGTCGGCGGTGATGACGATGCTCGACTGGCAGTCGTTGATGCGGCCCGACAGGCTGTCGGGAGAGAAGCCCGCGAACACCACCGAATGCACCGCGCCGATGCGCGCGCAGGCGAGCATGGCGTAGGCGGCCTCGGGGATCATCGGCAGATACAGGGTGACGCGGTCGCCCTTCTTCACCCCGTGCGTCTTCAGCACATTGGCCATGCGGCACACGCTTTCGTGCAGCTCGCCGTAGCTGATGCGCTGCGAATGCGCCGGGTCGTCGCTCTCCCAGATGATCGCGGTGTCGTCGCGCTTTTTGGCGAGGTGACGGTCGATGCAGTTGGCGGAAACGTTCAGCATCCCGCCGTCGAACCACTTGATGCGGAAGTCTTCGCGTTTGAACGAAACGTCCTTCACCTGGGTAAAGGGCCGGGTCCAGTCCAGCCGCTGCGCTTTCGCGGCCCAGAAGGCGTCCGGCGCCTCCATGGCCAGGCGGTATTCTTCCTCGTAGCCGGCCTTGTCCAACCGGGCGCGCTCAGCCCAGGCCTTGGGGACCGGGAACAGCGTCGTGTCGCTCATGCGCGCCTCCGTCGGGATTATTTCATTCGCCCAAAGGCTCGGGCCGCAGTATCCGAAGCCGCACCCCTTCCGCAATGGGACCATTTCCGATGCTGCTCGCCTTCTCCACCTGGCCCGAGATCGAGGCCCGGCTGGGCCAGTCCAAGACCGTGATCATCCCCATCGGCTCCAATGAACAGCACGGTCCCACCGGGCTGCTCGGCACCGACTGGCAGTGCCCCGAGATCATCGCCCACGCGGCGCACCGGGGCGGGGCGGACATTCTGGTGGCGCCCACCTTCAACATCGGCATGGCGCAGCATCACCTGGCGTTTCCGGGCACGATCTCGCTGCGGCCCTCCACCTTCCAGGCGGCGATCGGCGACTGGGTGTCGTCGCTGACCCGGCACGGCTTCGACCGGCTGTATTTCCTGAACGGCCACGGCGGCAACATCGCCTCCATCGAGGCCGCCTTCAGCGAGATCTACGCCGAGTGGTCCTTCGCCGAGGAACGCACGCCCTTCATGCTGAAGCTGCGCAACTGGTGGGACCTGCCCGGGGTCGGCCGCCTCGCCGAGGAGATGTTCCCGAGCGGCCACGGCAGCCACGCGACCCCCTCCGAGATCGCCATCACCCAGGCCGCCTATCCCGACTGCATCAAGACCGCCAACTACGCCCCGCGTATCGCCGGCACGGGCCCCATCCGCGACGGCCTCGATTTCCGCGCCCGCTTCCCCGACGGCCGCATCGGCTCCGATCCGCTGCAAGCGTCGCCGGAGAAGGGCCAACGCCTGATCGACCTGGCGGTGACCGCGCTCGCGAACGACGTGCGCGCGTTCACGGAAGAGACGATGCCGGGCTGAGCGGCGACGGAATCGCGGCGCACAAGTTGTTTGACGACGAAGGCTTCAGGACACGCAGTATGAGCAACATCGAGATCAAGACCCGCGACGGCCTCTGCCCCAGCTATGTTTACAAGCCGCGGGGTGAGGGCCCTTGGCCCGCCGTGCTGGTCTATATGGACGGGTTGGCAATCCGACCGGCCATGCTCGAGGTCGGCGAGCGGTTGGCGATGCTGGGTTATTACGTCCTGCTGCCGGACCTGTTCTACCGCTCCGGGCCCTACGCGCCGATGGATCCGCACACGGTGTTCTCCGACCCGGAGCTGCGCAAGATACTGATGGAGAAGTTCTTCGCGCCCGCGACCCAGGCCAACATCATGTCCGATACGAAGGCGTTCCTCGACTATCTGGACGCGCAGCCCGACGTGAAGCACACGGGCTACGGCGCGGTCGGGTACTGCATGGGCGGGTTGATGGCGCTGACCGCGGCGGGAACCTATCCGGACAAGTTCAAAGCCGTCGCCTCCTACCACGGCGGCCGTCTCGCGACCGACGACCCCGAGAGCCCGCATCTGCTGGCGCCGAAAATGAAAGCGCGGATCTACGTCGCCGGCGCCATCGAGGATCACGGCTTCCCCGACGAGATGAAGGCGCGCCTGGAACAGGCGCTCACCGACGCGAAGGTCGACCACAGAATAGAAACCTACCCCGCCAAACACGGCTGGGTCTTCCGCGACACGCCCGTCTACGACGAAGCGGAGTCGGAACACCACTGGCGGACGCTGGAGGCGTTGTTCGCGGAAACGCTCTGACGCAGATGCGGTGGCCTCTCTCCTCCCCCGTTCGCTACCGCTCACGGGTGAGGAGAGGTGACGATCATTCCGTCTTTCGCTTCCACCGGCCACGGCTTCAACCGCCCGCCTGCGCACGGCCCGCCTAAACAGTTCCCGTCTTCGATGTTGAACAACGCCCCGTGCCAGGAGCACTGGATCAAGGCGCCGTCGCGGGTCAGGTAGCGGTCCAGTTCCTGCGCCAGGGGCAAGCCCGCGTGCGGGCAGCGGTCGACGTAGCCGTGGATCTGTCCGTCCTTGCGCACGACGAAGCCGTGGAACCACGCATCGCGAATTTGCAGCACGAAGTTGCGCGCGCCGGGGTCCCCGATCGTCTCGAGCGTGCACAGCGGCACGCCCGCCGGCGTTTCCCAGACGCGGATGTGGTCGCTCATCGTTCGGTCTTCAGCGGACGCGTCATCAGCGCGTGCATGGCGTCGTCGACGCTCAGTTTGCGCGCGAGGATGCCGGCGACCGCTTCGCAGATCGGCGTCTGCACGCCGAGGTGCTCGGCGAGTTCGACCACCGCCGGCGCCGACTCCACGCCCTCCGCCACCGACAGCTTGCCCGCCAGCGCCTGTTTCAACGTCAGGCCCTGACCGAGCGCCAGGCCCACGCTCATGTTGCGCGACTGCGGCGAGGAACAGGTGAGCACGAGGTCGCCCAGGCCGCACAATCCCGCGACCGTCTCCGCCTTGGCGCCCAAAGCCACCGCATAGCGCGTCATCTCCGCGAAGCCGCGCGTGATCAGGGCCGCGTGGGCGCTGCGGCCGAAGCCCTTGCCCTCGCTGATGCCGCAGGCGATGGCGAGCACGTTCTTCAGGGCGCCGCCCGCCTCCGCGCCGATCATGTCGTCGGCGACGTACGGGCGAAACGTCGGCGTCGCCAGCACCTCAGCCAGGTCGCGCGCCAGCTCCACGTCCTTTGCCGCCAACGTCACCGCCGCGGGCAGGCCCTGCGCGACCTCCTTGGCGAAACTCGGGCCCGACAGGACCGCCGGCGCCGCGTCGGGCAGGGTCTCTTTCAACACCTGCGTCATCAAGGCGTGCGAGCCGCGCTCCACGCCCTTGGCGCAGAGCACGATCGGCAGGCCTGGGCGCGCGTGCGCTTCGAACGCGGTCAGTGTCGCGCGCATGTGCTGCGCCGGCGGCACGGCGAGGATCAGGTCGCTGTCGGCCAGGTCGGCGAGGTCGCCGGTCACCTCGACGTCGAACAGGGTGAAACCAGGCAGGAACAGGGTGTTCTCGCGCTCAGTGCGGATCGCGGCGACGACTTCCGGCTCCCGCGCCCACAGCGTGGTCTTCAATCCCGCGCGCGCGCAGACGAGCGCCAGGGCGGTGCCCCAGGCGCCGGCCCCGATTACGCCCGCGGTGCGGTAGGTCCTCACGCTTTCGCCCCCTTGCGTCCGGGCTTATGGGTCGGGTTGGCGCGCGCGGCGGCCTCGTCGAGCGGCCAGCGCGGCCGCGCCTCCGCGTCCAAAGGCGAGGTTAAGCCCGCAGCCAGTCGCTCCGCGCCCGCAAGCGCGATCATCGCGGCGTTGTCGGTGCAATAGATCAGCGGCGGCGCCAGGAAGGCGAACCCGCGCGCGGCGGCCGCATCTTCCAGCGTCCTGCGCACCGTGCGGTTGGCCGCGACGCCGCCGGCGACGACGAACAGTCGGTGATTGTGCTCGCGCGCGTACTCGGCCATGGCGCGATCGGACCGCTCCGCCAGTTGCCGTGCGATCGCGGCCTGCACCGAAGCGGCGAGATCGGCGCGCTGTTGATCGGTTGTAACGCCATAGGCGAGGCGCGCGGCGGCCGTCTTCAACCCCGAGAAAGAAAAGTCGCAATCCTTGCGGCCGAGGAGCGCGCGCGGCAGTTCAAACCGCGACGCGTCGCCGCGCTCCGCCAGCTGTTCGAGCGCGGGGCCGCCGGGATAACCCAGACCCATCGCCTTGGCGATCTTGTCGAAGGCTTCGCCCGCCGCGTCGTCGATGGTCGAACCCATGCGGTGGTAACGTCCCACGCCTTCGACGGTCAGCAACTGACAATGACCGCCCGACACCAGGAGCAGCAGGAACGGATAATCCGCCTGTCCGCCCAGCCGCGCCGACAGCGCGTGACCCTCCAGATGGTTCACCGCGATCAGCGGCAGGCCGCGCGCCAACGCCACCGCCTTGGCGAAGCTCAGCCCCACCATCACCCCCCCGACCAGACCGGGCCCCGCGGTCGCGGCCACGCCCGACAGCGCATCGTAACCGATCTTCGCCTCGGTCATGGCGCGCTCGGCGACCTTGTCGATGACCTCGACGTGGGCGCGGGCGGCGAGTTCGGGCACCACGCCGCCGAAGGGCGCGTGTTCCTCGACCTGGCTCGCCACCACCGACGACAGCACCTCGACGCTTCCGGCACTTTCCAGGCGCACCACCGCGGCCGCGGTTTCGTCGCAGCTGGTCTCCAGGCCGAGGACGGTGAGCGATGCCATTCGGTTGCGGCGGGCGCCGGGCTCCTGCTAGTGGGCGCCTCCGAGGTAGCTTCCGCCTGACCCGCATGCAACCGGCCCCCGTGCACCCGCCCGTCCGAATTGGAACCCGAGCCTCCAAGCTGGCCCTGACCCAGGCCCGGTGGGTGCAGGCGCGTGTGGCCCAGGCCCTGGGCGCGTCCGTCGCCGAGGCCGAACAGGTCGCGCCGCTGGTCGCCATCACCACCACCGGCGACCGGGTGCAGGACCGGCGCCTGCTGGAGATCGGCGGCAAACAGCTCTTCACCAAGGAGATCGAGACTGCGCTCTTGGAGGGCGCCGTCGACCTCGCGGTGCATTCGATGAAGGACGTGGCGGCGGAACAGCCGCCGGGCCTCGCCATCGCGGCGATCCCCGAACGCGAAGATTCGCGCGACGTCCTGATCAGCCGCAGCCACGCGTCGCTTACCGCCTTGCCCCCGGGCGCGCGCATCGGCACCGCATCGCTGCGGCGCCAGGCTCAACTTCTGCGCCTGCGGCCCGACCTCGCGGTGGTGATGATGCGCGGCAACGTCGACACGCGCCTGCGCAAACTCGACGACGGCGAGGCCGACGCCATCGTCATGGCCATGGCCGGACTGAAACGCCTGGGTCTCGAAGGCCACGTCGTCGAAGCCTTCGACGCGTCCGCCATGCCGACCGCTCCGGGGCAGGGCGCGCTGGCGCTGCAAACGCGCGCGACCGATGCAAACGCCGTGTGGCTGAAGACGCTCAATCACACTCCGAGCGCGCTCACTGTCGCGGCCGAACGCGGCGCACTGGAGGCGCTCGAAGGCTCCTGCCGCACCGCCATGGGCGCGCACGCGGTGCTCGACGGAGATCGCCTGACATTGATCGTCGAGGCCCTGTCCGCCGACGGCCGCGACCGCTGGCGGCGTGAGGCCGAAGCGGTGCTTGGCGTCGATCCGATGGCCGAAGCGCGCGCCGTGGGCCTCGCCCTCGGCGGCGAAATCCGCGCCGAGGCGGGCGATCGCCTGATGGTCGGCTAGGGCCATGCGCGTCTGGGTCAGCCGCACCCAGCCCGGCGCCGACGCGACGGCGCAGCGTCTGCGCGAACTGGGACATGAGCCGATCGTTTCGCCGGTGCTCGAAGTGCGGGCGCTCGAGCCGTTCTTCGAACTTGATCCGTCCGACGTCGAGGCCATCGCTTTCACCAGTCAGAACGCGATCGAACCGATCACGCGACACTATCCGGAGTTTCTTGGGCTCCCGGTCTTTGCGGTGGGCGAGGCGACCGCAACGGCCGCGCGCGCCGCGGGCTATGACGACGTTTGCTCGGCTGACGGAGACGTCGACGCGCTCGCTACGCTGATTGCGCAGGCGCGGCCGCGCATCGTGCTGCATCCGACCGCGAGCGAACCCGCGAGCGAGATCGTGCGCTTGTTGAACGGACCGAAGATCGAAGCGCGCAGCGTCGCGGTCTATGAAACGCTCGCGCTGGAACCCCAGGCGGCGCTGGCGCAGTTGACGGCCATCGACGCCGTGCTCATCCATTCGCCCAACGGCGCGAGGCGCGTGGCCGCGAGCGTGACGCCGGCCCAGGTCCAAGGCCTGGTCTTCGCCTGTATCTCCCCCGCCGCAGCCAGACCCCTGACCGATCACGGCCATGAAAAGGTCCGCTCGGCGCCGTTCCCCAACGAGGCGTCCTTGCTTAAGCTGTTGGACGAATGACCGACGCTCCTCAGATCGCCCGGGACGCCCAGCTTCCCGATCCCCAGCTTCCCAGGGCCCCGCGCCCGCCCCGGGCGATGAACCCCTGGTTCTTCGCCTGGATCAGCGTGGCCGTGCTGTTCCTGGTCGCCGCCATCGTGATCGGCGTGTTCGGTCCCAAGATCTGGCCGGTCAAGGCCAAGCCGCACCCGGTCGCGACCGCCGTCCGGAGCGTCAACGCCGCCTCCCCCGCCGCGCTCCAGGCCCGGATTGTCCAGCTGCAGCAGGAGCTGGACGACGCCCGCCGCGCCGCCTCGGCCGCCGGGACCAACCCCGCGCTCCAGCCCGCGAGCGCGCAAGCCCTCAACCAGCGCCTCGACCGGGTCGAGGCCTATGAACGCCGGGCCGGCCGCGCCGCCTCCGCCGCCGTGGCCGCGGGCGCCCTGGCCGACGCCGCCCAGACCTCGCGCCCGTTCCCGGGCGAGCTCTCCGCACTCGAGCGGCTGATGCCCGATTCGTCCCTGGTCGCGGGCCTGCGCCCTCTGGCCGAGACCGGCGCCCCCACCCGCGCCGCCCTGGCCGCCGAGTTTCCCGACATCGCCGCCCGCGCCGCGCGCGCAGCCCACGCCCCGAAACCCAACGCCGGCTTCCTCGCCCGCGCCATCGCCGCGCTGGGGTCGCTGATCACCGTGCGCCGCGTGGACGACTTCACCGGCAATTCGCCGGACGCGATCCTGACCCGCGCCGAACGCCGGGTCGACGATGGCGACATCGAAGGCGCCTTGGATCAGCTGCGCACCCTGCCGCCCGCGGCGCTCGCCGCCACCGCCGACTGGCGCGAACGCGCGCAACGCCGCGTCGACATCGAGACGCGCATCGCGCAACTTCGCACCGCCGCCCTGCGCGATCTCGCCGCGTCCTCGCCGGCGGACACCGGAGCCCAGCCATGATCCGCGGCGTCATCGTCTTTCTGTTCGTACTCGCGGTGATCGCCGTCACCATGGCCATGGTCGGCGATCCGGGCCGCGCGTCGCTGGTCGTCGGCGGCCTGCGCGTCGATACCTCGGCCGCCTTCGCGTTTTTGATGATCGGCGTGCTGGGTCTGCTGGCGACCGTGTTCTGGCGTGCGGTCTTGTGGGTTGCCGAGGCGCCGCGCCGGGGCGCCCGCGCGCGCACCGAGACTCGCCGCCGCCAGGCCGCCGAGATGCTGAGCCGCGGCTTCCTCGCCATCGCCGCCGGCGAAGGGGCCGAGGCCCGCCGCTGCGCGCAAAAGGCGTCGGAGTTCGGCGACGACAATCCCGCCCTGGCGCGCGTGCTCGCCGCGCAATCGGCCGAGGCGGCGGGCGATCTCGACGCCGCGCGCGCGGCCTATACCGCGATGCTGAGCTTTCCCGAGATGCGTCTGGTCGGCCATCGCGGCCTGATGTCGATCGCGCTCGCGCAAGGCGACAAGCCCGCCGCGCTGAAGCACGCCGAAGACGCCTACAACCAGATGAAGACCGCGCGCTGGGCCTGGCGCGCGCTGTTCGAAGCCAAGCTCGAGGCCGGCCAGTGGTCCGACGCGCTCGAACTCATCGAGGGCGGCCTGCGCCGCAAGATCGTGACCCCGGTCGTGGCCGAACGCGCGCGCTCCGCGCTGCTCACCGCGTCGGCCGCCAGCGACGAGACGTCGCCGGAACAAAAGGTCGTCGACCACGCGCTCGACAGCGCGACCCGCGCCGCGAAACTCAACCCCGGCTTCCCGCCCGCTGCGGTGATCGCCGCGCGCCTGCTCGTCGCCCAGAACAAGAGCGGCCGCGCCGAAGACGTCATCGAAACCGCCTGGGCCGCGGCGCCGCACCCGGCGCTGTGGCTGATCTACCGCGATCTGCGCACCAACGAGAGGCCACTCGAACGCGCCCAGCGCCTGCAGAAGCTGGTCGACGAAAACCCCGACCACCGCGAAAGCCGTATCCTCGCCGTCGAACAGGCGCTCCTCGCCCACGACAAGCCCGGCATGGGCGAGGCGGTCGCGTTGCTGGCGGACGAACCGGTGACCCAGCGCCTGTGCGGCCTCTACGCCCGCGTCGCCTGGGCCGACGGTCGCGCCGACGAGGCCCGCGCCTGGGTCGCGCGCGGCCCCACCGCCCCGCCCGAGCCGGACTGGTCCGACCTCGACCCCGAGGGCCGCGCCTTCGTCTACACCCAGACCGACTGGACCCGTCTGGTCGGCGCCTGGGCCGAGACCGGCGAACTGGTGCATCCAAGGTTCGAGCGGCGCGAAAAGACCATGACCGACCTGCCGGAACTGCCCACTCAGTACGAGGCGTCCGCCCCCTTCGTCTCCGCCGCCGTCCGCGACCAGGGCTTCGGCGCGCCGGTCCTGCCCGACGACCCCGGCCCCTTCGCCGACGCCCTCGCCGGCCCCGCCGACGAGCCCGCCGCCCCCACGCGGCGCATGGGCCGCAAGCGCCCCGCCGCCCTTGGCAAGGACCCGGGTTCCGTCTAGATAACCGCCTCCCCGCAGGGGGCCCGGCCTGGGCTTGCGTTCCCGGGCCCGGCAAGCACTGTGGGCCGCCTTAGCTCAGCCGGTAGAGCGGCGCATTCGTAATGCGTAGGTCAGGTGTTCGAGTCACCTAGGCGGCACCAGGGCTTTCCGCTTATTTTATTCCTCTGTTCATCCTCCGTGGAAGCAAGGTGGAAGCAGCCGAACCGATGTCGGACCCATATACGGCGATCAAAGGCCGCATCGAGAGGCGGTTGGGCGAGCTGCAACGCGAGGCAGAGGCAAGCCAAGCTCGTCTCAAGGCGGAGGCCGCTGCTGTGGGTGCCCTCGGGGGTAGTCGCTTTGAATTGGTCCGACAGGAGGATGCCCGCAAGAGAGTCCAGGCCGCGATCAACTGGACGCTCTTAGAGGTCTGTGCGCTTCCGGGGGAACAGAACATCTGGCGCGAAGTGATGGCTTCGGACCTGGAGAGGCACCTCTCTGGATTTGCCAAATCAGTCAGCCCGAGTGATCAATTCGTTTCAGAACTGCTCGCGCTCACGAAAGTCGAGTTGGACGAGTTTCAAGCGGGGGTCTGGCGGCCTAGCGAAGCGCAGGCTGCGCAGCCCAGCGTCCACACCACGAATAATGCCGTGTACGTCCACGGTTCGGTTCAAGGCGCGGTCCAGCAGGCCGGAGACCACGCGACCCTCAATGCCTCCGTTCAGATCGACACGAGGGCGCTGTCAGTGGCTCTAGATCGTTTCGAGGAAACGCTGGAGCGAGTCACGATGGACGCCCAGGTGCGGGATGATCTGCTTGCAGACGTAGCGACGTTGAGGGCCCAACTCAGGAAGGCGCAACCCTCCCGCTCCGTCATTCAAGCAACCGTGTCTGCAATTCGCGATCTTGCCGTTGGTGTCGCGGCCGGTTTGCTGGCTTCCGATGTCCAGGCGCTTTTGCAGGCGGTCGGGCTTGCGTAGTAGAGCGGAGAGGCCCTGACTTTACGTCGGCAAGGCCCCTCCGTTGTTCGGTCTATCGGTCAGCACCGCCAGTGTTCCGCCTCGTGGCGTCCCTTAGGAACGCGTCAAGGTCGGCGCGAAGGTAGCGCACCGCTCGCGAGCCGATCTTTACGAAAGGCGGCCCTGAGGAGTGTTGCACTCTCCAGTTTTCGAGGGTGCCCGGGCTGACGCCCAACACAGCAGCCGCTTCGATGGTCGTGAGGGCTCCGTTGAGGGTGGGCGCTAGGGAAGGCTCGGGCGCGCCATGGGGGGAACACACCACGCGCGGCGACCCGCGTATGGGCTTGCAAGTCTGCGGCATGTCATTTCGCCCCATCGCGCTTGGCCCGGCGACGTTCGGCAAAGACTGCGTTGGGGTCCTTCCCTTCGTCCACCAACTTGAGACGCGCGCGTGCGTCCCATACCGCCATGTGGCTGTTCCGGCGACGCGTGGCGGGCTCAATGACGATGTTGCTGTCCCTGAGGTCGAGGGGGTCGCGGTTGGCGGGCTTGGCGATCCATCCCTTGGCGACCGCCTTGGGGCCACCGTTGCGTTCCTCACGAAGCATGATGAGGGCGGCGACGATGCGGATAACGCTGCGGGGGCTAGAGGAACCATCGGGGGCGAGCGCTTCCACGCTGGGATAGCTGCGTCCGCTCCCGTTGTCCCTGGGGAACAGGTTCTTGCTGTAGTGCGCACAAACGTAGTCGGCCCAAGTGTCGGGGCTGATGATGACGCGTTGTCCGTTGGGAAGGTAGATGATGATGACGCGCTCACCGTCGAGAACGTCGTAGTGGGGTTGCGGGCGGGGAGTGCGCGCACGGCTGCGCCACGCACCAAGCTTGGTGTTCATTAACATGGTGGGAGAGTCCCAAGGTCGCGCCAGCGGGCCGCTTATGGGGCCGACGCGGAAGTTGAAGGCGGGGAGGTTCGAGGCCGGGCCTATTGGGCGTGGGCGAACCGTTTCATTAGCAAGGCCGGTGGTCCTGCTGCGTGTGATGACTAGCGATCTAGAGCTAGACGTTCCTTCAACCCGAGGGGCGCGCCTTCAGAGGACGCTTGCCGACGTGAGACCGTTAGGATTGGTCGACACACACGGCATGTTGCATTGCAGGAGCATGGTGTCTGCGCGGTCCGATGACGCACGCCCTCAGAGCGCCATAGGGAGCGCGCCAGGGGGAAGCGGGGAGTGCGCCCTGTTCCGTCTAACTCTGTGAATGAGGTCGCCCTGCGGCCCCTCTGAGGGCCTTGGAGGGGGTTAAGTACCCTGGGGGCCGGGACTATGTGTCCCTGGGCTGCTACTTAATGAACGTCGTCGCTTGGGGAACGCACCTAAGGGAGCCCGGCGGTGCAACGCCTAACGGCGGCTTTCAGACGTTCTTCGCCCCAAGGCATCGCGTTTCGGATTTCGACTAGGCAGTGTGCGTAGCGGCTGGCTGTGTCCCGGTCACTCACTTGCTCCATGACCAAATCGTCGGCTTGCTTCCGTTTCCGTTCACACGTCGAGAGCGCAGCGCTAGTGTCCCTCCCTGCGAGCGCGTCCGCAGCACCATGTTCGTAACCGGAGTCGAACGCAGCCTGTACGGCTGGCGGTAGGTGGGGCAGTGCGGGCGGGTCCGCGACCGTCGAGTTGGCGATGCAAGCGCTGGACGCAAGGGTGACCGCGAAGGCACCCCAGCGCTGAAGGTGCAAAGGCATAGTTCCATCCCCTGTCGTCTCATTGGAGCCGTGATCGCGCGATTTGCGTCATGCGTGAAAGTTCCACGGGATGCTTGTCGTCGCCCCACTTGGAGGCCGCATCCAACGCCTCGTCTCGGGACGGAAAGACGGTCGCTTCCGCCACGGATTTAACCCACGAGGGGAGTTCAATCAGGCCGCATAGCTCCGACTCGGCCGTGACCACGCCGAGGTAGTGACCGTGTTCGCTACTAACGATGACATACTTGGTCATGGGCTCTTTCGCTTGGCTGATAGCTCAACCACCTTGCCCGCCGGTGCGGTTCCTCGTAGGGCCGCCATTCGCTCCCCGGCCTTGCGCAGTTCGTCACGCTGAACGGTGGGCGACAGGTGCGCGTAGCGCGCGGTGGTGGATGCCTGGGTGTGCCCTAGGGTCTTCCCTACGGTCGCCAGTGAGGCACCCCCCGAGAGCATAAAGCTCGCCGTGGTCCGCCGCAGGTCGTGGAGGCGCACGTCGGACAAACCCGCCTCGCGCGCGATCCATTTCCAGGGCCGCTTGAGGTCGCGTCTGGGGCGGGCGACTTTGCCCTTTTCCGTGTCCAACGACTCGCCTGGAAACAAATGCTGCCCGTCGCCGTCGAGCGCCCGCATATCGCGCAGAAGGTCGAGCGCGGGGCCGTCCAATTCGAGCCGGTGTTGCCGCTGCGTTTTGG
>DASZMV010000078.1:0-16522 GCA_035551675.1 Caulobacteraceae bacterium | reverse complement strand
ACGATCAGCAGCTCGAGCCGGACCGAGCGTTCCGTGTCGATGATGTCGTTCATGGCGGTGGCCGCCTGGCCGATGACCTCGAGTTTGCGCTCTAGCACCTCGGCCCGCTCGACGATCTCGTACTCGTCCTCCAGCCGCCCGTAGAGCCGCTCCAGGTCCGGGCGGTCCCACAGCACGTCGGGCTTTTCGTGCACGGCGACGCGGCCGGAGACCCGGTGGCGAACCAGCAGCGCCGAGCCGATCAGCTTCAGCATGCTGCGACGGCCGCCGGGCGGCTTGCCCCGCTCCGCCAGGTCGCGGGCGAAGGGCTCGACCGTATCGAACACCGCGGAGACCTGGCCTTCGTCGTGGGCCAGGGCCGTGCTCTTGGCCAGGATGTCGGCCACCACCAGCAGGGCGGCGGGCGAAAAGGCCTTCAGCTTCACCACCCCGTCGGGCGCGATCGCCTCGTCGGCATCCGCTCCGAGCTGAAGCGGCAGGCTCTCCTCCTCGTAGGGCGGGGCAAAAGGGGTGACGATGCGGGGTTCCAGCGCGCGCAGGACCTCGTCTTCTTCCAGGGGCGTCAGGCCCGAGAGCACCACCACGCCGTGCCGGAACACCGCCGCGAAGCCGTACTCGCCGACGCGGAAGGACAGGGGCGCGGTGGAATAGACGTCGCTGCGCTCGAGCCCGGCAGTGGTGATGCGGTCGCCGACCAGCAGCGCGCGGGCGACGCGTTGGGTCGCGGCGACGGGCGAGGCCGCGGGCGCGTGGGCCGGAGGAGCGGGGGAGGGCTCGGCCATGGCCGCAAGCCTGTCAGTCCGGCCCGCCCGCGTAAAGGTCGGCGTTGTTGACCCTGGCCCCCCGCGCCCTTAAGCCCGCTGCAATGCAGCAAATCCCTTCTGAGATCGGGCAGTCCCTCCAGGGCTTGTCCCCTCTGGCCCGCGACGCGCGGGCGTGGCCGTTCGAACAGGCGCGCAACCTTTTGGCGCGGCTCTTCAAGCTACGCCTCGACAGCGACGCCGAGCGCGATCTCGCGTCCGCTCTGTTCCTGCAGGGCAAGGCGGACGAGGCGCGGGCGCAATTCGCGGGCTTGCAGACGCCGGTGGTGTTCGAGACCGGCTACGGGCCTTCGGGCCTGCCGCACATGGGCACCTTCGGCGAGGTGATGCGCACGACCATGGTGCGCACGGCGTTCCGCGCGCTCACCGACGACCAGATTCCCACGCGGCTGATCTGCTTCAGCGACGACATGGACGGGCTGCGCAAGGTCCCCGACAACGTGCCGAACAAGGCGGTGCTCGAGGAAGACCTCGGCAAGCCGCTGACCGTGGTGCGCGATCCCTTCGGGGAGCATCCGAGCTTCGGCCAGCACAACAACGCGCGCCTGATGGCGTTCCTGGACTCGTTCGGGTTCGACTACGAATTCATGTCCTCGACCACGCAGTATCGCTCCGGCGCGTTCGATGAGACGCTGCTGAAGGCGCTGGCGAAGTTCGACGACATCCAGGCGGTGATGCTGCCCACGCTGGGTCCGGACCGTAGAGCCAGCTATTCCTGCTTCCTGCCGATCAGCCCCTCCACCGGGCGCGTGCTGCAGGTCCCCACGCTCGAACGCCACGTCGATCGCGGAACCATCGTGTTCGAGGACGGGGACGGCGCGCGCGTCGAGGTTCCGGTCACCGGCGGCGCGGTGAAGATGCAGTGGAAGCCCGACTGGGCCATGCGCTGGACCGCGCTCGGCATCGACTACGAGATGTCGGGCAAGGACCTGATCGATTCGGTGAAGGCGTCCTCGCGCATCTGTCGCGTGCTGGGCGGCGAGGCGCCGGAAGGCTTCCACTACGAACTGTTCCTGGACGAAAAGGGCGAGAAGATCTCCAAGTCCAAGGGCAATGGCCTGACCATGGAGGAGTGGCTGCGCTACGGCGCGCCCGAAAGTCTCGCCTACTACAATTTTCAATCGCCCAAGTCGGCCAAGCGCCTGTACTTCGACGTCGTGCCGCGCGCGGCGGACGACTATCTGCAGCACCTGGACGCCTATGGGCTGCAGGAGCCGGCGCAGCAACTCGACAATCCGGTCTGGCACGTGCACCGCGGCTTCCCGCCGGCGAAGGGCTCGCCGGTTTCGTTCGGCCTGATGCTGAACCTGGTGTCGGTGGCCAACGCGACCTCGAAGGCGATGCTGTGGGGCTTCCTCGAGCGCTACCTGCCGGGCGCGACACCGGAAAGTGAGCCGTTGCTCGACCGCCTCGCCGGCTTTGCGTTGAACTATTACGAGGACTTCGTGCGCCCGGCGAAGCGGTTCCGTGAACCGGACGCCAAGGAACGCGCGGCAATGGCCGATCTCGCCGACCGCCTGCGCGTGCTGGCGTCCGACTGCCGCGACGGCGAGACGATCCAGAACGAGGTCTACGCCGCGGGCAAGGAACACGGCTTCGAGCCGCTGCGCGACTGGTTCAAGGCCCTCTACGAAGTGCTGTTGGGTCAGAGCCAGGGCCCGCGCTTCGGCTCGTTCGCGGCGGTCTACGGCCTGGACCGCACCATCGCCCTGATCGACCAGGCCCTGGCCGGCGAACTCATCGCGGGCGGCTGATCAGAACGGCTTGCCCTTCAGCGCCTCGCGCTCGCGCCAGGCGATAATGGTGCCGACCAGAAGCGCACCCATCACGCCGTAGGCCGAGAGGTTCACCGCGGTGATGTACGGCAGGCCGCTGATGCGCAGGCCCGCGGCGCGCGCGACATGGACCGCGACCTCGATCGCCTGGAAGGCGGCCGCCCACATGGGCCAGCTCCGGTCCGATCGCCAGGCCAGGATCGAATAGATGGCGAAGTCGACGACATCGATCGCCATCACCGCGTACTGGGTGCTGAATATGCCCACGTCCAGCTGGGCGCTGGTCGACGCCGCCCAGGAGACGAGCAGCAGGCCCGCGCCCATCTGCTCGACGCGGCCCCCTTTGAGGATCGCGAAGGCGCAGACGACGACGAAGACGATGACTCCCGCTTCGCGCTCTAACAGGCCAAACAAAAACGCCCCCAGGGGATGCCTGGGGGCGAATCTGCCTGACTCGTCGGGCGACGTACACGCCGCCGGCGATGAATTCGGTGTTAGGAAGCGACGCGCAGCGGGCTGAGTTCCGAGGCCACGGCGGGCTTGGAGTCGTCATCGGGCTTCTGCAGCGGGCCGGCTTCTTCGTCGGCGACGCCCATCTTGCGCTGCAGGGACTGCAGCGAGGAGTGCGCGGCCATGATGGCGCGGCGGGCTTCGGCCATGGCGGCGATCGACTCGGCGATGCGGCTCTGGGCGGCTTCGGCGGCGACGGCCGACAGCTTCAGGGTCTTGCGACCTTCGACGAGGGCTTCCAGGAGCTGCGAAGCGCAGACCATGGAGGTGTCGATGGCGTCTTCAGTGGCGAACAGCTTGCCGGCCACTGCCTTCACAGTCTCGATCTTGCTCATAGTAAATCCCGCCTGTCCTCTGAGAGAGAATTCGAAAGTTAAGCTTAAACGCTTCTTAACACGGCCCATCGCGTCTCGGTAGACCCCGTACCGGTGTTTTTTCTCGGTTAGCGCGCAGGAAAATAGTATTTCTGCTATTTACCGGGGGAGGTAGCGGCCGGGACCGTTCCAGAATTAACCACGTTTTCTGGAGCTTAGTCCGGCATTGCAGCAAATGCCGGGCTGAACGTGGCGCATTGTCGCAACTCACGCGAGCAGTTGCAGACGCCCGATTTTAGACCTTGTCGGGCTCCGCCAGGAGGAAGTTCGCGTGCAGGGTGGCGATGGGCGCCCCCACGCGATTCCTGCCAGGCCTCGACGTCCACATTGGCGACCCGACGGCCCACCCGCTTCACCACGGCGCGGGCGTAGGTGGTCAGGGGCCGGCCCGAGCGCAGGTACTCGACCGTGACCCCGATGGGCCGTGGCAGGCGGCTGCGCTTCTCGCTGAGCGCCAGCTGAGCCATGGCGGTCATCTCCATGAAGGCGCCCAGAACGCCCCCGTGCAGGGCCGGCAGGATCGGATTCCCCACCAGATGCTGGGCGAAGGGCAGAATCGCGGTCATTTCGTCGCCGGCCAGCTCGATCCGGGCGCCCAGAAAATGGGCGTAGGGAATCTTGTCGATGAAGAACTCGGCGGAGAACTCGGTCGCGTCGCTCATGGGCGCGCCTTCGCGGACGAAGGCTTCAGGTTCGAGCCCAGGGTCCGGCCGCCATCGGAATCGAGCATGAAGGTCGATTGCGCCGCCGCCACCGGATCGTCCGCCGTCACGTCGTAGGCCCAGGCCCGCACAAAGGCGATCGAGCGGGTCAGCTTGTAGCATTTCGCTCGCGCCATCAGGTCGAGCCCCGGCTTGGCCGCGCGCATATAGTCGATGCGCAGGTCGAGGGTGGCGATGGAGACGAACCTGTCGAGCGCCAGCCACACCGCCATGCCGCTGGCGTGGTCCAGCAAGGTGGTGACCAAGCCGCCGGCGAGCACCCGGGTGTCCGGGTCGCCGATCAGATCCTCGCGGTAGGGCGCCTTCAGGATGGCGACGCCGTCCTCGTGCGACACCAGCGAGAAGCCGAGGGCGTGGGTGTGCGGCGCAGCCGATGCGAGCTGGGGCAGGATGGCGGCGAGGCCGGATTCGGTCATGGCGCGCTTATAGACAGGCGTCGCTCGCGTGCGAAAGACTATGAAGGCCGCGGAAGGAAGCTCGCTTGGTCAATCCCGCCCGGATTCTCTGCCCGAAGCCCGAAGGCCTCTACTGCGCCCCTGGCGATTTCTACGTCGACCCGGTGCGGCCAGTGGAGCGTGCGGTGATCACCCACGGCCACGCCGACCACGCGCGCGCCGGCCACGGCGTGGTGCTGGCGACCAAGGAAACGCTGGCGATTATGACCGAGCGCTACGGCCCCGACTTCGCGGGCCGCACCCAAGCCCTGGCGTACGGCGAGGCGGTGACGCGCGATGCGGTCGAGATCAGCCTGGCGCCGGCGGGCCATATCCTGGGTTCGGCCCAGGCGGTGGTGCGCCATCGCGGCAAGACCCTGGTGGTGTCGGGCGACTACAAGCGCCGGCGCGATCCGACCTGTCCGCCGTTCGAGCCGGTAGCCTGCGACGTGTTCATCACCGAGGCGACCTTCGGCCTGCCGGTGTTTCGTCATCCCGACGACGCAGGCGAAATCCGCAAGCTGCTGCATTCGCTCGAACAGTTTCCCGAACGCACCCACCTCGTCGGCGTCTATGCGCTCGGCAAGGCGCAGCGGATCATTCGCCTGTTGCGCGAAGCCGGTTACGCCAAGACCATATATACGCACGGCGCGCTGGCGCGATTGAACGCGCTGTACGAAAGCTTCGGCGTCGAGCTCGGCCCGCTGGAGCCCGCCACCGAGACCGGTCGGGGCGACCTCGCCGGAGAAATCGTGCTGGCGCCACCGTCGGCGTTCCAGGATCGCTGGGCCCGCCGCTTCGCCGATCCGCTGCCTTGTTTCGCCTCGGGCTGGATGGGCGTGCGCGCGCGGGCGCGTCAACGCGGCGTGGAGTTGCCGCTGGTTATCTCCGACCACGCCGATTGGGACGAACTGACCACGACGATCGAGGAGCTCAAACCCGGCGAGGTCTGGATCACCCACGGCCGCGAGGAAGCGCTGCAACGCTGGGCCGAGAGCAAGGGCTTCGCCGCGCGGGCGCTGACGCTCGTGGGCTACGAGGAAGAAGACGAGGACTGAATACACGCGCGACTCCGAGATCGTCGGCGCTGTGAACGACGCGGAGACTCTCGCCACCGACCTCGGCCGCAAGATCTTGCAGAAGATCATGATCCTGAGCGATCTGGTCGAACGCTAGGCCCAGACTCAAACCGAGAAGGCCTAGGCCGCGCTGCGCCCCGACTTGCGCGAGGGCTTTTGCTCGCCCGCTTCCGGCTGAGGCTCGAACGCCGAGTTCATGGCCGCACGCAGGCGCTCGGGCTTGATCGGCTTTTCGACGACGGTGGCCATGCCGATCGAGACATAGTGCTTGGCGTCGTCGGGATCGGCGTTGGCGGTCAACGCGATGATCGGCACCGCATTTTCCGGACCGGGCAGGGCGCGGATCGCCTGGGTCGCCTGCACCCCGTCCATGCGCGGCATCTTGATATCCATCAGGACAAGGTCGAAGCGGCGGCTCTGCACGGCTTCCACGGCCTCGACGCCGTCCTCGGCGCATTCCGACGTACAGCCGAACATTTCGCAGAGCGCCTGGGCGACGACGCGGTTGGTGGCGTTGTCGTCGACGATCAGGACATGCGGCTGCGACTGCAGGTTCAGCTCGGTCAGTTCCGAGACGTTGGATTCGCCTGCGCGCTCCAGATAGGCGCGCTTGAACGCGAGATCGAAGGCGAAAGTCGCGCCCTTGCCGGCGTTGCTCTCGGCGCGGATCTGGCCACCCATGGTCTCGACCAACTGGCGACAGATCGAAAGGCCCAGGTCGCCGACCGCGGCGTTGCGTTCGGTGTCGAAGCCGATCGGCTCGAACGCCTTTTGCAACAGGTCGCGCGGACCGGCGTGGCCGCTGTCGCGCACGCGCGCTTGCAGGCGGACGTTGCTCCTGTCGATGCTCGCCTTGAGGCTCGCCTCCACCACGCCGTTGCGGGCGAAGCGCAGGGCCGAACCGATCAGGTTGTTGAAAATCTGCTTCAGGCGCAGCGCGTCGAACTCGGCGGCCAGGTCGGGGTCGCCGTCGTAGCTGACCATCAGGCTGACGTTGTCCTGGGCCGCGCGCGGCGTCCACACCGTCTGCAGCTCGTCCATCAGTTCGCGCAGGAAATGCGGCTGCGGCGAAATCTCCAGCTCGCCCGCCTCCGCGCGCGACAGGTCGAGCGCGTCGCCGAGGATGCGCAGCAGCGACTCCGACGAATCGATGATCGTCTGCACATAGGATTGCGCGTCGGGACCCAGCGGCTGGCGGCGCAGCAATTCGGCGACGGCGAGCACGCCGTTCATCGGGGTGCGGATCTCGTGGCTCATCACCGCCAGGAACTGGCTCTTCGCCTTGGCGGAGGTCTGGGCGATGGTCTTGGCCTCGCTCAGCACGCGCACCGTCTCGGCCAGCTCTTCGGCGCGCGCGCGGCTCGCCAGGCTGGTGGCTTGCAACAGAGCGACGACGGTGCCGACGCCGAGATAGCGGCCCTGGTCGGAAACGATGAAGCCGCGCATCAGGCTCGAGATGCGGCCGGTCAGCATGGAGTCGGAGAAGGCGCTGATGCCGGTCGACGCCTCGACCACCACGGGGTCGGGATCCATCAACAGGGTTACCGGCCGGCGGCCGTAAAGCGCATTGCCGAACGGGCCGGCGAATTCGTTGAAAAAGGCGTGGCGCTCGATCACGCCGACCGGTTTGCCGTCCTGGACCACCGGCAGGATCAAGGCGTCCGGCTCGCGGACAAAGCGCCGGTAAGCCTCGACACCGGGATTCTCCGGCGTGAGGGGCACGACGCGCTCAGTCAAACTCGCGAGGGTCGGCATTCGGCCGTCCGTGTACCTACTTGGCCCTGCAGGAAGCACGAACACCTTTGCGGAGTGGTTAAGCGCGCGGAAGAAAATCACGTAATTGGCGGGACTTGTTCGGTTAAGCTTCCGGTAACCTTCCTTAATCGCGTGCGTGATCGTCGATCGTTGTCTCGGCGGCGATCCAGGCCAGGAACGCGGGGTTCGAACCCTCCTCGCCGGGCTTCAGCGCCAGTACGCAGGGCGTCTCGTGCGGGTGCCTGGCGGTGAGAAAGCGGCACAGCTCATGCGCCTTGGCCGCGGTGGTCTTGAACAGGACCGGGATCTCGGCCGTCCGCTCGATTGCGCCCTCCCAACGGTAGATCGAGGTCATGGGCGACTGGATGTTGGCGCAGGCGCACAGCCGCTCGGCCACCGCTTCGGCCGCCGCCGCTTCCGCCGTTTCGGCGTCCGGCCAGGTGGTGTAGAGGACGACCGCGTCCGACATGAGGCCTCCTTCGGGGTGTCTTCCTATATGGCCCCTATATGGCCCGGGACGCTCCGTTTCACCCCAGACCGAGAGACCGATGCCCACCGACGCGGCGCTTGTTCTTTATTCCGGCGGCCAGGATTCCACCGTCTGCCTCGCCTGGGCGCTGGAGCGCTATGCCCGGGTCGAGACGGTCGGCTTCGACTATGGCCAGCGGCACGCGGTGGAGCTGACCGCCCGCGACCGGGTCCGGGAGGGAATTTCGGACATCAAGCCCGACTGGGCTGGCAGGCTCGGCCCCGACCACCGGATCGACATCAAGGGCTTCGGCGAGGTGGCGGAGAGCGCGCTTACTCGCGAGCGATCGATCGAGATGACCGACCGGGGGCTTCCCTCGACCTTTGTGCCGGGCCGCAACCTGGTTTTCTTTACCTATGCGGCGGCCTTGGCCGACCGGCGAGGGATCGACGACCTGATCGGCGGCATGTGCGAGACGGACTATTCGGGTTATCCCGACTGCCGCCGCGATACGCTGGACGCCATGGAGCAGGCGCTCCGCCTCGGCGTCGAGCGGCCCTACAGGATCGTCACCCCTCTGATGCGTCTCACCAAGGCGCAGACCTGGGCGCTTGCGGACGAGATCGGGGGCCAGGCGCTGGTGAACCTGACCATCCGCGAGACCCACACCTGCTACATCGGCGAACGCGGCGCGCTGCATGCCTGGGGTTACGGCTGCGGAACCTGCCCGGCGTGCGAGCTTCGGGCCAGGGGCTTCGCCGAGTGGAGCGCCGCCCGATGAGCGTCGCATGACTTACAGCGTCAAGGAAATCTATCTCACGGTGCAAGGCGAGGGCGGCCAGGCCGGACGCGCGGCGGTCTTTCTGCGTTTCGCCGGCTGCAACCTCTGGACCGGACGAGAGCAGGATCGCGCCGGCGCTGTCTGCAGCTTCTGCGACACCGACTTTGTGGGGACCGATGGTCCCGGCGGCGGCAAGTTCGAGACCGCCGACGCGCTGGCCGCTTCAGTCGCTCAGGCCTGGAAGGGCGTGGCGGGCCAGCCGAAGTTGGTCGTCTGCACCGGCGGCGAGCCCCTGTTGCAGCTCGACAAGGCGGCGATCGACGCTTTGCACGGCCGCGGTTTCGAGGTCGCGGTGGAGACCAACGGGACCATCGCCGCGCCCACCGGCCTCGACTGGATCTGCGTCAGTCCCAAGGCCGACGCGGCCCTGGCCCAGGTCCGGGGCCAGGAGCTGAAACTGGTCTACCCCCAGACCGGAGTCGATCCCGAGAGGTTCGAGACGCTGGCTTTCGAGCGCTTCTACCTGCAACCGATGGACGGCCCCGAGCGCGCGGCCAACACCGAGGCGGCGATCCGCTATTGCCTGCAACGGCCCCGCTGGCGTTTAAGCGTGCAGACCCACAAGTACATCGGCATTCCCTAGCTCTCTCCCCCAGTTTTCTCGCACGCATGACCGACCCTGTATTCGAAATCACCAAGGCGGCCCGCTTCGACGCGGCCCATCACCTGAACCTGGGCCCGCCGGACAGCCCCTACCGGCGGCTGCACGGCCATTCGTTCAAGGTGGAGGCGACCGTGCGCGGCGCCGCGACCGCAGGCGAGGGCTGGGTCGCAGATCTGGCGGAGCTCGACGGCGCGCTGAAAGGCATCGCGGCCGAACTCGACCACGGCCTGCTCAATGAGAAGCCGGGGCTGGACACGCCGACGCTCGAGAACCTGTGCCTCTATTTCGCGGAGCGGTTGAAGCCGGCTTTCCCGAACCTGCGCCGCATCGTCCTGTCCCGCCCGACCGTGGGCGAGAGCTGCGCCTTCGAGCTTTAGCGCGTCGAAGGATCGTCCTTCGGCTTTTTCTTCTTTTTCGGAACGACCGCGTGCACGCCAGCGCCGACCACGGCGCCCGTGGCCTTGGCGGTGGTCCCGACCACAGCGCCCGCGACACCGACCGTCGTGCCGACCACGGCGCCGGCCGCGGCGGCCACACAGCCGGATAGTCCACTCGCGGCAAACAACACGACGGCGGCGGCGATGATCGGACGCACGGGCCTACTCCCCAAACCTCAACGATACGTCATAGCGAAGATCGTCGATCCGCGCTTGCGCCTCAGCGCCGCACGTCGTCGCCGGGCGCAAACGCGCCGCCGCCGGTCTGGGCGCGATGGCGAAGGAACGCGTCGGCCAGCACGCAGGCGGTCATGGCTTCAGTCACCGGGGCGCCGCGAATGCCGACGCACGGATCGTGACGCCCTTTGGTGGAGACCTCGATCTCGGCGCCGTGGCGGTCGATGGAGCGGCGCGGGGTCAGGATCGACGACGTCGGCTTGAACGCGACGCGGCTCACCACCGGCTGTCCGGTCGAGATGCCGCCGAGGATGCCGCCCGCCTGGTTCGACAGGAACTCCGGCCCGCTCGCGCCCATGCGGATCTCGTCGGCGTTCTCTTCGCCCGACAGTTCGGCCGCGCCAAAGCCCGCGCCGATCTCGACGCCCTTTACCGCATTGATCGACATCAAGGCGCCGGCGAGCTCCGCGTCGAGCTTGCCATAGACCGGCGCGCCCCAGCCGGCCGGCACGCCCTGCGCCACCGTCTCCACGATCGCACCCATGGAAGATCCGGACTTGCGCGCGGCGTCGAGCAAGACTTCCCATTGTTTCGCCGCGTCGGCGTCGGGCGACCAGAATGGATTGTTTTCGATCTCGTCCCAACTCCAGCGCGTGCGGTCGATGCGATGCTTGCCGATCTGGATCACCGCCGCGCGGATGCACACATCGTCGCCCAGGACTTTTCGCGCAATCGCGCCCGCCGCCACGCGGCTCGCAGTCTCGCGCGCGGACGAACGTCCGCCGCCGCGATAGTCGCGCACCCCGTACTTGGCGAAATAGGTGAAGTCGGCGTGGCCGGGCCGGAACTGGTCTTTGATGTCGCCGTAGTCCTTCGAGCGTGCGTCCTCGTTCTCGATCATCACCGCGATCGGCGTGCCGGTGGTGACGCCGTCGAACACGCCGGAGAGAATCTTCGCCTTGTCCGGCTCGCGGCGCTGGGTGACGAAGCGGCTGCCGCCCGGCATGCGGCGGTCGAGCCAGGCCTGCAGATCGCCTTCCGCGAGCGCGATCCCCGGCGGACAGCCGTCGACGACGCAGCCGATGGCCGGACCGTGGCTCTCGCCCCAGGTGGTCACGCGGAACAGATGGCCGAAGCTGTTGTGCGACATGGCCCGGGCTTAGCCGAAGGCGGCCCGATGGGCTAGGCGGCCCAGGACGTGGCGAACCGCTCGAGTTTGAGCCGCGCGGCGCTCGGGCCGGGGTCTTCCACCGCGACGGGGCGGATCAGGAGATCGCCGGCCGGTTGCTCGCCGCGTTCGGGCAGGCCTTTGCCCTTCAGGCGCAGCACTTCGCCCTCGGCGAAGGTCGAGCGCACCCAGAGGGTCTTTGGCCCGTCGCGGGTCTCGATGCTCAGCCGTCCGCCATGGTCGAGCACGCGACGGTCGACGGCGACGGTCAGCTTCAGGTCGTTCCCCTCCACCGACCGGTGCGGTTCGACGGCCACGCGGACCTTCAGGAACGCGTCCGTGTCGCCGGGCCGCTTCAGCCGGATCACCTCGCCGGTGCGCAGGCCCGCGGGCAGGGACGCCGCGGCCCGCGACCCGTCGGGCAGCTTGATGCGCCGCTTCACCCCGTTCAGGGCCTCGTTGATCGAGATGTTCAGGATGTCCTTGACCTCGCGCTCGGCGTCCAGGACGTCGCCGTCGGGGGCCGCTTCGGGCCGGGGCCGGTTCAGCCGCTGCACCAGGCCATAGGCCTCGATCACCTTGTTGAAGGCAGCCTTGTCCGGGCGCGCCTTGGCGAGCGTGGCGCGGAACGCTTCGGCCACCGCCTCGGGCGAACCGGGTCCCTCCAGGCCGAGCAGGCCCAGGGCTTCGTTCGCGGTCATGCCGTCCTGTGCAGTCATGGGCCGCGAAGCTGACCCGGCTTCGTCAACGGCGGGTTAAATCTGTGCTTTGGAGGACTATGTTGGCGCCATGAGCCGATCCGACCTGATTCCGCCGAGCCCGGACGCCTTCGAGGCCGACAACACCGCCGAGGCGGACATCTTCGCCCACGACGAGCCGTTCAAGCTGTTCGAGGACTGGCTTGAGGCGGCCAAGGCCAAGGAGCCCAACGACCCCAACGCCATGGCGCTCGCCACCGTCGACGCGGACGGCCTTCCGGATGTACGCATGGTGCTGTTGAAGGGCATGGACGAACGCGGTTTCGTCTTCTTCACCAATATCGAGAGCGACAAGGCCGCCGAACTCGCGGCGGTTGCGAAGGCCGCGCTGCTGTTTCACTGGAAGTCGCTTCGGCGTCAGGTTCGCGTGCGCGGGATCGTCGAGCCGGTGACTTCCGAAGAAGCCGACGCTTATTTCGCGACGCGCGCACGGGACAGCCAGATCGGCGCCTGGGCCTCGGACCAGTCGCGCGAAATGGACGGGCCGCTCGCGCTGGAAAAACGCGTCGCCGAATACGCTCTGAAGTTCGGTGTCGGCAAGGTGCCGAGGCCGCCGCACTGGTCGGGTTATCGCATCGTGCCGCAACGCTTCGAGTTCTGGCGCGACCGGCCGTTCCGACTGCACCAGCGGCTGCAGTTCAACGCCTCGGCGTCCGGCGGCTGGACCCGGCGCAGAGTGTTTCCCTGAAGCGGTTTTTAGCTGGCCGCGCGGGCGCGGGCGGCGGTTCCGTAACGCGCCATGAAGGTGTTGACCGCGTCATCGGCGATCGCCTCGAGACCGCGCGCCGCATGCGTCTCGTCGCCGGTGACCATGGGCACCAGGAAGACCGGATGTTCGATCATGCCCATCAGCTGGCCCGCGGCCCACGACGGCTTTTCGACGTGCACGAGGCCTTCGTCCTCGAGGCGCTTGAGAATGTGGATCAGGGTGCCGCCGAAATCGGTGCGGCCGCGTTCGAAGAAATAACGCGCCACCGTTTCAAAGCGGCGTCGCTCTGCCGCCACCAGGCGAAACACCGAACGCACGAACGGCTCGGACATGAACCTCGCGTAGGCATGGGTGAAGGCGCGTAACTGGCTGACGCCGTCGCCGCCGGAACGGGTGACTTCGCTGATGTGCGCCGAGAACGACCCCGCCGCGTCTTCGATCACGTGCTGGAAGAGGTCGGCCTTGCTGGGGAAATAGCTGTAGAGCGTCGCCGTCGACACTGTCGCTTCGCGCGCCACCGCCTCCATCCCGGTCGAGGCATAGCCTTCGATCATGAAGCGCCGGCGGGCGGCGCTCAGGATGTCCTTGCGTTTTCGCTCCGAGCGAAGCTCGTGGTCGTCGTTTGCCGTCATAGGTCCCCGCCCACTCCCCAGTGTGGCCCGCAAGCATTGTCCGCCTACACCAAACTCGGCACAAGATGAATTAGGTAAAACCTAGGAATTAGCCTCCGCCCAATTATCCCTTTTCTCTTTAGCCCCCTAGCCGGGCTGTTGCCGCAACCCTGCCTTGCGCGATTCTGTCGCGGCGTGAGAAGGTCGATCCGGGCGGGTCGGCTGCCCTGTATTGGGGGTTGGCGTATGGCGACGCGGCGGGAAGCGCTGGGCGGTCTGGCGGTTGCGGGCGGGATGAGCGTTTTGGGCGGGGAGGCCTGGGCCGCCGGCGCTGCGGGTGTCGTGGTTCCCTTTGAACTGACCCACGACCGCATCTGGACGATCGTAAAATTCAACGGTCACGGCTGGTACAAGCTGATCATCGACACCGGCGCCGACAAGTTTTCGCTGGATGAAAAGATCTGCAAGGAGATCGGCCTCACGCGGCGGTCCTCGGAGGAGATGGTCGGCGCCACCGGCGCGCAATATATGAACACCTACCTCGCGCAGACGGTCAGCATCGCCAACGTGGTCAGCGATCCGAATGCGCTTGTAATCGGTCTTATTCGACCGCTCGATGACGGGCTTCAGGGCCTGCTTCCCGGCGCGCTGCTCGACAATGTGTTGTTCGACTTCGTGCAGAAGCGGATGCATCTGTCGCACAGCAAGCCCGCAGGCCTGCAGGGCTTCACGGTCGTCCCTTACGTCGAGGTGGGTACCGCTTCGAACGGATCGATGGACCATGTGCGCCAGACCTCCGCCTATCCCTATGTCCGCGCCGAGCTGGACGGACGGCCCTTAACCTTGCGCGTCGATACCGGGACGCCGGACGGCGCGTATCTGAACGCGAGCTACGTCGATCGCGCAGGCCTTTGGGACAAGTACAAGGGTGGTCGAGACACCAAGGCGGCCGGCGTCGGAAATCACGTGAGCGCCGCACGGTCGGTGAAGGCGGAGAGTCTAAAGCTCGGCGACATCGTGTTTCCGTCGCCGCGCGTAACCTTGCAGGATCCCAAGGACAAGGGGCAGGGCGATTTCGACCTGCGCGGCGACGTGCAGGAGGACGGCCTTCTCGGCATCGAGTCGCTGCGCCGTCTCGACCTGGCGATCGTTCCGACCGAAGGGCGCCTCTACATCCGCAAGAACGCGATGTTCGACGACGTGCAGCGGATCAATCGCGCAGGGCTTCTGGTCCGGTCGGTGAACGACAAGCCGACGGCGGTCTGGGTGTACCAGGGCGGTCCGGCGTGGGTCGCGGGCGTTCGTGAGGGCGATCTGATCGTCGGCTACGCCGGCGGCGACGGCACCATGGCAGGGCTCGACTGGAAGCTGAGCGGTCCGCCCGGCGATGAGATCGACCTCGAATATTCCCGCGGCGGCCAGACCAAACAGGTCTCCTTCAAGCTGGTCGAGGTGGAATAGCGGCCCAACCCCGGGTTTCTCGCCTCTGGCGCGTCGGATTGCCTTGCGCTGCCTGGGGTTCTAGTTTGAAAGCAAGGGATCGAAACGCCCCCGTCGAGGGCGCGCGGGGAGGAGTTCGCCAATGCTGGGCCTGATGCAGGACTGGCCGCTGACGGTCGACAAGATTCTCGACCACGCCAAGGCCTGGCATGGCCACCGCGAGGTGGTGACGCGCACCGTCGAGGGACCGATCGTGCGCACCACCTATGCGGAGCTGCACGAACGCGCCAAGCGGGTCTCCAATGCGCTGAAGAACTGGAACATCAAGCTCGGCGACCGAGTCGCGACCCTGGCCTGGAACACGCATCGGCACATGGAGTGCTGGTACGGCATCATGGGCATCGGCGCGGTCTGCCACACCCTGAACCCGCGCCTGCATCCCGAGCAGATCGCATGGATCATCAACCACGCCGACGACAAGGTCATCTTCGTCGACCTGACCTTCGTGCCGCTGTTGGAAGCGGTGCTGCCGCACTGCAAGGGCGTCGAGCGCGTGATCGTGCTCACCGACGACTGGAACATGCCGCAGACGACGCTGCCGCGCGCCGACTGCTACGAACGGGTTATCCGGGCGCAATCGAGCGAGTGTGCGTGGGGCGGGTTCGACGAGAACACCGCCTGCGGCCTGTGCTACACCTCGGGCACGACGGGCAATCCCAAGGGCGTGCTCTATTCGCACCGCTCGAATTTCCTGCACATGCTGGTGGGCCTGCAGGCCGACGTGCTGGCGTCGTCGGTGCGCGATACGGTGCTGCCGGTTGTGCCGATGTTCCACGCCAACGCCTGGGGCATCGCGTTCGGAGCGCCGGCGGTGGGCGCCAAGCTGGTGATGCCCGGACCGAAACTCGACGGCGAGTCGGTCTATGAACTGCTCGAAACCGAGAAGTGCACCTATTCCGCCGCCGTGCCGACGGTGTGGCAGATGCTCTTGCAGTACGTGCAATCGAAAGGGCTTAAGTTCTCGACCTTGAAGAACGTCACCATCGGCGGCTCCGCCTGTCCGGAGTCGATCATCCGCATCTTCCACGACGCCTATGGGGTGGACGTGCTGCACGCCTGGGGCATGACCGAGACGTCGCCGCTCGGCACCACCGGTTCGCTCACGCCCGAGGTCGCGGCCCTGCCGTTCCCGCAACAGATGCCCTATCGCCTGAAACAAGGCCGCGCGCCGATCGGCGTCGAGATGAAGATCGTCAACGAGGCGGGCGAGCGCCTGCCTCACGACGGCAAGACGCCGGGTCGCCTCATGGTGCGCGGTCTCGCCATCGCCAAGGCCTATTTCCGCGGCGACGGCGGAAACATCCTCGACAAGGAAGGTTATTTCGACACCGGCGACGTAGCGAACCTCGATCCCGAGGGCTGGATGCAGATCACCGACCGCGCCAAGGACGTCATCAAGTCGGGCGGCGAATGGATCAGCTCCATCGACGTGGAGAACATCGTCATGGGCCACCCCAAGGTGGCGCTGGCGGCGGTGATCGGCGTCCACCATCCCAAGTGGGACGAGCGACCGCTGTTGATCGTCAAGCTGAAGGACGGCGAGAGCGGGACCAAGGACGAGATGCTGCAGTTCCTGACCGGCAAGATCGCCAAGTGGTGGACGCCGGACGACGTGGTCTTCGTCGATGACATCCCGCTGGGCGCCACCGGCAAGATCGACAAGAAGCTGATCCGCGAACGGATGAAGGACTACGTCCTGCCGACCGCCCAGGCCGCGAAGGTCAGCGCGTAGGTTTCTAGGCTAGAAAGACGCGCGCCACTGCACGGACGCTACGCCA
>DASZMV010000077.1:0-1924 GCA_035551675.1 Caulobacteraceae bacterium | reverse complement strand
GACCAGCTCGTAGTTGGCGGTCGCCGCCCCGCCGCCGGCGTAGCCCGCCACGACCTGCTTGACGCCCTTCACGTGCTCGAAGACGCCCTGCAGGCCCCAGAAGCAGCCGCCCGACAGCACGGCGACGTCGCCGGCCGGCGCGTTGTAGGCCGCCGCGGGCATCAGGCTGGGCGGCGCGAGAAACGTCGCCCCCTCCACCGCGCGCCATGGCGCGAAGCCGACGACGAGCGCGACCGCCGCGACGCCGATCAAGAGCGGCTGCCAGGCGCGACGGACGAGGGCGGAATTACGGGTGGCCATGGCCTGCTCCTGATGTCGGCGAAACGCGCCGATGCCCCTTATACGGCGAGCGGGCGCGGCCGGTTACGCGCCACAGGTGGGATCGGGCGCGGCTTTGCGCGAGCCACGCCTTCGCGCATGACGGCGAGGCTCGCTGGCGCTGGCGCAGCGCATGGTCGGGGATGCGCCTTGCAGGCGGCGCGGCCTCGCTCACCGTAGACCGCACCGCAAAGGCGCCGCTAACTACGGCGCCCGAATTGTGGCGCCGCGTGATCCTCCCATGCGAGTCCTTGGGGGAGGAGCGTGACGATCAACGATGTCAAAGACCGCCGACGCAAGCCGCGCACCGGAACGGAGAGTGAACACCGCCGATGATTCGCCGTCAAGGCCCTGCGGTACGCCGCCAGTACGCCGCCGGCTCGCGCCACAAGACCGCGTCGAAGCTACCTGAAAGGCATGACGCCGTTCCGAGCGAGCTGTTTCATACAGTGTCACCGTAACCCCCCGCTCGCCCGTTGCGCCATAGAGGGTGTCGGTCCCTTGCCTGCCACGGGTGACGACGCCGCCGGCGAAGGCCTCCCTTGCTGAAGTTGCTTCAGTGTGATAACAGCGCGCCGTGACGGAGCCGCGTGACCCAACCCTCGATGTGCTTCTCGATCTCGACGGGCAGGTGCTCGTGTTGGACCCAGAGGGCGGTCATTGGGTTCGGTTCGTCGTGACGCCAGTGCCGGTGTCGCCGGAGAAGCCCCACGGCATTGACTACTCGCTCACGCCGCACGGGCCGGATGGCGAGCGGCTGGTCGGTTTCGACAACGCGCATCCGGTGGCGAAGCAGAAGCGCGGCGGGCCGCAGGACCATCGCCACCGGCTGCGGACGATCAGGGCTTACGAGTACCAGGACGCGGCGGCGCTGCTCGCCGATCGTTGGACGACGGTGGACGCGGTGTTGCGCGAGAGAGGAGTGATCTCATGACCACGTTGAAGGTCGGCATCGCCAGCTACGAGGAGATGAAGGCGCGCACAATGGCGGTGGCGCGAGGCGAGCGGCGCGTCAAAGGCGACGAGCCGAAGGTTTGGTTCACCTCGACGGAGTCTTTCGCCAAGGTCTTGTCGGCCAGCAATCGCGAATTGCTGCGCGTCATCGCCGAGAAGACGCCTGGCTCGCTCGACGAGTTGGCGCGGATCACCGGCAAGGCGAAGTCCAACCTTTCACGGACGTTGAGGACGATGGAAAGCTATGGCCTGGTTCGCCTGGAACGCGGCGAGCGTGGACGGATCACGCCCAAGGTCATGCACGATCGCGTGGAGCTGGACTTGCCGCTCACCCTCGCGCGCAAGGCGAGCTGAGCTATGATCGCTTGGACGCGAGCAGGCCGGACCGCAAGCGATCAAGGCTCAAAGTGAGCGAGATCGCTCCCTTCATCACCGATTTTCAGGGAGGGAGAAGGGCGTTCCCGGATAGAGAAAGGCCGTTCGTTCGGGAGCGCGGCGGCGCGATGCTGGCGGTGGGAAGGTGATCTGGACGAAATCCGTCAGGGCCGCCCGCCACGCCGGTCGTGATTCTCGTCGACAGCTCCGTCTGGATCGCGCATCTGCGCGGCCATCGAACGCCGACAACTGCCAAACTGGAAGCCGCCGCCAGTCG
>DASZMV010000076.1:0-45700 GCA_035551675.1 Caulobacteraceae bacterium | reverse complement strand
AAGCTGGGCCGTATATTCCGAGTCGGTGGCGCTAGATATAGAAGCTGTGGAAATCGACCACCCTACATATTGCGTCTCTTAACCATCCGTTTACGATTAGTAGCGGCGGATGGGGATACGGGTATCCGCCGGACACAAGATATGGGGGTCGGACACCACCGGCCCCCGGCAGTGACGGGAGGCGCGCGATGGGATGGACGGACGAACGGGTTTCGACGCTGAAGAAGCTCTGGCTCGAGGGCCTTTCGGCGAGCCAGATCGCTAAACAACTGGGTGGCGTGACCCGCAATGCGGTGATCGGTAAGGTGCACCGCCTGGGCCTCTCCGGCCGCGCCGCGCCTTCGCAGCCCTCGCGTCCGGTCTTTCGCCCGGCGCGTCCGCGCACCCAGGTGGCGGCCCCGCTCCAGCGCCGTGAGCCGATCCAGCGCCCCGCCGCGCCGCTCCCCTCGCCGGTCCTCGACCTGCCGGGCACGGCCACGGTGCTGACGCTGGGCGCACACATGTGCAAGTGGCCGATCGGCGACCCGTCCACCGACGAATTCAGCTTCTGCGGCCGGGTGGCCTCGAGCGAAGGCCCCTACTGCATCGAGCACGCCCGGGTCGCCTACCAGCCCCCCCAGAAAAAGAAGAGCGGCGGCAACGATCTGGCCCGCGCTTTGCGCCGCTACATCTGAGACGGCTTACCAGTTCAAGCGGTTGCGCCCCCGGGCTCACGTCTGGGGGCGTTTTTGCGTGGTGATCGCAGACACGGAGGAAGAGGAGAAAGAGGAGAAGCGGGAGGGATTGCGCTTCTTGCCCGCGTAGCGGGCCGTCACCGAAATCTAAGGCGCCTGCGGCGCAGGACGGAGCGCCGGACACGCGACAGCTCCCGCTTCTCCTCTTTCTCCGTGTTCCCGTCGCGACGCTCAGTTCAGGCGCGTACGGGCCCCCGGTAAATCCAGGGAGAACGCCGGGATCTGGGCTTCGAAGGGTTCGCCGCCGGCGACCTCCATGCGATAGGCGCCGTGCATCGACCCGGACGAGGTCGGGAGCGGGCAGCCGGAGGTGTAGTTGTGCACCGCGCCCGGCTTCAGCACCGGCTGTTCGCCCACGACGCCGGGCCCCTGGATCTCTTCGATCCGGCCCTGGGCGTCGGTGATGTACCAGTGGCGCGAAACCAGCTGCACCGTCTGGTCCGAGCGGTTCTCGATCCGGATCATATAGGCCCAGACGTACCGCGCCGGCGGGTCGGAGTGCTCGGCGATGTAGCTGGTGACGACCTGCACGTTCACGCCGCGGGTCTCGGCCTCGTAGGTCGTCGGGTCGGTAAGCTCCATAAAGCAAAGATCAAATTGCTCGGCTTCCGCGTCAAGGGAATGTCTCCCGGGGGTTGTCGTGGAACCCGCGTCCGGCTTAGGTCGCGCGCAATGAGCGAGTCCATAAGCCACGCCGCCGGCATTCTCCCCTGCCAGTCCCTCGAGGAACTGGTCGCCGAGGAGGCGATCACCGCCTCGACGACCCTCGATCACGACCAGATTCAGCCGGCGAGCCTGGACCTGCGGCTGGGCGCGCGGGCCTGGCGCGTCCGCGCCTCGTTCCTGCCCGGGACACGGCGGGTGCACGACAGGCTGCCCGACGTGGTCATGCACGAGCTCGACCTGACCCGCAGCGCGGTGCTCGAGCGCGGCTGCGTCTATATCGCCGAGCTGCAGGAGCGGCTGGCGCTCCCCTCGGGCGTCTGCGCGCGGGCCAATCCGAAGAGCTCCACCGGCCGCGTCGACGTGTTCGTGCGGCTGTTGACCGATCGCGGGCCTGCCTTCGACGACATCGCGGATGGATATGAGGGTCCGCTCTATCTCGAGATCGCGCCCCAGACCTTTTCGGTGCTCGTGCGCACGGGCACGCGGTTGAACCAGCTTCGGCTGAAGCGCGGATCGCCGCCGCGCCTGACCGTGCTCGACGTCGGCGTCGACCTGACGGGCGAACTCGCCGGCTTTCGCGCGCGGCGGCATGCGCCGGTGATCGATCTCGACAAGGAAGATGCGCACGATCCGCGCGACTACTGGCAGGCGCAGGAGCCGCGGCGCGGCGAACTGCTGCTCGATCCCGGCGAGTTCTACATTCTGGCATCCAAGGAGGCGATCGAGATCCCGGTGCTGGAGGCCGCCGAGATGACGCCGATCGACCCGGCGGTAGGCGAATTCCGCGTCCACTACGCCGGCTTCTTCGACCCCGGCTTCGGCACGGCGGAGACGCTGGGCGTGGGCTCGCGCGCGGTGCTGGAGGTGCGCAGCCACGAGACGCCGTTCATTCTCGAGGACGGCCAGACGGTCGCGCGCCTGGTCTACGAGCCGATGACCGAGCGGCCGGCCCGACTCTATGGCGAGGGCGGCTCGCACTATCAGCGGCAGGGTCTGAAACTGTCGAAACACTTCAAGATCTGGAGCTGAGCATGGCCGGCCGCACGCATAGCTATCGCGTCGACGTCGAATGGACCGGCAACGACGGCCAGGGCGCGAAGGGTTACACCGGCTATCGGCGCGACCATGTCATCCGCGCCGAGGGCAATCCCGACATTCCCGGCTCATCCGACCCGAACTTCCGCGGCGATCCCGCACGGTGGAATCCGGAGGAACTGTTCGTCGCCTCGCTCAGCGCCTGCCACAAACTCTGGTGCCTGCACCTGTGCAGCGTCGCGGGACTGGTGGTCGAAACCTACATCGATCGCGCCGAAGGCCTGATGGAAGAGACGCCCGACGGTTCCGGGCGCTTCACCAAAGTTACCCTGCGGCCCGAGATCACGCTGAGCGCCGGCGACCCGTCTAAGCTCGACGCCATCCACCACGAAGCCCACAAGAAGTGTTTCATCGCCAACTCGGTGAACTTTCCGGTGGTGGTGGAGGGCAGCGTCAACGTGAGCGCCTGACTTCTAAAATTCCGCTCATCCCCGCGAAAGCGGGGATGAGCGGAAAGTGGAGATAGCCCCGCTAACGCTCAATCCCCAGTGCGCGATCCAGCGCCTCGTCGCCTACCGCCTTCGCCAAATCGCGTGCGTTCTTCCCCGCCTTGTTCTTGCGATCGAGGCTCGCGCCATGGCGGCGCAACAGCGCTGCGACCGACGGATGGTCGGCGCGGACGCTCTTCATCAGGGCCGTATCGCCCTTCGCGTCGGCGGCATCCACGAGCGCGCCTTGTTCGAGGAGGTCCTCCACCTCGGCGACCCTCCCGCCGGCTGCAGCCGAACCAAGGCTCGACGCGAGGTCAGCGACGTCCATCATCGTCGGCGGCGGCGGAGGGGGTGGCGGTGGCGGTGGCGGTGGCGACGGCGCGAACGTAAATTGTGTCTTGCCGTTGCCGTCGGCGGAGTTGGCGCCCCCCATAATCGTCACCGAAGGCGCGGCGGCCCGAGCTGCCGGTTCGTTCGCGGGCTTCGCCGGCGCCGCGGCGTGCGGAACGCGGTTGCCGGTCACCACGACTTCGTTGACCGTGCTTCCAGCCGACGGCGCAGCCTTGGCGGCGCGCGGCTCGGGGAAGGCCTGAGGCTCCAGGGTTGGCGTCGCGGTGGCAATCGGCGGCGGCGGCGCGACGCGCGGCTGAACCAGCAGCGGCGGCGGCGCGGCAAGATGCGGCGAGACGGGCGCCGCCTTTGCCGCCGGCGTCGCGGCAACCACAAGCGAGGTTGGTTCGTTGCGATCGGCGGTCGCTGGGGTGGTACGGACGGTCGGCTTGGCGATCTGGATCGGTTGATAGAACCGCGTCGCCAGAAGGACGCTCAGCGCTACGACACAGGCGGCTGCGAGCCAGCCGTCGCGCCGCCAGTTCGGGCGCCAGCGCAACACGCGCGACACGGCGGAGGTCGGGACCGCAGGTTTCGGAGTCTCCGCCAGGGACGCCGCGGCGGCGGCGGCCGGCATGGCGGCGACTTCGGCGAGCAGCTGCGGTTCGACGGCGGCTAGCAGGCGCGCGCGGCGCATGGCGCGCGCGGCTTCGTCGTTCAGTGCGGCTTCGGCCTCGACATAGGCCTTGTCGATCGGATCGGGCGTGTCGTGATCAGACATGTTCCGACCTTTCATCCGCGAGCGCGCGCCGCAGCGCCGCGCGGGCGTAGCGCAGGCGGCTCTTCGCCGTCTCCACGCCGACGCCGGTGGCGAAAGCGATCTCCTCCAGCGACAGGCCCGAGTAGGCGAACATGATGAAGGCGCCGCGCTGTTCCAGCGGCAGGGCCTCGACGGCGGCGACCACGCGCTCGGCCAGTTCGCGCGACTGCACCTGTTCGAGGGGCGATGGCCCGACGTCGGGAACGCGCATGGTCATGTCATCCTCGACCGCGGCCAGCACCGCGATCTTCTGGCGGCGGAAGTGATCCCACACCTTGTTGCGCGCGATCGTATAGAGCCACGCGGGAAAGCTCGCCTTGAGCGGATCGAACGACGCCGCGTTGCGCGAGACGGAGATCCAGGTCTCCTGGTGCAGATCGTCCGCCGCGTCGGCGTGGGCCGAACCCAGCATACGGCGGAGAAACTTAAAGCACGGGCGGTCATAGCGGTCGTAGAGCCGACCAAAGGCGTGCGGATCCCCCGCGCCGTGCGCGCGCAGAAGATCCGCATCCTCGGTCGGGTCCGTCTCCATTATCGGCAAGCTTAGCGGCCTCGCACCCAATCGCCCACCCGTTCAGTATTCGGGCGGCGGATCGGGGACATAGCCCTCGCCGTCCGGCTTCATCGGGAACGGCCGCGGAGGGTGGTCCACGGCGCGGATCACGCCGGCGGCGACCAGGCGGTCGTAGGTGTCGTACTCGATCTGTTGAACCATCTCGGGCCGGTTGGTGGCCCGCTCGAACTCGACCGTCCGCACCACCGACCATTCGCGCTCGCCGTGGCCGGTGCCGAGCTTTTCGTCGTCGCGATGGAGGCGGGCGCCGGTAACGGTGGCTTCGTTCACCGGCCTGCTCGCGCGCGCGGCCGGCGCCGCTGGGGGCATGGCCATCGGCGCCGCGGACCCCGGTAGTGGCGATGGAGGCGGCGGCGTGAACCGATCACCGCTGTCAGCCGCGCGGGCGCCGCCCCTGATGGTCGTCTGCGCCGAGACCGGCGGCGAATAGACCGGCGGCGGCGGCGGGAGCGGCGCGGCCTTCTCGCGGAAGGCGGCGACGCCGATGACGCCCACGTCGGCCGGACGGCCGGTGCGCGCGGCGTAGGACTTCGGCAGCGGCGCGAACACGAAGGCCGCGACCTCGCTGTCCGACTTGCGCCAGCCGGTCAGGTCCCAAGTCTGGTAGGGATCGAACACATAGCCGCGCTGATCGACGCCCGCGGTCTCGCCGCTGAGGATGTTCACCCCGTCGACCGACATCACCACCAGCAATCGCCCGCCGGTGTGGTTGGTGACCCGCAGCGCGTACTTCCGCCCAGGCTCGCCGGCGACGAAGAAGCGGCCGTGATGGCGCCAGACCCGAAGTGGCTGGCCCGTCTCGCGGTCGACCACCTTGAAATCGACCAGGTCCGGCTGGGCGACCGCGGCGGAGGCGCCGCCCAACCCGATCGCCGCGGCCGCCGCAGCCAGCACCGACCGGCGCCTGAGGAAGATATTGAGCTTTGCCATCGACGCCTCCGGTTCACAGAGGGTCCTACGCGGGCGGTGGGCGAACGGGGTTAGAAACGCTCAATTAATTCCGCTCATCCCCGCTTTCGCGGGGATGAGCGGAAAGAAGGTTGGGTCTCAATCCGCCGGTGTCGCCTTGCCCTTATCGCCGTCCACGACCGCGCCATCCGGCCCGCGCGACCAGCGCTGGAACCAGCTCGTCATGTAGAGCTGGGTGCGCATGAAGTTGGAGGGCTTGGAGCCGGTGCCGTGGTATTCGCCCTCGAACTGCATCAGGCGGGCGGGGACGCCGCGGACTTTCAGCGCGGCGAAAAATTCCTCGCTCTGCGGCATCGGCGTGCGGCGATCGAGCTGACCGGTCATCAGCATGGTCGGCGTGGTGACGTGGTCCACGTACATCAAGGACGAGTGATCGAGCCACGGCTTGGGATCTTCCCAGAACGGCTTGTCGAAGAAGCTGTAGGTGAAGAGCGGAATGTCGGTGTCGCCGGTCATGCTGATCCAGTCGATCACCGGGCAGCGGACCGCGGCCGCCGCGAAGCGGTTGGTGTGCCCGATCACCCAGCTCGACAACACGCCCCCGCCGCTGCAGCCCGACACATACATGTGCGACGTATCGACGAAGCCCTTGGCGACCATCGTATCCACGCCGCTCATCAGGTCGTCATAGTCGGGGCCCGGATAGTTGTGGTCGATGCCGTCGACGAAGGCCTGGCCGTAGCCGGTCGAGCCGCGCGGGTTCAGGTACAGCACCACGAAACCGTCGGCGGCGAAGTTCTGCCACATGTAGTTGAAGCCGGTGGTGTAGGCGCCGTACGGCCCGCCGTGAATCTCGAGGATCAGCGGGTACTTCTTCGCGGGATCGAAGTCCGGCGGCGTGATGTACCAGCCCTGAATCTGCGCCCCGCCCGACGACGTCCAGGTCAAGGCCTGGGTGTGGCCGAGCTGAAGCCCGTTCAGCGACGGCGCATTGACGCGGGTGAGCACGTCCACCGTGTCGGTCTTGCCGAGCTCATAACGCGCGACTTCGGCGGGGTGGTCCTGGTCGCTGACCGTTCCGGCGCCGACGCCGGTCCGCGACACCGAGTCCAGCGCCAGCATGTGTTCGCCGTCCGTGACATGGCGGATCGCCCCGTTCAACGAGACAAACTCGACGTTGTGCGTGCCACGGTCGTTCACGCCGAAATAAAGCCCCGAGCCGTCGCCGTTCCAGTGCATCTCGCCTGGATCGTCCGGCAGGCCGCCGGCCAGCTTCCTGATTTCGCCGCCGCCGAGGGGCACGAGCCAGAGATCGGCGATGGTGTGGGTGCGTTTGCCCTGCGGGTAGCCGATGAAGGCCACGCTGCGCCCGTCCGGCGAGACCAGAGGTTCGTTCCACGATCCCCGCGTGGTCACCACGTCGCGCGTGGCGCCGGTGGCGACGTCGACGGCCAAGAGCTGCGAGCGCTCGTAGCTCTCGTCGTTGTCGAAGTCCTTCGATGCCTGGACCACGATGGTCCTGGAATCCGGCGTCCAGTCGAAGCTGATCGGAACGCGCAGTTCGCCGGCGCCGACGCTCCAGGTCCCGCGCGTCAGGTCGCGCATGGCGCCGCCGTCGGCGGGGACCACGTAGAGGTGCGTGTGGCCGTCGTCGATGAAGCCCATCCGGTCCTGGCGATAGTGCAGGCTGTCGACGATGCGCGGCGCACCCGTCCACTTGGCGTCCTTGGGCGCGGCCGGCAGCGAGATGTTCCACTTCGGCGGCTCGGGCGTGAACATGGTGAAGGCGATCGATTTGCCGTCCGGCGACCAGCGCGCATTGCCGATGGCGTTCACCGCCTGGGTGACCTGGGTCGCCGGTCCATCCACGCCCATCCATTGTACGAAGATCTGCTCATGGCCGTCGGCCTCGCCGAGATAGAGGATTCTCTGACCGTCCGGCGACCAGCGCGCGCCGCCGCCCTTGGCCAGGAACCGGTCCTGCGATCCGTCCGCGTTCATGATCCACAGCGTGGAGTCCCAGCGATCGTCCATCCGGTTGACCAGCTGGCGCGTGTAGATGATGCGCTTGCCGTCCGGCGAGATCTGCGCGTCCGCGATGCGCTCGAAGTCGGCATAGTGGTCGATGGTGAACCGCGTCGGTGACGGCTTCTCCTGCGCGGTCGCGCCGCCCGCAACCACCGCGGTCAGCGCCACGGCCGCCGCCAGTCCAAGTCCGAACTTCATCATGTCCGCCCCCAAAAGAGTCCACCAGGTCGTCAAGTTCTCAAGAACTTGGATGCGCAATACCGTCCGGTCCGCCATCCCCGGATAAAATAACGCGGGTCAGTCGTTCGCCGCCGGGAGGCGCAGGCGTTGCGGCTCGTCGTCGACGAGGTCGGCGCGCCTCGGCATGACGGCGAAGCGGTCGACCAGGCGCGGGCGCGGCCGCTCGTTCGAGGCCACGAGTTTCGGCGGCGCCGGCCGCAGGCCCGCGAGGCGCAGCTCCAGGCGCCGGTAGGTATCGTCCCAGTCGCCCAGCAGGTCGATCACCTCGATGCGCTTGCGCACATGGCCGTCCAGCACGTCGAACAGGGTCGATCCCTGGCGTTCGACGCGGTCGGCGGTGGTGGAGCGATAGCGCTCGATCTCGCGCATGAAGGCGCGGTGATCGGCGGTCAGCCGGCCGAAGTGGTCGCTGTTCCACTCCGCGTAGATCGCTTCGTCGATGACCGCGACGGCGTCGTCGATCAGGTTGGAGAGGTTGTCCGCGTCGTGCCGGTCGAGATCGCCGCGGCGCGCGGCCCGCTCGATTTCGCGTCGCAGGCGCTCGGAGCCGCCCGACACCGCCGCGCGCTGGCGGCCCGCGTCGGCGAGCACGCCGGCCATGCGCTCGCAAAAGCCGTCGCAGACGTCGAACTGGCGGGTTTCTTCAGCATTCAACCAGCGGGTCGCCGCCGAAACGCCGGTCGACAGCTCGCGGCGGCGGTCGAGGAAGGCGCGCGCATGTTCGCGCGACAGGGATCCTCGCAGATCGAGCAGCGCGTGGTTCACCGCGCTCAGCCGGCGCAGCAGCTCGCGGCGCGATTCATTGCGGCGGTCGCGGCGGCGGACCACCGCATCGACCACCCGCACGACCAGGGCGCAGCCCGCGAGCAGCAGCCCGGCCTCGCGGATCAGGGGGGCGTAGGCGGAAAGGTCGGTCCCGACGGAAAAGGCCGCGGCCCAGACCACGGCCCCCAGGCCAGCCAGGCCCGCGGCGTCCATCAGCCAGATCGGATTGAAGGGTGCGCGGCCCTCGGGGAGGGTCGATCGGCCGGATCCTGACCGGTTTTGCCCCCTCACGACCCCTTCACTCCCCCTCAAATCCGGTCTCGCCCAAGGTTTTAACGCAAGGTTAACGGCTTGAACACCATCGGATGTGCCCGGCGATCGCGTCTTCCTTTCCCCCAGGGGAAGGGCTTCTCACAGACGACCCACGAAATCTGTTTTGCTGCATGTGCGAAGGGGGGCTATCCCAGGTCCCATGAACGCTGTTCCCTTTTTCGTGGTCGACTTCGATTCCACCTTCACCACCGTGGAGGCGCTGGACCTGTTGGGCGAGATCGCCTTGCCGGCGGGCGCCGAGGGCGACAAGGCGCGGGCCGAGATCCGGACCCTGACCGACCAGGCGATGAACGGCGAGATCGGGTTCGGCGAGGCGCTGAAGCGCAGGATCGCGCTGCTCAACCTCGAACGCGGCCACCTCGATACCTTGGTCGAGCAGTTGCGCGGTCGCGTCTCGCCCTCGATCCGGCGCAACCGGGCGTTCTTCGAACGGCATCCCGGGCGGGTCGCGGTGGTGACCGGCGGCTTTCACGACTACGTCGATCCGATCGTGGCCGAGCACGGCGTCGATCCGTCCAACGTCCTCGCCAATCGCCTGGTCTTCGACGGCGACCGCGTCGTGGGCGTCGACGAGGCCAATCCGCTGTCGCGCGACGGCGGCAAGATCGAGGCGGTGAAGGCGCTTGGTCTCGAGGGCGAGGTCGTCGTGGTGGGCGACGGCTGGACCGACTACGAAATCCGCAAGGCCGGCGCCGCGGACCGTTTCTACGCCTTCACTGAAACCGCCCGGCGCGAACGCGTCACCGCCGCCGCCGACCATGTCGCCGCCTCCTTCGACGAAGTGCTGCACAGCGAGGGCCTGACCGGCCGCTGGTCCTATCCGCGCAGCCGCATGAAGGTCCTGCTCCTGGAAAACATCCACGAGGATGCGGTGCGCCGCTTCCGCGAGGAAGGCTATGACGTCGAAACCGTGAAAGGCGCGCTGGACGAAGCGACACTGGCGGAGCGGCTGAAAGGCGCTTCCATTCTGGGCCTGCGTTCCAAGACCCGGCTCACCGAGCGCGCGCTCGAGAACGCCGACCGTCTGCTGGCGGTCTCGGCCTTCTGCATCGGCACGAACCAGATCGACCTTGGCGCTTGCAGCCGCAAGGGCGTCGCGGTGTTCAACGCGCCCTACTCCAACACGCGTTCGGTCGTGGAGCTCGCGATCGGCGAGATCGTAGCTCTGACCCGGCGATTGTTCGACAAGTCGAGCGCCGCGCACGCGGGCCAGTGGGACAAATCCGCCGCCGGCGCGCACGAGATCCGCGGCCAGACCCTGGGCATCGTCGGCTACGGCGCCATCGGCTCGCAGCTCTCGGTGCTGGCCGAGAACCTCGGCATGAGCGTGATCTATTACGATCTCGCCGAGAAACTTTCCCTTGGCAACGCGCGGCGTGTACGCACCCTCGACGACCTGTTGGCGAAGGCCGACGTCGTCACCCTGCACGTGGATGGACGCAGCGAGAACCGCGCCCTGATCGGCGCGCGCGAGCTGAAGCTGATGAAGCCCGGCGCGCTGTTGCTCAATCTCAGCCGCGGCCATGTGGTGGATGTGGACGCGCTGGCCGACGCGCTGCGCTCGGGCCACATCGGCGGCGCCGGGGTCGACGTCTTCCCCGAGGAGCCCGAGGCCAACGGCCAGCCGTTCGCCAGCGCCCTGCAAGGTTTACCTAACGTCATCCTGAGCCCCCACGTCGGCGGCTCGACCGAAGAGGCCCAGGCGGCGATCGCGGAGTTTGCGTCGGAGCGACTGTTGGGATTCCTGCACCGCGGCGACACCACCTTTTCGGTGAACCTGCCGAACGTGCAGCTGTCGGAAGTCGGCGGCGCCCATCGCCTGTTGCACATCCACCGAAACCGGCCGGGCGTGCTCGCCGGCATCAACCGCGCGCTGGCGGAAGGCGGGCTCAACATCCTGGCGCAGCACCTGAAAACCACGGAAGAGTCCGGCTACGTCATCACCGACGTGGACCACAACTACGGTCCCGAAGCCATCGAAGCCCTGCGCGCCTTGCCCGACACGTTAAGATTCCGGATCGTGTACTGACGGTCACACCCCGGCGCGGACTCGCCTGAGATTGACGGTTTCGTGTCCCTCCGGCTTTGCAGGTGACTCCCGATAAGTCACAGTCCTCTTCGAACTCCCCGTCCAAGGGGAGGCGTGAAGTCGGGAACGGAAACACCAATGAAGCTCAGGAATTCGGCGAGTCTCGCCGCGATCGGCGCCGCCCTGTTCGGCGCGGCCCTGATGGCCACCCCCGCCCAGGCCCAGAAGTACGACAAGGTCGTGGTCTTCGGGGACAGCTTGTCGGACAACGGCAACCTCGCCCTGTTCGGCGCCGCGCCGCCGCCGCCCTATTCGGACGGCCGCTTCTCCAACGGCGATGTGTGGACCCAGCAACTGGGCTTCGGCGAGTTGAACGGCTTCGGCAACGTAAGCGGTTCCACCGACTTCGCCTTCGGCGGCGCCGAGACCGGCGCTCAGACCCTGCCGCCCGGCCTCGAAACCCAGTTCGGCGCCTATCTCCAGGACGGCGGCTCCTTCGACAAGCACACGCTGGTCACCCTGTGGGCCGGCGCCAACGACATCTTCGACAACCTGCTGCCGGCGTCGGTCTCACCCGACCCCCTGGGCTATATCCAGAACATCGGCGGCACCGCGGCGGGCACCGACGCGGTGGTCGCGGGCCTGATGTCATCGGCCGGCGCGGGCACCATCCTGATCCCAAACCTGCCACAGCTTTCCGCGACACCGGAGTTCTCCGCCTCGCCGGCGGCTCCGCTGGCCGACGCGGGCCAAGAGGCGTTCAACGCCATCCTGTTGCAGCAGGTGGGTGTGGAGGCCAAGGCGCACCCGACCACCAACTTCATCATCATGGACGTGGCCAAATCCAACGCGGTGATCCACGAAGCGCCGGGCCTGTTCGGCTTCACCAACGTCACGGCGTCCTGCTTCAACGGCGTCAGCGTCTGCGCCACACCCAACACCTATCTCTACTGGGACGGCGTGCACCCCACGGCCGCGGGCCACCATCTGCTCGCCGAACTGGCGATGGAGTACATCTACTACGGCAACCTCGGCGCCCCGACCTCGGCCGAGATCGAATCCAGCATGCGTCACCGCACCCAGACGCTGGACACCGCCATCGACCAGCTCGACCACGCGAAGTTCACTGCCGGCGCGCCGGCGGTGGGCGTCGTCTACGATCATGACGGCATCAGCGGCGACGCGCGCGACGGCGGGGTAATGCCTTCGGTCAACGACCGCGCCGACAGCGTGCGCTTCCTGTTCGACGATCCGGTCAGCGAAGGCTTCCGCTGGGGCGGCCAGGTGTCGGCGACACGCTCCCAGGTGGGCGCCGGCATGCTGAACTTCCGCGACATCACCTATGCAGTCGACGGCTATGGCGGCTGGCGCGCCGACGGCGGCTTCTTCGTGAACGCCGCGGGCGGCTTCGGCATCGATGAGTTCAACGACATCAACCGCCAGACCATGGTCGGGCCACTGGTCAACACCGCCAACACCACCGGCTATACCGCCGGGGCCAAGGTGCAGACCGGCTGGTACTTCGGCGGCGATGGCTTCACCGTCTCGCCGCGCGTGGGTGTGACCTACGACCACGGCGATGTGGACGGCTACACCGAGCAGGGCCTGATGGTCTCCGAGACCATCGCCAACCGCAGCGCCGACGCCATCTCGGCCGAGGCCACCATCCGCCTCGACGCCCACATGGGCGATCGCCTGGGCGCCTACTTCGAAGCCGGCTACCGCGACTATGTCAGCTACAACGCCGACAAGGTCACGGTGAACCTGGCCGGCAACACGTCGCTGCCGCTGTCGACCGACACCGGCAAGCCGGAAGGCGGCGTGGCCCTGATCGACGCGGGCGTGCGCGCGGCGGTCACCGACCACATCGACGTGCAGCTGGGCTACCGCGGTCAACGCTCCGGCTCGTTCAACTCCGACATGGGCCAACTGGCGGTGAAGTGGCGCTTCTGACGCGCCCCTTAACCCGATAATCTCTGGACGGCGGTCGAAAGGCCGCCGTCTTTTTGTCCACGAACAAACTCTTCTTCTTTGGCCGGCGACGCCGGAGCGCTACGCCTGTTGCCGGGCGCCGAGCGCGAGGCGCAGGTCCGCGTTGCGGGCTTCCAACTCCGAAACTTGGCGTCGTTGTTCGCTCGCCATCGCTTCGAGGCTTTCGATCTTCAACGTGTGCAGGTCGAGGCCGATCTGGCGCGTCGCCCAGCCGATCAACTCGATCTCATCGGGGCGGTACGGCAGTCCCGACGCCTTGGGACCCAGCAGGACGACGCCGGTCACCTCGTTGCGATTGAGTATCGGGGCGATCAGGGCCGCTTTAAGGGTCGACATCGTGGCGTCCACCTCGCGCGGCTTCGGTTCGGCGCGCAGCGCGATGAGCGCAGAGTCATCGGCGTCGATAGACCCGCACACGCCCGCGATCTCGCCGCTCGCTCGCGCGTACGATCCATCGCCCGATTTCAGATAGAGCGCCGGCTCCGCGCCGTCCGCGAAGCGCGTCAGCGCGCTCATGAAGGATCGCGCAAGCGTCTCGCTCTTCTCGGTAAACGCCGCTTCCTTCACGAACTGGCGCAGCGCCGCCTCCGCTTCCTGCCAACGGCGGAAGAACAAGCCCTCGACGGCGTGTTCAACAAAGTCGCGCACGCGGTGGAAGCTGAGAAAGACGACCACCGCCACCGCCGCATCGACCAGAACGTTCTTCTCGCGGCCCGCGATCGGGACGAAATGATCCACGGCCCACTCCACCAAGCCGAACACGGCCAGCAACAGGGCGCTGACGACGCCATAGACCAGGGTTCGGTTGACCGCGAACCCGAGATCCATCACACGTTCCTTCAGGATGGCGTAGGCGAACAGCGCCGGAGCGACAAACCCGGACAGGATGCGCAGGATCAGGACCGGCGCCCTCACCTCCGAGACATTGAAGATCACGGTGATGACGTTGGTCGCAAAGCTGGCGCCCAGCATCATGGCGAAACCCAACAGCAAAAGAGCGAATCGGCCACGCGACTTGGGTGGGCTTTTCAAAAGCGCCGGGATCAAGTTGGCGCCGACCAGAATGATCCTGCCGAAAATCACCGCCGTCAGAAGCGCCTGCAGCAGCAATCCGGCTGGATCGATGTTTGTGATCTCAGTATAGGCGTTGAGCGATGCGGCCGCGAGGCAAGCCGCGGCGAAGGCGGCGAGAGACGCCCACTGCAAGCGTGACAGTCGACGCTCGCCTTCCGGTGCGAATAACATCGCGAAGGCGACGCTCGCGACCGCGGTAAGCGCGAGGGTCGCGTAGGCGAGCGCCACGTTGATCCACACTGCGATCGGCGCCGTCATCCACATCGGCGCCTCGTCTTGCCCAGCGGCCCCGAGAAAAAGCAAGCTCGCCCCCAGCAATACGGGAACGAGGCGGCCGCGGCTGCGAAGCACGATGAATAGCCCGAAGAGAGCCGGGAGGATCGACGCGAGGTTCCTTTCCACGAAGATTTCGCGCTGCGTGACCGCGTTCACACCCGACCGGGAAATAGGTCGGGCAACCATATCGACGTGACGTGCGACGCCCGCACGTGCGACCAGCGCCCCTGTAACCTCGCCGGCGCGCGATGCGCGCTTGACGATCTCGGGCCGATCTAATCGGATCTGGTCGCCGACCTGGATTCCCACCTTTGCCGCCGCGCCATCAGCATCAACTCTCCGCACGACTCCCCACCCAGCTCGAATCGGGTCGACGCTCTCCAGATAGCCGAGGCGTCCCGCTCCTGGTTCGAGTCCGGTGTCGTGCAAAAGGCTTTCGACGTTGAGGGTCAGTATCCAAAGGCCCAGGATCAGCGTCAGGACCTGGAGCATGCGCCGCCAGGCGATCTTTTCCAGCCCGGCAGCCGGCGACCGCGCCCCCATCTCGATCTCAGTCATGACCGCAACCCCCGCCGTCTGAGGGTAAGACTAGGGGCTTGCGTCCCCCAACGTCAAAGCCTCGCGTCCGGCCTGACTATTTCGCAGGCAACGGCTCCGCGCCCGAGGCGATGGCGACTGTGCGCGCGACAAGCGCGTCGGTGGAGCTGATCAGCGGCGCCTCGAGATCGGCCTGGGTCAGCACGATGGGAACCTCGGTGCAGGCGGCGCAGACCGCATCGGCGCCCTGCGCGATCATCGCCTGCGCCACCGCGCGCATGGCCGCACGGGTCTCGGCGCCCGTGTCGCCCAGCTTCACGCGCCCGATCGCCGCCATCAGCCCGTCGAGCAGCTCACCCTCCGGCGAAAGCGTATCCTTGCCCGCCGCGGTGAACGCCTTGCTGTAGAGGCCCGCGCGCAGGGTGCCGCGCGCGCCCAGGATCGCGATACGTCTGGCGTTCGGCGCCATGCGGGCCGCTTCGCTGACGGTCTCCGCGATCAGGCTCACGAACGGGAGCGACGTCGCCGCCTCGATGTCGGCCTGGAAGGCGTGCGCCGCGTTGCACGGCATCACCAGGAACTGGGCGCCCGCGCTTTCGAGGCCGCGCGCCATCTCCGCGAGCGCCGGTCCCGCCGACGGGCCCGTGCCTGCAATCGCCGCATTGCGATCGGGCACCCAGGGATTGTTGTCGATGATCAGGCGCAGGTGGTCCTGATCCCGTTCCGCCGGGGTCGCCTTCAGCACGCGCGCGAAGAAGTCGAGCGTCGCCTCGGGTCCGAGCCCGCCGAGGACGCCGACGATCTTGCGCTGATCGCTCACGTTCACTGGGGTTGCAGGACCTGTTGGTAGGCGTAGAGCGCGGGCGATCCGCCGGTGTGAACGAACAGGATCTTGTCGTTCTTGTTGAACTCGCCGCGTTCGACCAGGCCGATCAGGCCCGCCATCGTCTTGCCGGTGTAGACCGGATCGAGCAGCACGCCTTCGAGGCGCGACAGCAGCCGCACCGCCGCCACCATCTCGTCGGTCGGCAGCGAATAGCCGGGTCCCACCCACTCGTCGAGCGCGCGCACGCTTTGCCGCTGCGGCGTGTCGATGCCAAGCAGCGTCGCGGTCTCGCCGACCAGCTTGTGGACGTTGGCTTCTTGCACGGCGCGTTCACGCCGCACATTGATGCCGGTCAGCGGAATCTGCGCGTTATTGCCTTCGAGACCGACCAGCAGACCGGCGTGGGTGCCCGCGCTGCCGCTGGCGCAGACGATGTGATTGAGCGTGAGACCGGTATCGAAACACTGCGCGAGGATTTCCTCGGCGCAGGCGACGTAGCCCAGCGCGCCCAGCGCGTTCGACCCGCCGCCGACGATGACGTAGGGCTTGCGGCCCGCCTTCACGACCTCGTCGGCGACCTTTTGCATTTCGGCGGCGAGATCGGCGCCGCCTTCGACCACGGTCACCGCCTCCACGCCCAGAAGATCGAACAGGAAGTTGTTGCCCGACGCGTGCGGGTCGTAGCTTCCCGGCACGCGTTGTTCGAGCACCAGGCGGCACTTCAGCCCTTCCTTCACCGCCGCCGCCAAGGTCAGGCGGCAGTGATTCGACTGCACCGCGCCGACGGTGATCAGCGTATCCGCCCCCTTCGCCAGCGCGTCGGCGACGAGGAACTCGAGCTTGCGCGTCTTGTTACCCCCGGCGGTCAGACCCAAGAGGTCGTCGCGCTTGATGTAGATTTCGGGGCCGCCGAGATGGCGGGACAGATGCTCGAGCTTCTCGATCGGCGTGGCGTGCGGCGTGTAACGGCGCCGCGGAAAGCGGGAGAGGTTCACAGCAGTCAGGCGCTCCCTGCTTTGGCCGCCGCGGTCTTCGCCAGCCGCTCGATCCAGATGTAGAGGATCAGAATACAGCCGCCGAATACGGCGATGCCGATGTTATCACCCATACCCGCCACCGGGTCCTTGCCGAAGAAGGCGAGCGGATCGGGATTGTCCCGCAGGTAGGTGAGGCCGGCGATGATGACGTTCAGCAGGCTTTCGCCCACGATGAAGCCCGACGCAAGCAGGATTCCGAGCTGTTTGGCCGCTTCACCATAGGGCTTCTTGGCGACCCAGCGGTCATAGGCCCAGCCGATAAGGGCGCCGAGAACCACCGGCGTGGTCACATCGGTCGGCAGATAGATGGCGAGCGCGGCGCCCAGTGGCGGCAGGCCGAGGCGTCCCTTCGACGAACCCCGTAATGTTTCGTCGATCACCACGAGCACGAGCCCGACGGCGGCCCCGATACCGATCAAACCCCAACCGGTGATCTCAAAACCTGCGGCGACGGCCACCGGCTTCCCGAGCGTCCCTTGGATGACGCCAGAGGCGAGGCTGGAGATCAGGGTCGCCTGCGGCGCTGTCAGCGGATGGCTAGAAATGGCGTGACCCGCGACACCCTCGAAACCGTTAGCTTTGAGCAGGATGTTGCAGACTGGCGGAATGATCAGTGCGCCCGCGAGCACCCCAACCAGCAGCGCGACCTGCTGTTTCCATGGCGTCGCATCGACCAACTGACCGGTCTTGAGGTCCTGAAGGTTGTTGTTAGCGATGGTCGCGACGGTAAGAAGGATGGCGGTCACGAACAGAGAGAACGCCACGAGCGCCTGTGCGCCGCCGCCTGTCCCCGCCACATCCTTCGCGATCGCCAGCAGGAGAAGGGTCGCACCAAGTACGGACAGAATTGCGAGACCCGATACCGGGCTGTTCGAGGAGCCGATCAGTCCCGCCATGTAACCGCACACCGCCGAGACCGCGAGGCCGACGACGACGATGTAAATCATGCCCCCGATCATTAGCGGGACCAGCCTGGGTAGAAGCGGCGCCGACGGCGGCTCGTGCATGAAGGTGTAAAGCATCCAAGCGATGGGTACGAAGGACGCCAGCATAATCAGACCGACAATCAGGATCGGCAGGTCACGCTCGGTGCGCGGCAAAACCGCCCCCTTGGCTGCCTTGCCTGAGGCGGCGATGGCGGATGTCACGCCGCGCGTCACAGGAACGATCAGCTTCGCCAGCGTCCAGACAGAGGCTGCCGCTATGGTGCCGGCCCCGATGAGCTTGACTTCGGTCTTCCAGACTTTGGTTGCGATCGTCTGAGCGTCGCCCGCCATATGCTGTAGCGATACCAACATCGGCACCGCAAACCCCCAGGCGATGGCGATACCGACCGCCATGGATACGCCCACCGTGATGCCCATCAGGTGTCCCGCGCCCACCAGAGCGAGCGAATAACCGCCTCCGATCCCAGTTGCGGTGGCCGCGGTCGGTTTCCAGAACTTGCTGAAACCCGCGGCCATGAATTTCATTGCGATCGCAACAGGCAGCAGCGCGGCGACGGCAGATGAAACGATCATGGTGGTCAGGCCAGCGGATCCGCCTTCGACCGCGGCGGCTTGGCCATGGCCTTCAGAGACACCCGAGCCGACCTTCAGAACTTCGGCCGCGGCCTTCCCTTCGGGATAGGGGAGATCCGAGTTGGTCACGAGCGCGCGTCTAAGAGGTATCGTATACATGACGCCGAGCACGCCGCCGGCGAGACAGATCAGGAATGAGTCGAGAAATCGAAAGTCGCTCCACCAGCCGACCATCAGCAGGCCCGGCAAAACGAAGATCACCGACGACAGCGTGCCCGCGGCAGACGCCACCGTCTGCACAATGTTGTTCTCCCAGATGGTGGAATTCTTGAAGGCGCGCAGCACGGCCATCGAGACCACCGCCGCCGGAATCGACGAAGCGAAGGTCAGGGCTACTTTGAGCCCCATGTAAACGTTGGCCGCCGTCAGGACGACGCAGATAAGGCAGCCCAGGATCAGGCCCCGGATGGTCAGTTCAACGCGCTTGTCGCCGCCGGCGGGCTGGTCTGTCATGACGCCTCTGCTCCCCTTGCGCCCCTCCCCAGAGGCGGATTGGGGCAAGACTTGCCCCAGATTGGCCGCCGGGGCTAGGGGTCGTTCCGACGAGGCGTCCCCCAGCGGATGAGGATTCACGACCATGGCTGTGCCAGACGGCGGCGAGGCGTTCCGGGCCTTCCTGCCCACGCGGGACTTCGAAACGAGCAAGGCCTTCTATGACGCCCTGGGGTTCGAGAAGGTGCTGGACAGCGAGGTGGCGATCTACGCCATCGGGCCCGGCGGCGCAGGCATTATCCTGCAGCAGCATTTCGTCGAGGGCTGGGCCGAGAACTGCATGGTGCAACTGATGGTCGACGACCTCGACGCCTGGTGGGCGCACATTCAGTCGCTCGACCTGGAGACGCGGTTCGGGGTGCGCGCGCCCAGCGCGCCGGCGATGCAGCCGTGGGGCCTGCGCATCTCCTACCTGGTCGATCCCGCAGGCGTGCTCTGGCACGTGGCCGAACGGCGGTCGGACGCGCCGCAGGATTAATCGGTCAGGATCAGCATGCCGCGACGGTTGTCGATCGACCAGGATTTGAAACGGCGCAGGAAGCTCTGACCCAGCAACAGCGAGCCGTGACTGTTGGTGATCAGCGCGGTGACGTCGTGCAACTCGCGGTCGCCCACCTTCAACGAGCGGATGATGAACAGCTGGGACGGCGCGTGCGAGCCGTCGGCCAGGACGAACTCGGCGTGGCCGAGATAGTCGCCGCGCGTCAGCTTGCCCATGCGGGTCAGCGTCTGGGCCACATCCGAGGAGATGGTGACGTCGGTGGCGCCGCTGTCTACCACGAACTTGAGGGTCAGCGCATTGTCGACCATCACCGGGACGTAGAGCGCCCCGTCGGCGCGTTCGAGCTTGATCTCGCTGACGCCGTTCTGGGTGACGCCCTGCAAGGGGGCCGCGGTCGATTCCGCCGCGACCGTCTTCGCGGTTGCGCTCGCGCCGCTGTTCATATTGGCCTTGATTTGTTCGATCTGGCTGGTGAAGTACGGCTGTTCGCCCTCGTCCTCCAGCGTCCGATCGAAGCTTTCCAGCAGGTCGATCGCCTCCTGCGGCTTGCCCTTGCGCACCAGCTCGTTGGCGAGTGAGCCGCGCACGTCCACCAGCGACGGCACGATCTTCAGCGAGGCGCGGTTCTTTTCGATGGCGCCGTCGAGATCGCCGGTGGCCTCCAGGCTCTCGGCGTAACCCGCGTCGAAGTCGTAGGTCGCGGCGCCCAGGCCCTCGGCCTTGCGGTAGTAGGGCAGCGCCTCCTTGTGGCGACCGTCGCGGGTCAGCACCAGCGCGAGGCGGGCATTGGTCGTCTGGTCGTTCGGATATTTCTGCAGATAGGCCTCGTAGTCGGCCTCGGTGCAGGCGAAATCGCTGTCGCGATAGCAGGCCTCGGCGGCGGAGAGCGACGCCACGCCCTGCGGTTTCACCTCGAGCGGTCCGCCCTTCTTTCCCAGCACCATGTAGGCGCCGGCCGCGCCCACCCCCATCACCAACACCGCGGCGATGAACCAGGAATAGTTGAAGCCGCCGCCGCGGCGCTTGCGCGACCCGACCTTGTGGATCGTCAGCGGCTCGTTCTCGCCGGGCGTCGTCATGCGCCCCGGCCCCTGCTCGCGCGCGCCGTCCGCGGACCGGTATAAAAACTCGGTTGCACCCTAAGTCCCCTCGACCTGTGCGAATTCGACCCTAGCCGCCGGTTGCAGGACTTAGCAAGTTCGCGCCCCAGGCCGGGGAAAGTGTTGCGGAACCCCCAAATTTGGGGCGCCGGTGATCGCAAATACCGAGCTTGGCCGCCCGGTCGGGCACGAACCGCGACGGCGTGCGTTCTTCAGGCCGCAACAATTGTGAGGGCTAGGTCCATGCGGATCACATCGGGTCTCGTCGGGGGTCTCATCGGGGGTCTCATCGGAACGCTTACTCTGGCCGCGGCGGCCACGGCCTTGGCGGCGGCGCCGGCCGCGGCGCCGACGCTGGACAAGGCGTTCCAGGGCACCATCATCTCGACCTATCCGGACGGGCGTAAGGCCGAACTCTGGATGCGGCGCGACGGCACCTTCACCTCCGAAGGCCGTCGCCACGACCGGCATACCGGCACCTGGAGCGTGCGCGGCGCTAAGGTCTGCTTCAAGCGGGGGATTTTCAGCTATTGCACCGCGGTTCCGACCAACGACGCCGAGTTCACCACCAAGGCAGTCACCGGTGAGACGATCCGGGTTCGGTTGGTCCCGGGACGGTCCGGCGAGCATGCGGGCTGACCAACCCCCGCCGGCGCCGCTCGAGAAAGCGACGGCCGGCATTGCCGAACACCAGCAAGCGCGCGCCGGTGAAGTTGATCGCCCAGGCGACAACGGATCCGGCAAGCAGCGCGACATAGGGATTGCCGATAAGCGGCCGGTGGGTCGATTCCAGCGTCACGAAGGTCCAGTAGTTGCAGGCATTGCCGAAACTGCTGTTCAGCGTGTAGGCGGCCCACTGCCTGATGAAGCGCGCGCGCGTCAGCGCCTTGAATACGAAGCGGCCGTTGATCAGGAAGGTCACATTCATCGCGCAGATGAGCGCGATCAGCCGCGCCGACCACGGCCGAAGGCCGGCCTCCAGGCCCAGGTGCAGCACAAGCGCGCTGACGGCGAAACCGATCAGGGCCACGCCGGTGAATTTCACCAGCAGCCGGCGACGTCGCGGCGGAGGCGCTCCGAGTTCCTCGGCGACGGCGCGCTCCTCGGGGGTGGTAAAATCTTCCATGCACGGAACAACGTCACGCGCTCGCCCCGGTTGCCCGCCGCGACGGCAAAGCTTGCGATCCGGCGCGTTCACGGCCTGGTCAATCCGGCGTCGGGCGGGGTCGGGCATGAAGCCGCCCGAGAGTTGTCGACCTTGCTTGCAGGTTTCGGCCTCGATCACGAGGTGAGCGAACTGGCGCCGGGCCGTTTCGAACAAACCGTGCGCACCGCGGTCGAGGCTCGCCCCGATCTCATCGTCGTCCTCGGCGGCGACGGCACGGCGCGTTTGGTGGCGGAAACCTGCGGTCCGCAGGGACCTCTGCTCGCGCCCCTGTCCGGCGGCACGATGAACAAGCTCGGACGCGTGATCTACGGCTCGCAGCCCTGGCCCGACGCGCTGACCGACGCGCTGCTCAACGGCGCGCCGCGTTGGACGCCGGGCGGCGAGATCGACGGCCGCGCCTTCTATTGCCGCGCGGTGCTGGGCGCGCCGGCGCTTCTCGCCCAGGCGCGCGAGGCCGTGCGTGAACACCGCTTCGGCCGTGCGACGCGCCGCGCTGTCGCGGCGTCGCGCAAGGCGCGCCACACGCGCTTGGGTTACGACATCGGCGGCGAGCGCGGTCGCGCGCTGTCAGTCGGTCTGATCTGTCCGACGGTGTCGCGGGCGCTCGACGAAAACGAAGGCGCGTTGGAAGCCGCCATCATCGACCTGCCGAGCGCCAAGGCCGGAGTGAGCATGGCGCTCAACACCCTCACCGGCGAGTGGCGCGATGATCCGCATGTCCAGGTGCGGCCGTGCGAAACCGCACGCATCTGGTCGACCGAACCGATCCAGGTCATGCTCGACGGCGAATTCTTCGAACTCGGCCGCGACGTGCAGGCCCATTTCAACCCGCACGCCTTTCGCGCCCTGTCGGCGGGACGCCGCTCGCGCCGGCGCCGCCGTCATGCGGATCAGAGCGGCCGGCCGAAGAACAGCACATAGCCGTCCGGATCGGTGACCTCGAAGCCGCGCAGGCCGTCGGAGGTGTCTTGAAGCGGCTTGGAGAATTGCGCGCCGCGCGCGACAAACTCCGCCGCCAGGCCGTCCGGAATCTCGACGTGGATGAAGGCGTCCCAGCGCAGGTGTGGATGACGCGTCGCGTTGGGGACCGGCGCGATTCCGCGCTCGGACTTTATGAACAGCTGCGCGCGGTCGCGGCGGATGATGGCGGTAAACGGATTGTCCTTGGGGTCGCGCCATGTCTCTGCAAAACCGAGCCGGTCACAATAGAAGGCGAGCGAGCGCGCCACCTCGCCGACGATGAAAAAGGGCGATATGCCGCAAAGAGTGGCTTCAGACATCGGACATCCGTTTGGTCAAACCCGGATCGATACTGTAGGTCTGTCGGAGCCCATTCGGAAGCCGATGACCCTCGCCGCCCTGCCTCGCCTCATCGCCCTCGGCCTCGCGCTCACCCTTGTGGGCGCCATAGGCGCACGCGCCGCGCCGGCGCTGCCGGCGGGTGCGATCGGAGAGCGGCTGCGCGACTTTGTTGAGGCAGTGAACAACCCGGCCGGCCCGCAGGCGCAGGGCTTCGGCATTCGGGATATGTCGGACGCATTTCCTGAGGGGCATGCGCCGGCCGCCGTGCAACGTTATTTCCAAGGCCAACGCCGCGTCACCGGCGGCGTGAGACTGGTCGGCTTTCGCTTCGACGCCGGATCCCGGACGCGCGGAACCCTCGCCTTTCGCGACACCATTTACGACAGCGTACGCGCCCTGGGCTTCGTCTTCGATGCGACGCCTCAGGGTAAGATTCTCGACTTCGCCCCCGTCCCCGCGCCGGCCTGGGCTATCCCGGCCACCGCAAGACATTCGTCGCAGGAGATCGCCGGCTACGCCAAGGCGCTGGTCGCACGCGGCTGCCGGGCCGAAGTGTTTTCCGGCGCCTTTCTCGTCGCCCGCAACGGCCGCATCCTGATGCAGGCCGCCTGCGGCGAAGCGGACCGCTCCACGCATCGCCGCAACACAACCGATACGCGCTTCAACCTGGGTTCGATCAACAAAGCCTTCACCGCCGTCGCCGTCGCACAGTTGATCGACCAGGGCAGGATCAGACCGGACGACCGCCTGAGCGCTTTTGTTGACGACAGCTGGCTTCCTAAGTCGGTCAGCGAGCAGATCACTATCGATCAACTGCTGTCGATGACGAGCGGGCTCGGCAGCTATTTAGACGACAACCCCATGTCGCAATTTGCGAGCTACCGCACAATGGAAGCGTACAAGCCGGTGATGCGAGCGCAAGCGCTGCTCGCCAAACCCGGCGCGTCCTGGCGCTACAGCGACACCGGCTTTTTCCTGCTGGGCCTGGTAATCGAGAAAGCATCCGGCGAGGCCTATCACGATTACATTCGCCGTCACATCTATGCGCCGGCTGGTATGACGGCGACTGACAGCTACCCCCTCGACGAGGTCGCAAAGCACGACACCGCGATCGGCTACAGCTACGACACGAGCACGCGGTCGTGGCGGCCAAACACCGGCCTCCTGCCGCTTGTTGGCGGTCCCGATGGTGGCGGATTCTCTACGGTGGGGGACCTGTTGCGCTTTGCCCGCGCGCTGCAGAGTGGAAAACTGGTAAGCCACGGTTCGCTGGATTGGCTTTGGACCGATCATCCGCCGAACAATTGGGGCCGGGGATTCTACGTCTATGACGGCGCGGCCGGCAGGATTGTCGGCAAGGACGGCTTCGGCCCCGGCGTCAGCAGTGAGTTCGACGTCTACTTCGACAAAGGCTACGTCGTGGTCGCCCTGTCCAACAGCGGCTCCGGGGCGCTGGCGCCGATGGACGCGATGCGCGCGGAGATCGCCGGCGCCCGGTAGCGTTTCCGTGGAAGTTTGGGGCGGGCGAGGGAATCGACTCCCGACATTCGGCTTGCCTACGGCGGACTTGCCGAAGTCGACACTCCCGAGTTCTGGTTCGCCATGCAGGTCGCCGTGATCTGTGGCTTCTGTACCGCCATCAACGCGGGCCTGAAGGAAAAAATGTAACAGTAGAGGGCCGACCGACGAGAGCGATCACCTGGATTGCCGGAACGGAACTTTGCGAACGGCTCAGGTGTTGGAGCCGCGGAGGATTCCGTGCAGGCCCGTTATAATCACATGGCCATCGCCTTGCACTGGACGATCGCCGCCCTCATCGTGGCCAACCTCCTCCTCGGGTGGACATTCCGCGACTTTATTCCCGAGCTGCGGATCGCGCTCATCCGAACGCACAAGTCGATTGGGTTGACCGTGTTGGCGCTCACCCTCGCGCGGATCGGTTGGCGCCTCGCGAAGCCGCCGCCAAGGTTGGCGTCGCACCTGGCGCCCGTCGAGCGTCTGCTGGCGAGGAGTACGCATTTCGCCTTTTACGTTCTCCTGCTCGCGCTTCCGCTCGTCGGGTGGATCGTGGCGTCTACTTCGGTCCCGACACATCCCGTTCTTTTTTGGGGCGCGAAGCTCCCGTCTTTGCCTTTTCTCCCGGCGCCGCCCGCGCCGCGCCGTGCGCTCCACGGCGCGGTTATGGTCCTTCACGGCGATCTCGCGCTGGTGTTCGCCGCCCTGTTCGCCTTGCATGTCGCAGGCGCGCTGAAGCACCACTTCATCGACGGCGACGGTCAACTCTTCCGAATCACGCCTGTAGGCGGCCCCGATAAGCAGAAGCCGGCCTAGGTCACCACGGACGAATCCAACATTTGATGGCTCGCGGCGCCAGGAACCCGGGGGCCTGACCCCGGTTGTGGTGACTCTGAAGTGTTACACCAGGGCAAAACCATGAACACATCCATCTCCCGGAACGACGCCATCTCCCAGGACGAGGCGCGAAAGCTTTTCGTCGCCGGTCTCGAAAACATCCACGCGATCCAACGCGACGCAAAGTCGATGATGCTCAAGGTCATCGACCGGCTTGACCACTATCCCGACGCACGCCAGCGGTTGCAGGCGCATCTGAAGGATAAGGACAGTGAAATGGCGCGGGCCGAGCAAATCCTCGATCGCATGGGCGAAAAGCCGTCCGGCGCCAAGGACTCGACCTTCTCGTTCATGGGCGGCGCCACCGCAGCGATGACCCACGGAATGGAAGACGACGTTCTGAAGACGAGCATGCTCACCTACGGTCTCGCCAACTACGAGATCGCGGCCTATGAATCGTTGATCTCAATTGCCGGCCCGGCCGGCCAGCCTGACGCCAAGCCGCTGCTGGAACAGTCGCTGAGCGAGGAAAAGGCGATCGCCGAGTGGCTGCATGACCACTTGGAGCCCACCGTGATGCGCTATCTCGAACTCAAGAGTAAGGGAGAAAAGGCGGCGCATTAATTCAGGCGGTAGTGATTCACTGAGCCGAAGACCGTGGACGGTAGCCGGGCCGGAACAACGCGCCGTGGCGCGATGTTTTTCTCCTCAGTTCGACCGACTTTCCCGCAACTGAAAAGGAAGCCCCATGCGCGCCGCCTTCATAACCGTCATCGCGGTCGCCGCCGCCGGAGTCGCAACCGCCGCGCCCCGCGGGCCGAGTGCGACCCAGTTCTTGACCAAGGCCATCGAAGGCGACAACTCCGAAATCCACCTGGGTCAGCTCGCTGTAACCCAAGGCGGCAGCCAAGAGGCCAAGACCTTTGGCCAAACGCTGGTGACCGATCATACAACCGCGAAACAGCAGGCGCTCCCGGTTGCACAGAAGCTTGGCGTTACGCCTCCGGGAAAAGCGACTCCGGAAGCCGACCACGAGTATCGCAAGCTGCAGGGAATGCACGGCGCCGCGTTCGACCACGAGTTCGCGACCTACATGGTCAAGGATCACGAGAAGGACATCAGCGACTTCAAGACCGAGGCCGCCGGCGGCTCCGGCCCAGCCGCAGCCTTGGCGAAGCAGACGATTCCGACGCTCGAAAAGCACCTGGCGATGGCCAAGCGGCTTGCGGCTTCCGGCCACTGACGGTTGCAAGACCTGATCGCCATCTTCGGCCCGACGCGGCACGTCGACCCTGGTCAGGAGTGCGCCCGTGCGGTGCTGATCATTGTCTATGCCTTCGTCGTCGCCCGTGTCGCGGGTCGGCGACTGTTCGGTCGGTGGTCTACGTTTGACATGATTGTCGCTGTCACGCTCGGGTCCACCCTTAGCCGCGCCCTTACCGGTACGGCGCCGCTGGGGGGCACGCTGGCCGCTTCGACACTTCTCGTCTTTCTCCATTGGTCGTTCGGGCAGGCTGCGGCGCGATGGCGGCCGCTGTCGGGCTTCCTGGAAGGCAAGCCTGTCGAACTCCTCCGGGAGGGCCGGGTCGATGAGGCGCAACGCAAGCGGTTCTCCGTGAGCGAACTGGATGTGAGCGAGGCCCTGAGTCGCCAAGGTCTGGGGTCAGAAGCCGAGGCGGAGCGGCTGACGCTTTCCCCGAGTGGAGTGATCAGCGCAGTGCCTAAACTACGACGGGAGGCCGGAACTTCACGGGGGTGAGACCTTCGCTACATGTCTCGCGCCTGGGCGTGGCAGACGCTGACCACCTGACGCTCTACCGCCTCGTTGACGGCATCCACTGCTCGGTTTCCAAAGGGCTCATGCGCGGCTAACGCGGCGATGCGCCTTCAACGCCCGCAGCGATCGGGAAATCACAGCTTCATGCGCGAGAAGCCCGCGGATATGCTCGGAGGCGAGCCGTCGGATCAGACGCCTTCCCTCATTTGTTAACACGACGAACACGCGGCGCCGATCCGCCTCTGAGCGTTCTCGGGTCGCCAACCCCGCCCGGGCAAGGCGGTCGACGAGCTGAACGGCCCCGTGCGGGGTGAGGACGAGTTCGTCCGCGAGCGCTTTCATCGTCGGTCGTTCGCCGGGCGCGGTCCTTATGGCCAACATTGCCTGGTATTGGACCGGTGTCACTCCGCTGGCACGGCAGATGACCTCGCTCGCCGCCAGAAAGGCTCGGACTGCGCGCCTGACCGCCGCCAGCTCTCCATACCGGACCGGATCCACTGACGAACTCCACGGCAGCCGGGAGCAAACCTTTCAGGTGCGCCGCCTGTTGCATCGGGCGGACACGGTGGACGGAAAATATCACACCGGGACAGAAACTATATTCGGCGAACGGCGGTTACCGCTCCGTTGCGCCGATGTGCGCGCTGGGGAATGTCTATGGCCGCACCGACAGCCATCATCCCGTATTGCGGGGCGCCGCCCAGCCCTGCTCAGTTGCTGATGCGCTGGAACCTCGACCCGGTGCTGCTCACTTCGCTTGTCGCAATCGCCGCCTTGTATGTCCTGGGCGCCCGGCGCGCGGGCCTGCCGCGCCGCACGCTGATGTATTTTAACATAGGTTGGTTCTTAACCGCCGCTGCGCTGATCTCACCGCTCTGCCCGCTGTCCGTCTCGCTGTTCACGGCGCGCGTCGGTCAGCACATGATTCTGACCCTCGTCGCCGCGCCGATCGTGGCCCTCGGGCGCCCGGCGGAGGCGATCGCGGCGCTTTTGAAGACGCGTCCCAAGCCGCTGTTCACCGGCCTGCTCGGACTGGCGGCGCCGACGGCCTTCTTCGCCGTCTTCCTTTGGTACTGGCACACGCCTGGGCCATACGAAGTCACGTTCGATAGCACCTTCGTCTACTGGACGATGCACGTCACCCTCTACGGCTCGGCGCTTTGGTTGTGGACCGCGATCCTGAACGACAGGCGGTACGCGGCGTGGGGAATCCTCGCGGCCCTGTTCACGACCGTCCAGATGGGACTGCTCGGCGCTCTGATAACCCTGGCGCCGAAGCCGATGTACGCTTGGCATCTGGTCACCACCTGGGCCTGGGGCCTGACCCCGCTACAGGACCAGCAGTTGGGCGGCGCCGTCATGTGGGCGCCCGGCTGCATTGCCTTCCTGGTGCCCTCGATCATTGGCTTCTGGCAGTTACTACAGGATCCCGAGGAGGACGGTCGCCGGGGCAGCGTCACGGCATGAAAGTCCGCGACTGTCTGCTTTTGGCGGCCCTCCCGCCGATCACGCTCCTTGCGGCAACCGCGGCGTCAGCGGGAACGCCGATGAGTTACCTGCGCGCGTACGGGACCAAGGCCTATCCGGTCCTGGCGCTGATGTGGTGGTTGATCGCGGTGTCCGTGGCGGTCGTGCTTATCATCGGAGTGTTGGTGTTGTGGGGCGTGCTCGCCAAGCGCAAGGCCAGCGTCTTCGGTCCGCTCGGCGCCGAAGATATCAGCCGTGCGCCGCACGCGAGCCGCTGGATAGGTTGGGGCGTCGCAATCAGCACCGTGCCGCTGGTTGTCACGGTGGTCTGGACCGCGGCCGTTCTCGCGGCGGTCAACGAGCCGTCTCGGCCGGCGCCGTTTACCATCGAGATAACGGGTCACCAGTGGTGGTGGCAGGTTCGCTACCTCTCGCGCGACGCGGACCGCACGATCACGACGGCGAACGAAATCCACATTCCCACCGGCCGGCCCGTCCGAGTGCTGCTTAAAAGCGGCGACGTTATCCACTCCTTTTGGATTCCCGCCCTCACCGGCAAGACCGACACCATACCCGGCCGCACCAACGTTAGCTGGCTCGAGGCGGACCAGGCGGGAATATACCGTGGCCAATGCACCGAATACTGCGGGCGCCAGCATGCGCACATGGCGGTGTTTGTGGTCGCCGACCGGCCGGGCGACTTCACGAACTGGTGGAACGCACAGATCGCGCCCGCCGCTCAGCCCACGGCGCCTGACGCCATGAGCGGGCGCGACCTCTTCGTCGTCAAGTGCGGATCCTGCCACACGGTCCGCGGCACCGATGCGCTGGGGACTGTGGCGCCCGACCTGACACATCTGATGAGCCGCCGGACCATCGCGGCGGGCGCCGCGCCCAACAGCGCGGCGGGGCTCTCGGGCTGGATCGCCAATCCCCAGGGGATCAAGCCCGGGACCACGATGCCGACACTCTACCTCTCGGGCTCCGAGCTTCAGCAAGTTCGCGCCTATCTCGAGACGCTCAAATGAGAGGCGCGGCATGACCACCGTCGAAGTCGAGCGCGCCCCGCGAATCGCGATCGCAGATGAAGAACTGAAGCGCAAGTTGGATGAGACCTGGCGCACCAAGCCCGGTCTGCTAGGCCTTCTCGGCACAGTCGATCACAAAACCATCGGTCTGCGTTACATCGTCACCGCTTTCATCTTCCTGGCGGTGGGCGGCATTGAGGCGCTGATCATGCGCCTGCAGCTCGCGCGGCCCGGACAGAACCTCGTCACCCCGGAGCAGTACAACGAACTGTACTCGACCCACGGCATGACGATGATCTTCCTCTATGCCCTGCCGATTCTGTCAGGGTTTTCGAACTACCTGTGGCCGCTGATCTTCGGTTCGCGTGACATGGCGTTCCCGCGCTTGAACGCGCTTTCCTACTGGATTTACCTGGCGTCGGGGATTTTCATGTACGCGGGCGTCGCCATGGGCGCCGCGCCCAATGACGGCTGGTTCAACTACGTCCCCTACGCCTCGCTTCCCTACAACCCGGGCCTGAACGAGGACTTCTATTCCCTCGGCATGATCTTCTACGGCATATCGACGACCGTCGGCGCCGCAAACTTCGTCGTCACCTTCCTGAAGACGCGCGCCCCGGGAATGACCGTCAGCCGGGTGCCGATCTTCACCTGGGGCACTCTGACGGCGTCCGTCGCAAACCTCCTGGTCGTGCCCGCCGTGAGCCTCGACTTCTTCATGCTTTGGCTCGACCGTCAGCATGGAACGCACTTCTTCGATGTCGGCCAGGGCGGCCAGCCGCTGCTGTGGCAGCACCTGTTCTGGATTTTCGCCCACCCGTGGGTCTACGTGATCGTGCTGCCGGCGATGGGCATGGTTTCAGAGGGCTTGCCGGTGTTCTGCCGTCGGCCCTTGGTCGGCTACACGCCCGTCGCGGTGTCGACCGTGGCCACCATGATCCTCGGCTTCGGCGTGTGGGTGCACCACATGTTCGCGACCGGCCTGCCGAACTTGGCCATGTCGTTCTTTTCAGCCGCCTCGATCATCATCGTAATCCCCAGCGCGGTTGCGGTGTTCGCGTGGCTCGCCACCATCTGGAGCGGGAAGCCCGTAATCACCACGGCTTTCCTGTTCTTCGCCAGTATGATCGTCCTGTTCGTGATCGGCGGGGTGTCGGGATTCATGACCGCTTCGGTGCCGGCTGACTGGCAACTTACCGACACCTATTTCGTGGTGGCGCACATCCACTATGTGCTGATCGGCATCAATGTTTTCCCTGTCGCTGGCGCGATCTACATGTGGTTCCCGAAGTTTACCGGTCGCATGCTGGACGAGCGACTCGGACGCTGGAACTTCTGGACCATGTTCCTGGGGTTCAACCTGGGCTTCCTGCCGATGCACCTGAGCGGCCTGCTCGGCATGCCGCGGCGCGTCTACACCTATCCTGCGCATCTGGGCTGGGATTGGATCAACATGGTGATTTCGATCGGCTCATTCGTGTTCGCGATCGGCGTCCTGCTGCTGTTCATCAACATCTTCCTCAGCCTCAAACGCGGAAAGCTTGCGGGGAACAACCCGTGGGACGCCTATAGCCTCGAGTGGTCCGTCAGTTCGCCGCCGCCGCCCTACAATTTCGCGGTGATTCCGACCGTCGCGAGCCGTTACCCGCTCTGGGAAGGCCGGCTCGGAGAGGGTGAACGGTTGACGAGCGTGGAGCAAGGACCGGCCTTAGACCACGAGAAGGAGGCGTTGCTCACCAGCAGCCTCGACAGCGACCCCACGCTGATCCTCAAGATGCCGGAGGATTCGGTTGCGCCGTTCCTGCTGACGGTTGCGATGACCGCTGCGTTCGCCGGCGCGCTGGCCCACTTGAACTGGCTCGCACTCCTCGGCGGCGCGGGCTGTCTGGTCGCGCTGGTGGTCTGGCTATGGCCGCAGAAGCGGCTCGGACAGCGGGTGGCCGCATGAGCGAACTCGTCGTCAATCCCGGCGTCCTGCCGGTCGGACCGCAGGAGAAGAAGAGCGCGAGCTGGTGGGGCGTGCTCTGCCTGGTCGCGACGGAGGCGTCCCTCTTCGCCTACCTGCTGTTCAGCTATTACTACTACGACGTTCAGCTCACGCGCGCTTGGCGTCCCTCGGCGCCGCCGCCGCTGCACCTGGCGGCGCCGAACACAGTGCTTCTCCTGCTGTCCAGCGTAGTGGTCTGGTGGGGCGAACGAGCTCTGAAAAAGGGAAAGCCCGGGCGGTGCCTCATCGCCCTGGTCGTCGGCTTTCTTATGGGCGTCGGCTTCGTCCTCATCCAGTTGAAGGAGTGGGCGAGCAAGCACGACTCTCTGCAGAAAGATCTCTACGGATCGATCTACTTCACGACCACCGGCTTCCACATGGCCCACGTGATCGCAGGGCTGATCGCGCTCCTCTTCGTTATCGTCTGGCTGGGCCTTGGGTACTTTGACGAGAAGCGCAGCGCCGCCGTCAGCAACGCGGCGATCTACTGGCATTTCGTCGACGCGGTCTGGCTGACCGTGTTTTTCACCTTCTACGTCACACCATACCTTTGGTGAGCCCCATGAGCCGTTGGGTGACCCTTGATCGAGACGTCTTGAAGCGCACCCCCGGCCGTACCGGGAAATCCCTCGCACTTCTGCTGTTCGGAACCTTCGGAGCCCCGGCGGCGTGGGGCGTCCAGTTTGTGGTGAATTACGCGATCGCCGCAGACAGTTGCGGCAAACAGGGCGCACCCTTGCGTTTGCTTCCGCCCGGTTACGGGCTCGAGCCGATCTTCCTTTATATTATCAACGTTGCGGCGATCGTGGTCGCCATCGTTGCCTGGTTCGTCTCGCGCCGTTTCGAACGCAGCGTTCCGCACGACACGCCGACGGGCATCGATGCAATCCTGCGCATTGTGGAAGTGCGAACCCTGTTTCTCGCGCGCGCGGGTTTGATCAACTCCGCGCTGTTTCTCGCCGCGATCCTCTTTGACACCGTCTACCTGATCGGAGTGCCGCAATGTTCCGGTTGATGGTCGCCGTCAGTCTCCTTTTGGCCGCGGGACTTGCCGGGTGCGGGCGCGACGACGTCGCGGCGGCGCCCAACGACTTCGGCGGCGATCCCGAACAGGGCCGCATCCTGGTCACCAAATACAGCTGTGGCTCCTGTCACGACATCCCAGGCGTCGCAGGCGCCCATGGGCTCGTGGGGCCGCCGCTTGAACATATGGGCGAGCGTACGATGGTCGCAGGCGTCCTTCCAAACACACCGGAGAATCTCACTCGATGGATCGAGCAACCGCAAAGCGTAGTTCCCGGAAACGCCATGCCAGACATGGGGATTAATAATCATGACGCACGCGACGTCGCGGCCTATCTCTACACCCTGCGCTGATCCCGCAGCGATCCGGCGGAAGCTGCTTTCGCTGATGGTCGTTGCCTTGTTCGCGGTCGGGGTTGATGCGTGCAAGAACGGTTCGGGGATGACCGCGCGCGGACCGGCCACCGGCGCCCAGGCCCGCTTCGCCAACATAGCAACCGGTGACGACGGCCAGTGGACCATGGCGGCGAAGGACTACGCCTCCACCCGCTACTCCGGCCTGAACGAGATCAACAATGATAACGTGAATCGGATGCAGGTGGCTTTCACCTTCTCGACCGGTGTCGACAAGGGGCAGGAAGCGGCGCCGATCGTGGCCGACAACACGATGTTTATCGTGACGCCTTACCCGAATTATGTATTCGCGCTCGACCTCACCAAGCCGGGCGCCCCGTTGAAGTGGGAGTACCAACCCAATCCATCGCCGGCGAGCCAGGGTGTCGCGTGTTGCGACGTCGTCAACCGCGGCGGCGTCTATTCCAAGGGTAAGTTCTATTTCAACACGCTCGACGGCGCGACGATCGCGCTCGATACGAAGACGGGCAAGGCGGCTTGGCGCACCCAGCTCGGCGACATCGAGAAGGGCGAAACCATGACTATGGCGCCGCTGCTTGTGCACGACAAGGTTATCGTCGGCGACTCCGGCGGCGAGTTCGGCGTACGCGGCTGGGTGCAGGCGCTCGACGCCAATACGGGCAAGGTGGTGTGGAAGGCTTACGCCACGGGCCCCGACAAGGACGTCCTGCTCGGACCGGACTTCCATCCGTTCTACGCCGAAGACCGCGGCAAGGATCTCGGCGTCAAGACCTGGCCCCCGGACGCATGGAAGATCGGGGGCGGCACCATGTGGGGCTGGATCTCCTACGATCCGAACCTGAATCTGATCTTCTACGGCAACGCCAATCCGGGTCCCTGGAACGCCGAGCAACGGCCCGGCGACAACAAGTGGACCTCAGGCATCTTCGCGCGCGATCCCGACACCGGCGCCGCGAAGTGGTTCTACCAGATGTCGCCGCACGACATGCACGACTACGACGGTGTGAACGAGAACATCCTCGTCAACGTCAACCTGAACGGCCAGCAGCGCGGCGTGCTGCTGCACCCGGACCGGGACGGCTACGTCTACGACATCGATCGACGCACCGGGCAGGTCCTCGCCGCCGATCCCTACGGTTACATCAACTCCAGCAAAGGGGTCGACCTGCACACGGGCCGGCTTATCGACAACCCCGATAAATCGCCGAAGATCGGGACGGTCGTGCGCGATATCTGCCCCACCGCGTCCGGCACCAAGGACTGGGAGCCGTCGTCGTTTTCGCCGCGCACCGGGCTCATGTACATCCCGCACGCCAATCTTTGCATGGATTGGCAGGACATGCAGGTGAACTACATCTCCGGCACGCCCTACGTCGGCGCCGAAGTGGTGATGAAACCCGGCCCCGGCGGCAACCGCGGGGTGCTTTCCGCTTTCGACCCGCAGCAGCACAAGATGGCGTGGGAGGTAAAGGAGGACCTGCCGGTATGGAGCGGCACGGCCGTCACCGCAGGCGACCTCGTCTTCTATGGAACCATGGACGGCTGGTTCAAGGCGGTGGACGCGCGCACGGGCCAGCTTCGATGGCAGTTCAAGTGCGGTTCGGGAATCATCGGCCAGCCCGTCGTCTATCGCGGGCCCGACGGTCATGAATACGTGGCGGTTCTGTCCGGCGTCGGCGGATGGGCGGGCGCTATCGTCTCCGGCAATCTCGATCCCCACGACAAGACGAGCGCCCTGGGCTTCGTCGGCGCCGTCGCCGACCTCAAACAGAAATCAACACCGGGAGGGATGCTCTATGTCTTCGCCCTGCCGCACTGAAGCGATCCTTGCAGCCGCAACGCTGGCGATGCTCCTGTCCGGGTGCCAGAAGCACCCGCACAGCGCAAGCTATGCACCTGTCGCGCAGTCGGACGCCGCGCCGGTGGTCGTGAGCCAACTCCTGCCGGGCGGCACGCCCCCGACGCCGGAGGATCCGCGCGGTTACATCTATGACGGTAACCCGACGTATATCGCGCAAGGGAAGCAGTACTTCAGCTGGTACAACTGCAACGGCTGCCATTCCAACGGCGGCGGCGGTATGGGGCCCGCCTTCATGGACAAGGTTTGGCTCTATGGGGGACGGATCGATCAGATCCACAACTCGATCGCCGAAGGACGACCCAACGGCATGCCGACGTGGCGAGCCAAGATTCCGGACGCCCAGATTTGGGAGCTCGCCGCCTATGTTCGTTCGCTCTCGGTACCGTCGACCACCGGCGAGGAGCCGCCCTCTGCGCCGCCGCCGCCCGTGACGCCGCCGCCGCATCCGAATGCCCCCGGCGGCGCAACGATTCCGCAGAAATGATTCGAATCCTTCTCCTGCTCGGCCTGATGTGCCTGCTCGAAGCGTGCTCGCGATCCGAGGCGGCCTCCCCGCACAAGGTCTACGTCTCCGACGAACAGGCCAACGTCATCCACGTCATCGACGGTGCGACCGACGAGGAATTGCGTCGCATACCGGTGGGTCACCGTCCCCGCGGCATGGCGATCGGAAAGGACGGCCGGACCCTTTACGTCGCGGCGGGGCGCGACGACCGCATCGACGTGGTGGATCTCGACAGCGACCGGATGGTCGATGAACTTCCCTCAGGTCCGGACCCGGAACGCTTCGCGCTTTCTCCCGACGGAAAGCGTCTGTACATCGCGAACGAAAGCGGAAGCCTCGCCTCCGCCGTCGACATTGCGGCAAAGAAAATCCTTTGGCAGACGCGCGTCGGTCCCGAGCCGGAAGGCATGGCGGTTTCCCCTGACGGGAGTCTCGTCATCTGTACCTCGGAAAGCGCGAGCCTGGTCCATTTCATCCGCGCCGGCGACGGCAAGCTGCTCGATAGTGTGCTGGTAGGGACTCGTCCGCGCGACGCCCATTTTACGCCCGACGGCAAGCGGCTGTGGGTGACGTCCGAGGCGCGCGCGACGGCGGCGGTGTTCGATGCGGCGACGCGGAAGGTTCTGCATACGATCGACTTCGAGCAGGACCCGATTTCTCCGGACGTGCAGGCGGTCGGGATCGCCATGCCGCCGGACGGCCGCAGGGTGTTCATCGCCCTCGGCCGCGGCGACCACGTCGCAGAAGTCGATCCGACGAGCTTTCGCATCGTTCGCTATTTCAAGGCGGGCCACCGCGACTGGGGGGTTGGTCTGTCCCCGGACCTGAAGCGCCTCTATGCCGCGAACGGCCTTTCCGGCGACCTGTCGGTGATCGACCTGAAATCCGGCAAGTCCATCGACACCGTCAAGCTGGGAGGAAGGCCGTGGGGCGTGGTCACCGGACGCTGAGGCCCTTAGCGGCCCTCCTCATCGTCTTCGCGCTCGGCGGCTGCGGGTGGGGCCAGCGGCCGCTTCGCGTGTGCGAGGACCCGAACAACCTGCCTTTCTCGAACGCGCGCGCGCAAGGGTTCGAGAACCGCATCATCCGCATCATCGCCAAGGCGCTGGGCCGCAAGGTCGAATACACATGGTGGGCTCAACGCCGCGGCTTCGCGCGCAACACGCTCAAGGGCGACAAGTGCGACATCTGGCCGGGTGTCGCGAGCGGGGTGGAGACCATGGCGACCACCCGCCCCTACTACCGTTCCACCTATGTTTTCGTGACGCGCGCCGATCACGGACCGCCTATCACGTCGTTTGACGATCCGCGACTGCGCAAGCTGAAAATCGGCGTCCAGCTCATCGGTAACGACGCCACCAACACGCCGCCGACACACGCGCTAGCGCGGCGCGGCATCATCGATAACGTACGCGGCTATATGATTTACGGCGACTATCGCCGGCCGAATCCGCCCGCCGACATCGTCAAGGCGGTCGATGACGGCGACATCGACGTAGCCATCGCGTGGGGGCCGCTCGCCGGTTACTTCGCACAACGCGCGCGGCACAAGCTGGCCGTGACGCCGGTCTCGCCCTGGCTCGACGGTCCGAACTGGCCGATGGTCTTCGATATATCCATGGGCGTGCGCAAAGACGACGCCAAGTTGAAGCGGCAGGTGGACCTTGCCCTTGCGCAACACCGGAGCGAGATAGCGAAGATTCTCGCCGAATTCGGCGTGCCCATTGTTCCGGACCCTACCCAGGTGGACGGGGGGTGAGGGTGGATGCCGGTATGTGCGTTTGCCTCTTCGTGCTCGCGGCCTCCGCGCCTGGAGCGGCAGCAGCCGATGAACCTGCAACGACCGTGTCGCAGGTCGACGTCGTGGCCAATTCACCGCTGCCGGGCAAGGGCATCGATCGCGACAAGGCGCCCCTCGAGGTCGAGGTGCTCACCGCACGGGACCTGTCGCGCGACGGCGCCGCGGACCTGCTGCGCGCGTTCGATGAACAATCGGCCCCGGTCGCCCTCGATGCGGCGGCGGGCAATCCGTACCAGCCCAACCTGCTCTATCACGGCTTCGAGGCGTCACCGCTACAAGGCACAGCGGAGGGCGTTGCGGTTTACGTGGACGGCGTCCGGCTCAACCAGCCGTTCGGGGACACCGTCGACTGGGACATCATCCCGAGCGTCGCGATCAAGCAGGTGACACTGGAGAGCGCGAATTCCCTGTTCGGCCTGAACGCGCTCGGCGGCGCCGTGAATATCGCGTTGAAAACGGGGTTCGACTTTCACGGCGCCGAGGCGGACGCGGTTGCGGGCTCCTTTGGCTTACGCCAGGTCGACGGGCAGTTCGGCGCGGAAAAGGCCGACTCGGCCTTCTACGCCGCCGCCAACGTGGCGCATGAAGCAGGTTGGCGCGACCTGCAGTCATCTGATGTCGGCAACCTCTACGCAGATTGGGGCGGCCGAACCGGCCCAAACGAACTCCACGTGGACCTGCGGCTGGCCAGTTCCGACCTGAATGGCCCCGGAGTCTCGCCGGTGCAGTTGATCGCGGCGGACGCCAAGGCGCAATTCACCGGACCCAACGCGACGCACAACCGTTCGGCGACGGCCTCGATCCGCGACGACTGGCGTTTCAACGCTCGGGATTCGGTGCAAGGCCTCGCCTACCTAAGCGCCTTCCGCCAAACGATCGCCAACGGTAACGCGCCGAACGACACGCCGTGTAGCGACGACCCTGCGCTGCTCTGCTCCGAATCCCTGCCGAGCACGACCACGGGCGGCGCGCTTATTCCCGCGTTTCTCGGTCCTAGTCCGTTCGCCTATGGCGAACTCGATCTGCAGAAGACCTCTACTATCGGATACGGCGCTTCGTTGCAGGCGACGAGCACTCGATCTTTCTTCGGACACTCGAATGCCGTCACCCTGGGGGGCAGTCTCGACGGCGCGCGGACGGATTTCGCGGCGACGTCCTTGATCGGCGGCCTTAATCCCGCGCGCCTGTTCGTCGGCCCTGGCGTCGTCATCGACGAGCCCGGCGGCAACACACCGGTGCGCCTTTCGGTAAAGGACGCCTACATCGGGATCTTTGCGACGGACACCCTCGACCTGACTCCCGCCCTGTCGATGACCGCCTCGGTCCGGCTCAACGACGCGCAAGTCGATCTTCATGACCGTCTGCGAGATGACCTGAATGGGGACCACGCGTACTTGAAATTCAATCCCGCCATCGGCGCGGCATGGCGGGCCACGAAGTGGATGACGCTCTACGCCGGCATATCGCAATCCAACCGGGCGCCGACGCCGGCTGAGCTCTCGTGCGCGAGTCCCCAGGCGTCGTGTTCACTCGCCAACTTCTTTGTCGGAGATCCCGACCTGCGGCAAGTGACCAGCCGCAGCCTCGATGCGGGCGGACGCGGGCGGCTGAGGCTTTCACCACGGCTGTCCCTCGCCTATTCCATCGACATCTATCGTACAGATCTTTTCGACGACATCGGCTTCGTGAACAGTCTCGCTCTGGGGCGCGCTTATTTCACCAATATCGGCACGACGCGCCGCCAGGGGGCGGACGTGAATCTCGTGCTTCGCGCCACGGGGTGGCGGGCTTTCATCGCCTATGCCCACACCGACGCGACCTATCGAACCGGCTTTGTAGAGGCGGCGGGTTCAAATCCCCAGGGCGGCGCGCAGGACGAGCTCGTCGTGCGCCGGGGAGACCGGCTGCCCGGCATACCGAGCGAGCAACTGAAAGCCGGAGTGGAGGGCGACCTCACGTCGGCCCTGACAGTGGGCGCCGATGTCGTAGCACGAACTGGCTCGCCCCTCGTCGGTGACGAAGCCAACCTCACGCCCGATCTTCCAGGGTATGCGCTGCTGAATCTTTACGCACGCTGGCGCCTGTCCAATCGTCTAGAACTAATGGGTCGGATCGAGAATGTAACGAACGCGCGGTCCTACGGCTTCGGAACCTTTTCACCGACCAGCGCCGTCTACCTGGCCCAGGCGCCGGGCGCGTCGAACCCGAGGAGCCTCAGTCCGGGCGCTCCCGCGGGGATCTTTTTAACGGTGCATGCTCGTTTCTGAGAAGGGGAGCGACGCGTGAAGAGAAGCTACAGGATGCGGTTGACTTGGTCGCTGGGCACGCTCGTCGTCGTCGGGATGTTCGGAGCAATCCTCGGCGCGCTTGAGATGGCCGGCCTGTTCGACAGCTCCGCCTCGAACGAATACTCGGTGCCGACGGCGTGGGCGATTCACCGCACCATGATCGATTCAGTCGCCTTGCGGTCGCGTGCAATCAAGGCTCCCCCGCGCTTTACAGAAGCGCAGGTAATCGCAGGCTTTCACAGCTATGAAGCCCACTGTGTCATGTGCCACGGCGGCCCGGGCGTCGGGCGCCAACCGTGGGTCGCAGGCATGAATCCGACCCCGCCCTATCTGGTGGACGCGGCCGAACGTTGGAAACCGGAGGAACTCTATGTCGCCATCCACGACGGGGTGAAGATGACCGGCATGCCTGCGTGGGGCCGCACGCGATCAAAGGCCGAAATCTGGGGCCTCGTCGCGTTCCTTGAAGCGCTCCCGAAAACAAGCACAGTCGATTACGCACGACTTCGCATGAATGAGGCCGAAGGCTCTCTCCCCCGGCCGAGGCCTCTGCCTCCGGACATAAACCGGACGCCGCCGCCGCGGATTTACACTGAAAGTCGATGAAACGCTCCGGAGTCGAAAGAGTCGGAACGCGTCGTTCCCAAACAACGCCCAAATATCCAAAAATGCGGGGGTTGGGACGGCGTTAAGTGTTTGATTTTGGAGCGGGCGGGGGGAATCGAACCCCCGACATTCAGCTTGGGAAGCTGAAAATGTTTGTTACTATTCAATAGCTTGCGACCCGAACGGGTAACGATCCGACCCTATACAATCAAAGGGTTAAACCCGCATTCCCGAACGTTGGGTTGCCCGGTCGGGTCTGCTGCGATTGCCCACCGACTCGCGCTAGGGTTTGCGGTTCGGAGGTGCAAATGAGCAAGTTAGCGACCGGCGCTAGTTTTCAACTGAAACTCGCTTTTGCCGATGAAGATCTCAAGCACCCGACGCACGACAAAATCATGTTCTGGCTATCGAAGCGGGTCGAGGACCCAGCCATCGGACGCCAGTTCTTACCGACACTTCCGCTCGAACGCGTGGCCGCGATCACGCACATGCCTGATAACGAGACTCTTGCGGGCCTGAGGTCGGATGGCCTTCACCTTCACCATCACTTCCAGACCGGGGACCATTCTTCTTCAAGCGAAACCGTTGATGCGCATTGGCCGAACGAGCCAGCAATGGCGTTTGAGTTCAAACGGCTGCGTTGGGAGGCACCGTTGACCGAAAAAGAGAGAACCGTCGCTTTCGCCGATTTGGAAGCCGAATATGAGTACGGACGAACACTTATCGGCCGGACAACTCATTTATATTCGGGCCTTCGCACTCCTCGGCCGGGGGGACACGGGGCTTCCTGGAAATATGAGAAAAGTGGCGAGACATTTGAATTCGAGCAGTCGGTACGACGATGCCGAATCTTTTTCGAGGTCAAGACCGCGATTAAGTCGGTCGGAGACCTGATGCGGCAGCTTAATTTCTATCGACAATTGGAGCAGCTTCGGGGTCGGTCTGACGGTGGTCTTAGGCCGAGGCTGGTCGTCGTCGCCCCTTTTCATGAAGAGGCCGCTGCCGTGTGCAAAGCGCACGGTTACGGCTTCGTTGCCTACCGACCGAGTTCGGAAGAATTCGCGCAAGTTTAGAAAACTCTGCGACGGATAGAAGGGATGATTGGGTGTTCCGTAAGCTTCCTCCGCGTGGTCAGGGTCAGCCCACAGTGCCGGACACGGTGAACTTGCGATGTCCTGCATGTATGCACACGGGCGCGTTCCACGGGCTGGCGAATATCGCCGACTTCACCTATGGTGTGTCAACCGACCCAAAAAGCATGATGGTGGTCAGTTGCGGCATGCGGATGTGCCCCAACCGCGCGTGCAACACTTTAGTCTTCATCACGTATTCCGGCGACAAGATCCTTGAGTCATTCCCACCGGAACGGATCGATTTCGACGCGACCAATCTACCCGCTGATATCTTGGCCAGCCTAGAGGAAGCGATCGCCTGTCATGCCGCGGGAGCCTATCGCGCTACAGCTCTAATGGTCCGGCGTGTTCTCGAGGAACTTTGCCAAGCGAAAGGCACGATTGGGAATGACCTCAAGTCTCGCATCAAATCGCTAGGATCGAGCGCCATCCTTCCCGCCGATCTCCTCGGCGCAATGGATGAGCTTCGCATCCTGGGCAATGACGCAGCCCACCTTGAAGCGCGAACTTACGATAATGTCGGCAGGGACGAGGCATCGTTGGCTATTGAGCTCGCCAAAGAGCTCCTGAAGGCAGTGTACCAATACTCAAAACTCTTAGACAAACTCCGATCGCTCAAAGGGTCGGCCTGATCGTTGGAAGTCTGCAATCTGTAGCGTCACGCCGCCTCGAGAAGGATGACCCTTCGTTCGGCTTCACCAATCCATCTATTTGGGTGGAGAGGCGCTTCATCGATCAATTTTGTGCGGCGAGCGATTTCCGTGGCCAATTCGATTATGCGCGCAGAAGGTTCGCTGGCTTTAATTTTTTCAAGCATCGTGCGCGCGGCTCCTGACCGGTGCGATGCGGCGTATGCGTGGAGTGCCATGACATCGCTCGTTTCAGTAGGTGCGCGTTCAACTACTCTTCTGGCATCTCGCCAGCGGCCACGATTCAATTCGAGCGAGACCAAGGCATCCCGAAACTTTCGCCGCTGGCTAAAGAATGGGCAATTTGCGATAGCCCATTCAAGCTTTAATGCCGCCGCGCCAGGTCCATTTGCGCTTTGCAGCACCAGCGCTCGCAGCAGATATCGCGCCCAATCACTTTGAGTTTTTGGCCTCATATCTGGAAGCAGCGAAGCCGCTTCCTTCGATCGGCCCATCGAAATCAGCAAACTCGCTTTAGCAGTCGCCACGCCTGCATTGTGCGGGTGGTGAGCGGTGACTACGTCCAACGCGACCAACGCCGCGTCTCCGAAACCTTGCGCGTTGAGAATTTGTGCGCGAAGCGTTTTGGCCGAAGCAAGGAATGGATGTCGGGCAATTAGAGCGTCGGATTTTCGCAGCGCCGTCTCAAGGTCACCCATTCGGATCAGAACTCTGATTAAGCCAATCGGCGCAGCCAGGTCGTGAGGGAAGCGCTCGATGACGCTCTCATAGAGAGTCCTCGCCTCCCGTAGAGAGCCGAGGTCCGTGAGCGCCGCAGCTCGCCCAACAAGAGGCTCCGCGACAAAGGGCGAGCGCGCCGCTGCCAGATCGAACGCTGCCAGTGCCAGTTGGTGTTGACCTTTAACGCGAAAGACTTCCGCTCTCCCACACAGCGCAAAATGATTGTTGGGATAGTTTTCGATCGCTTCATCGTAGAGCCGCAGCGCTTCAGTCAGCCGGCCGGACAAACGAAACGCTGACGCGCGTCCTACTGCGGCGAATATATTCGGCCTTTGGGCACTGGATTTCCCAAAGGTCAAAACAGCCTCGTCCAGACGGCCAGCCTCAATCAGGACGAATGCCAAACCGTTCCACAGCTGGCTGCTCAAAGGCCATCGGTTGGTTAGTCCCTGATACTCGGCGATCGCCTCATCAAGACGTCCCATGTCCTTCAGGACATCGGCCGCCCCCGACCATGCGTATTCGACGCCCGGAAGGTCATCGAACTCTCTTGCCACCTCGAGGTACTTATTTCGAGCCTGCTCGTAGTGAGATAACAGGCTTAGGATTCGGGCGCGGCCGCACTCTGCAAACAGGCGACCACCAGCACGCTCTGCGCCATCCAAGGCAGCTTCCGCCTCGGCGAGACGCCCCACTGTTATTAGCGCATCCGCAAAATGACCAAAGGTCCGTGGGTCCGCCGGGTTTTCTAACGTTGCGCGCTCGGACCATTCCAACTGAAGTTCGGGGATATCCTGCAGTTTGGCTTGTTGCGCCAGGAGTGAAAGTGTTTTGGCAATTTGCTCTGCCGTCGAATTGACCCTTTGCCGATCGACAAGCGTGTCTGTCTTGGCGCGCGCAGCTCCTAGTTCGCGAAGCTTGAGCAGTTGGACGATCTCGACCTGCTCGGCTCTGACATACTGATATGCGCCGTAACTTGAAGGGCGTTGGAGGTCTTCGTCGGTCTCCCATGCCAGTTCGTCATCGCTTAAGTCGTCACGACCATTGTTTTTGTTACGGGGAAGGCGGGTCGATCCGGACTGCAACATCGCAGTCCACTGAGCTATTGCCTCTCGGTATGCCAAATGGCGGTTCGCGGCTTTGAGCTTCGTAAAGCTGATGTCATTGCCTTGCTGCAAAGCAATCGCGAACTCACTGAAAACGCCTTCGGCTTTCAAATCGCCCAGGAGATTGGCTTTGTCGACTTCGCTATCGAAGAAGGCCTCAGATACATTGGCGAACGCGTTCTGGACCTTGACGATATGGCCTTGCAGGCCGAGAATTTTGTTAAAAAGTTCGAGCACCCTTGGGAATTTGTCGGACGCAAGCTGAACCCTTTTGACTTCCACCATCACTGGAAATTGCTCAGTACTCATCCTCTCAACAATTACCGACGCCAAGTCGTAAGTCGTGATTAGATCTTCGATGCACTCAGCATATCCGTGAAGCTCTTCCTCGGGTTCTTGCGGGTCGAGGAGGAATAAAAAGATGCGCAGAGCGCGGTCAACCGCCCATGCTCTCTCTAGGGCAGTCGCGACGTCGTCTGAGGGGACATCGATTTCCTGAAGATCGACACATCCGTCGAAGAGCCTAAATGCGTCTCCTCCCGATGGTGCTGCCACCGGCTCTTCGTCCAAGAAGAAAAGTTGCCGCGGAGCCTCTAAGCTCAACGCTGCGGCAGCCTGACCGGAGACGAGCACTCTCACGAGACCTCCTCCACCGTCGCACCCAGCTTTTTCAATGCGCCGACCGCCTGCTTCCAGATGATGCGATCTCCCGCCCGTTTTGGGGCCACCCCCCGGACGCTCGCGATCCCAACTCTATTGACGGGACCATAGATATGCACTTCGACAAAATCACAATCTGATTCGCTTCCCTTCCGTTCCATTAGAATGGGTGCGAAATCCGGAGCTTTCATTTGAGCGGTAAGCTTGCCATGAAGCTTTGCCCCGCATAACTCGCCGCGCCGGGCCCAGGAAGTACGATACCCCAGTGGAGGCGTCGATCCGGCAATTACATGGTGATTTTTATTGAATATAAAGGGATTCTCTTCAAATATTGAAGCGCGGTCTTCAATCGTTATTTCTTTAAGTACGACGCTATACGGGCCATAATATGGCATCCCGGACCCATCTAACGTGAGAGCGGCATAATTTAATTCTGTATAGCAGTATGGATTGATTGCGGCCTCGGCAGCTAAGCGCTGCTCGTCCCACTCAGACCCGTCGGGTGGCCGGCCCTGTTCCCGCTGACGGAAGAACGAGAGGAACAACGGATTGCTGGATGAAAGCCACCCGCTGAGTGCTCCAAGCGAGCGGTTCATCACCGCTTGGGACCGACCTGTAGCGGCCACAAATTGACCCAGAATCTCGGTAAGGCCGAGTCCGGCTGCCGAGACCTCCGCTTGCTGGATTCTCGCGGCAAGCGCCGCCACCTCGGAAGCACGCTCGGCCATACGGACGTTGGGAAAGCTCTGCTGTCGACTGCAAACGGGGCATTCTGCGCTACTCAGGGGGACGTCCGATCCGCACTTAGTGCATGGATCGGAAGCCATGGCAGGGGGCTTCTGCGTCGTGCTGCTCACAAGGCCGTCTATGGTGCGCTAGGCAAGGGGTGCCTAATCGCAACCTAGAGTGAGCGCAGGTCGCATGGAAGCCCTTCTAGAGAGGCAGCATGGCCGGCGGCTTTGAGGCACCCAGTAACCGCCGAACCTGGCCCGCCGACCAATGCCCTCCCCTCGGCGCGGGGATAGACCGCTCATTCAGTACAGCCGCGATCGCCGCGAGGGACGAATGCTCACTGACCAGATCACCTATTACCTCAAGAATGCCGGCGTTGCGTTGCCTAACTGCCTCGCGTCTCACTGCCAGCGAACGCTCGCGTCCGGCCGCACCATGATCTTCGATGCGGTGACCATCCCTACGACCGCCTAGCAAGACACCGCGCGCCTTCGCAGCGGCAAGTGCGGCACAGGTGCGCTTAGAGATCAGTTGTCTTTCGTGCTCGGCGACCGCGGCGAGGATGTGAATGGTGAACTTATTGGCGTTCGGCATGTCGAGCGCCTCAAACTCTGTGCCTGCTTCCATTAGCCTAGCGATGAACGAGACCGATCTCGAAAGGCGGTCCAGTTTTGCGATAACAAGGGTCGCTTTCCTCAGTCGGCACTCACGCAATGCGGCTTCGAGGGAAGGACGGGAGTCGCGCTTTCCAGACTCAACCTCCTCGAACTCCGCCAGCAAGTCGCCGCC
>DASZMV010000075.1:0-34213 GCA_035551675.1 Caulobacteraceae bacterium | reverse complement strand
AGCTCGAGGTGGTGGGCCAGGCGGCCACGGCGATGAACGACATCATCGACACCGAGCGCTCGCTCAGGCTCGAGCTCCTGATCGTCGGCCTGATCCTGGCCGAGCTGCTGCTGGCGGTGGTCCAGTTCGCCTGGCGGCACTGAAAAGCTTCCCTTTACGCTCACGTCAAGTTATAGGGCGCGACGATGGACCCGGGCGACGACCGCAAGACCTTCTCGATTCGCCAGCTCTGCAAGGAGTTCGAGGTCACCGCCCGCGCGCTCCGGTTCTACGAGGACAAAGGCCTTCTGGCCCCCGACCGGCGGGGCCAGACTCGGGTGTTCTCCGCCCGCGACCGGGCGCGGGTGAAACTGATCGTGGACGGCAAGCGGGTCGGATTCTCGCTCGGCGAAATCCGCGAGATGCTCGACCTCTACGACCACGCCGACAACTCGCACCAGCTCGCGGTGTCGTTGAAGAAATTCCGCGCCCAGATCGGGACGCTGAGGCAAAAGCGCGAAGCGGTGAACGCCGCGATCAAGGCGCTGGAAGCCTCGTGCAACTGGATCGAAAAGCGCCTGCGTGACTCCCGGCCCGACCTGCTGCCCCAGGCCGAAGACTATCAGTCCGTACTTTCCGCCCGGCTCGACCACCTCGAGCCCGACGCCTCCCCCTCGCCGCTCCGCAAAAGGATCTGAGATGGCCTATACCGCGCCTGTCCGCGACCTGATGTTCGTCCTGAAGGACGTGCTCGACATCGACCGCTATTCCAATTTGCCGGGCTTCGCGGACGCGTCGACTGATCTCGTGCAGCAGATTCTCGAGGAAGGCGCCAAGTTCGCCGAGGGCGTCATCGCGCCGGTGAACAAGGCGGGCGATCAGGAAGGCTGCAAGTGGAACCCGGACAACACCGTGGTGACGCCGACCGGCTGGAAGGACGCGTACAAACAGATGGCCGAGGGCGGCTGGACCGCGCTCAGCGGCGATCCTAAGTACGGCGGCCAGGGCATGCCCGCGGTGGTGTCTTCGGCGTTCGGCCAGATGACGGCGGCGGCGAGCGCGGCCTTCTCGATGTATCCCGGCCTTTCGCATGGCGTCTATTCGGCGCTCTACGCCAACGGCTCCGAAGAGCAGAAACAGAAGTATCTGCCCAAGATCGTCAGCGGCGAGTGGGGCGGAACCATGAACCTGACCGAGCCGCAGTGCGGCACGGACCTGGGCATGATCCGCACCAAGGCGGTTCCGCAGGCGGACGGGACCTACAAGATCTCCGGTCAGAAGATCTGGATCAGCTCCGGCGAGCACGACTTCACCGACAACATCATCCACATGGTGCTCGCCCGCATCGAAGGCGCGCCGCAAGGCACCAAGGGCATCAGCCTGTTCGTCTGCCCCAAGTTCCTGGTGAAGGACGACGGCACGCTGGGCGAACGCAACAAGATGGTCTGCGCCGGGCTCGAACATAAGATGGGCATTCACGGCAACGCGACCGCGGTGATGGTCTACGACGAAGCCACCGGCTGGCTTGTCGGTAACGAGAACCAGGGCCTGCGCGCCATGTTCGTGATGATGAACGAAGCGCGCCTGGGCACCGGCCTGCAGGGCCTGTCGATCGCGACGGCGGCCTATCAGGCGGCGGTCGAGTTCGCCAAGGATCGCCTGCAGGGCCGCTCGCTCACCGGGCCGAAGAACCCGGACGGGCCGGCCGATCCGATCATCGTGCATCCCGACGTGCGGCGCATGCTGATGGAGTCGAAGTGCCTGGTCGAAGGCGGCCAGGCGTTCGTGCTGTGGACGTCGCTGCACGCCGACCTCGAGAAATCCGACGACGCAACCGTCAAGGCCAAGGCCGAGGACTACATGGGCCTGCTGACGCCGGTGTTGAAAGCCTATCTGACCGACCGCGGTTTCCACGTGACCTCACTGGCGATGCAGGTGCACGGCGGTTCGGGCTACACCGAGCACTTCCCCGCGTCGCAGTATCTGCGCGATGCGCGGATCACCATGATCTATGAAGGCACAAACGGGGTGCAGGCGCTGGACCTGGTGGGCCGCAAGCTGGCGGCCAACGGCGGCCGAGCGATCATGAGCTTCTTCGCCGAGATCGACGGCTTCGTCGGTGACAACAAGGCGGACGACAAGCTGAAGTCCTTCGTCGACGGCCTCTCCGACGCCAAGGCGAAACTGCAGGAAGCCACCTTCTGGCTGATGCAGAACGGCCTGCAGAATCCCGACAACGCGGGCGCGGCGTCCACCGATTATCTGCAGCTCTTCGGCCTGACCGCACTGGCCTATATGTGGGCGCTGATGGCCAAGGCTGCGCAGGCGAAGATCAAGGCGAAGGACGAGGATCCCTACTACGCCAACAAGGTCGCAACGGGTCTTTATTTCGTCGAACGCGTGCTGCCCGACACCGCCGCTCATCTCGCCAAGCTGAAGACCGGCTCGGCCTCGATGATGGCGCTGGCCGCGGAGGCGTTCTGATGGATCCGCTGGGCGTTCAAGATCCCGATTTCATGCAGGACGAAGAGCTGCAGATCTTCGCCGACTCCGTTGACCGCTTCCTCGACGAATACTGCACGCCCGAGGATCAGGCGCGCTGGCGCCAGCAGCAGAACGTGGGTCGCGAACTCTGGGAAAGAGCGGGCGCCGCGGGCCTGTCGTGCCTGGCCATTCCCGCCGAGTACGGCGGCGCCGGCGGCGACTATCGCCACGAGGCGGTGCTGATGCGGCGCATGGGCCTGAAGGGCGCCGACAACTGGGGTCTGTCGCTGCACAACGCAATCGTCGCGCCCTATATCCTGCATTACGGCTCCGAAGAGCAGAAACAGCGCTGGCTGCCCAAGCTGGCGTCGTGCGAATACATCGGCGCCATCGCCATGAGCGAGCCCGGCGCCGGCTCCGACCTGCAAGGCGTGCGCACCACGGCCAAGAAGGACGGCAACCACTACGTCATCAACGGCCAGAAGACTTTCATCACCAACGGCCAGCTCGCCAATCTGATCGTGGTGGTTTGTAAGACAGACCCGAGTCTTGGCGCAAAAGGCACCTCACTGATCGTGGTCGAGACCGACGACGCGCCGGGCTTCGAACGCGGGCGCAACCTGCACAAGCTGGGCGCCGAAGGGAACGACACCTCGGAGCTGTTCTTCAACGAGGTGCGCGTGCCGACCTCGAACCTGATCGGGGCGGTCGAGGGGCAGGGCTTCGTACAGCTGATGCAGCAGCTGCCGCAGGAGCGCCTGAACATCGCGGTGCAGGGCATCGCCGCGGCCGAACGCGGCTTCGCTGAAACGGTGAAGTACGTGAAGGAGCGCAAGGCGTTCGGGAAGACGGTGATCGAATTCCAGAACACTCAGTTCAAGCTGGCCGAGGTTAAGACTAAATTGACCATAGGCCGCGTGTTCACCGACCACTGCATCGGCCTGCACCTCAAGGGCAAACTCGATCCCGCGACGGCCTCGATGGCGAAATACTGGTGCACCGACATCCAGGGCGAGACGCTGGACGAGTGCCTGCAGCTCCACGGCGGCTACGGCTATATGGCGGAATATCCGATCGCCCAGCTCTATAAGGATGCGCGGGTGCAACGGATTTACGGCGGCACTAACGAGATTATGAAAGTGTTGATTGCGCGCACCCTTTAGGCGCCCGTCAGGATCGTCCGCTTAACCATAACCGCTCAAATATACATCTTAAATCCGCCCGGTTTTCACCGGTCGTTAGCGCTGGTCCCTTACTCTGCCCGCTTAACCAAACGCGCGGGCGGCGTCCTTCGGGGGCGTGGTTTCAGCGGAGACGGCTCAACCATGACGGCTGAGGCAGAGACCTACTGCGGCATCGCGGTCGCGGCGCGCATGCGCCGGCGTCAATTGCTGACGCGTGTGGTGATCGGCTGTCTGATCGCGCTGTCGCTCAATCGCCTCCTGGGCTGGAACACGGTGATGCCGTGGCTCCTAATCTTCCTCGTTGCTCAATTGCCGGAGATGCTCGCCTTCGGACCGATCATCTCGGGTAAGGTCGAGCGCTTGCCGCTGTGGCGCAATCTCCTCGGATGCGTCGGCGTCGCGTTGAACGGCGTCGCGTTCGGAGCGCTGTCGATCCCGTTGTGGAATCTCGAAGGCATGGCCGGCGGCGTCCTCTCCGCCCTGGTCATTTCCGCGGCTATGTTGAACGCCGTGGTCGGAACGCCGGGCTCGCGCGTCGTGCTCGCCTGCGCGCTTGGGCCGGAAGTGACGTACCTGGTCGCAACGCCCTTCTTCATGGATTTTTACGGCGCCTCTGTCCTGTTGCAGGCGGTGACCGGTCTCGGTTGCCTCGGCTTTGCGGGCTATGCGGTTACGTTGTGGAACGTGCTCGAAACCAGCCGGCGCTCGGAAGCCGAAGCCCGCACGCTGGCCGAACGCAAGCGCGCCGAGGCGGAAGCCGCCGGCGCCGCCAAGTCGATCTATGTCGCCACCATCGGCCACGAACTGCGTACGCCGATCAGCGCCATGCTCGCCGGCTCCATCGAACTCGAACGCGCCGCCAAAGGCTCCGGCCTCAAGGCGCACGCGACCCTGATCGCCGACGCCGGCCGGATGATGAAGACCCTGCTCGACGACGTGCTCGATCACGCCAAGCTCGACGCGGGCCGCATGTCGATGGAGGCGACCGCTTTCGACCTGCGCGCAGTGGTCGCCCAGACCGCGCGGTTTTGGACCGCCGAAGCGCGCAAGAAGGGCCTGAAGCTGCGCGTCGAGGGCGCCGCGACCTTGCCGCGCTGGGTGATGGGCGATCCCACGCGCCTGCGCCAGATCGTCAACAACCTGATCTCCAACGCGGTGAAGTTCACCGAGAAGGGTTCGGTCTCGCTGAAGCTGCACGCGTGGCCGTCCGCCGACGAAGGCGTCGCCGTCCGGCTGCAGGTGATCGATACCGGTCCCGGCATGGACCGCGAGCAGCTCAGTCGCCTGTTCACCCCATTCGGCCAGGGCGACGCGTCGATCGCGCGCAATCACGGCGGCACGGGCCTCGGCCTCGTCATCAGCCGCCAGCTCGCGCAACTGATGGGCGGCCAGCTCACCGCCTACAGCGTCAAGGGCAAGGGCTCGACCTTTACGCTGGCGGTCACCCTGCCCGTCGCTGAGGCGCCGGCCGTGCCGGAAGCCGCCAACGAATCCGCGCCGCGTCAGCCGGTCGACGGGCGCGCGCTGCGCGTCCTCGCCGCCGACGACCACGAGATCAATCGCCGCGCCGTGCAACTGATCCTGCAGCCGTTGGGCGCGGAGATCGTCCCGGTCACCGACGGCCTGCAGGCGCTCGAGAAAGCGCGCGCCGAAGCCTTCGACATCATCGTCATGGACGTGCGCATGCCCGGCATGGACGGCCGCGAAGCTTCGCGCCGCATCCGCGCCGAGGCCGGTCCAAACCAGCATACGCCGATCATCGCGGTCACCGCCGACACCGACAAGGTCGACATGGAGGCCTGCCGCGCCGCGGGCATGGACTGGTTCGTGGGCAAGCCGCTCGAGCCCCAGGCCCTGGTGCAGACCGTCGCGCAGGCGCTGGAGCGAGTCGATCAGGCCGCCGAGGACGCAGAGACCGTCGACGATGGAACCCGGCCGCTGCGCGTGCTGGTCGCCGACGACCACGAGATCAACCGCAAGGCAGTGCAGTTCGTGCTCGAGCCCGCCGGCGCCGAGATCGTCGCGGTGGAGAACGGCAGGCTCGCCTACGAAGCGACGCTCGCACAGGCCTTCGACCTGATCGTGATGGACGTGCGCATGCCCGAGATGAACGGCCACGAGGCCACCCGCCGCATCCGCCAGACCGCGGGCCCGAACCAGAATGTCCCGATCATCGCCGTCACCGCCGAGTCCGACGCGACCGCCTGCCGCGAGGCCGGCATGGACTGGTTCGTCGGCAAGCCGATCGACCCGCAGACCCTGATGGCCACAGTCATCGAGGCCCTGAACGCGGCCAACATGCCTCCGGTCGAGGATGAAAACGGCGACGAGGGCGACACCGCGCAGGTGGCCTAGAGCTTCAACGCGCGCTTCAGACGCTTCTCCAGCTTCGCCTCGTCCTTCAGCTCACACTCCCAGACGGTGATGGTCTTCCACCCCGCCCCCGCGAGCGCCGCCGCGGCCCGTTCGTCACGCGTCTTGTTGCGCGCGATCTTTTCGACCCAATAGGCATTGTTGGCTTTCGGCACGCGCGCGCCGCGGGCGCAGTCGTGGCCGTGCCAGAAGCAGCCGTGGACGCAGACCACGGTCCTGCGGCCCGCCATCACAACGTCGGGCTTGCCGGGCAGGTCCTTGCGATGCAGGCGGTAGCGCAGGCCGAGCCGTGTCAGCAGCCTGCGCACCGCGAGTTCGGGCGTAGTGTCCTTGCCCTTGACGCGCGCCATCACCTGCGAGCGCTTCTCGCGGGTGAAGACGTCGCTCATGTCGAGATCACATATGCTCCAGCATGTACTCGGCCGACGACACGCGGAACTCGCCTTCGTCGACGTTCAGCGACTTCACCACGCCGTCGTCGACGACCATGGCGTAGCGCTTGGAGCGCAGGCCCATGCCGAACTTCGAACCGTCGAGCTCGAGGCCGAGCTTCTTGGTGAAATCGCCATTGCCGTCCGCAAGCATGAGGATCGCATCGCCGACGCCCTGGTCCTTGGCCCAGGCGCCCATGACGAAAGCGTCGTTTACCGACAGACACGCGATGGTGTCGACGCCCTTGGCCTTCAACTCGCCGGCCTTGTCCTTGAAGCCGGGCAGATGCTTTGCCGAGCAGGTCGGGGTGAAGGCGCCCGGCAGCGCGAACAGGGCCACCTTCTTGCCCTTGAAGATCTGGTCGGTGGTCATCGCCTGGGGGCCGTCGGGCGTGGGCGTCATCAGGGTCGCTTCGGGCAGCTTTTCGCCGACTTGGATGGTCATGGGAGGATGATCCTATACGGGTTTCGGGGGCCGCCCGGATGTGGGCTGGGTCGCCATAGACGTTCCCGCGAGTTCCGCCAAGCGACGCTTGCAAGCCTCGTCGGCCCGGGTGATCCTGTGTCGGCATGTCCTTGACCGACGCACAGGGCTTCGACGGCGGCGGATTCCTGACGGGCCGCCTGCTCGTCGCCATGCCCGGCATCGGCGACCCCCGCTTCGAGCATGCGGTGATCCTGATCTGCCTGCACACCGACGAGCACGCCATGGGCGTGCGGATAAACCTGCCCGTCGACGGCATGAGCGTGGCGGGGGTGCTCGCCCGCCTGGGCGTGCAAGGCCACGCGCGCAACCCAAACCAGGATGTCCTGAACGGCGGTCCGGTCGAGCGGGAGCGCGGCTATGTGCTGCACACCGACGACTACGCGGTGGAGGGGTCCACCATGGCGGTGAGCGAGGGCATCGCGCTTACGGCCACGCTGGAGGTGCTGGAGACCCTGACCGAGCCGAACACTAAGCCGGCGCGTTCGGTCCTGGCGCTGGGCTATGCGGGATGGAGCGCGGGCCAACTCGAGATGGAAGTGCGCGAAAACGTGTGGCTCGCCTGCGACGCCGAGCCGGACCTGGTGTTCGACGAGGATCACGACGCCAAATGGCACCGCGCGCTCGCTCGCATCGGCGTCAGCGCCGCGACCCTGTCCAGCCAGACGGGGCGGGCTTAACCGATCAGTGCGGCAGGCCCTCGCGCCGGCGCTCGTCCGCATAGATCACCGACTGGATGGCGCGCACGACGTCGTCGGCATGCAGGGGGCCGATCAGCTCCGGGTGCGTGCCGGTCTTGATGTCGATCTGGGCGCCGTAGCGTGACTTGCGCGCCTCGACGTTGCGCATGACGCCCCATTCGGCGGTGTAGTCCTGTTCGCCGTCGAGCACGACGGAGGTCACCGGAATGTCGGGATCGAGCGGACCCGCGGCGAGCGCTTCCTTGGCGCGCAGAGGAACGGCGGCGACCTCGGCGATGGCGTACTGCTGGTCGTGCCGCTTGCTGAAGAAGTAGATCACTTCGTCGTGGGCCTCGCCGCTCAAGCCTTCCTGGTCGCCGAGCCAGCGCGTGAGCGTGCTGAGAATCGCCGTCTGCGACAACACTTCGGCGGACGCCGCGAACGGCTTGTAACTGTCGAGGAACAATCGCCCCGCCTTGGTGCTCGCGAGTTCCGGCGAGGTGGTGTCGATCATCACCATGCCGCGCACCTCATGCGGATGTCGTTCGGCGAACATGCGCATCTCGAGGCCGCCGAGCGAATGGGCCACCAGGATATACGGTCCGGTCTCACCCTTTGCTTTCAGCATCGCCTCGAAGTCGGCGTTGATCGCCGTCGCATCGCGCGGGAACGGACCGGGGTCGGAATAGCCGATGCCGGCGCGGTCGTAGGCGCAGCTGCGCAGGCCGATCGCCGCGAGCCGCGTCTGCACCGCGTCCCAGGACGCGGCGCCCCCGAACATGCCGGCTTCGAACAGGATCAGCGGCGCGTCGGACTTACGCCCCTTGCAGAGGATGCGAATGTTGCGGCCGCCGATGTCGACCAGCTCGCCGCGGAGCGGCGGCTTCTCCATGGCCAAAGCGGGTGACGCGATGAGGACCGCGGCCGCGACCGCCGCCCAAGTCCAACCCCTCAAAGTTCGCCGGTCCATACTGAGGAAATAGAGTCAGAGCGGTTACGGTTCAAAGCCTTACACGCTGGAGGCGTCATTTCCCGGCGTGCGCCATGACCCAGTCGCCGATGATCTTCAACGCTTCGGGCGAAATGGTCTCCTCGATCTTGGCGTACTCGTCGGGCATGCCGGTGCCGGCGTGCTGGAACAGGTGGTTGAGGCCGGGCAGGACCTCGACCGTCGCGTCGGGATTGTTCTTGAGCGCCGCCTTGATGACCGGAACGTTGAGCTCCACCGGAACCTGAACGTCCTTCGATCCGTCGAGCGCCAGCACCGGACAGCGCACGCGTCGAAGAGTCGGCGCGGGATCATATTTCGCGAAGTAACGCATCCACGGACTGGTGAACACCGCAGCGCCCTGCTCGGCCCCTTTCTCGACCTGTTCCGGGGGCATGCCGTCGGCCTTCAACTGGGCCGTGAGCAATGCCGCGACCTGTTTGTGTGCGGTCTCCGCGTCCACGTCGGTTTCGATCAGGTCGAAGATCTTGCGGTTGGTCGCCAGTTGCCGGGTGACCTTGTCGGACGCCATGCCCGACGACGTCAGGGCCCACTTCTCCTGATAGAGCAGGATCTGGTCGCCCGGCACACCGGTGCCCGCCATCATGACGATGAAGGCGATGGAGGGATCCTCCGCCGCCACGATGGGCGCGATCACGCCGCCCTCGCTGTGACCGATTAGGCCGATGTGCTTGCGGTCGATGTCGGGGCGTGATTTCAGGTAGGCCACGCCCGCCTGCACGTCGGTGACGAAGTCGGCGGTGGTCGACGCCGCGAAATTGCCGGTCGAGCCGCCGGCGCCGCGGTCGTCAACGCGCAGCACCGCGATGCCGCGGCGCGTCAGATAGTCGGCGATCACCCAGAAGGGCTTGTGGCCGAGCAAGGACTCGTCGCGGTCCTGCTGCCCCGAACCAGTGATCATCAACACCACCGGGAACGGTCCCTTGCCTTGCGGCAGGGTCAGCGTACCGGCGAGGTGCACCTTCTGCACGGTGTTCTCGTAGCCGACCTCTTCCGAGCGGTAGGGGAAGGGCGGCTTGGGCGTCTGCGGACGGTTCACCACCGGCGGCAACCCGCGCTGCAGCTTCATGGGAAAGGCCGCCTCGCCCTGGTGGAACTGGCCGTCGATCGTCGCGCCATCGGCGCTGTGCTGGCCTTCAAAGAAGGCGATGCCGGGTTTCAGGTCGAAGCGCACCTTGCCGGCGGCCTCGCTCACGCCGGCGATGGGAACTCCGGTGATGTTCTGGTCGGTGCTGTCGAAGGTCGAGGCGGCGTCGGCGCGGATGTGAAACGCGAAATGCAGTTGCAGGCCGCCGGGCGCGGGCAGCAGGCCCCACCAGTCGCCGACCAGATCGGCCGGCGGCGGCGGCGCCTTCGGTCCGACGGTGAGCGGCGCGCGCGCGAGCTTCAGCGGGAACGACGCCCCGCCCTGAAGGAACTGGCCGTCGAGCACCGCCGGATCGGCGCTGCGCGCCGCCTCGAAGGCGATGTGCAGGTTCGCGAGTTCGATGCGGACCTTGCCGCCGGTCTCAGTCACCGCCGACACCGGGAGCCCCTTGGCCCCCTGGTCGGGGCTGTCCATGGTCGAGGCGCCGCCCGGGTCGAGGTGAAAGACCAGGTGCAGGTCGTGGCCCTGGATCGACAGGACGCCCGACCAGTCGCCGGCCAGATCGGCGGGGGCCACATCGGCGGGAGCCTGGGCGCGGGCGGCCATGGGACCGAGCAGAAGCAGCGCGCAGAACGCGGCGACAAAACTGAGCGAGCGGAACATTGGAACCCCCGAGTTCGAGGGAAAAGACTAGGCCCAGGTCCGGCTGCGCGCCAGCGCTGTCAGCTCATCCGCGCCTTGAGGGGCGCAACCCCGTCCGACAGGGACTCGTTCAGGTACACCTCGGCCTCCTGCGCGGCCAACGCAGGCGCATACCCGAAGCCCTGGCCGTAGTGGCAGCCGACCGACAGCAGTTGCTTGGCCAGGATCGCGGTTTCCACACCTTCCGCCACCACCTCCAGCGACAGGTCGCGGCCGAGCGCCACTACCGAGCGCACGATCTTGGACGAGCCTTCGTCGGCGCCCATGGTGCGCACGAAATAGCGGTCGATCTTCAGGGTGTCGAAGGGCAGGCGCGCGAGATACGACAGCGACGAGAAGCCGGTGCCGAAGTCGTCGAGCGCCAGCGACGCGCCCGCGTCCTTGATCGACTTCAGGATCACCGCGGCCTTGTCGGGGTCGCGCATGATGTCGCTTTCGGTGACTTCCAGTTTCAGCGCGCCCTTCGGCAGGCCGGTCTCGCGGCGCACGCGCGCCACGTCCTCGGTCAGGCCGGCGCGTTCGATCTCGCCGGTGGAGAGGTTCACGCTGACGAACATATTGCCCGCGGTCGGATGGCGGTCGAGCCATTCGGACAACTGCCGCGCGGAGGTCTCCATCATGTGGAGGCCCAGCTCGTTCATCAGTCCCATTTCCATGGCGAGCGTCAGGAACTCGTCCGGCGGAACCACGCCGCGACGCGGATGGCGCCAGCGCGCCAGCGCCTCGAAGCCCGCGACGGCGCCGGTGTCGAGCCGCACGATGGGCTGGAAGAAGGGTTCGATCTCGCCGCGCTGGAAGGCGTTGCGCAGGTCCGCCTCCATCGCCAGACGCGAGAGGCTGTCGCTCTCCAGGCCGCGCCCGTAGGCGGCGTTGCCGCCGCGGCCGCCGCCCTTTGCGGATTCCACCGCGAGCTCGGCGCGACGCAGGAGTTCCGCCGCTTCCGGCGCGTCGGGGCCGCCCTCCACGCGCACGGCGCCGATGGAGAGAGTCGGATAGATGTCGAAGCCGGCGATGCGCAGCGGCTGCTCCAGCGCAGCGCGTACGCGATCAGCGGGGCGCGCGACGCCGTCGGGGACCAGGACGGCGAACTCGTCCTCGCCCACCCGGGCGGGAATAGCGGTCTTGGGGAAGGCGGCGGCCAGGCGCGAGCCCAGGGCGGCCAGCACCAGGTCGGCGCGCTCATGGCCCAGGGCCTCGTTCAGGCGGCGCAGGCGGTCGAGGTCGGCGACCACCAGGTCGTACTCGCCGGGATTGGTCAGGGTCTCGCGCGCGCGGTTGATGAAGGCTTTGCGGTCGAGCAGGCCGGTCAGCTTGTCGGTGTCGGCGCCGGCGAACTTGGTCTCCAGCGCGGCGACGCCGGCGGCCCGCAGTCCGTCCTCGAGCCAGACGCCGCGCCACAGGCAGGTCTCGGCGTTGCGCATGCGCAGGCGCACGACGACTTCCTCGCCTTCCTCGCGCGGGGTCATCAGGGCTTCGGCCAGCGCCCGGTCCTGGGGCAGCGCCAGGGCGGCGAAGGCGGCGCCGGTGCATTCCGGCGCAAGCGGACCCAGGCCGAGCGAACGGGTCGCGCCGGTCAGCCGCAGGCAATCCTGCGACGGCGTCCAGGTCCACAGGGCGACGTCGGCGGCCGCGAGGGCCTCCAGCGCCGTTGTGGGATCCCAGGCCAGACTTCTCGACCTGTCGTTCAACCGCTCAGTCCCCGGAGGTCTGTTCGTCACCCCATCCGGATCCATCTTCCGTGAGTCCGAACAGGAGATGATCTCTCCAGGCGCCGTTAATTTTCAAATAAGCGCGGGCTTTTCCTTCTAAAGAAAACCCGGCTTTGAGCAGTAAATCCCGAGATGGGACGTTCGACGGCAGGCAAGCCGCCTCGACCCGGTGCAGTCTCAACTTGTCGAAAGCAAACTTACAGACCGCGCGAACGCCCTCGAGCGTGTAACCCATCCGCGCATAGGGCTGTCCGATCCAGTAACCCATGGTCGCGGCCTGGGCGACGCCGCGGCGGACATTGGAAAGGGTGATGCCGCCGAGCAGGGTTTCGTCGTCGGACCGGGTGACGAAGAAGGGGTAGCCCTGGCCGGTCTCGATGTCGCGCGTATAGGCCGCCAGCCGGCGCCGGAACGCAGGCCGGGTCAGGTCGTCCCCAGGCCAGGCCGGCTCCCACGGCTGGAGGAAGTCCCGCGACTGCTCCCGAAGCGCCGCCCACTGCGGATAGTCGCTCATCCGCGGCGGCCGCAACCGCACCCGCTCGCCCTCGAGCACGAGCGCCGCATCCGCCGCCATCCAGTCCAACAGGGCCATGGGGGGAGAATAACGCGCGAGCGAGCGGTTGGGGAGCGGGGATGGGGTGGCTAGCTGAAGCTCAGGATCGGCGCGCCCAGGGCTGAGACGTCGACCTCGATCCCGAGGCCCGGTCCCGTCGGCGCGGCGCCGAAACCGTTCACGCTGCGCGGCTGATAGCCGGCCACGTGTTCGTTGGTCCAGTCATTCATGAACGAAGCGGTCAGCAGCGCCCGCGGCCGCGTCGTCGCCGCCATGTGCGCGGAGACCGCGGAGACAATGTCGCCGCCCCACATGTCCTCGATCGTGACCTGGACGCCCATGGCCTCGCAGGCGTCGCGCATCAGCTTCGCCTTGGTCAGACCGCCCAGGCGCGAGGTCTTGAGGTTCACCGCGCCCGCGCCGCCTTCGCGCACGACGCGGAGCAGGCTCGTAAGATCGGTCACCACCTCGTCGTAGACCATCGGCAGGGTCGTGCGTTTGCGCACCTCGATACATTCCTCGATGGTGGGACAGGGTTGTTCGAGATAGAGGCGCGGCAAACCTTCCATCGCGCGCGCCGCCAGGATCGCGTCGTTCAGGCGCCAGCCGCAGTTCGCGTCGGCGACGATCAGGTCGTCAGCGCCGGTCGCTTCGACGACGCGGCGCGCGCGTTCGCCGTCCACATGCGGGTCGCCGCCGATCTTGAGCTGGAAGCAGTGGATGCCTTCGCCGCGCCGCTCCAGCACATAGGCGATCATCGCCTCGGGCGCGCCGAGCGGAACCGCCCTGTAGAGCGGAAACCGCGCCTGGCGGACCCCGCCCAGCAGCGTCGACACGCTGGCGCCCAGCGCGCGGCCCGTCAGGTCCCAGCACGCCACGTCGATGGGACTCTTGGCGTAGGCGTGACCCGCGAGCGCCGCATCCATGGCATCGTTGACCGCGGCCAGGTTGGTCGCATCCACGCCGATGACCGCGGGCGCCAACAGGCTCAGCGCCGCGCGCGCGCCTTCCGCATGCGCGGGCAGATAGGTCGCGCCCAGGGGGCAGACCTCGCCCCAGCCGCTGACGCCGTCGGCGGTGACGCGCACCAGGGTCGAGGCGAGGCTGGAGATTTCCCGCCCACCGGACATGACGTAGGTCCCGTGCACGTAGGTGAGTTCGTGGTGGTAGACATCGACGCGTTCGATTTTCACGTCAGGCTCTCCGGACTGTGTCGCTAATTTCCGAACAGGCGCGATGTGAAGGCAGTCCCCGCCCCGCCCGCGGCTTTCGGTCCCAATGTCGCACTCGCGGTGAGCCTGGGCGCCAGCGTGTCGGCCACCAGCTTTCGCAGGTCTTCGACCGTCACGGCCTCGACCCCGGCGCGGGTTTCTTCCGGGGAGAGGATGCGGTCGAACAGGAGCGTCTGGGCGGCGGCGCGTTCGGCGCGGCCCAGCGGCGACTCGCGGGCCATGAACAGGGAGGTTTCGAGTTGCGCCTTGCCGCGGGCGAGTTCTTCGTTGCTGACGCCCTCGCCCATCTCCAGGATCTGTTCGGCGACCAGCGCGCCTAGCGGCTCAGCGCTTTCGGCCGCGGAGCCGGCGAACACGCCGATCTGCCCCGCGCCCTCGTAGGAGGCGCACCAGGCGTAGATGGTGTAGGCCAGACCGCGATCCTCGCGCGCCTTTTGAAACAGGCGCGAGGCCATGCCGCCGCCGAGGATTTCGGAGAACAGCCGCGCCGCGTACCACGCCTCATCCTGGGAATCGGGACCCGGGAGAATCCACACCAGATTGGCCTGTTCGATGCGTCGCGCCTGGACCGCGACGCCGCCGATGAACGTTTGCGGTTCGGCCTGAGGAACGGCGCCCGTGGGTTGGACGTGACCGAAAGAGGATTCGGCAAGCCGCAACACTTCGTCTTCGTCCAGAGCGCCGGCGACACTGATCACCGTGCGTTCGGGCGCGTAGAGAGCCTGCCGCCAAGCCTCCATGGTTTCGCGCGTCGCGCTCTTCAGGCTCTGCACGGTGCCCAGGATCGGACGGCCGAGCGCGCCATCGTAGCACTTGGTCTGGGCGAGGTCGAAGACGTGGTCGTCGGGGGTGTCACGCGCCTCGGCGATCTCCTGGCCGACGACGTCCTTCTCGCGTTCCAGTTCGTCGGGCAGGAAGTCGGGCCGTTGCGTCATGTCGGCGATGGTGGCCATGCCGAGCGCCAGTTCGCTCGCGAGCCCGCGCATCTGATAGCTGGTGCGTTCGTAGCTGGTTTCGGCGTTGAGCTGGACGCCGGCGGCTTCGGTGGTGCGCGCGATCTCCGCCGCCGAACGGCCGCCCGCCGCCTTGAACGCCATGTGCTCAAGCAGATGCGCCCAGCCGGAGCGGTTTTTCGGTTCGAACCGCGCGCCGGCGCCGTACACCACCGACAGGGCGACCGTCTCGAGCCCCGGCATGGGGTCGCAGACCACGCGCACGCCGTTGGAGAGACGATGGATAGGCAGGCTCATGCCTTTTTCCCCCGCAGGCGCTGGGTCACGAACGCTGCATAGAAGGCGGCGAGGACGAGGGCGAGGCCGAACCAGGTCGGCGCGTACTCGCCCTTGTGGCTCTCCACCTCGGTCGGCAACGCGACCTGGCGCAGATCGGCCATGCCGGGATTGCTGGAGGTCTGCGCGATCAGCATCACCGGCGCGGGTTTCGCGAAGCCGAGTTGGCCCGCAATGCCGGCGACGTCGCGCGAGAACCAGAGCGGCTGCTTGGGGCCATGTTTCGGCGTGAAGGCGTTGGCCTTGCCGGGCGCGCGCAGGACGCCGGCGATCGTCACCGGCGCGACCGAGGCGTTGTCGGCGACCGGCCGTGCTTTCACATCCCCGTCGATGAAGCCGCGGTCGACCAGAACGCCGTCATAGCCCGCGGCCGGTGAGCGACAGGCGGAGATGAGGCGCACGCCCGGCCGGCCGTCCGCGATGGCGTAGAGCTCCGCGAATGGTGCGCGGTCGAGACCGGGACAGGTCGCCGTCACGCGCATGAAGTTCACATCTTTGCCCGACGCCGCGGCCGCCAGGGCGTTCGGGAGCGGCGCTGGTGTCGCGTGCTGCATGGCCGCGTCGCGGGCGACGTCGCGGCTCTTTTCCGCCTTGCGCTGGAGTTGCCAGACGCCCAGGCCGCAGCAGATAGCGAACACGATCGCCGCAGCGACCGTGGCGCCCCAGGGAAAGCGCGGCCGGACGGCGGCGTCGTTCATCAGCTGTTGACGTAAGCGGTCTTGACGGTGGTGTAGAACTCCGCCGCGTAACGGCCCTGTTCGCGCGAACCGTAGCTCGACGCCTTACGGCCGCCGAAGGGCGCGTGATAGTCGACGCCGGCGGTGGGCGTATTGACCATCACCATACCGGCCTCGGAATTGCGCTTGAAGTGGGTGGCGTGCTTCAGCGAGGTGGTGCAGATGCCCGACGACAGGCCGAACTCGGTGTCGTTGGCGACGGCGAGCGCCTCGTCATAGTTTTTCACCCGGATCACCGAGGCGACCGGACCGAAGATTTCCTCGCGGTTGATGCGCATGTCGTTGTGCGTCTCGGTGAACAACGCGGGCGACAGGTAGAAGCCGGGCGTCTCGCGGTTCAGGCGGTCGCCGCCTTCGCGACTGGCGCCTTCGCGGTCGCCGATCTCGAGGTAGCGCAGGTCGGTTTCGAGCTGTTTCTCGTCGACCACCGGACCCATGTTGACGCCCTGTTTCAGCGCGTTGTCGACGTTGAGCGCGCTCATCGCCTTCTTCACGCCTTCGACGAAGCGGTCGTGAATGGCTTCGGTGACGATCAGCCGGCTAGACGCGGTGCAACGCTGGCCGGTGGAGAAGAAGGCGCCGTTGACCGCGGCGTTCACGGCGGTGTCCAGGTCGGCGTCGTCGAGCACGACCATCGGGTTCTTGCCGCCCATCTCCATCTGGATCTTCAGCATGCGCCCGATGGCTTGCTGCGCGATGGCGCGGCCGGTCGGGACCGAGCCGGTGAAGGTGAGCGCATCGACGCCGGCGATGATGGCGGGACCGACGACGGAGCCCTTGCCCATCACCAGGTTCAAGACGCCCTTGGGCAGGCCGGCGCGGTTGAGAATGTCGACCAGATGCCACGCGGAGGCGGGCGTGAGCTCGGCGGGCTTCAGGACCACGGTGTTGCCGAAGGCGAGCGCGGGCGCGATCTTCCACGCCGGAATGGCGATGGGAAAGTTCCACGGCGTGATCATGCCGACGACGCCCATCGGTTCGCGCGTGACCTCGACATCGACGCCGGGACGGATCGAGGGAAGCTTCTCGCCCTGAAGGCGCAGGGCTTCGGCGGCGAAGAACTGCAGGATCTGGCCCGCGCGCGCCGCTTCGCCGGTGGCTTCCGGCAGTGTCTTGCCCTCTTCGCGGGCGAGGAGCTGGCCGAGTTCGTCCTTGCGCGCGAGGATTTCGGCGCCCGCCTTGGCGAGGATGTCGGAACGGACCTGGGCGGTGGTGCGCGACCAGGCGGGGAACGCGGCGCGCGCGGCGGCGACCGCGTCCTCCGCGTCCTTCGTGCTCGCGCAGGCGAACTCGCACACCACGTCGTTGGTGTCCGACGGATTGATGTTCGGCTTGATGTCCGCGAGCGTCACGGCCTCGCCGGCGATGATGTTGGCGAAGGGTTTCATGGGGGAATCGCTTTCTTTGGCCCTCAGAAGTCGTCGTTGCGCAGTTCGCCGGCCTTGTGGTGGAACTGAAGCGCCACCAGCACGCCCTTGAACGGACGCAACAGCGCCAGGCACAGGACGGCCGAGACAGGCAGCCAGATCAGCAGCAGCAACCACGGCGGGGCGTTGAACGCCATCTCGCTAAATAGGGCGCCGAAGGCGCAGATGAAGCCCGCCACCAGGATGATGAACACGGCCGGGCCGTCGCCGGCGTCCGCCGAGCGTAGATCGAAGCCGCAGGCTGGACAGCGGTCGGCTATGCGCAGAAACCCCGAAAACATCGAGGCCGCGCCGCAGTTGGGACAGCGCCCCTTGAGGCCCGCCAGGACCGGATTCGGCCGCCGGCGGGCGTCCTGGGTCATCCGTAGTGGGGCCCGGCCCCCTGGAAGGTGACGTAGATGAAGCTGAACAGGAACAGCCAGACCACGTCCACGAAGTGCCAGTACCAGGCGGCCGCCTCAAAGCCGAAGTGCTGCTTCGGCGTGAAGCCGCCCCCCATCAGGCGCAGCAGGCAGACGATCAGGAAGATGGTCCCGATCAGCACGTGGAAACCGTGGAAGCCGGTGGCCATGAAGAAGGCCGAACCGTAGAGCCCCGAGTTCACCGCGTCGGTCGAGAAGAACAGCTTCTCCTGAACGATGTGGGTGTACTCGTACGCCTGCACCGAGGTGAACATCACGCCGAGAATCACGGTCAGCAGCAGACCGATCTTGGCCGCCTTGCGGTTGCCTTCCTGCAGCGCGTGGTGCGCCCAGGTCACCGTCGTACCCGACAGCAAAAGGATCACGGTGTTGACCAGCGGCAGGTGCAGCGGGTCGAGCGTCTCGACGCCCTTGGGCGGCCAGGTCTTCCACGCGTCGGCGACTTCGTTGATCGGCGAGGCCGTGCGCACGTGGTGGAACAGGGCCATCTCGAAGAAGATCCAGAACCAAGCCACGAAGAACATCACTTCGGAGGCGATGAACAGGATCATGCCGTAGCGCAGGCCGATGGAGACGACCGGCGTATGGTCGCCCTCGTTGGCTTCCTTCACCACCTGAATCCACCAGCCGAGCATGGTGTAGAGCACGCCCGCGCCGCCCGCGGCGAGCAGCCACCAGGTGCCCTTCTCCAGGCCGAACAGACCCTTCATCCAGGTCACCAGACCCAGCGCCAGAACGACGGCGGCGATGGACCCGACCAGGGGCCAGGGGCTCGGCTTGACGAGGTGGTAGTCGTGATGGACGGCGTGATCAGCCATTGCGCAACTCAGCCCGCGAGAATCTTGACGTGGCTATAGCTCGCCGCTCCCCGGTCCGCCAAGGGCCTCCGGCGGAAATCCGGTGGTGAATTGGGGGTTTGGGCGTTTGTGTGCGGCCCTGGGGTTGCGGGTCCGTCGAGGGTGGAACTGCTGGGTCCTCGACGCCCGCGGCTGCCGCCGCGCGTCGTCAAGGATGACAGGCGTTGTAAATCAGCCTGTGGGCTTGGCGGATTGCGCGCGGGCGTCGGCGGCGGGGAAGAAGGTGTAGGAGAGGGTGATCTCCTTCAGGCCCTGGGTGTCGTCGCCCTTGGCGAAGCGCGGGTCGACGAAATAGGCGACCGGAAACTCCTTGGTTTCCCCGGGCTGCATGGTCTGGTCCTGCCAGCAGAAGCACTCGAGCTTGGAGAAATAGGGGCCCGCCTGATCGGGGGCGACGTTGAACAGCGCGCGCCCGGTGAAGGGCGTCGAGCCGTGGTTGGTCACCTTGAAGAAGGCCAGACCCGTCTGACCGAGCTGGAGCGTCTGGCTGGCCTGTTCGGGTTTGAAGTCCCAGGGCAGGTCGCGAACGTTGGTGTCGAAACGGACGGTGACCGTCTGGCTGAGGCGCTCGGAGGCGGCATGCTTGGCGCGCTTAGCGGTGCCGGCGAAACCGGTCGCCTGGCAGAAGGCGCGATAGAACGGCACGGCCGCAAACGATGCGCCGACCATGCCGAAGAAAACGACGCCGCAGATCAGACCGACTTTGGCGTTACGGTTCATGGGTGAGAAGGCTGGGGCGTTGCGCCGCCGCTCATGTGGAAGACCGTCGAGATGAAGACCAGGATCACGAAGGCGACCAGCGCCAGCGCGATGGCGAGATTACGGCGGTTGCGCGCCTTCAGCGCCGCCGCGCGCGCATCCGCCTCGAGGACGGCTGCAGGCTTGGACGGCGGCGGTACCTGAATATCTTTGTCGCTCATCGCAGGCCCCCGAAACCGTGCTCGTAGAGCAGCGCCGCGAACAGGGCGGTGAGGTAGAGGATGGAATAGGCGAAGAGGTTGCGCGCGGCCTTGGCCTCGGCCTTCACGTCGTAGAGCCCTTCTTCGCGCTCGCCCGGCGTCTCGCCGGCGCGGCTGAAGAACAGGCGGATCGCGAAGGCGAGGAACGCGGCGCCGCCGGCGATCGAGACGACGCCGTAGACCAAACCGCCGAGGCGGGTGAACAGCGGCAGCACGGCGACCGGGACCAGCACCAGGCTGTAGAGCAGGATCTGCAGGCGCGTGGACTTGGCGCCCTTGGCGACCGGCATCATCGGAATGCCGGCCTTGGCGTAGTCGTCGGAGGTGTAGAGCGCGAGCGCCCAGGAGTGGGGCGGCGTCCACAGGAAGATGATCAGGAACAGGAGCCACGCGTTCCACGGGGCCTGACCGGTCGCGGCGGCCCAGCCGATCACCGGCGGCAGCGCGCCCGCGGCGCCGCCGATCACGATGTTCTGCGGCGTGCGGCGCTTGAGCACGAGGGTGTAGAACCAAGCGTAGTAGACGATGGTGAAGGCCAGGAGGCCCGCGGCCAGCCAGTTCACCGCCAGCCCCATCAGCATCACGGCGAAGGCCGAAAGGATCGCGCCGAAGGTCAGGGCGTCGTTGCGCGCGACCCGGCCCGCCGCCACCGGACGACCGCGCGTGCGCCGCATCAGGGCGTCGGTCCGACCCTCCAGCGCCATGTTCAGCGCGCCGGCGGCGCCGGCGCCCACCGCGATGCAGAGGACCGCGATGGCGGCCAGCACCGGGTGGATGTGCTCGGGCGCGGCGACCAGGCCTGTCACGGCGGTGAACACCACCAGCGACATGACCCGGGGCTTCAGCAGCTGGAAAAAGTCGCGCGGCAGCGCGGTCCCCGACTGGGGACCCTTTTCCGTCATGGGATCTGCCGTGGTCCGCGACATGGTCTCAGCGATTTTGGGGCTAGGGGCCAAAAGCATCGGCCAAAAAGCAAAGGGACGAGGCGCTTCCTACGCCTCGTCCCCGCGCTCGTCACCCCTCAAGGGTGCGACCAACGTGCTTTCAGTGCTGGGCGTCCGGCTTGATCACCGGCAGCTCGTTGAACTGGTGGAACGGCGGCGGCGAGGACAGGGTCCATTCCAGCGTCGTCGCCCCCTCGCCCCAGGGATTGGCCTCGGCCTTGCGGCGGCGAATGGCGGCTTCCATGAGCACGGCGAAGAAGACCATCAGGCCGACCAGGGTCACCGCGTAGCCGAAGGACGACACCGCGTTCCACTGGGTGAAGGCGACGTTGTAGTCGACCTGGCGGCGCTGCATCGCCTGCAGACCCAGGAAGTGCTGCGGGAAGAAGATCAGGTTCACGCCGACGAAGGTGATCCAGAAGTGCAGCGAGCCGAGAAACTCATTGTACTTCACGCCCCACATCTTCTCGAACCAGTAGTAGAAGCCCGCGAAGATGGCGAACACCGCGCCCAGCGACAGCACGTAGTGGAAGTGCGCAATGACGTAGTAGCTGTCGTGCAGGGCGTAATCGATGCCGGCGTTGGCCAGCACCACGCCGGTCACGCCGCCGACGGTGAACAGGAATATGAAGCCGATCGCCCACAGCATGGGCGTCTTGAAGTCGATGGAGCCGCCCCACATGGTGGCGATCCACGAGAAGATCTTCACCCCGGTCGGCACCGCGATGACCATGGTCGCGGCCACGAAATAGGCCTGCAGGTCCACCGGCATGCCGGTGGTGTACATGTGGTGCGCCCACACGATGAAGCCGATGAAGCCGATCGCGACCATGGCGTAGGCCATCGCCAGATAACCGAACACCGGCTTCTTGGAGAAGGTCGACACGATCTGGCTGATCATGCCGAAGCCCGGCAAAATCAGGATGTAGACTTCCGGGTGCCCGAAGAACCAGAACAGGTGCTGGAACATGATCGGGTCGCCGCCGCCGCGCGGGTCGAAGAAGTGGGTGTGGAAGTTGCGGTCGGTCAGCAGCATGGTGATCGCGCCGGCCAGCACCGGCAGCGATAGCAGCAGCAGGAACACGGTCACCAGAATCGACCACACGAACAGCGGCATCCGGTGCAGCGTCATGCCCGGCGCGCGCATGTTGAAGATGGTGGTGATGAAGTTGATGGCGCCCAGGATCGAACTCGCGCCGGCCAGGTGGATAGCGAGGATCGCGCAGTCGAACGCGGGACCCGTATGACCTGTGGTCGATAGCGGCGGATACATGGTCCAGCCGCCGCCGAAGCCGCGCCCCGGACCGCCGTCGATCATCGAAGAGGTCACCAGCATCACGAAGGCGGCGACCAGCAGCCAGAACGAGATGTTGTTCATGCGCGGGAACGCCATGTCCGGCGCGCCGATCATCAGCGGCACGAACCAGTTGCCGAAGCCGCCGATCATCGCGGGCATGACCATGAAGAAGATCATGATCAGGGCGTGGGCGGTGACCACCACGTTGTAGCCGTGCTCGCTGCCTTCGATAACGCCGAGGTTGGCGAGGAGCGAGCCCTTGGTGAAGATCTGCACGCCCGGCGCGGCCAGCTCGAGACGGATCAGGCCCGACAACAGGGTGCCGATCACCCCCGCGAAGATCGCGAAGATGATGTAGAGCGTCCCAATGTCCTTGTGGTTGGTCGAGGCGAACCAACGGACCCAGAACCCCGGGATGTGAGCGTGTTCGTCGTGGTCGCCGTGCTCGTCGGCTGGAGCGGTCGCCATGTCAGGCCTCTTAACGGATTACTTCGCCGCGGGGCCGGCCTTGGCGCCGGCGGCGGTGGATTGAAGGGCGGGAGTCGCTCCCGTCGCGGAAGCGGCGCCGACGTTGGGGCCGTTCTTCAGGACGGTCTGCTCGACCTGAACGGACGACGGCGCGGGCGGTCCGACGTTGCTGGACAGAACGCCCTTGTGCGCCGCGACCCAGGTGGCGAAGTCCGCGTCGGACACCACGTCGATCTCGATCGGCATGAAGGTGTGCTGCAGGCCGCAGAGCTGGGCGCACTGACCGTAGAACTTGCCGATCTTGTCGGCCTTGAACCAGGTCTCGTTCAGCTTGCCGGGAACCGCGTCGATCTTCACGCCGAAGGCCGGCATCGAGAACGAGTGGATCACGTCCGCGCCGGTCACCTGCACGCGGATCAGCCGGTTGACCGGCACCACCATCGGCTTGTCCGCCTGCAGGATGTAAAGGCCCGGATCGGCCTTGTCCTCGGGCATCAGGTTCGAGGTGATCTCGTCGATCTTCTGATCCGGATAAGCGTAGCCCCAGTACCACTGGTAGCCCGTCGCCTTGACCGTCAGATACGGCCGCTCAGGCAGCTGGTGCTCCTTGAACAGCAGCGGAAACGAGAAGATCGCGATGATCATCAGGACCAGGACCGGAACCACCGTCCAGATGATCTCGATGGCCGTGTTGTGGCTCCAGCGCGCGGGTGTCGGGTTGGCGCGCTTGTTATAGCGGATCATCACCCAGAGCAGCAGCACCAGCACCAGCACCGCGATGGCGGTGATGATCGGCATCAGGATGACGTCGTGGAAATGGATCTGGTCGTAGCGGATGTCGGACGCGCCCGGCTGCATCGTCCAGCCGCCCGGAACCGGGCGACCCACCACCGGCGCATTCTTGTCCTGGGCCCACGCCGTGGCGCCCGATAGCGCGATCAGTAGCGACAGCCCCGCCGCCGCCCCTCCGCGCAACCCCATCCCCGAAATCTTCATGACCCTCTCGAAGCGGCCGTTTGCTCAAAAACGGGGTGAACCCAAAGCTTGAGTCCCCCGCGTCCGGCGGCGGCCGGGTCGAGCAGGCGCACGGGCGCCCGCGACGCTTGGCCGTACTCCCGTCGCGGGGGTGACATATCGGTTGGGGGCAGGCTTGCCAAGCGAAGCGTAGCCCCTAAGCGCCGGTTTTATTCGGCGGTTCGAAGGCTTATGTGGACAGGGCAGCCCCAAGCCCGGCCGCCGCCCCGTGAGAGCCTCCATGAACGCCTATTCCGCCACCCCCTCGGTCCTCGACTCCGCAGACGTCGATCCGGCGGCGGCCCAAGGGATTTTGGAGGAAGCGCTCTTGGGCGCCGACGACGGCGAGCTGTACCTCGAGCGCACCGAGAGCGAATCGCTGGTGTTCGACGACGGGCGCCTGAAGGCGGCGGCCTATGACGCGAGCGAGGGCTTTGGCCTGCGCGTCGTGGCCGGCGAGACGGCAGGCTATGCCCACGCCAACGAGATCACCGAGGCAGCGATTCGGCGCGCCGGCGCATCGGCGGCTCTGGCAAAACGCGGGTATTCCGGGACAGCCGCAGAGACGCCGCGCGCCACCAACGCCAAGCTCTACGGCGAGGACGATCCCCTCGCCTCGCCCGGCTTCGCCGACAAGATCGCGCTGCTGCAGGAAATCGACGCCTACGCCCGGGGGAAGGACCCGCGCGTGGTCCAGGTCTCCGCCTCGCTGGCCGGCGAGCGCAAGTCGATCGAGATCCTGCGCGCCGACGGACGCCGCGCGCGCGACGTGCGGCCGCTGGTGCGGGTGCACGTCTCCATCACCGTCGATCAGGACGGCAAGCGCGAGAGCGCCTATTGCGGCGCCGGCGGGCGCGCCGGTTTCGAAGCCTGGATCGAGCCGGACAAATGGCGCGAACAGGTCGACGACGCGCTGCGCCAGGCGGTGGTGAACCTCGACGCCATCGCCTGCCCGGTGGGCGAGATGGACGTGGTGCTGGGGCCGGGCTGGCCCGGCGTGCTGCTGCACGAGGCGATCGGGCACGGCCTCGAGGGCGACTTCAATCGCAAGGGCTCGTCGGCCTTCTCCGGCAAGATCGGTCAGCGGATCGCGGCGCCCGGCGTGACCGTGGTCGACGACGGTTCGATTCCGGGCCGCCGCGGCTCGCTCACCATCGACGACGAGGGCACCCCGACCAACCGCACGGTCCTGATCGAGGACGGCATCCTGGTCGGCTACATGCACGACCGGATGAGCGCGCGGCTGATGGGGATGCAGGCGACCGGCAACGGCCGGCGCCAGTCCTTCGCCCACACGCCGATGCCGCGGATGACCAACACCTTCATGATGGGCGGCGACGGCAAGGTCGAGGACATGATCGCCTCGACCAAGCGGGGACTCTACGCGGTGAACTTCGGCGGCGGCCAGGTCGACATCGTCAACGGCAAGTTCGTCTTTTCCTGCACCGAGGCCTATCTGATCGAGGACGGCAAGGTGGGGGCGCCGGTGAAGGGCGCGACCCTGATCGGCGACGGACCCACGGTGCTGACCAAGATCCAGGCCATCGGCGACGACTTCGCCTTCGATCCCGGCGTCGGCGTCTGCGGCAAGGCCGGCCAGCACGTCCCGGTCGGCATCGGCCAGCCCAGCCTGAAAATCGGCGGCCTGACGGTGGGCGGGGCGGCGGTCTGAGCGTTCGGATCTGACGTCGCGCGCGTGTCCGCGGGCGGCGCGGCTCCAAAACGCGGCGAAGCCGCCATATTTTACCTCCTCTTCCTCCTCTTTCTCTTCTTCCTCCGTGTTTCCTTCCGCCGACGCCGCAGCCCGATGCGACGCCCGAGAGGCGAAGCGCGTTTCCAACCCCCGAAACCCGTGCTAAGGGCTTTAGCAGCAGGAGCTAGAGATCCCGATGGCCGACGTATTTCGACCCTCGCGCAGCGGCGCGGCCGCGGTGCTGGGGCCCCTCGAGGGTGAGATCATGGAGGCGGTCTGGGCCGGCCAGGGGGCGCAATCCGTGTCCGACGTGCACAACGCGCTCACCGGCCAGGGCCGCGCCATCTCCTATTCGGCGGTGAAGGCGGTGTTGAACAACCTCGCGGACAAGGCGCGCCTGACCAAGACCCGCGAGGGCAAGGCGACCTTCTTCGCCGCCGCCAAATCGCAGGAAGAATTCGAGGCCGAGGTGGTTTCCTCGGTGGTCAGTTCGCTGAAGCGCAATTACGGCGCCGCCGTCATCGCCCAGCTGGTCGACGAGCTCGTCGTCGACAAGGAGAGCCTGGCCGAATTCGAGCGCGTCATCGCGCTGCGCAAGACGGAGCTGAAGCGATGACCGACGCGTGGAAGGTGAGCGCCTGGCACGACGGCCCGCTGCACATGCTGGGGGACTTCTTGTTCGACGGTTCGTTCCGCAATCTCTGGCCGCTGTTCGTCATTCCGTTCCTGACCGTTCTGATCAGCGACCGCACCGCGCGTCTGTTGCCGCGTACGTCGGGCGCATGGGTCGCTGCGACCATCCTGGTGCTGGCGCCGGCGGCGGCGGCCCTGGGCGCGCTCTATGAGGCCTTGAGCACCTGGGGACAGATCCTGACCTGGCGCGGCGTCGTGCTGATGATCGTGACGCCCGCGACAGCCGCGAGCCTTCTCGCCTACGCCTTGGTGCGCATGGTGCTGCGCCAACGCGAGGTGGCGCGCCTGTTCCGCGCGGCCACCCATCCGGGCGCGCGACTGGCGGCGGCGGCGCAGCGGCTGGGCATCGTTGCGCGCGAACTGCCGACGGGGGAACGCGAGTGTTTTGTCGCGGGACTGTTTGCGCCCACGGTGTTCATCTCACGCGGCGCGCTGGACGCGCTCGCCGATGAAGAACTCGAGGCCGCGCTCTGCCATGAGCGCGCGCACATTCGCGGGCGCGACACGCTGATGCTGTTCGTGCTGTCGCTGGCGCGCGACCTCGCGCCCTACGGCAAGGGCGATGCGCTGGAGGCGTTCAAGACCGCGCGCGAAGCCAACGCCGATCGCGCCGCCGCCTCGAACGCGGGCTCGCTCAGCCTCGCCGCCGCCCTGGTGGCGCTGGCGCGGCCGGGCCAACATTCCAGACCCGCGCCGCAGGGCGTGCTGCCGATGGCCAAGCACGACACGTTGCGCTGGCGCATGCAGGCGCTGCTCGACACCGACGCGACCGTCGAGCCGACACGCTCGTGGGTGCAGGTGGCCGGCGGCGTGGGCCTGAACGTGGCTATGGTCGCCTGGCCGGCGGCTCAATTCGAACTGATGCTGATGTTCTGCGACCGCTGGTGAGCGCAATCCAAGAGTCTTCTGCCTTCGTACGCGTGCATAAGACGTTTTGATTTGGGTGAAGCGTGTTCAACGAAGCGTGGCCGCAATTTGGCGCGCGCCAGGCTTCGGCGCACCTTGCCAATAATTAATCCACCTTTCTGGGATTTAATTGGGGTTTGCGGACGCGCGCGGACAGGTTGCCGTCGCGATTGGGAGACGGCGATGCGTTCGATTCTGGCGGCGGTCCTTCTGTGTTCGGCCGCGACCACAGTGTACGCGGCCGATCCGGCGCCGCCTGCGCCGCAAGCCAGCCCCGACGCCCAGATCGCGGCGGCCGACGGCGTGAAGAGCTACCCCGCGTCCTATTTCGCCGCCCAGCAGCCCAACACCGCCTATGACGTCGTCATCCGCCTGCCGGGCTTTTCGCTGGACGATGGCACGAGCGTGCGCGGGTTCGCCGGCGCGGCGGGCAACGTCCTGATCGACGGCCAGCGGCCGACCAGCAAGACCGACGACCTGATCAACGTGCTCAAGCGTATTCACGCCGGCCAGATCGAACGCGTCGACGTGATCCGCGGCGGCGCGCCCGGCATCGACATGCAGGGCAAGACGGTGGTCGCCAACGTCATCCTGAAAAAGACCGGCGGCCTCACCGGCGACCTGGCCTTGGCCAATATCGCGCTGGAGGACGGACGCGACGTCTTTCAGACGCGGCTGGAAGGCAGCTGGCGCGGCGACGGCCGCACCATCACCGGCATGCTGTTTACCGGACGGTTCTTCGACGACGGCGAGGGCTCGGGCCCGCATTTCGTCTACGGCCCCGGCGGCGCGGTGGAGGATTTCTCGCACCAGAAGAACCGCGCCGGCGGAATTCAATCGATCGCCACCGGAAGTTTCGAGACGCCGCTCGCGGGCGGGACGTTCAAGATCAACGCGCTGTTGCAGGACCAGCCGTACCGCAACAACAACGACGATCTGTTCGAGTTCGCCGGAACTCAGCAGGAGCACGACCACCAGGACCAGTTCGACGGCGAACTCGGGCTGCACTACGACCGCGGCCTGGGAAAAGGGCTCACCCTCGAAACGCTGGCGCTGCAGCACGTGAACAAGACCGGTTACCGCTCGCTGTTCGACACCTCGAGCGACGCCGAGGCGTTCGATGAAACCGATCTCTCCACCGAGACCATCGTGCGCGGAATCCTCCACTGGTCGCCGACCTCGACCCTGACCGTCGATGGCGGCGGCGAGTTCGCCTACAACTGGCTGCGCACGCGCACCAACTTCAGCGACAACGGCGTTCCGATCGACCTCCCCGCCGCCAACGTCATCGTGCAGGAAAAGCGCGGCGAAGCCTTCACCACGGCGACCTGGCGCGCCACGCCCAAGTTCACGGTCGAGGCCGGCCTGCGCCTGGAGGATTCCACCATCTCGTCCAGCGGCGACGTGGTGCTGTCCAAAACGCTGTTCTTCCCCAAGCCGCGCCTTCTGTTGACCTGGTCGCCCGATACCGACAATCAGATCCGCCTGCGCGCCGAGCGCGAAGTGGGTCAGCTCGATTTCAAGAACTTTGCGGCGTCGGCGACGCTGAACGGCAACGGCGTGGTCGCCGGCAACCCGAACCTCGAACCACAGTCCGACTGGGCGTTCGAAGTTGCCTACGATCACCACTTCATGAAGAGCGGCGTGATTTCGCTGACCCTTCGCCATCTCATTCTCAAGGACGTGGTCGACCGCATTCCGGTGATCAGCACGTCTGGCGTGTTCGACGAGCCCGGCAACATCGGCGGCGGCAGCGAGAACGACATCGTCGGGAGTTTCACCGTTCCCCTGGAGCGGGTGATCCCCGGCGGCGAAATCCGCGGCACCGTGACCTGGCAGATGTCGGCAGTGACCGATCCGACGACCGGGCAGAAGCGGCAGATCTCAGGCCAGCTTCCGGTCAATGGCGACCTGCACTTCAGCCAGGACCTGCCGCAGTGGAAGCTGAAATGGGGCGTCGACGCCAACCTCGGCAATCTGCAGCGGTTCTATCGCTTCAACGAGATCGACAGCTATCGGGTCGGAACCTACGACACGGTCTATGTGGAGCGCCGGCTGCCGCACAGTATGTCGCTGCGCTTCGAGCTCGACAACGCCGGTAGCCGGCCTTTGGATTTCACGCGCCAGGTCTACGACGGACTGCGCAACATCGATCCGCTGCTGTTCACCGACTCCCAGCAACACAAGTTTGGATTGGAACTCTACACGCGGCTTCGTGTGAACTTCGGCTGAGCTGGTTCAGCCTCCTGAGCCCAGCCGATAACTCGAGGGCGGTGCGCAAGCGCCGCCCACTTTTTTGCGCCTTACCAGGCGCCCAGCGGCGCGTCAGCGCCGTTACCAGGTGCCGAGAGTCAGCAGTTCGCGGGCGAGATCGGTGGGCAGTTCACCGGTGTCGGAGACCTTCAGATCCCTGGGCGCGTCCTTCGCCGTCAGGTAGCGCCAGCCCTGGAACGCGCGACGCGGCTGCGGCGCCACATTGATCACCTCGTCGCCGAGTTCGATCTCGCAGCGCGTGTGGGCGCCGGCCTCCAGCGTGGTGATCTTCACGATCGGCTGGCGGCAGAGGATCACGCCCTTGATCACCCAGTAGAGCGACCCGGCCTCAAGGAGTTCCTCATTGCGCTTGGGCGTCTGGCGCGTGTGCACGATCGGCGGCGACCCGCGGCCGCGTTCCTTGCGCCCCCAGGCGGTCAACTGCTCGACCTTGTCGACCCCGACGCAGAGCTTCACCAGATGCAGACTCATGGGGGTAAGGTAGCGACCGGGGGAGGCGGGTGAAAGGGTAAGGCCGTCGCAGGCCCTCCTCCCCAGTGAGCGGCAGCGAACGGGGGAGGTGTCGCGAAGCGACGGAGCGGGTGCAGTTAAAGCGCGACGCTCAACTTTGAGGTCGGTCGCCTGTGGATAAGTCATTTCGGGCGGGATCGCGGAAGCACCCCCCTTCGGCCTTCGGGCCACCTCCCCCGTTTTCTGCCGAAAACAAGGGAGGAGGATTACGCTTCCACCTTCACCAGCAGCGCGCCTTCGGTGACCTGGTCGCCGACCGCGACCGGCAGGTCCGTCACTACGCCGTCGAAGGGGGCGGTCAGGGCGTGTTCCATTTTCATGGCTTCCAGCACCACCAGCGCCCTTCCCTTTTCGACCTTGTCGCCGGCCTTGGCCTGTACCGCGACGATCTTGCCGGGCATGGGCGCGCGCAGAGCGCCGTCGGAGACCGCAGCGGGTTCAGCGTGGCCAGCAATTTCGCTTTCGCGGAGTTCCAGCGCGGCGCCGTCATCGAACAGGACCGCGCCTTCCTCGGTGCGGATGAAGCTGAGCGCGCGGCGTTCGCCGACGAGGACCTGTTCGTGCAGGACCAGCGCCTCTTCTTCATCGCCGCCGTAATCGACCATCCAGCGCCATTCGCCGGGCGCGCTCGGATGGGCGCCGCCTTCGAGAGTCTCGCCGGCGAGTTCGACGTGGTGCGTCGTGCGCGCGGGCGCGTTCAGGCGAAAGCCATAGAGGCCGTCGGGCGTGGCCTGCCAGGGCGACAGCCGGTCGCTCTCGGAGGGCAAGCCGAGTTCGGCGGCGGCGTGTTCGGCAGCGAGCGCGAGCGCGGCGACCGCGGCGTCGGAGGAGAGGTGCGTCGCGGTCAGCTCTTCCTGACGCGACGGAATGAACGCGGTGTCCACCTCGCCCGCGACGAAATCAGGATGGTCGAGGCAGCGCGCCAGGAAGGCGGCGTTGGTGCGCACCGGCCAGACCTCGACCGCGCGGCACGCGTCGGCAAGCGCGGCGGCGGCTTCCTCCCGCGTGTCGCCGCGCGCGATCAGCTTGGCGATCATCGGGTCGTAATACTGACTGACCTCGGAGCCTTCCTCGACGCCGGTGTCGACGCGAATCTCGTCCTCCGGCAACACGAAGTGGTCGAGCGGTCCGATCGAAGGCAGGAACCCCTTGGCCGGATCTTCGGCATAGAGCCGCGCCTCCATCGCCCAGCCATGGATCTTCAGATCCGACTGTTTCAGCGGCAGGGGCTCCCCCGCCGCGACGCGCAGTTGCCACTCCACCAGGTCCTGGCCCGTGATGGTCTCGGTCACCGGGTGTTCGACCTGCAGACGCGTGTTCATTTCCATGAACCACACCCGGTCGGGTTTCAAACCATCGGACGCGTCGGCGATGAACTCGATGGTGCCGGCGCCGACATAGTTCACGGCCTTGGCCGCGCGCACCGCCGCATCGGTCACCGCCTTGCGCGTCGCTGGGTCCATGCCGGGCGCGGGAGCTTCTTCGATGACCTTCTGGTGGCGGCGCTGCAGAGAGCAGTCGCGCTCGAACAGGTGCACCACGTCGCCGTGCGTATCGCCGAACACCTGCACCTCGATGTGGCGCGGGCGGGTGACGTACTTTTCGATCAGCACCCGGTCGTCGCCGAAGGCGGCCTTGGCCTCGCGCTGGGCCGAGGCGAGTGCTGAGGCGAACTCACCGGCCGCGTCGACGCGCTTCATGCCCTTGCCGCCGCCGCCGGCCACCGCCTTGATCAGTACCGGATAGCCGACCTCGCCCGCGGCCTTCGCCAAGGTCTTCTCGCTCTGGTCGTCGCCGAGGTAGCCGGGGGTCACCGGCACGCCCGCCTCCATCATCAGCTTCTTGGCCGAGTCCTTCAGGCCCATGGCGCGGATGGCCGAGGGCGGCGGGCCGATCCAGACCAGGCCCGCGGCCGTCACCGCCTCGGCGAAGGCCGCGTTCTCGGACAGGAAGCCATAGCCCGGGTGGATCGCCTCGGCTCCGGTGGCCTTGGCCGCGGCCAGGACCTTTTCGGCGACCAGATAGCTTTCGCGCGCCGGGGGCGGGCCGATCAGGACCGCCTCGTCCGCCTCACGGGCATGGAGCGCCTCGGCGTCGGCCTCGGAATAGACGGCGATGGTGCGCAGGCCCATCCGCGTGGCGGTGCGGAAGACCCGACGGGCGATTTCGCCGCGATTGGCGACCAGGACGGACTTGAACATCGGGGGTCCATAACGCGACGAGGCCCGCTAGGCGACCCCCCGCCGTCTCTCTGCCTGCCCACTATCCCAGGGCCGCGATGCTGGACCAGAGCATGGCCATGAACAGCAGGCTGAACCCGATGACCGAGAAGACCCAGAGGACAGCCATCCGCAAGAGGGTTCCGAAGATCGACGACTGATAGGTCCCACGCATGTGCACGAACAGATGCACCGGCGACGCGAACATGAGGAAACCGCCCGTCGTCGCGATCGCCGGCACGTTGGTGGCGTCGAGCAGGAAAACCGTCGACAGCAACAAGCCCTGAAAGGACAGCGAGTGCATCGTGAAAATCAGGTGGTCGAAGATGTAGTAACGCTTCTTCTTGAACAGGAAGAGGAAGCCCAGGATCAGAGCCGCGACCGGCAGCATGCCGATCGCCACCCAGTGGGCGCGCTCCTCCAGCAGCATGGTGAACTGCTCGCGGTGCGCCGCCAGTAGTTTGAGGTGATCGCGCAGCCACTTGCCGCCCGCCGACGGATTTTTGTCGTTGTCGATGCCGACGTTGATGTCGTTATCGATCTTATTCGCGGTTTCGGTCTGAGTTCGACTGAGCGCCGACTTCACGGCCTGCGGCACACTGGGGTCCGCGGCGACGGCAGCGGCGGCTTTGGCGCGCGCCGCGTCGGCCTGCGCCTTCTGCGCGGGCGTGGCGGTGTTGAAGTTCACCGCCTCCTTGCCTGTCGCGCCCATGTTGATGCCGGCGGCGAAGAACAGCACCAGGATGACGATCAGGAACATGCGCAGCGGCGGTATCTGATACGCGCGCTTGCCGTCGAGATAGTCGCGGGTCAGCCGGCCGGGGCGCAGGGCGAGCTTGGGCATGGTCTGGAACAGACGCCCGTCGAAGTGGAAGAAGTCCTCGAACACCTCGTACGCCAGCCGCCACACCGAACGCTCGAACTGTTCGGCGAGCTGGCCGCAAGTGTAGCAATAAGCGCCCGCCAGCGGCGTCTCGCAGTTGGCGCAGGGCGCGCCCGCCGGTGCGAGATGCCTCTCCTTATGCCGCCGCAGCCAACCGCCGATCGAGGCGCCGCCAAGAATGTCGAGTTCACGAGCCACGCGCTTCCCCCACGCGAATACGGTCCGAGTTTAACACTGCAGGCCGTAGTGGCCGAAGCCTTAGCTGCGAACCGCAGTGCATTGCCCTCTCACCCGCATCTTGCGGGGGAGAGGGTTCGATGTCAGCTAACCAACCAAGCCGGCTTGCGCTTTTCCAAAAACGCCCGGACCCCGTCCTGGCCTTCGTCGCCGGTTCGGGTCTTGGCGATCAGGCGCGCGGTTTCCTGCATCAGGCCGTCGTCGATCGTGCGGCCGCGCATGGCGGCGACCAGGCGTTTAGACGCGCGCATGGCCTGGGGCGCGGCGGTCATACATTCGCGGGCGATGCCCTGGGCGACAGCCTGCAGGCCCTGGGCGTCGGCGACCACTTCCTGCACCAGGCCGATCTCGCGCGCGTATTCGGCGTCGAACACGCGGCCGGTGCAGAACAGGCTCCGCGCGCGGCGCTCGCCGATGGCCTCGATGACGTAGGGCGAGATGGTCGCCGGGATCAGGCCGAGCTTCACCTCGGAAAAAGCGAACCGCGCGGGCTTGGTCGCGATGGCGATGTCGCATGCGGCCGCAAGGCCCACGCCGCCGCCGAAGGCCGCGCCCTCGACCAGAGCCACGGTCAGCACCGGTACGTCGTAGAGCGCTTTCAGCATGCGCGCGAGCTGGAACGCGTCGTCGCGGTTGTCGGCCTCGTCCCAATCGACGCTGTCGCGCATCCATTCCAGATCGGCGCCGGCGCAGAAACTGCCCCCCGCGCCGCGCACGAACACCACGCGCACGTGGTCGGCGCCGTGCAGGGACTCGAACGCCTCGCGCAGGCCGCCGATGACCTCCTGGTTGAAGGCGTTCTTTTTTTCCGGGCGGTTGATGATCACCGTGGCGATACCCTCCGGCGTCGCCCTGACCAGCACCGTACCGGTTTCGGCATCGGGCGCGGGATCGTCCACCACGGGATCGGCAAAGGTAGGCTCGCCGGAGACGGGGTTGCCGGGGATGGTCGGGTCGGACATGGGGGCGGGCTCCTCGAAGTCGAGGAAACGCATAGACCAGGGCGGAGAACCGCGCCAGGGCGGGACGAATGCTGTGCTTTGGGACGGCGGCGCCGGAAGGCTGCGTTCAGGACAGCGCCTGCTGGGTCCTCGATGCCAAGGAGCTCACGCTCCCTGTCATTAGGATGGCGAGAACAATTAAAACACGATGTCATCCTTGACGACGCGCGGCGATAGCCGCGTGGCGTCGAGGACCGAGCAGGCGCGACCTGTTCGCTGCCAGACGGGGTGATGCATCAACGAGTCCACCTAGTGGATCGCCGCCCGAAACTCCATATCCGGATCATGGACGTGCGCTTGGCGAGACCGGGAGACGAGATGGGCGTGGCCGGCGTGCACGTGCGCGCGTGGCGCGACGCCTATTGGGACCTGCTCGACCGGCACATGCTGATGCGCATGCGGGTGGAGACGCGGGCGCAGCGCTACGACTTCGCCACACGCCACCCGAAGCGTCCGCAGACCCTGGTCGCCATCGA
>DASZMV010000074.1:0-1594 GCA_035551675.1 Caulobacteraceae bacterium | reverse complement strand
GTCACCAAGTCCACCGTGCCGGTCGGCACCGGCGACGAGATCGAGGCGATCCTGAAGCGCGCCCGGCCGGACGCGCAGTTCGCCGTGGTCTCCAACCCGGAGTTCCTGCGCGAGGGCGCGGCGATCGAGGACTTCAAGCGGCCCGACCGCGTCGTCGTGGGCCTGACGGACGAGCGCGCGCGGCCGGTAATGGCGGAGCTCTACCGCCCGCTCAATCTGAACGAGACGCCGGTGCTCTACGTCGACCGGCGCTCCTCGGAGCTGATCAAGTACGCGGCCAACGCCTTCCTCGCGATGAAGATCACCTTCATCAACGAGGTGGCCGACCTCTGCGAGGCGGTGGGCGCGGACGTGCAGCAGGTGGCGCGCGGCGTCGGGCTCGACAAGCGGATCGGCCCGAAGTTCCTGCACGCCGGCCCCGGCTATGGCGGGTCGTGCCTCCCGAAGGACACGCTCGCTCTGGTGCAGACCGCCAACGACGCCAGGGCGCCGTTGAAGCTGGTCGAGACCACCTGCGAGGTGAACGAGGCGCGCAAGAAGGCGATGGCCCGCAAGGTGGCCGATGCGCTGGCCGGCGACCTCAGGGGCAAGACGATCGGCGTGCTGGGCCTCACCTTCAAGCCTAACACCGACGACATGCGCGAGGCGCCGTCGCTGGAGATCGTGCCGGCGCTGCAGGCGATGGGCGCCATCGTGCAGGCCTACGATCCGGAGGGCCACGAGGCGCGTCAGCTGCTGCGCGACGTCGACTTCAAGAACGGGCCCTACGAGGCGCTGGCGGGCGCCGACTGCGCGGTGATCATCACCGAGTGGGACGAGTTCCGCGCGCTCGATCTCGACCGTGTGAAGGAAGTGATGCGCCGCCCGCTGATGGTCGACCTGCGCAACATCTACAAGCCCGAGGAGCTGCGCCCCCGCGGCTTCACCTACTTCAGCGTCGGCCGCGCCTGACCTCCGCGCCTAGCGGCTGAGCGCGAACCAGGACTGCGAGGCCCACACCGTCCCGATCCAGAACGCCGCGCCCATGGCGGTGACGAAGAGGATGCAGGCGATTGGGGCCGCCGCGCCCTTCGGCCGGGCCCTGGGTGCAGCTGGCCGCCCCCAGGTGGGTTCGTGCGCCATGTCGCCTCCCCAAGAGGATATGTTCATTCACGCGGGCGACCGGTCGAGCGGCCACCCGGCGGGAAGGTTAAGAACGGTTCGGGAATCCTGTCCAGTCTGTAATGTTTGCCATGCTACGCTTGTTTCCGGGGAGCAGGCGAAATGGGAGACGAAAGATGCGACAGCCTCTCAGGCTTGCGACAGTATCGATAGTGGCCGCCGCGCTGGCGCTTTCCGCTTGCCAGAAGGCCGCCCCGCCGGCGAATGCGACCAACCCTGCGCCGGTGTCCATGAACTCGGCGCCCGCGAACGCCGCGCCGGCGGGGCCGGCGCCGGTCGCGGCCACGGGGCCGGACGCGGACTCGGCGAAGGCCTTCCTCGACGGGCTCTACGCGCACTACAAGGCTTCGAGCTCGACCGGCACGACCTGGGCGCCGATGGACGCCAACATAAAGGACGTGTTCGACGCCGACATGGTGCGGCTGATGGCGGC
>DASZMV010000073.1:0-1707 GCA_035551675.1 Caulobacteraceae bacterium | reverse complement strand
TTGCCATTCGCGGTGTCATTTACGCAGCCAAACGTCGAGACCGATCGACGCCTCATGGATTTCGGCGCCGCCGAAAGGGGTCGCGGCGGCCATGCGCTGGAAGTCGGCCCTGGAATAGGCGCGCTTGCGCAGGCTGTGCTTGAAGACCGCCCGGGTCATGACGGCGTCGATCGTGCCCAGCTTCATACCGTCGACCACCTCGTCGATCGCCGCGTCCGAAGCGTCCCTTCTCATGTCGATGATCAGGGCTTCGCCGCCTGGTCGAAGCACGTTGTGCATCTCCACCAAGGCGCCGGCCGGGTCACTGAAGTTCTTGAAGGCCGCCCGGCAGACGATGAAGTCGAAGCTCTCGTCGGGGAATGGAATCGCGGCGGCGTCGCCGTGGTGGAAGTCGATCCTGACACCCGCTACGAACGCATTCTCCACGGCGATGCGGACGAAGGTTCGGCTGATGTCCAGACCCGAAATCCGGTAAGTTCCCAGCTTGGCGAGCGCGATCGCGAGATACCCCGGCCCTGGCGCGATTTCGAGCACACGAGCGTCCGGCCGCAGCCGGGCGGCGATCCGTTTGGCGTCGGCCTCGAACTCGGCCTGCTGGTTCCCGGTGTTCCTGGCGTACCAGGTCGCGATCATCCCCTCCATCGGCAGGCTCTTGTAGGCTTTCCCTCGCGGCTTCGAGGCGATATCCATGGCCAGCCCTTCCTCGGTTGATATGAATCTTATTTGATAAGATATTTATCTACTAAGATAATATATCCCCTCTGTCAAGGCGACGAATGAACCGAGACGAACTGATGACCGCGCTGAACCGGGTGATGCGCGAGGTCAGCGGCCAGGGCGTGATCTATAGCCAGGCCGTCGCGGCGCGGCTGGGCGTGGGCGGCACGGAGTTGGAGTGCCTCGACTGTGTCGTGCTGCGGGGCGGCGCGACGGCTGGCGACCTGGCTCGGGCGACAGGCTTGACGACGGGCGCCATCACCGGCGTGATCGATCGGCTCGAGCGGGCCGGATATGCGCGGCGCGAGCCGGACCCGGCCGATCGGCGCAAGGTGTTGGTCAAGGCGACGCCGGCGGTCGCGACCGAGATCGCTCCACTCTACCGGCCCATGGCGGAGGCTTCGGCCGCGGCCATGGCGCGCTATGACGACGACGCGCTGGCCCTGCTGCTCGATTTTCTAACGACCACGTACAAGGCCGCCGTCGAAGCGACAGAAGCGCTGCGCGCCGGCGCGGCCTCGAACGTCGCCGACTGAACTCCTAAATCCAGGCGCCCGATTTCACGCCGGCGATCGCCAGCACCGGCAGGCCCAGGGTCCGCGCGGCCACCGACGCCGTGGCCAGGCCCGGCCGCAGGAACATCTTCAGAAGGCCGACACAGAGCGCGGTGAAGGCGCCCAGAGCCGCGGCCAGAAGCACAACCGGCATCTTCAGGCTCTTGCCCTGGGTCGGCACCACGGCGCGTTCGATAATGCTGATATTGTCATTGCCTTGGCGCGCGATGGCGTCGGCAGCCTGGGATTCCTGCTCCTTGACGGTGAAATCGCGGACGTTGTTCTGCAGCACGTCGCGGTCGCGGGTCAGGCCCTGGTACTGGGGCTCAAGCTGGTCCAGGCGCAGTTGGCGTACGGTGACCTGGTCCGCCTGCTGCTCGAGGGCTTCCGAGGACTTCTTCAGGGCGGCGATCTCGGCGGTCAACTGGATCCGGTC
>DASZMV010000072.1:0-27546 GCA_035551675.1 Caulobacteraceae bacterium | reverse complement strand
CGATCCGCGCGCCCTTGCGGAAATCGATGGTCATCCGCACCACCACGAAGGCCAGCGGATCGTCGCGGTCGAGAAGTTCGGCGTGACCGGTGGTCGCCAGCCGCAGGAAGTCGGACCGGCCGCGCTCGAAATAGCGCAGATAGTTGGCGTGATAGACCAGGCCGGTGAAGTCGGTGTCCTCGTAGTAGACGCGCACCGGCAACAGGTGCTGACGTCCCTCGAAGCGTCCGGCAGTGGGCGCGTCGCTCATCTCGACGGGTCGATCGTATTGCGCGCCGGCAGGTCCACCATGCGCGGCTCGACCGTCCTCACGCGGATCAGGCCGGGACAGTCCTTGTCGACCTGATCGCCGAGCGCGGTCTTGCCCACGTCGTCGGCGAGCGTGAGCTTCTGGTCGCGGTAGATGAACAGCCGCTCGTCCGTGAGCGCCGGCGGCGTCTTGGCGTCCGGGTCGCGCGGCGGCTGGGTGTAGCCGCAGACATAGGCGTCGGGCTTGCCGGAGCGCTCCACGATCTCGAGGATGATGTTGTAGTCGTCACCCTGCCGCTGCTTCACCGCCGCGCGCGCATCGTCGACCGGCTTGAGCAGCGCCAGCGCCTTGTCGCTGCAGCCGGCGAGCGCGGCCGCGATCGCCAGAACAGCGAAGGCTGCTCGCATCACGCCGTCGCTCCGGACGGCGTCGCCGACGACATATTGGGCCGCAGAACGAAGTCGGGGCAGCGTTTTTCGACGAGGGCGCGGAAGTCGGCGCTGTTCTGGTCTTTTTCGCCGATCAGACGACCGTCGACGAAGATGAATTCGTAGCCCTCGCGCGGCTTGTCGAGCGACGAGTAGTAGCCGCAGGCCGCAATACCCTCCGGCGTCTTTTCCTCGATGACTTCGTGGGAAATGAACTTGTCGCCGAAGCGCTTCTTCACTGCGATCGAGGCCTGGTCGCTCGCTGAGAGGACCTCGGGCGCCTTGGCGGCGGCGGCGGGATTCGACGGGGCGGGTTTCTCGCAGCCCGCCAGCAGGATGGCGGCGACCGCGATGAGGGCGAAGGCTTTCACAGGCATCATTTGTCCCCGTCTTCGAACAGCTGCGTCTGTATGCGCGCGGAGGGCGGCGGTTTCAAACCCAGGTGCTCGTAGGCCTTGCCCGTGGCCATGCGGCCGCGCGGGGTGCGCTGGAGGAAGCCCTGCTGCAGCAGATAGGGCTCGATCATGTCCTCGACGGCGTCGCGCGCCTCGGCGATGGCCGCCGCCATGGTTTCGACCCCGACCGGACCGCCGCCGTAATTCTCGATCAGTGCGCGCAGGTAGCGGCGGTCGAGCGAATCGAGGCCGAGTTCGTCCACCTCGAGCCGCGCCAGGCCGCGGCCGGCGACCTGCCTGTCGATCACCGCGGCGCCTTCCGCCTCGGCGAAGTCGCGCACGCGGCGCAACAGGCGTCCGGCCACGCGCGGCGTTCCGCGCGCGCGCCGCGCAATCTCGTGCGCTCCGTCGTCAGCGAGGCTGGCGCCCATGCGCCGCGCCGCGCCGGTGAGCACGCGCAGCAGTTCCTCGGGCGTGTAAAATTCCAGCCGCAGCGGAATGCCGAAGCGGTCGCGCAGCGGCGTCGCCAACAGGCCCGCCCGCGTCGTCGCGCCCACCAGGGTGAACGGGGCGAGGTCGATGCGCACCGAACGCGCCGAGGGCCCCTCGCCGATGATCAGGTCGAGAACGTGATCCTCCATGGCGGGATAGAGGATCTCCTCCACCGTCGGCGCCAGGCGATGGATCTCGTCGATGAACAGCACGTCGCGCGGTTCGAGGTTGGTCAGGATCGCGGCGAGATCGCCGGCCTTGGCCAGCACCGGGCCCGAGGTGGAGCGAAACCCGACGCCCAGCTCACGCGCCACGATCTGCGCCAGCGTCGTCTTGCCGAGACCCGGCGGCCCGAACAGCAGCACATGGTCGAGCGCCTCGCCGCGTCCGCGCGCCGCCTCGATGAAGATCTTGAGGTTGGCCTTGGCCTGTTCCTGGCCGACGAATTCGCCGAGCGTCTGCGGGCGCATCGCCTTGTCGGTGCGTTCGGCTTCCTGAGGCTCCCCCGAGATCAGCCGGCTCACCGGTCGAGCTCCTGCAGGGCGCCGCGGATGACCGCCGACACCTCGGCGTCGTCACCCATGCGGATCAGCACCTGGTCAACCGCACGCCGCGCCGACGCTTCCGCAATGCCGAGTCCCATCAGCGCCGACACCGCCTCACCCGCCGCGGAAATCTTCGCCGGCGTCACGGGCGCGGTGGCGCCGGCCGGGTGGAACGCCGTCTCGCCGAGTTGCTTGTTCTTCAGTTCGAGCACGATGCGTTGCGCCAGTTTCGGCCCGACGCCGTTGGCCCGCCCCACGGCCGCCTTGTCGTCGCGCGCCACCGCCTGCGCGAGTTCGCCCGGCGACAGCACGTCGAGCACGCTGAGCGCGGCCTTGGGGCCTACGCCCTGCACGGTCTGCAACGCCGCGAACGCGCGCCGCTCGTCGCGCACCAGAAAGCCGTAGAGGCGCGGACCGGTCTCGGAATTGAAACTATGTTCGACGTGCAGCAGAACCTCGTCGCCGAGCGCGGGAAAGCGCGACAGGGTGCGCGCGCCGCAGCGCACGACATAGCCGACGCCGCCGACGTCGATCAGCGCATCCTCGTCGCCGAGCTCGGCGAGTACCCCGCGTAGGCGCCCGATCATCCTACTTCGCTCCTTTGGAGCTTCGTAGGACAAGTCCTACACCGCTTGCCGCCCGCGTGAGGTCTTGCCCTCCGTAGCCTTGGCGAAGGAGGGTCACGCCGCGTCTCCGAGACGTCTGAGGCGGCGCGCGTGGGCATGGGTGATCGCCACCGCCAGGGCATCGGCCGCGTCCGCGACCGGCGAACCGGACGCGGGCAGCAGGCGCTGGACCATGAAGGCGATCTGCGCCTTGTCGGCGCCGCCGGTCCCGACCACCGCCTTCTTCACTTCCTTCGCGGCGTATTCCGCCACCGGAACGCCCGAGCGCACCGGCGCGATCATCACCGCGGCGCGGGCGTGGCCGAGCTTGAGCGTCGAAGAGGCGTTGACGCTGACGAAGGTCTCCTCGATCGCCGCCTCGTGGGGCGCATAGGCGACCACGAGTTCACAGGCCGCTTCAAACAGGGCGTGCAGCCGTTCGGCCAGGCTGTCCTGGACGCGAGGCGCGATGACCCCGTGGGCGATCCAGCTCAGGCGCGCGCCGTCGACGGCCACGACCCCCCAGCCCGTCCGCCGCAGCCCCGGGTCGAGCCCCAAAATCCGAATCGCGTTCGACATTCGTTCTTACAATGCCCGGCTCGGGCAGGCCTGGAAAGGCCGCAGAGGTTAACGAAGGCCTAGGCGTCCACCGGCTCGATGTCGAAGCCGACGACTGAGGGGTTCGTCGCGAACCGATTCGACAGGGACTCGGTGGGAACATCGCGCGGCGCGTGAATCTGAGCCGACTGTTCGACCACGCCGTTGTCGAGCTTATGGCGAATGCGGTCGGCGCGAATGCCTAGATCGGACAGAAGCGCGCGCAGTTCGGCCTCGCTCATCGCCTTGTCGGCGGAGAAGCGGACCACCAGCCTGGCCTGGCTGCGGCGCGGAAGGTGGCGGTCGAACCAGCGCAGGCCCATCAGCACCAGGAGCAGCACGGCTGTTCCCAGCGCGCCGTCGACGAAGCGGCTGTAGCCGAACACGATGCCGATGCCGGTCAGGGCCCAGACCGACGCTGCGGTGGTCAAGCCGCGCACGGACAGACCCGCGCGAACGATGACGCCCGCGCCGACAAAGCCGATGCCGGTGATGACGCCCTGGGCGATGCGCGATGAGGCGGACGTGTCATGCATCGCCGCGCCCGCGTGGATGGCTCCCTCGACGATCACGGCGGCGGCGACACAGACCAGGGCGTGGGTCCGAAAGCCCGCGGGCTCGGATCGCAGCCCTCGCTCGAGCCCCACCAGCGACCCGGCCAAGAGGGCCGCCAGCAACGGATAGAGGGCGTCCAGCAGCTGGTCGATCATCGCGCCCTCGGGCTTTGCTCCGGGACCGGATCATCCCGCCCTCTTGGCGCAAACGCAATGTTCGCCCGGCTCGCCGAGTCCGCGAAGCGCGCGAGCCCCCGGTTAGGCCTTCACCGGCCAGCGGAAACGCATGGCGGCGCGCGCGAATGCCATACGCGCGAGGCTGACCTCCTGCGCCCCGCCGCCAATGTTGTGGACGATGCGCATGTCGTCGGGCCCCTGCACCACCATGCCGGTGTGCGTCTGGCCGCCGGGCAGAAGGCGCCAGGTCAGAATGTCGCCGGGGAGCAGTCGGCCGGGGAACGCCGATCCGAGTACGAAGCTGTCGGCGCTCCAGAGTTTCGCGTGCTGGCGGGCGAAGAAGACTTCGAGGTTTAGCACACGGCGATGGTCGATGTTGGCGTCCGGCGCGGACAGGCCCCAGACGCGCTTCGACGGATAGGCCGCGAAGTCGCGCTGCATGTCCTCGTGCACCAGCTTCTGCAGATCGAGGCCCAAAGCATCGCGCGCGGCGCGGATGACCACGTCGCAGCAGACGCCGGTGGTGCGCGGGACGTCGCCGCCGGGATAGGCGATCCGCCGGTAAACCGGATCGTAGCCGCGCGTCACCCGGGTCTGCGCCCGCGCTGCGGCGGCCAGGCGTTCGCCGGCGGTCGGCGCCGCCATGGCGGGCGAAGCCAGGACCGCGGGAACGGCGGCGAGAAAAGCGCGGCGCGCAAGCTTGACCATGGGGCCAGCATCGCGCCCACAGCTTGGCGAAATTCGGGCGGAGAGGCTTAGGCCGCGGCGTACTTCGCCATGTCCTCGTCGCTGGCTTCGAAGTTGGCGAAGACGTTCTGCACGTCGTCGTCGTCGTCGAGCGCGTCGATCAGCTTCATCAGGGTCTGCACCTGATCGCCCGCAACCGGCGTCAGGGTCTTGGGACGCCACACAATGCCGGTGGACTTGGGATCGCCCAGCGACGACTCCAGCGCCTCGACCACGGCGCCGAGATCCTCGAAGGCGGTGTAGATGGTGTGACCTTCCTCGGGGTCGGATTCGACATCCTGGGCGCCGGCCTCGATGGCCGCCTCCATCACCTTGTCTTCCGAACCGACCTTGGCCGGGTAGATGATCTCGCCCATGCGGTCGAACATGAAGGAGACGGCGCCCGTTTCGCCCATGTTGCCGCCGTACTTGGTGAACAGGCTGCGCACGTTGGACGCCGCGCGGTTCCTGTTATCGGTCAGCACCTCGACGATGACGCCCACCCCGCCCGGGGCGAAGCCCTCGAAGCGGATTTCCTCCATGGTGTCGATTTCGCCCGAGGCGCCCTTCTTGATGGCGCGGTCGATGTTGTCCTTGGGCATGCTCTCGGCCTTGGCGCTGGCCACCGCCAGGCGCAGCCGCGAGTTCATCGCCGGGTCGGGCAGGCCGGCCTTGGCGGCGACGGTGATGTCGCGGGAGAGCTTGGAAAACAGCTTGGACCGGGCCGCGTCGGCGCGACCCTTCTTGTGCATGATGTTCTTGAATTTCGAGTGGCCGGCCATGGGATCACCTGGGGCGGCCTGCATCCTGCGAGCCGCGTGAGTAAAGCTTCGGCGGGCTCCCTAGCCGACCGGAGGGCGTCCTGTCGACCGGGCGCCCGGAACCAGAGCCGTATTCCCGGGTTGAATCCCCCGTCCCCCCTGTGACCGCCCCCTGTGAGCCGACGCCATGAGCACGCACCCGCAAAGCGACGACTGGAGCGACTACGACGAGGCCTACGACGACAAGCCGCCCTCGGTGGAGCTGGTTCGCTGGTACGCCCACCCGCCCATGCGGATGTCCGGGGTCCTGATCGGCATCGCCCTGGCCGGCGCCTTCGCGCTGGGCGCCTTCACCGGCAGCAAGAGCGCCCATGCCGGGCACTGGGTGAAGGACCGCATGCCCGGGAGTGGGCGTAAGCCGACGAAGCACTAGCTCCCCATCTGCACCAACTTCCTTCGTCACCCTCGGGCTTGTCCCGAGGGCCCATCGTTGCGCATCCGCGTCCGCGTTCAGGATGCAGCGCACGTTGCGTGCAGACAGCGCCTTTCGGAGTCACGGCCTGACCATGGGCCCTCGGCACGAGCCCGAGGGTGACGGAAAATTTTTTCGTGTTGCGCTACGCCCGTTCCGTCGCCGCCTGCGTCACCTCGGGCACGTGCGGCGCCAGTCTTCCGCCGACGCGGATCGGTTCGACGCGCGTGGCGAGGCCTGTCTTCGCGTCCGTCTCCACGAACACGCCGCACACCGTCGCGGGTCCTGACGCGGGCGTGTAGCGACCGCCGGACATGCGGGTGGTGAAACGCCGCAACGGTTCTTCCTTATCGTTGCCGATGACGCTGTCGTAGCTCGCGCAGGCGCCGGCATCGGTCATATAGGCGGTGCCGCCGTTGAGAATCTGCGCGTCGGCGGTCGGCACGTGGGTGTGGGTGCCCACCACCAGGCTCGCGCGGCCGTCGCAGAAGTGGCCCATCGCCATCTTCTCGCTCGTCGCCTCGGCATGCATGTCGACGATTGCGGCGTCGCACGCCAGGCCGAGCGGACAGGCTTCGAGTTCGCGGTCCACCGCGCCGAAGGGATCGTCCATCGGATCCATGTGCACGCGGCCCAAAACGTTCATCACCAGGATGCGCTTGCCCGAGGCCGTCTCGAACAGGTTGGCGCCGCGGCCCGGCGCATCCATCAGCGGCGGAAAGTTCACCGGCCGGATCAGGCGCGGCTCGCGCACGATGTAGGTCAGGGCCTCGCGCTGGTCCCAGGCGTGGTTGCCGAGCGTCAGACAGTCGGCGCCCGCGTCGAACAGCTCGTTGGCGGTGTGTTCGGTGATGCCGAAACCGCCGGCGGCGTTCTCGGCGTTGATGACCACGAACTCGAGCTGCAGGCGTTTGCGCAGGCCGGACAGATGGATGGCCAGGCCTTCGCGGCCCGACCTGCCCACCACGTCTCCGAAAAAAGCGATCCTCATGCCGCGTCCTTACGCGATGTCCACGGCCGGAATATAGCCGCGCTCGGTCAGAATTCCGTCGAGCCGCTGGTCGTGCGGCCCCGCGGGCAGGCGTTCGACCGCCTGGTCCGCAAAGGCGAGGCCGATGGCCTGCACCGGCTTCAACGCCCGCAGATGCTGCAGCGTTCGGTCGTAGTGACCCGCGCCATAGCCCAGCCGGTGGCCGGTCCGGTCGAAGGCCAGGAGCGGGACCAAGACCAGATCCGGCAAGGCGACCTCGGCGTCGGGATGCGGCTCATGCACCGGGAAATGACCGGGCGACAGATGATCCCCCTCGCTCCAGATCCGGAAGGTCAGCGCCTGGTCGGAGCCCCTGGCGGGGGTGACCGGCAGCGCGATGCGGACGCCCGCCGCGGCGAGGCGCGCCATCAGCGGGCGGGAATCGATCTCGGTCCGATAGGGCCAATAGGCGGAAGCCACGCGCCCCGCCTCGGGGAACAGGTCGTCGGGAAAGGCCGCCGCCAGCGCCTCGCCCACGGCCGCATCGACGCCATGCGCCAGCGCGCGCCGGGCTTCGGCGGCGATGCGCAGGTCTGATTTGGTCGGGGTTGGGTCCATCGGAAGAAGGGTGGCGGCGCCGCGAAGAACCGTGAAGGCGTTTCAATCCCTCGGACCTGGATGACCAGGTGGGCGCCGTGTGTCCGGGTCCACGGACCCGGCCAGGGACAGCTCCCGTCGAGGATGATTAAGGTCCCCGGGATGTGAGCCAACGACGAGAGCCGCAGCAAGACCCGCCGGAATTCAAGGTAGGGCTTGGGGCCGGGGGCGGCAAGCGGGACGGCGGATCAGGCCTGCAGCAGCAGGCGTTCGACCCGCTCGGCGGCGGCGTTGAGGGCCTCGAGCGCGGCGCTGTCGACCTCAGGCGCGGGCGCGGCGCCCGGCGATGCGCCGCCGGCGGCGTCGGCCTTCATCTGGGCCTCTTCGAAGTCGACGCGCAGGCGGTTGAACTGGGCGCGCACCTCGGCCAGCTCGTCGGAGACCAACAGAGCCGCCATCAGGAACAGGCGCAGCTCGCCCACCGCGCCCACGTCGCCGGCCACCTGTTTCACGTTCGCGTCGAACTGGCGCGAGAGCAGGCGCACCCGCTCCTCCTGGCCGTCGGCGCAGCCGACCATGTAGTGGCGGCCGTTGATTTCGACGTTGACGGTGGCCATCAGCCCTCCCCGTTCAGGAGCGCGCGAAGCTCCTGGGCGGCGCGACCCAAGGCCGCAGAGGCCTCGCGGCCCGCGTTTTCGAGCGCCTTGCCGTAGGCGTCCAGTTCGGCCCGGCTCTCGCCCGCGAACAGGTCGTGCGGGCGCTCGGAAGCCGCGTCGGCCTTCGATTTCAGCGTGTGCAGACGTCCCTCGAGCGCGGTGATGGCCTTATCGAGCCGCTCGGCCGCCTGAGTTACGTCGGGGGTTTCGCCGGCCATCGGGCCTCCGCCGCAGTCCTGTCGCGAATCCGTATAGAACGCGGCGGGCGCGTCAGGTAAAGCGCCGCGCGAACCTTTTCCGTCTGCATTCGGAGTCTTTTCATGGAAGCGGCGACGCTCGCCCCCTCTCGCGCCGATACCTCGGCGTCCGCGACCAAGGTCTCCGAGACCCGTATGGCCGACGCGATCCGCGTCCTGGCCCTGGAGGCGGTGGAGAAGGCCAACTCCGGTCACCCGGGGATGCCGATGGGCATGGCCGACGTCGCGACGGTCCTGTTCTCGAGATTCCTGAAGTTCGACGCGAGCGCGCCCAACTGGCCCGACCGCGACCGTTTCGTGCTGTCGGCCGGCCACGGCTCGATGCTGCTCTACGCTCTGCTGCACCTCACCGGGTACAAGGGCGTGACCCAGGCGGAGATCGAGAACTTCCGCCAGTGGGGCTCCAAGACCCCGGGCCATCCCGAGTACGGCCACACGCCGGGTGTGGAGACCACCACCGGTCCGCTGGGCCAGGGCTTCGCCACCGCCGTCGGCATGGCCATGGCCGAACGCCACCTCGCCGCGCGCTTCGGCGCCGACTTGGTCGATCACCGCACCTGGGTGGTCGCGGGCGACGGCTGCCTGATGGAAGGCATCAGCCACGAGGCGATGGCGCTGGCCGGCCGCCTGAAGCTGTCGAAGCTGACCGTGCTGTGGGACGACAACGACGTCACCATCGACGGACGCCTGAGCTTGTCTGAGACCGGCGACCAGCTCGCGCGCTTCAAGGCGTTCGGCTGGGCGGTGAAGCGCATCGACGGCCACGACCACGGCGCCATTCGCCGGGCCCTGGCCTGGGCGACCAAGCAGGATCGTCCCACGCTGATCGCCTGCGCCACCAAGATCGGTCGCGGCGCCGCCACCATGGAAGGCTCGCACAAGACTCACGGCGCCGCGCTGGGCGCCGCCGAGGTCGCCGCCACGCGCGAGAAGCTGGGCTGGACGACGCCGACGCTGCAGGCGCCCGAAGAGATCGCCAATGCGTGGGCCAAGGTCGGCCGCCGCGGCAAGAAGCTGCGCCGGGCGTGGGAAGCCGCGCTCATGGCGTCGCCGAAGTCGGGCGCGTTCAACACCGCGCTGAAGGGCGAGATTTCCGACGCCGCCTTCGCCGGTCTCGACAGCGCCATCGCCACCCACGCCGAAGCCAAGACGGCGCAGGCGACGCGTCAGTCGTCGGGCGCGGCGCTCGACCAGTTGTTCGGCGCCATTCCGGAACTGCTCGGCGGCTCGGCCGACCTGACCGGGTCGAACAACACCCTGGTGAAGGGCACGGCGACCTTCGACGCGCCCGACTATGCGGGGCGCTATGTGAACTACGGCGTGCGTGAGTTCGCCATGGCGGCGGCGATGAACGGGCTGGCGCTGCACGGCGGGATCATTCCCTACGGCGGCACCTTCCTCGTCTTCTCCGACTACAGCCGCCCGGCGATCCGTCTCGCGGCCTTGATGGGCATTCGCGTCGTGCACGTGATGACCCATGACTCCATCGGCCTGGGCGAAGACGGCCCGACGCACCAACCGGTCGAGCATGTCGCCGCGCTGCGCGCGATTCCGAACCTCTTGGTGTTCCGCCCCGCCGATGCGGTGGAGACGATGGAGAGCTGGCGCTGCGCGCTGCAGCATCACAAGAGCCCCTCACTGCTCGCCCTGTCGCGTCAGAAGACGCCGGCGGTGCGCACCGAGGCCGCGAGCGAAAACCTCACGGCGCGCGGCGCCTACGAACTGAAGGCCGCGTCGGGTGAAGCCCAGGTGACGATCTTCGCCTCGGGCACCGAGGTTGCGATCGCGTTGAAGGCCGCCGAGACGCTGGAGGCCGAAGGCGTGCCGGCGCGGGTGGTCTCCACGCCGTGCTGGGAGCTGTTCGACGCCCAGCCGGAAGCCTATCGCAGGAAGACCATCGGACGGGCTTCCGTGCGCGTCGCGGTGGAGGCCCAGGTCGGCTTCGGCTGGGAGAAGTTCATCGGCGACGACGGCGTCTTCGTCGGCATGAAGAGCTTCGGCGCCAGCGCGCCCTATGAAAGGCTCTATCAGGAGTTCGGCATCACACCCGACCACGTCGTCGCCGCGGCGAAGGCGAAGCTCTCCTAAGATGAAGATCGGGACGCCGCTTTCGCCCAACGCCGTGCGGGTCATGCTGCTGGGCTCGGGCGAGCTCGGCAAGGAGGTGGCGATCGAGCTGCAGCGCCTCGGCGTCGAGGTGGTCGCGGTCGACCGCTACGCTGACGCTCCCGCGCACCAGGTCGCCCACCGCGCCCACGTCATCGACATGACCGACGCGAAGGCGCTTCGCGCCGTCGTCGAGAAGGAGCGGCCGCACCTGATCGTGCCGGAACTCGAGGCCATCGCCACCGACGAACTGGTGCGCATCGAGGCCGAGGGCTTGGCGACGGTGATCCCGACCGCGCGCGCGGCGCTGTTGACTATGAACCGCGAGGGCATCCGAAAGCTGGCGGCGGAGGAACTCGGCGTTGCGACGTCGAAATACGCCTTCGCCTCGAGCGCCGAGGAACTGGCCGAGGGCGCACGATCGGTCACCGGCTTTCCATGCTTCGTGAAACCGGTGATGTCGTCCTCCGGCAAGGGCCAGAGCTACGTCGAAGAGGCCTCCGGCATCGAGGCCGCGTGGCGCTACGCCATGGAAGGCGGCCGGGTGGCGGAGCCGCGGGTGATCGTGGAATCGAGGATCGACTTCGACTTCGAGATCACGCTGTTGACCGTGCGCGCGCGCGACGCGGCGGGCGAGATCGCGACCCAGTTCTGCGCCCCCATCGGCCACCGCCAGGTGAAGGGCGACTATGTCGAGAGCTGGCAACCGCAGCCGATGTCCGCGGCGGCGCTCGAAGCCTCCAAGTCCATCGCCGCGACCGTCACCGGCGCGCTGGGCGGACTCGGGATCTTCGGCGTGGAGCTGTTCGTGAAGGGCGACCAAGTCTGGTTCTCCGAAGTCAGCCCGCGCCCTCACGACACCGGCCTCGTCACCCTGATCAGCCAGTACTTCTCCGAGTTCGCGCTGCACGCCCGCGCCATCCTCGGCCTGCCGGTCGACCCGGCCCATCGCGAACCGGGCGCCAGCGCAGTGATCTACGGCGGCCACGACGGCAAGGCGCCGGTGTTCGAGGGCGTGGCGGAGGCTTTGCGGGTTCCGGGCTCCGACCTTCGCCTGTTCGGCAAACCGGAAGCCTTCGAACGCCGCCGCATGGGCGTCGCCCTGGCCCGCGCCGCTACGGTCGAGGAGGCCCGCGCTCGGGCGACGCAAGCCGCCTCAAAGGTCCGGCCGATCAGGGGCTGAGACGAAAGAAAGATTGGGAACCACGAACCACACGAACCACACGAACGCGCTCGATCGTCTGGCGGTGCGGGCAGGTTTCTCGAAGGCGGCGCGGAGCGCCGCAATCCTTGATTGTTCGTGTGGTTCGTGTGGTTCGTGGTTCCATTCTTAGAGACGCAATCCCATGCTAGACCTTGCCGAATGAGCGACGCCATTACCGTCTTCGACCTGGAGGCCGACCTTAAGGACGTGCGCGCGCTGATGAGCGAGTACGGCGAGACCCTCGACGTGCGTGACCGCTGTTTCCAGAACATGGATGCGGAACTCGAAGGCCTGCCCGGCGAATACGCCCCGCCGCACGGCGCCCTGTTCGTGGCGCGAAGCGACAACGGCGAGGCGGTCGGCTGCATCGCGCTGCACGGCGTGGCGGACGGCGCCTGCGAGATGAAGCGGCTCTATGTGAAGCCGTCCGCCCAGGGCCGGGGGCTCGGCCGGCGGCTGGCGGCGACCCTGATCGGCGAAGCGCGGCGGCTCGGCTTTCGCGCCATGCGGCTCGACACCTTCGAGGCGATGACGGCGGCGCGAGGCCTCTATGCCGACCTCGGCTTTCGCCCGATCGCGCCCTACAACGACAATCCGATGCCGGGCCTGATCTACCTCGAACTCGTTCTCTGAGCATCGTCTTCGCGCCGATTGCGACGACGAGGCGCTTCACAGGCGGCGCGAGCAATGGCATAGGGCGCGGCTTCCTCCTCCCGCACGTCCTCTTCACACAGGCCCGACATCATGCCGAAGTTCGTCCCCCAAGAAGGTCTGAAGCTCAAGGTGAAGCGCGCCAGCGCGGGGCTTGGCCTCTTCGCCGGAGAGGACATCAAGAAGGGCACGTGCATCATCGAGTACACGGGCAAGCTGGTCACCAACAAAGAGGCGGACGAGATCAACTCGCGCTACCTGTTCGCGGTCAACCAGGGCAAGACCATCGACGGCTCGGACCGCTCGAACAAGGCGCGCTACGTCAATCACGGCTGCAAGCCCAACGCCGAGACCGACATCTTCAAGAACCGCGTCTTCATCACCGCCATCAAGAACATCAAGGCCGGCGACGAGATCACCTACAACTACGGCAAAGAATATTTCGACATGTTCATCAAGCCGTACGGCTGCCGCTGCGGTCGCCACTAGGTCCGGCCGCCGCCGGTCAGAAACCCGCCGCTTGCTGGGCCCAAGCCACGGCTGGCGGCATCGACGCGCCTGTGACGGCTGCGGAATTCCGAAACCGATCGTGACCCCCTCCAGGGCTTGACTTGGAGGGGTCGGGAGGCGAAACGCGCGCCACGCTGTGCGGCCCCGGGCCTGCGCCCCCATATCGATCCGAAAAGGACCCTCCTCCATGGCTCTTCGCGTCGCCATCAACGGTTTCGGCCGCATCGGCCGGCTGGTGCTCCGTTCGATCGTCGAGCATGCCCGCCGCGACATCGAGGTGGTGGCGATCAACGACCTGGGCCCGGTGGAGACCAATGCCCACCTGCTCCGCTACGACAGCGTGCACGGGCGCTTCCCCGGCTCGGTGACCACCGGCGAAGACTGGATGGACGTGGGCCTGGGCAAGATGCGGGTTACCGCCATCAGGAACCCGGCCGAACTGCCGCACAAGGACCTGGGCGTCGACATCGCCCTCGAGTGCACCGGCATCTTCACCACCCGCGACAAGGCCGCCGCCCACCTGCAAGCCGGCGCCAAGCGGGTGCTGATCTCGGCCCCGGCCGACGGCGCCGACAAGACCATCGTCTATGGCGTGAACCACGCGAGCCTGACCACTGACGACACCGTCGTCTCCAACGCCTCGTGCACGACCAACTGCCTCGCGCCGGTGGCCAAGGTGCTGCATGACCTGTGCGGCATCGAGCGCGGCTATATGACGACCATCCACAGCTACACCAACGACCAGCCGTCGCTGGACCAGCTGCACAAGGACCTCTACCGCGCCCGCGCCGCGGCGGTGTCGATGATCCCGACCTCGACCGGCGCCGCCAAGGCGGTGGGCCTGGTCATGCCGGAGCTGAAGGGCAAGCTCGACGGCTCGTCGATCCGCGTGCCGACGCCGAACGTCTCAGTGGTGGACCTGGTGATCACGCCCTCGCGCGACGTCACCAAGGACGAGATCAACGCGGCGATGACGGCGGCCTCGCAGGGCGCACTGAAGGGCGTGCTGGCGGTGACCAGCGACCCGATCGTCTCGGTCGACGTGAACCACATCGCGTCGAGCTCGCTGTTCGCCCTGCCCCAGACCCAGGTGATCGAGGGCAAGCTGGCCCGCGTGCTCAGCTGGTACGACAACGAGTGGGGCTTCTCCACCCGCATGGCCGACACTGCGCTGCACATGGCGACGATGCTCTGATCGTGAAGATGGGCTGGCGGCGATGGGGCGTGTCAGCGGTCCTGATGGTTACCGCAGGCCCCGCCGCCCTCTTCACCGCGCACGCAGCTTTCTATCTCTACGGTCGCTGGCTCGAGCAAAAGGCCTTTGCGTCGCCGGGAGGCTCTATCCTCCGGCATCTCGGCGGCAATCCTTATACGACTGTCGCAACCGACGCGGCCGCCGCCTTCGGCTGGTGGGGGATCTGGATCTGGCATCGGCGTTGGCTCAACGCGCATCCGCCCTCCGCGCCGGTCCTTTGGGGCCCAGCCCTTCTTCCGACGTTGATCTACCTTGTGGCGCTTGCCTTCTCCTGTCAGGTCGTGTGGCGCATTCTCTTCGAACCGGTATTATAAAATGACCTTTCGCACCCTCGACGACGCGAACGCCGCCGGTAAGACCGTGCTGGTGCGCGTTGACTTCAACGTGCCGATGCAGGACGGGCGCGTGAGCGACGACACGCGCCTGCGCGCCGCGCTGCCGACCATCGCAAAGCTGCGCGACCAAGGCGCCAAGGTGGTGCTGATGGCGCATTTCGACCGGCCGAAGGGCGAGCGCGTCCCGTCCATGTCGCTGAAGCCGGTGGTCGAGCCGCTGGGAAAACTGCTCGGCGCGCCGGTGCGCTTCGCCGAAGACTGCGTGGGCGCCGACGCGAAGGCGGTGATCGACGATACGCCGCAAGGGGGCGTCGTGCTGTTGGAGAACCTACGCTTTCACAAGGGTGAGGAGAAGAACGACCCGGCCTTCGCGCAACAGCTCGCGGACCTCGGCGATCTCTACGTGGATGACGCCTTCTCCGCCGCGCACCGCGCGCACGCGTCGACCGAGGGGATCGCGCGCCTGTTGCCCGCCTATGCGGGCGAGAGCATGCGCCGCGAACTCGACGCGCTCGACTCAGCGCTCGGCAATCCGAAGCGGCCGGTCTTGGGCATCGTCGGCGGCTCCAAGGTGTCGAGCAAGCTCGACCTATTGCAGAACCTCGTCGGCAAGCTCGACGCGCTGGCCATCGGCGGCGGCATGGCCAACACCTTCCTGTTCGCCCAGGGCCACGACGTCGGCGCCTCGCTCTGCGAGAAGGACCTCGCCGATACCGCGCGCACGATCATGGCCGAGGCGCAGGCCAAGGGCTGCGATCTGCTGCTGCCCGTCGATGTGGTTGTCGCGGTCGAGGTGAAGCCGGGCGCGGAGTGTCACGTGCGCGCCCTCGATGAGGTGAAGGCCGACGACAGGATCCTCGACGCGGGTCCCGAGTCGGTGAAGCGCCTGCTCGCCGCCATGGACCGCTCCGCCACCCTGATCTGGAACGGCCCGCTCGGCGTGTTCGAGGTTCCGCCCTTCGATGCCGCCACGGTCGAGGCGGCCCGCCACGCGGCCAAGCTGGCCAAGGCCGGCAAGCTGATCGCTGTCGCCGGCGGCGGGGACACGGTTGCGGCCCTGAACCACGCGGGGGTGGCGGCCGATTTCACTTTCGTCTCCACCGCCGGAGGCGCTTTCCTGGAATGGATGGAAGGCAAGGCTTTGCCCGGGGTCGAAGCCCTTAAGGTGTGAAGCAACTTGGCGGACACCGCTCGACCCCGCTAAACTGCGGCCAATTATAAAAAAGCTACGCTGAGCACAGGGAAGACGATGAATCTGCAGGGGCTTAACGCCGTGGCGGAAGCCATGGTGGCGCCGGGTCGGGGCATTCTGGCCGCCGACGAATCGACCGGCACGATCAAGAAGCGCTTCGACGCCATCGGGGTGGAGAACACCGAGGAAAACCGCCGCGACTACCGCGAGCTGATGTTCCGGGCGGCCGAGGCCATGAAGCACGTCTCCGGCGTGATCCTCTACGACGAGACCATCTGGCAGGACGCCGCCGATGGAACGCCGCTGGTCGAGCTGATCCGCCAGGCGGGAGCTCTGCCGGGGATCAAGGTCGACAAGGGCGCCCACGCCATGCCGGGGTTCCCCGGCGAATACATCACCGAAGGCCTCGACGGCCTGGGCGAGCGCCTGGCGAAGTATCACGCGCGCGGCGCCCGCTTCGCCAAGTGGCGCGCGGTGATCGACATCGGCGACGGCATCCCCACCTGGGGCGCGATCAAGGCCAACGCGCATGCGCTGGCGCGCTACGCGTCGCTTTGCCAGGCCAACGACATCGTGCCCATCGTCGAACCGGAAGTGTTGATGGACGGGTCGCACCACATCGGCCGTTGCGATGAGGTCACGCGGCTGGTTTTGCACAGCGTGTTCGATGAGCTGTTCGAACAGCGGGTGGCGCTGGAAGGGATCGTGCTGAAGCCCAACATGGTGGTTTGCGGCAAGGGCTGTGGACACAAGGCCTCGGTCGAAGAGGTCGCCGAACGCACCGTCGCCGCGCTGAAGGCCACCGTGCCGTCCGCCGTTCCGGGCATTGCCTATCTGTCCGGCGGCCAGACCGACGAAGAAGCCACCGCGCACCTCGACGCCATGAACCGCATCGGCGGCTTCCCGTGGAAGATGACCTTCTCGTACGGCCGCGCCTTGCAGGCCGCGCCGCAGAAGGCCTGGTCCGGGAAAAAAGAAAACGTCACCGCCGCGCAGCGCGCGTTCGGACACCGCGCCAGGATGAACGGCTTGGCGGCGCTGGGTCAGTGGCGGAAGGCGCTGGAGATGGAAGCGGCGTAAATAACTGGCGTCTTCCCCCAGAGGGGAGAGGCGGCGAGTTACTTCTTCACCGCCGGCAGTTCGAGCCAGAAGCGCGAGCCGTGGCCGGGCGCGCTCTCAAAACCGATCAGGCCGCCCTGCAGTTCGGCGAGGCGGCGCGCCAGCGCAAGGCCGATGCCATGGCCTTCGGTGGCGGTCTTTTCCATGCCGAGGCGGTTGAACGGTTCGAACAGTTCGCTCTGTTTGGCGTGCGGGATGCCGGGACCGTGGTCCTCGACCTCGAGGCGCACGCGGTCGACTGCCGGACGCGACAGCTTCAGTTTGATCACCTTGCCGGACGCGCCGTACTTCACCGCGTTGGTGACCAGGTTAGTGACGATCTGCACCACGCGCACGCTGTCGGCCAGCGCGGTGAGTTTCTCGCCGCGACCTTCGACCTGCCAGTCGATGCCCTGGGCTTCCGGCTTCACCGCCACCGAGCGGCGCACGTCCTCGGCCACCGCTTCGAGATCGACGGGCTGCAGTTTCACCGCGACCGTGCCGGCTTCGGCGTGGGAGACGTCGAGCAGGTCGTAGGCCAGCGCCTCCACCTGACGCGCGGTGCGCACCAGCATGGCGGCCATTTCCTCTTGCGTGGACGAGACCGGGCCGAGCTTGCCCGCCTGCCACAGTTCGCCGATGCCGATGATGCCGGCGACAGGCGATTTGATTTCGTGACTGACGTTGGCCAGCAGGCGCGACTTGCCCGCGCTGGCGGCCTCCGCCTTCAACTGACCTTGCTGCGCGGCGTCGGCAAGGCGGTCGCGTTCGTCGAGCAGGGCCGCGATGGGCAACGTCGTCAGGCAGCCGAAGATGCAGTAGAGCTGCATCATGCGGACCTTGTCCGCGAGCATGCTGATGCCGACGATGTGAGTCGTGGGGGTGGACAACAGACCGAGGATCGCGGCGGTCGAGACCAGCAGCACCGAAGCGGCGGCGCCCAGCATGCGGTGACGCACGGCGGCCAGCAACAAGAGCGGCGTGATCAAGAAGGCGATCGGCATGCTGCGCTGGAAAAAGACGACCTCGTCAACGGCGGCGATGGCGGCGAGGATGGCGACCGCCTCGAGCGCGCGCAGCGGGTTCTTGTAGATCGCCAGCCGGTCGGACGTCAGCGCCAGGCCGAAGGGCGTCACCACCGCGATGCCGAGCGCATGGCCGAACCACCAGGTCTCGGCCACGGTGACGAAATTGGCGCCGGTGGTCATCTGCAACACGCCGCCCGCGAGCAGCGCCGAGGGCAGAGTCGCAATCGCCGGCAGGAAAAGCAGGAACCGGATCACGCCCTTGAGGGTCGACAGATCGAACTGGGTGGTGAAGCGGCGGATCAGATAGACGGTGAGCGCGGCCTCGAGCACGCAGGCGAAGGTCAGGATCAGGGATTTGGCCAGCGGATTGCCGACCAGGATGCCGGCGATCGTGTAGGCCGCGGCCACGAACAGGACGTAGGCGGCGTCGAAGCGGGAATTGCGCGGTCCCTTCAACCAGCCGACCACGGCGACGCCCGAGGCCGGCCAGACGGCGGCGACCGCCCCGGTTCCCCGCGACAGCTCGACCGCAGCTACGGTCAGGACTCCCACCAGCATGGCGGCGACCAGGCTTCCGACAACGCGCGCGGAGGAGAGATCCGAACGATCCGCGCGCGGAAGATCCGCGCCCAGATTGCCGGGCTCGAGGCCGCCGATCGCTTGCATGCCCAGGGTGTCCGCCATGGGACCTTTCCGGTTCACGGCCGAGGGAGGACCGTTTGGTTTCCGGATTAGACGCCGAAGGTTCCTAATTTCGCCTGAACAGGCATGGATTTAGCCTAGCGACGACCGAGACCTTGGTTAATCGCAGCGTTCAGCGCCTCGACCGCCGCGCGGGGGCCGTCGGGCCAGGTCCAGACCGACGCGCACACCGCCAGGAAATCCGCGCCGGCGGCGGCCAGGTCCGCGGCGTTGGCCGGCGTGATGCCGCCGATGGCGACGCAGGGGACCTCCATGGTCTCCTGCCAGATCGACAGAATCTCGGGCTCGGCCCGGGTCGAGGCTTCCTTGGTCGCGGTCGGGAAGAAGGCCCCGAAGGCGACGTAGTCCGCCCCCGCCTCGGCCGCCTCCATGGCGAGGTGGCGACTGTCGTGGCAGGTGACGCCGACGATCGCGTCGGACCCCATGGCGCGCCGCGCCTCGGCGTAGGAGGCGTCGGACTGGCCCACATGCACCCCGTCGCAGCCGAGCGTCCGGGCGAGGTCGGGCCGGTCGTTCAGGATCACCGCGGCGTGGGCGGCGTGGGCGACGGGCGTGAGCTTGCCCACCACCTCGGCCACGGCGTGGTCGGAGACGTCCTTCAGCCGGATCTGCAGCGCCGCCACGCGGCCGCCGGCCAGCGCCGCCTCCAGATCGCGGGCGAAGGCTTCGAGGTCGGAGATCGCGGGCGGCGTGATCAGATAGGGGCGGCAGTAGTCGCCTGGATGGTGCATGGCGGGCGGATTGGCCGACCGCGACGCCACGGTCAAGCGACTGCGGCCGAATGCGCATGGGCTCCACCTTGCCACGGCCAAGCCGCGCCTATAGGTTCCGCGCCCGAATTTCAAAGCCTCACCCTTCCGGACAAATCATGAAAATCAACGGCAACGCCATCAAGCCCGGCAATGTCATCGAGCACGACGGCGGCCTGTGGGTGGCGGTCAAGACCGCCCACGTGAAACCCGGCAAGGGCGGCGCCTTCGCCCAGGTCGAACTGAAGAACCTGATCACCGGCTCCAAGCTGAACGAACGCTTCCGCTCGGAAGACACGGTCGAGCGCGTGCGCCTGGACCAGAAGGACTTCACCTACCTCTACGACGGCGGCGACACCCTGGTGTTCATGGACAAGGCCACCTACGAACAGATCGAGCTGCAGAAGCAGTGGGTCGGCGAAGAGCGTATTCCCTACCTTCAGGACGGCATGGAAGTGACCATCGAGTTCCACGAGGAGCGTCCGATCGGCCTGACCCTGCCCGAGCAGGTGGTGCTGGAAGTCGCCGAGACCGAACCGACGGTGAAGGGCCAGACCGCGTCGGGCTCGTACAAGCCCTCGACCGCGTCCAACGGCCTGCGCATCATGATCCCGCCCTATATGGCGGCCGGCGAAAAGATCATCGTCGACACCACCACCGGCGAATACGTCCGCCGTGCGGACTGATTTGAGGTCATGAGCCAACCCTCCGGGCTGATGCAGATCATGATCAACGCCGCGCGCAAGGCGGGGCGTCCGATGGGGCGTGACTTCGGCGAGGTGCAGGCGCTGCAGGTGTCGAAGAAGGGCCCCGGCGACTTCGTCACCTCGGCCGATCTCAAGGCCGAACAGACGCTGTTCGAAATGCTGACCGAGGGACGGCCCGGCTACGGGTTCCTCGGCGAAGAGCGCGGCCTGGTCGAGGGCACCGACAAGACCCACACCTGGATCGTCGACCCGATCGACGGCACGTCGAACTTCATGCACGGCATGCCGCACTTCGCGGTCAACGTGGCGCTGAAACGCGACGGCAAGATCGTCGCCGGCGTGACCTTCAACCCGATCCTGAACGAGCTGTTCTGGGCCGAACAGGGCAAGGGCGCGTTCCTCAACGACACGCGCATCCGCGTCTCCGCGCGCAATCGCCTGGAAGACTCGCTGATCGGCATGGGCTCACCGTTCGTCGGCCGCCCGGGCCACGCGCAGTATTTCAAGGAGCTGCACCAGCTGACCCAGCGCGTCGCCGGCGTACGGCGCCTCGGCTCGGCCGCGCTCGATCTCGCCTGGGTCGCGTGCGGCCGCTACGACGGATACTGGGAGCGCAATCTGCAGCCGTGGGACGTGAGCGCCGGGATCATCATCGTTCAGGAGGCGGGCGGCATGGTGAGCGCGGTCGAAGCCAACGACGATCCCCAGACGGGCGTCTCGATCTGCGCCGCCAATACCGAACTGCACTCGCACTTGCTCGAACGCCTGCGCGCGGCCGGCGCGCCGTCGTAGGAGGGCGAAAGCGATGGCGAAACCGATCGTCATCGCCCACCGCGGCGCTTCCGGCGAGCGGCCGGAGCATACGCGTTCGGCCTACGAACTCGCCATCGAACAGCGCTGCGACTACGTCGAGCCGGACCTCGTGTTCTCAAGGGACGGGGTGCTGGTCGTCCGCCACGAGAACGAGATCGGCGCGACCACCGACATCCGCGGACGCCCCGAATTCGCCGACCGCCGCACGATCAAGACCATCGAGGACGCGCGCGTCGAGGGCTGGTTCACCGAAGACTTCACGCTCGCGGAGCTGAAGACCCTGCGTTGCCGCGAGCGCCTGCCCGACCTGCGCCCGCAGAACACGCGTTACGATACCCTCGACGAAATTTTGACGCTGGAGGAGCTGGTCGCGCTCGCCCGCGACGCGGGCCGCCGGCGCGGGCGCGCCGTCGGACTCTACATCGAGATGAAACATCCGAGCTATTTTGCGGCGCTCGGGTTTTCGATGCCGAGCGCGCTGGCGGGCGTGCTGCGCGCCCACGACCTCGACCGCGCCGAAGCGGCGGTGATCGTCGAGTGTTTCGACGCGGATGCGGTGAAGGCGATGGGCGCGCTCACGGACGTGCGCCTGGGGCAGTTGATCGGCGAGGCGGACGCGCGGCTGACGCCATCGGGGCTTCGCGACCTCGCCCAGCACGCCCACGCCATCGGCATCGAGAAATCTCTGGTGACGGGCGCCCTGTGCGCAGACGCCCACGCCGCGGGGCTGCAGGTGCACGCCTGGACCTACCGGCCGGAAAACGCGTTCCTGCCGCCCGCCTATCGCTTCGGTAAGGATCCGGCGGAGTACGGCGACCTCGAACGCGAACTCGCCGACGCGCTCGGCAAGGGGGTGGACGGCGTATTCTGCGACCTGCCCGGCGTCGCGCGCCGCGTCGTCAACCGGACGTTCTAGGCGCTACAACGTCGTTTCGAACTGCAGTTCCGCCAGGCGCGCGTAGAGACCGCCTGCGCTCACCAATGACGCGTGGGTGCCCTCTTCCACCACGCGGCCCTGGTCCATGACGATGATGCGGTCGGCGCGCAGCACCGTCGCCAGGCGGTGCGCGATCACGATCGTGGTGCGCCCCTCCATCGCCTGGTCGAGCGCGGACTGCACCAGGCGTTCGTTTTCGGCGTCGAGCGCGGAGGTCGCTTCGTCGAGCAAGAGGATCGGTGCGCCGCGGACCAGCGCACGGGCGATAGCCAAGCGCTGGCGCTGGCCGCCGGAGAGCGAGCGGGCGCGTTCGCCGAGCGGGGTGTTGAAGCCTTCCGGCAAGGCATCGACGAAGCCGAGCGCTTGCGCTTCCGCCGCCGCCTCGCGCACGTCCTGCACGGTCGCATCCTCGCGGCCGAAGCGGACGTTGTCCAAGGCCGAGCCGGAGAACAGCGGCGATTCTTGCGCCACCAGGCCGATGCGTTCGCGCAACGCGCGCGGATCCACCTGCGTGAGGTCGACGCCGTCCACCGACACGGTTCCCGCCTGCGGATCGAAGAAGCGCAGCAACAGGCGAAACACCGTGCTCTTGCCCGCGCCCGAGGGACCGACGAGCGCGATGGTCTCACCCGGATTCACGGTCAGCGAAAAATCGCGCAGCGCCGGAAGGTCGGGACGGCCCGGATAGGCGAACGTGACGCGCTCGAACGCCGCTTCGCCGAGCGGCGGATCGGGCATGGGCGCGGGATTTGTCGGCGGCGAGATAGTCGGGCGCGCGTCCATCAATTCACCGATGCGCTGCATGGCGCCGGACGCCTTTTGGATATCGCCCCACATTTCGCCCAGCGCTCCGACGGAGCTCGCCGCCAGGGCGGCCAGCAGCCCGAACTGAAAGAGCTGGCCGTAGGTCAGGGTCTTGCGGACCAGCGCCTCTTGGGCGCCAAGCCAGATCACCAGCGCAGCGCCGCTGTACATCAGCGCGATGATCACCGAGGTCATCAGGGCGCGTGCGCGCATGCGCGTCACCGAGGTGGCGAAGGTGAACTCGACCGCGTCGCCGAAGCGCCGCTGTGAGCTGGCCTCGCGCCCGAACGCCTGCACGGTTTCGAGCGCGTCAAGGGTTTCTCCCGCGACGCCCACCGCCTGGGCGAACAGGTCCTGAGTGCGCGTCGTCAGCGTCCGCACCCAGCGCCCGATCGCGAACATCGGCAAGAGCACGATGGGGATCAGCAGCAGCACCCAGAGGGTGAGCTTCAGCGACACCAGAGCCATCATGGTCACCGCGCCGGCCACGCCCAGGAAATTGCGCAGCGTGATGGAGATGGACGAGCTGAGCAGGGTCTCGACGATGGCGATGTCGGTGGTCATGCGCGACAGCACTTCACCCAGGCGGATCTTCAGGAAGAAGGCCGGGTCGAGGGTAAGAATGTGAGCGTAGAGCGCCTGACGCAGGTCCGCGATCGACCGTTCGCCAACCTTGGTCACGTAGAAATAGCGCAGCGCCGTGGCGATCGCCGAGGCAAGGGCTATGGCGACCAGGACCAGGAACCAGCGGTCGACCTCGGCGGCCCGGCCGGACTTGAAGCTGTCGACCAGCCGCTGAATGCCCTGGGTGAGGGCCAGGGTCGTTCCCGTAGCGAACAGGAGGAAGAACCCGGCGATCGCCAGGTCGGCCTTGTGGCGGAACAGGTAGGGGGCGAGACCCCTGAGCGGCTTGAGGTCGCGCCGCGTCGGTCGCGCCCGGCGGGCGTCGGCGATCTGCTCGGCCAGGACCGCCCCGGAACTGGGCCGGCCCTCGGCGGGAAGCTCGGCGTCGACGGCGCTCATGCGGGTCCTTCAGGGCCCCCTGGAGGAGACTCAGGCCCTACCGCCCCTCTTGCCCCCTAAGGGGTGCGAGTGTATAGACCCCCGCTCCCCGCCGGACCCGGCGGGTTTTCCGTTTTGGACGCGCCGCCATGAAAGCCGACAGCCATCCCGACTATCACTTCATCACCGTGGTGATGACGGACGGGACGACCTATCAGACCCGCTCCACCTACGGGAAAGAGGGCGCGACTCTGAACCTGGATATCGACCCGTCGACCCACCCGGCCTGGACCGGCGGCAATGCGACACTGCTCGACCGCGGCGGCCGCGTGTCGCGCTTCGCGGCCAAGTACGGCGGCTTCCTGAAGAAGTAAGCTCGACCGGACCAAAAGGTCACACCGAGCGCCGATCGTATGGTCGGCGCTTTGTTTTTGGCGCATAGCCCGGTTCGGCCCTTCCAGCGTTCGGGCCAGACATGCTTTCATTTCGCTGACCTTCGAGACAGCGAGTCGGGGAACAGATGAACCGTGCGTTTCTCGCATCCGCGTCCCTTCTGATCTGGTCCAGCTTGGCCGTAAGCCAGGCGCTGGCCGGCCAGCCCGCCACGACGCAGCCCGTTCAATCCGTCCCCTCGCGCGCAATGGCCGAGCCCGCGCGTCCGCCGGTCGACCCCGCGCTGAAGGCCGCGCTCGACGGCGTCGAGGCGTCCAACCCGGTGGCACGCTTCTACGCGGCGCGCGACTACAAGCTGGCGTGGTCGAAGTCGGATCTGGCGACGCTCAATTCGATCGTCAACGACGCCCAGCGCCAAGCGCTGAACCCGAAGGACTATCAGCCCGACCTCGCCAGGGCGCACAGCGCCGAGGATCGCGACATCGCCTACACGCGCGCCGCGCTCGACTACGCCAACGCCCTGGCCATGGGTAAGGTCGACCCGACCTCGGTGGAGGAGATTTTCACCCTCCACCGCAACGTCATCGATACCTCGGCGGGGCTGAACGACGCCATCGAACAAGGCAAGGTGCAGGCGTGGTTCGCCGCCCTGCCGCCGGACGACAAGGGCTATCAGGGCCTGACCAGCGCCTATCTGCACTTCCGCGACATCGCCATCAAAGGCGGTTGGCCGGTGATCAGGCCGGGCGCGGTGATCAGGCCCGGCTCGAAGGATCCGCGCGTACCGGCCATCGCCGCGCGTCTGTTGGCCGAAGGCGATCTCGACCATCCATTCACGGGGACGACCTATTCGGACGACCTGGTCGAGGCGATGAAGATTTTCCAGCAGCGTCACGGCGTGCCCGACGACGGAATCATCGGCGCCGACACCCAGGACGAGCTGCAGGCCACCGCCGAGGACCGCGCGCGCCAGGTCGCGACCAACCTCGAACGCCGCCGCTGGCTCGCGCGCACCGTCGCCGACGAGCGCATCGACGTGAACACCGCCGCCTCGATCCTGGTCTACTGGAAAGACGGCAAGCCGGTCGGGCGCAACGTGATCAACGGCCGCTCGAACAAGCCGACGCCGTCGCTCGAAGCGTCGTTCTCCACCATCCTCGCCGATCCGCCGTGGAACGTTCCCGCCGACATCGCCAAGGCGGAGATCTTCCCCAAGGGCGCCGGCTATCTCGCCGCCGAAGACATGTATATCGCCGCCGACGGCCACGTCGTGCAGCGCGCCGGTCCGAAGAGCGCGTTGGGTCTGGTGAAGTTCGAGGTGCAGGACCCCTACGCCATCTATCTGCACGACACGCCCTCGCGCAGCCTGTTCGCGCACTATCAACGTCACCTGAGCCACGGCTGCGTGCGCGTCGAGGACGCGGTGGAGTTCGCGCGCCTCTTGCTTGCCGACAATCCCGACGCCCTGGCCGAGTTCGACCAGGCGGAAAGCGACCACGACACCAAGCGCGTGCAGATGGGCCGCGAGATTCCGGTGCGCATGCTCTACTGGACGGCGTTCATGACCGGCGCCGATCGGGTGGCCTTCCGCAAGGACGTCTACGGCTGGGATTCGAAACTAGGCGAAGCGCTCGGTGTCGGCGCGTTGTCGTTCAAGTCCGCGGACCGGACGAAGCAGACCGACGTCGGGCCGTAGGAAAAATTGAACCACAAAGCGCACAAAAATGCGCAAAGAAGAAGGCGGGTCGCGCGTGCGTCCCGCCTTGCTCATTTTTTCGACCGCGCTTTGCGCGGTCCTTCGTGCGCTTCGTGCGCTTGGTGGTTCAATTTTTTTTAGTTCCCGAACGCCGCCTGCAACCGCTCGAACTGCGACAGCACCGGATGCGCGGCGTCTTCCACCGGCGCGTCGATGAACATCTTAGTGTCGAGGTAGAGGACGCGTTCGTAGAGACGCTCCGAACGGTCGAGCAAAATCAACAGGCCGGCAGGCAGGTCTTCGAGCGACTCTTCGGACTCGCCCTGGCACACCGATTTTGCGCCGATGCGATAGCGCGACAGGCACGCCTCGCGCGGATCCATATCGCCTTCGCGCACCGCGCGCTGCACCAACAGCCACGACGCCACCTGCATCAGACGCGTGGTCAGGCGCATGCTCTCGCCGGCGTAGGCGAGCGCGCACGCGCGCGACAGCAGTTTGGAATCGCGGCGGCCGTCGCCATCGAGATAGGCGGCGGTCTCTTCGACCAGCTCCATGCCTTCCTGGAAGGTGCGCTCGAACAGCTCGGACTGCACGAAGCCGTGCACGATCTCCGCCTGGGCTGGGGACACCTCGGCCACCACGTCAACCATGAACTCGCCGTTCCCCTATGCCAGACCGGAGCGTTATCCGGTCCTTGGCGCCTTTGCGTGCAACGCCTATGCCAGCTTGCACGGCCCCGTTAAGAAGTCTTGAACGAAAACAAAGCGTCGGCGGCGCTGCGTTTCGCCTCACGGGAGTCCAGGGCTTTCCGCGTGCGTTCGATTTCGGCCTCGAGATGCTCGATGCGCTCGCGCAGTTCCTCGGCGCCGTAGAGTTCGAGATCCTCCTTGCGGGCCTCGACAAGGGCTGCGCCGCGCGCCTGGCGGGGAAGACTTTCGTCGAGCATGGACGCGACCTCCCTTTGAACCATCCCTTCAAGGCGACTAACTGAACGCCCCTCGGGGGAGGAATGCAAGCTTGGAGGGAAGCGCGATGCGGGCGATCGAGATCGAAGGCGGCAAGGGCGATGCGGACGCGCTGAAGCTCGTGGAGGCTCCGCGTCCCACCCTGAACCCGGGGCATATTCTCGTCGCGGTAAAGGCCGCGGGCGTGAACAGGCCCGACGTGCTACAGCGCAAGGGGCTGTACCCGCCGCCGCCCGGCGCCCCTGCAACCCTGGGCCTGGAGGTCGCGGGCGAGGTGATGGAAGCCTCGCCGGACGCGCCACGCTGGAAGGTCGGGGACCGGGTTACCGCGCTCCTGGGCGGCGGCGGCTATGCCGAACTCGCCGCGGTCGACGCCCGCCACGCCCTGCCGATCCCCAAGGGCCTCGACCTCATCCAGGCCGCGGCGCTGCCCGAGACCGTGTTCACCGTCTTCACCAACGTGTTCGAGCGCGGCCGCCTGCAGGCGGGCGAGACCCTGCTGCTGCACGGCGCGACCTCGGGTATCGGGGTGACCGCTATTCAGATGGCCAAGGCGGCGGGCGCCCGCGTGATCGCCACCTCGCGCGGCGAGGCCAAGACCGAGCACGCCAGGCGTCTGGGCGCGGACCTGGCCTTCGACTCCAACGCGACCGACTGGGTCCAGGCGGTGAAGGACGCCGGCGGCGCGGACGTGGTGCTCGACATGGTCGGCGGCGACTTCATCGCCAAGAACCTGGCCTGCCTGAACCTGGAGGGGCGCCACGTCTCGATCGCGCTGCAGGCGGGCGCCCAGGCCGAGGTCGACTTCCGTCCGGTGATGGGGCGCAGGCTGACGATCACCGGTTCGACGCTTCGGCCCCGCACCGCCGACGAAAAGGCGCGGCTCGCGGCGGCGGTGGAAAAGACCGTCTGGC
>DASZMV010000071.1:0-14624 GCA_035551675.1 Caulobacteraceae bacterium | reverse complement strand
GTCACTTCCGCATGTCGGGCAAGCCGATCCTGGCGCACAGCCAGGGCATCTATCCCGACGGCATGGTGGTCTCGACCTATGAGCTCGCCGCATCGACCGGCGAAGTCTGGATGCAGCCCGACAGTTCGTTCCAGGCCACCGGCATCGCGACGTCGGACATGTTCCTGAAGGGGTTGTTCGACAAGTACGGCGTCAAGGCCGACTACCAGCAGCGTTACGAGTACAAGAACGCGGTCAACCCCTACCTCTATCCCGACTACACGCCCGCCCACAAAGAGGCGAACCTGTCGTGGATGGGCAGCGTGTACGACACTGCGCTCGGCGCCGCCGCGTTCGACCGTAAGAAAGACGTCGCCGCCCTGAAGGCGATCATCGAAGCCGGCCCCTACTCGGCCGAAGACGCGGTAGCCAAGGGTCTCGTCGACAAGGTCGGCCAGGTGCACGACGCCGAACAGGCGCTGAAGGATCGCGCCGGCGACGACGCCAAGATCGTCGATTTCGAAGACTATGCGACGGCGGTGAAGCCGCTCCTGAACAACTCGGGGACGTCGACCATCGCGGTCATCGGCGCCGAGGGCGACATCGTCACCGGCCATGGCCACGGCGGCGCCTTCACCACCGACAGCAACATCTATTCCGACGACATGGCGCGCGCCTTTTACGACGCGATCAAGGACGACAACGTCAAGGCGATCGTGTTCCGCGTCTCCTCGCCCGGCGGCTCGGACACCGCGTCCGAACAGATCCTGGCCGCGATGAAGGCGGCCAAGGCCGCGGGCAAGCCGGTCGTGGTGTCCATGGGCACCTATGCGGCATCGGGCGGCTACTGGATCTCGTCCAACGCATCTTCGATCATCGCCGAGCCTTCGACCCTGACCGGTTCGATCGGCGTGTTCGGCGGCAAGTTCGTCATCGGCGACGCGCTCGCCCGCTACGGCGTGAGCATGCGCGACCTAAGCGTGGGCGGCCAGTACGCCGACAGTTTCGCGGGCGGCAAGGAATTCACCCCGACCCAGCGCGCGGCCTTCTCGGCCTGGATGGATCACATCTACGACGGCTTCGTGAAGCGGGTGTCGGTGGGGCGCAACATCCCCGAGGCGCGCGTGCGTGAGATCGCCAAGGGTCACGTTTGGACCGGCGCCCAGGCCAAGCAACTGGGCCTCGTCGACCAGATCGGCGGCTTCTACGACGCAATCGACAAGGCCAAGGCGCTGGCGAAGATTCCCGCCGATGCGGACGTGAAACTTAAGTCTTATCCGCACGAACGCAGCTTCTTCGAGTCGCTGTCGCACGGCATGGGCGTGTCGGAGACGTCGATGAAGACGCTCGCGGCGCTCGGGTGGGTGCTGGAGGATCCGCGCGCGGAAAGCCTGCTCGAACAACTCGGCCGCGCCCACCTGCAGGCGCAAGGCAAGGGCGCGGTCCTGGCCCCGAAGGAACTGCCGGCGCAGTAGCGCGCGCACCTCGCAGTTCCTCCCCCGCGCGAAGCGCGTAGGGGAGGGGAACCGCCGAAGGCGGTGGAGGGGCCGGCGCGACGGCGAGTGATTAGCGAGCGAGAGTGGCGCGGCGACGATGTTGTAGCGCCAACCTTTAGACGGCGGCGCCGGCCCCTCCACCATGCTTCGCATGGTCCCCCTCCCCTACGCGCTTCGCGCGGGGGAGGATCTTTTCTTGCTGCTACCGCTCGCTATCCAGCATCTTCATCTGCATTTCGGGATAGCGGGTTCCCTGGATGGCGCCTTCGGGCGCCGCGGCTTCGATCCGCGCCAAGTCGTCCTCCGACAAAGCCACGTCCAGCGCGCCCTTCGCCTCCGCCCAGCGGTCGCGTCGGCGCGCGCCGACCAGCGGGACGATGTCTTCGCCGCGTGACAAGACCCAGGCGATGGCCAACTGCGCGACAGTGCAGCCCTTGTCGGACGCGATGGCGCGCAGAGTATCCACCAAGGCGAGGTTCTGCTCGACCACGTCCTTTTGGAAGCGCGGGCTGTGGGCGCGGATGTCGCGCGGACCGAACTCTCGCGCCTTATCCCAGTGACCGCTGATCAGGCCGCGGGACAGCACGCCGTAGGCGGTGATGCCGATGCCGAGGTCGCGACAGGTCGGCAGCACCTTGGCTTCGAGGCTGCGCGTCACCACCGCATATTCGATCTGCAGGTCCGCGATCGGATGCACCGCGTGCGCGCGCCGGATGGTGTCGGCGCCCACCTCCGAGAGACCGACGTGACGTACCAGGCCTTGCTTCACCAGATCGGCGATGGCGCCGATGGTGTCCTCGATCGGCACCTTGGGATCGAGCCGCGCGGGCCGGTAGATGTCGATGTAATCGGTTCCCAGCCGACGCAGGCTGTAGGCGACGAAGGTTTTCACCGCCTCGGGCCGCGCGTCGAAGCCGAGCCAAGTGCTGTCGTAGGCGCGCAATGCGCCGAACTTCACGCTGATCACCACCTTGTCGCGGTCGCGGCCCTTCAGCGCGTCGTGAATCAGAAGCTCGTTGTGGCCCATGCCGTAGAAGTCGCCGGTGTCCAGCAGGGTGACGCCGTCGTCGAGCGCCGCGTGAATGGTGGCGATACCTTCGTCACGGTCGGCGGGGCCATAGAGGTCCGACATGCCCATGCAACCGAGCCCGAGGACGGAAACTTCGGGTCCGGTGGCGCCTAACCTGCGAAGCTTCATGGGTGGTCTCCCTTCGCGCCATCTTTCGTCAGAAAGAGGCCAAACAAAAATCAACTGGCCCTCTTCGCATCGCGATGAGGGCCTAGTGGGCGGCGGCCTCGATCTTGGCGAGGTCGGCCGGGCGGTCATGGAACAGTTTACGCGCCTTTTGCAACGCATCGGCCTGGGCCTTCGCGTCGCCGAGCACGCCGTACGACTTCACCAGCCTCGCCCAACCCTCGGGATCGTCGGGATGTTGCGCCAGGCGCTGCGCCAGTCCCGCCACCATGCCTTTGATCATGTCGAGTTGTTGCGGCGGCGGCGCGTTCGCCACCGTTGCCGCGTTGACATTGCCGCCCCCGGCGACGGCGGCGATCTGCTGTTGGAGCGCCGCGCGACGCGGATCGCCCTGCGGCAAGCGCGCGGCCACGCCGCGCCACGCGTTCAGGCCTTCGTCCTTGTGGCCGGTTTCGATGGCGACTTCGCCGAGGTAATAGGCCGGCCCCGGCAGGCTGGGGTCGAGCTTGAGCGCCTGGGCGAAGTCCTGCTGCGCGTCGGCGGTCACTTCGCCGTCGTTCAAGGCGGTGAGGCTGTCGCCCAAGCCGGCCCACGCAATCGCGCTGTTGGGATCGAGCGCCACCGCCTTCTCGAATGCCTCGGCCGCATCGGCGGGATCGTTCGCATCGCTGTAGGCTTGGCCGAGCAAGCGCCAAGCCTGCGGATCGCGCGGATTGCGCCGCGCGATCTGCTTCCACACCGCGGCGAGTTCGGGTTGCGACAGCCGACCCGGATCCCGGCCGGCGATCTGATCCCACGCCTTCAGCCGCTTCGCATAAGGCTGGTCGGGATGGCCCGGCGAGCCGACCATCAGATAGACGCCGACGCCGGCGAGCACCGTGACGACCGCGCAGCCGAGGACCAGAGTCATGTCCTTGCGGCGGTCGCGCGACTTGGCGGCGGGCGGCTCCGGCGCGGCCTTGGCGGCGAGCAGGCGGCGCGCGGCCTCGGCGCGGGCGGCGTCATAGCCCGCGTCATCCAACAGGCCCCTCTCACGCTGCGCGTCGAGATCGTCCAGATGGCGGCGATAGACCGTAACCTCGGGCGCCTCGGCGGCTTGCGGCGCGGCGCGGCCGGCGCGCGCCAGCACCACCATGACGGCGGCGGCGGAGAGCAGGGCTGCGGCGATCCAGAAGGCGAGCATGGCGACCGGCGGTGACTGTTCCCGGAGACTGGCCGGTCTGTTAGCCGATCAGGCGGCGCCTTGCGAGGTCTCGATCCCTCCCGCCCCGGCGACGGCGGCGCGGCGGCGGATGGACTGGGCGGCCTTGGGGTCCTCGGCATGGCTCAGGAACTCGGCGGCGATCTCGACGAAGCGCAGGGCGCGCTCGGTGTCGGGCGCCTCGCCCGCGTTCACCGCGTGCAACGCCTCGTCGGCATAGATGTTCATGCGCTCGGCGATCTTGTCCGCCACCGCGTTGCGCAACGCGCCATAGCCGCCCGCCGAGGCGGCCCCACGCACCTTGTCGAGGAAGACCACCAGCGCGCGGGCGCGGTCGACCGCGAGCGGAGCGGGATCGGCGCCTAGCTTGGGCGCCGGCCGGGTCATGCGGCCGGCGATGCGCACGGTCTGCAACGGCAGCGCCACCGCCACCTGGCTCTCGACGTCACGCAGCCGCGACTCCACGCTGGCGGCCAGCGCCTTGCGCGCGGCGGCGACGCGCGCGCCCCAGGGCCCGTCGCGCGAGAGGCCTATGTCCTCTTCGATCTCGCCAAGCACGGCGCCGACGAAGTTGACGTTGTCTGCGGCGGCCTGGGCGGCGGCCGCGCCGCCCGCCGCGTCGAAACTCTTCACCGCCGCGATGCGACCCTCCACATCGGCCAGCAGCCGTTCGCCGAACGTGGCAAGCTCGGACGAGGCGAGGTAGCGGTCGTTGGCGTGATCGGTGAGCGCCGCCACCAGGCGCAGGATCTTATGCGGTTCCGGCAGGTGCGCCAGTGTCAGCTCCAACAGACGCGGCGTCGCATCCTCGGTCACCTCGACGGCGTCCTTGAACAACAGTTTCAACTGGGCGATGCGCTCGTCCGTCGCCTTGCCGAACCATTCCGGCAGGCGCGCCAGAACCACGCGCGCGATGGCGGCCAGGTCGAAGAAGGCCGCGAGCTGTTCGGCGAGCCGTGCGCCGTCGTCGCCGCGGAAGAAGGCCGCGGGCGTCGCGCGCAGGCGCCCCGCGGCGCGGGCGCAGAGCTGGTCGAACGCCGGCGGAATGGGATCGTCGCTGTAGCGTCCGTCGTGACCGACGCGCGCCTCTTCGACGAGGTCGTGGTCGCTGCGCTTCAGTTCGCTCCACAGCACCGTGCAGACGCGCTTGGGAAAGCGTGGACCGCCCAGCGCGCCCGGCGGACCAAACAACGGCATGACCGGCGACAGCACCGCGTCGCGCAAACCGCGCGCGCTCTGCTCAACCTCGATCATGGACCGGATATCGCCCATGGGCCCCGCGGCGGCGCCGGCGAGCGCCGCCTGCAGGCTGCGCAGCGCGTGATCAGGCGCGGTTTCGATCAGGGTTCTGACCGCGCCGAGCTGGGCGGGAGTGGGGCCGGCCATGGGTACGCCTTTGGGATACTCGCTGCGGGGACCGAGGGCGCCCCGACGACGCCATCCTAGGGCTTAAGATTAAACAAGGGCTTGCTGAACCCGCTCAACCTTCCGCGGCGGGCAGGTCGATGAGGACCTTTAGGCCGCCAAGGCTCGACCGCTCCATGGTCACCGCGCCGCCGTAGGCCCGCGCCAGCTCATCGACGATGGAAAGGCCCAAACCCGAGCCCGGGGCGCTTTCGTCCAGGCGGGCGCCCCGCTTCATCACCTCGTCCCGCTGTTCGTCGGGCAGGCCGGGGCCGTCGTCCTCGACGGTCAGGCGCAGGCGGCCGGGCGACAGGAGGGCGGCGTCGATCTCCACCGACTTGCGGCACCATTTGCAGGCGTTTTCCAGAACATTGCCGGCGATCTCGAGCAGGTCCTGCCGCTCGCCGCGGAACATCAGGTCCGGCGGCGCCGCCCAATCGATGACCACGCCCTTGTCCTGGAACACGCGCTCGAGCATGCGGGCGAGTTCGTCCAGCGCCGGCTCGACGGGGGCGCGTTCGCCGAGATTCTGCGCGCGCGCGGCGGCGCGCGCGCGGCGCAGGTGGTGGTCGATCTGGGCCTGCATCACCTTGGCTTGGCGCGACACCACCTCGGACAGGTTATCCGACCTGTGCGCGGCTTCGCTGGTGATTACCGCCAGGGGCGTCTTCAGCGCATGCGCCAGGTTGCCGACGTGGGTGCGCTGCCGCTCGACGACTTCCTGGTTGTGCGCCAAGAGCGCGTTCATCTCCTGCGCCAGCGGTTCGATCTCGGTCGGATAGGCTTCGCCCAGGCGCGCGATCTTGCCCATCCGCACGTCGGCGATTTCGTGACCGAGGGTGAACAGGGGTCGCAAACCCAGCCGCACCTGCAGCATCACCGCGATCACCAGACCTGCGCCCAGCGCCACGAGAAACAGCGCCGTACGTTCGCCGAAGTCGCGCACCGACTTGTCGACCGGCCCGCGATCCTGAGCCGCCATGAAGATCAAGGGTTCGGTGCGGTTCTGCACCAGCGACATCAGGGCGACCGCACGCAAATGCGTCTTCTGCGGCCCCTTCACGTCATAGAAGATCGGATGACCCAGTTGCGTCGCCAACGCCTCGACGCCGCCCGGCGGCGGCGGCAGGACCTGGTCGAACAGCGAGCGTGAACGGACCAGCGCCAGGACGCCGTGCGGCACCGGCTCGGCGATCTGCCAATAGCGGCCGGAGAAGGCGCGGGTGGAGCGCACGTCGGTGTTGGTCGGCGGCACGACCTCGCCGGTCTTCTTCACCGAGGTGCCGGCATAGAGGCCCATGGCGACGTCTTCGACGCCGTTCTGGAACTGATCGATCGCCGTACCTTCATAAAACGCCGTCAGCGCGCCCCCGGTCACCAGCAGGGCCGCCACCGACCAGACCGCGGCCAGCCAGATCAGCCGGCCGACCAGCGAGCTGCGCGGCTTCAGGGTGTGAAAATTAGGCTTCAGCGGTCTCGCCCGCGAGCGGCACGAGGCGATAGCCCAGACCGCGCACGGTCTCGATGCGGTCCGGACCGATCTTCTTGCGCAGGCGCCCGACGAACACCTCGATGGTGTTGGAGTCGCGGTCGAAGTCCTGGTCGTAGAGATGCTCGACCAGTTCGGTGCGGCTGATCACCCGGCCCTGATGCATCATCAGATAATGCAGCAGCCGGTATTCCAGCGAGGTGAGACGCAGCGGTTCGCCCGCGACGGTCGCGCGCGCGGCGCGCGGGTCGAGACGCAGGCCGCCGCAGCTCAAGGACGGCGCCGCGTGACCGGCGGCGCGGCGCACCAAGGCGCGCAGACGCGCCAACAGCTCTTCGGTGTGGAAGGGCTTGGTCAGATAGTCGTCGGCGCCCGCGTCGAAGCCCGCCACCTTGTCCGACCAGGCCCCGCGCGCGGTCAGGATCAGCACCGGAATGGTGCGTCCTTCGCGGCGCCAGCGCTCCAGCACCGACACGCCGTCGATCTTGGGCAGGCCAAGGTCGAGTACGATGACGTCGTAAGGTTCGGTGTCACCGAGAAAGTGCGCTTCCTCGCCGTCCGCCGCGTGATCGACCGCGTAGCCGACATCGCCCAGCGCCTGCTTCAGCTGACGCGCCAGATCGGGATCGTCCTCGGCGAGCAGTACGCGCACGTCAGTCCTCCACGCCCACGATGGCGCCGGTCTGGGCGTCCACCAGGTAATCGACTCGGCGGCCGTCGCCGGTGGCCCAGCGTACGCGATAGACCTCGCGACCGTCGTGATTTTCCACGCCTGCGTCGAGCATGCGGCCGCCGGGGAAGCGGTGGTGCATCCGGCTGATGACGCCGTCGAGGGACACGCGGCCGCCGGGACGGGCGTACGGGCTGCGGCCCTGAACCACCACCACGCCGCCGGGACGATAGCCGCCGGGCCGATAGCCGCCCGGCGAAGGATAGTGCGGACCGCCCATTACGGGGCCGGGCATGTGAGGCTGAGGCCGCTCCATCGGGCGACCCATGGGGACGTGCGGACGCATGCCGCCGCCGTGAGGCTGCGGGTGGTGCTGGGCCAGGGCGGCGACCGGAGCGAGGCTCAGGAAGCCGGCGGCCAGAACGGCAAGGGCGCGTCGCATCGGCGGCACAATAGCTTTGTCCCCTGAACAGGGACTGAACAGCCGGTGGTATATGGGGTTCCGGCCAAGGAGACAGCTTCTTGATTCAGCTCTTTCGGCGGGGCGAATAGGGCCGGTCCTTGCGCCAGGTTTCAGCGAATTTTTCGAGCTCGGAATCGGGCTTGTCCGGCAGCGTCACCATGAGCCGGGCCATCAGGTCGCCCCGCGTCCCGCCCTTGGCGTCGTAGGCGCCCTTACCCTTCAGCCGCAGAACCGCGCCGCTGTTGGAGCCCCTGGGGACGTTCAGCGACACCGGCCCGTCGGGCGTCGGCGCCTCGACCTTGCCGCCCAGAACCGCGTCGGGAAGCGAGACCGGCAGGTCCATGGTCAGGTCGGCGCCCTCGCGCTTGTAGATCGGGTGCGGGCGCACTTTCAGCTCGATGAGGGCGTCGCCGAAGGCCCCGCCCCGGCCCTGCTGGCCCTGGCCCTTGAGCCGCAGCGTCTGGCCGTCCGCGGCGCCCTTGGGGATGGTCACGTCGAGCGTGCGGCCGTCGTTGAAGCCGATCCGCTTGGTCGCGCCGGTGATGGTGTCCTCGAGGTCGATGTCGAGCCGGGCGCGCACGTCGACGCCCTGGGGCTGCGGCGGCGGTTGCTGGGGGCGGCCGCGGCCGCCCATCGCCCCGCCCAGGCCGCCGAACACCGAGAAGATGTCCTCCAGGTCGGCCGGATCGAAGTTCTGCGAAGAGAAGCCGCCTTGGCCGAAGCCTGCGCCCGGTCCGCCGGGACCCGCACGTCCGCGACCGCCGCCGAAGCCGCGGAAGACCTCTCGCCCGTCGGCGTCGATCTCGCCGCGGTCGAACTTCTTCCGCTTCTCCTCGTCGCTCAGGAAGTCGAAGGCGGCCGAGACGCGCTTGAACCGCTCCTCGCCCTTCTTGTCGCCGGGATTGCGGTCGGGGTGCAGCGCCTTGGCGAGCTTGTGGAAGGCCTTCTTGATCTCGGCCTGGCTCGCACCCTTGGCGACGCCCAGTTCACTGTAGGGGTCCTGCGCCACGCTTCTCTCGGTCTAGGGGAAGGAAACGGCGGCCGATGGCGACTGCCGAAGACCCCGAGGAGATAAGGGATTTCCAGCCCGCCGCAAGCGGTTATGTGGTAAATTTGTCACTTACACTTCCGCCGCCAGGGTTTCGCGCTTGGCTTCGAGGTCGAGCCACTCCTCCTCGGAGGCCGCAAGCGTGGCGCGGGCGGTGTCGAGGGCGGTCATGGTCCGGTCGAAGCTCTTCGGATCGCGCGCGTAGAAGCCCGCGTCCTCCAGCGCCCTTTCATGCTTGGCGATCTCGACGTGCAGACGCGGCATGAGGGCGTCGAGTTCTTCGAGCCGCCGCTGGTCGCGGTAGCTGAGCTTCACCGCCTTCGCCTTTTCGCGAACCGGCGCCGGCGGCGCCTTTGGCTTCACGATTTCGGGCGCATCGAGGAAGCCCGGGTTCTGGCGGACGAAATCGCTCCAGCCGCCCGGCGTCTCCACCGCGCCGCCGCGACCGTCAAGTGCGATGGTGGACGTCGCCAACCGGTCGATGAAGTCGCGGTCGTGGCTGACCAGCAAGAGCGTGCCGTCGTAGTCGGCCAGCATGTCCTCGAGCAGGTCGAGCGTGTCCATGTCGAGGTCGTTGGTCGGTTCGTCGAGCACCAGCAGGTTCGCGGGCTTGGCTAGCGCGCGCGCCAGCAACAGGCGATTGCGCTCGCCGCCCGAGAGGCTCGCCACCGGCTGACGCAGTTGCGCTTCGCGAAACAGGAACTCCTTGGCGTAGGCGGCGACGTGTTTCGGCTGGCCGCGCACGATCACCTGGTCGCCGCCGGAGGTCACCAGTGCGTCCCACAGCGTCATCTCCGGCCTAAGCGTCTCGCGGCTCTGGTCGAGATAGGCGACGCTCAGTCCCGTGCCCAGGCGCACGTCGCCGCTGTCGGCGGCCAGTTCGCCCAGTAACAGCTTCACCAGCGTCGTCTTGCCCGCGCCGTTGCGACCCACCACCGCGAGCCGATCGCCGCGCAGCACGCGCGTCGAGAAGCCCTTCAGCAAGGTGCGGGCGCCGAAGCGCTTGGACACGCCCTTCAGCTCGGCCACCAGGCGTCCCGACATGCCGCCGGAGTCGACGGCGAGTTCCAGCTCGCCGGCCTTGTCGCGCATCATGACCGCACGGTCCTGGCGCATCTGTTCCAGCGCGCGGGCGCGGCCCTCGTTACGGGTGCGTTGGGCGGTGATGCTCCGGTAGAACCAATAGGTCTCGCGCTCGATCGCCTTGTCGAGGCGGCGCAGCCGTTCCGCCTCTTCCGCCTCCATCTTTTCCGCCCAGGCGTCGAAGGCCGCGAAGCCCTTGTCGAGCTGACGGATCTTGCGGTGCGCCAGCCAGAACACGCGGCGCGTCACCCGGTTCAGGAACGCGCGGTCGTGGCTGACGATCAGGGCGCCCGCGCGTGACGCCGCGAGCTCCGCCTCCAGCGTCTCGATGGCGAAGATGTCGAGGTGGTTGGTGGGCTCGTCCAGCAGGATCAAGTCCGGCTCCTCCGCGAAAGCCTTGGCCAGCGCCGTGCGCCGGGTCTCGCCGCCCGACAGGCCGGTCGTCGGCTTGTCCGGATCGAGGCCGAAGGTGGCCAGGGCCGCGTCCGCCGCCCAGTCGGTCGCACCGCCCGCGGTCGCCGCCTCACGCAAGGTCGCGCCGACCAGCGCGGGCTCCTGCGGCACGAAGGCGATGCGCACGCCTGCGCTGGTGGTGCGTTCCCCGTCGTCGGGTTCGAACAGGCCCGCGACCAGGCGCAACAGCGTCGACTTGCCCGCGCCGTTACGGCCGACAAGCGTCGCGCGCACGCCGCTCTCCAGCGCGAGATTCACGCCGTCGAACATCTGCACCGGCCCGTCCTGCAGGCGAACCTCTTTCAGCGCCACCAGCGGCGCGCGCGCGCTCATGGCTGGGCGCCGTCGTCGGCTGCGTCGCGCGCGAACTCCGCGGCCAAGGTCTGGTAGAAGGCGGAGCGGTCGGCAAACACCACCGACTCCTGTGCGGCCTCGCTCGGTTGCGGCGCGTCCGGTTTGTCCGGAGTCGCGAAATCGCGCACCGGCAGCCCCTGGTGCGCCAGCACCATCACGCGCCGCCATATCTCCGCCGGCAAATCGCCGCCGGCGACGCCCTTCATCGGCTTGCCGTCGTCGTTGCCGACCCACACGCCCGCGGCCCAGTCGGGGGTAAAGCCAACGAACCAGGCGTCGTGATTTTCCTGGGTCGTGCCGGTCTTGCCGGCGGCGGGACGGTCGAGCTTGGCCTTGCGGCCGGTGCCGTGCTCAATCACGCCCTGCATCATCGTAATCATCTCGCGGGTCTTCACAGGGTCATAGACCCGCTGGGGCGGCAGGTCGGGGCGGCGATATAGGACAGTCCCGTCCGACTTGGCCACCTCGGCGACGAGATAGGGCCGAACCAATTCACCGCCCGACTGGAAGGTCTGGTAGGCGCCAGTCAGCTCCAGCGGCGTGACCTCATAGGCGCCGAGCGCAAGCGACAGGCCGGGCTTTTCCGGCAGGCCGCTGACGCCGAAGCGTTCCGCGAGCGCCGCGACCTTCTTCACGCCGGCCTCGCTGGTCAGACGCACCGAGACATTGTTGCTCGACTGCGCGAGCGCATCGGCGAGGCTGAGCGAGGCGGCGCTCGCGTGATCGTTCGGCGACCACGGCCCGAACGCGATGCGTTGGGTCGAGCGGAAGTCGCTGGGCTTATCGCCCGCTTCCAGCGCCGCGGCCCAGACGAAGGGCTTGAACGAGGAGCCCGGCTGGCGGCGCGCCTGCACAGCGCGGTCGAAGGGGCTGTCGTCGTGATCCTTGCCGCCGATCAGCACGCGGATCGCGCCGTCGGGCGCCAGCAGCACCACCGCCGCCTGGCTCGCGCCGACGCGGCGGCCCTCGCCGCCCAGCGCATCGCGCACCACGCCCGCGGCGGCTTTCTGCAGGGCGGGATCGATGGTGATGCGCACGACGAGATCGCCGGACTGCGCGCCCGCGTCGGACCGCGCCTGCGCCGCCGCCAGATCGTAGGCCCAGCCGAGATCGCCTTCGGGCTCGTGCTGGCTCAAGGTGATGGGCGCGCTCGCCGCCACGCGTTCGTCGTTGACGCTGATCCAGCCTTCGCGGCGCATGCGGTCGAGCACCAGGCGCCCACGCTTCAGTGCGGCGGCTTCGTCGTGCAGCGGCCCCAATTTCGACGGCGCCTTGGGCAGGCCCGCCAGCACCGCCGCTTCGGTCAGCGTCAACTGCGAGGCGGACTTGCCGAAATAGGCATGCGCGGCGGCGTCGAGACCGAAGGCGTTTTCACCGAGATAGACGCGGTTGAGATAGAGCTCGAGAATGCCGTCCTTCCCGAGCCGGTTCTCGAGCTCGTAGGCGAGCACGATCTCCTGCAGCTTGCGCTTGATCGTGCGTTGCGGTCCCAGAAACAGGCCGCGCGCGAGCTGCTGATCCAGCGTCGAGGCACCCTCGACCGTGTGACCCGCGCCGAGATTGGCGCCGAACGCGCGCGCGATGCCCCAAAGATCCACCGCCCCGTGTTCGTGAAACCGCCGATCCTCCGCCGCCAGAAACGCGAGCGGCACATAGGGCGGCAGGTCTCTCAACCGCACCGGCGCGCCGTACTTGGCGCCGCGCGTGGCCAGCACGTGGCCGTCGAGGTCGACGAAGGTCATGCCCGGCGCATGACCTAGGCTCGCGAGGCTTTGGCTCGGCGGAATGTCGGGCAGGTCGCCGAAATACCAGCGCCACGCGGCGGCGGTTCCCACCACCAGCAGCATCGCCCCCGCCACGGCCGCGGCGATGAGCCCGCGCCGCAGGCCGTTGAGGCGCCGGTCGCGCTGGTGCAGAAGGTCGGCCCGGAACGTCTCCGGGACGGAACCCTTCTCGACCTCGTCGGGGTTGTGGCCGGGTCCGCTCATGGGTTCAACGAGGACGCCTGCCGCATGGCCAAGAAGCCGTTCTGGGAAACCAAACGCCTGGAACAGATGACCGTACAGGAGTGGGAGAGCCTGTGCGACGGCTGCGGGCTGTGCTGCCTGATCCGCTTCGAGGACGAGGATACCGGCGAAATCATCCCCACCCGGGTCTCCTGCCGCCTGTACGACAATCAACTATGCCGCTGCAGTGATTACGAAAACCGCAAAAAGCACGTGCCGGACTGCATCAAGCTGACGCCGCACAATATCGAGGCCCTGGAGTGGATGCCCAAGAGCTGCGCCTACCGGCGCCTGCACGAGGGCCGGGGCCTGGCGGACTGGCACCCCCTGATCTCGGGCGACCCGGAGAGCGTGCACGAAGCCGGCGTCTCCCTGCGCGGCCAGACTGTGAACGAAGCCGATCTCGAGGACCCGGACGCCGCCGTCGACTACGCCGACGAGACCCTGTCGAAGGAGCGCGGGGTTTAGCACCCTCAAAACTGTGGATCGCTCCAGCGGTCTGATCGAACACGGGTCTTGAGCGAGGACGCCCCGCGCGGCGCCGCCTTATCCACAATCCGTCCTCAGACGATCCACCGGGTTCCCGGATGCGCCCGTTGCCAGCCTGCCCGATTGATCGGATCGTCCCCTTGCCGAGGGACATCGCGGCGCGGGAAGTCCAGGGAAACCTTGGCTTTCAAGCGGGCGAGACCGCCAAATTTCAGCCGAACGGGCTCACCCCCGACGAGGCGAAACGCGGCGAGGAACCGTACCGGGAAACCGGCGCAGGAACCGCCCTCAAGGCCTGAGGTCCTGCCCGGACCTCATGGTGAGGGGTCAGCGTTGCGGGTTCGCCCCGGCGTTGGCCCCTCGCTCCATTTTGGGCGTCCGCTTCGCGACAATCCTCATCTCACGCCTTCCCTCGCCGCGGCGTGCACCCTAGGTTCGCGGCGTCTTGAAGCTGGGGGTTTCGATGCGTCGGCGTACCTTGCTGGGAATGCTGCCCGCCGCCGCGCTGGCCGCCTGTGGACACGAGGCGCCGTCCGACCGCTTCCGCTTTGCGACCGACTGGCGCGCGGAGGCAGAGCACGGCGGGTTTTACCAGGCGTTGGCGACCGGCGAGTACGCCAAGCGCGGCCTGAAGGTCGAGATCGTCCCCGGCGGCCCCAACGCGAACGTCTCACAGCTGATCGCGTCGGGCGCGATCGACATGGGCATCGGGTCGGACGGCTTCACCGTGTTCGCGCTCGCCGCAGCCAAGGCGCCGGTGAAGGCGGTGGCGGCCTTCTTCCAGAAGAACCCGCAGGTGATCATCGCCCACGACGATCCGTCGATCAAAACCCTCGCGGACCTGAAGGGTCATCCGATCCTGATCGGCGCCGCGGCGCGCGACACCTTCTGGCCGTGGCTGAAAGCCAGGTACGGTTTCACCGACGATCAGGTGCGCAGCTACAATGACAGCGACGCGCCTTTCCTCGCCGATCCAAGAGCGGCCCAGGAGGGCTATGTCACCAGCGAGCCCTACACCATCGAGAAGGCGACGCACGTGAAGCCCAAGGTCTTCCTGCTTGCCGACGAAGGTTATGGATCCTACGCGACGATGGCGCTGGCGCCCGACAGCCTGATTCAGGGCAAGCCCGATAAGGTGCGGGCCTTCGTCGAGGCGTCGGCGGCCGGTTGGAAATCCTATCTGAACGGCGACCCGTCGGCGGCGAACAAACTCATCCTGCGCGACAATCCGGAGATGACCCAGGACGTCATCGACCAGGCGCGACAGAAGATGATCGCCTATGGACTCGTCGAG
>DASZMV010000070.1:0-36699 GCA_035551675.1 Caulobacteraceae bacterium | reverse complement strand
GGGACAAGCCCGAGGGTGACGGGGTGATAGTTGGAGCGTGGGTAATCTGATGCCCGCCTTCACCCTCGACGATCTCCTCGACTGCTACGCGCGCGGCGTGTTTCCGATGGCGGACGACCGTGAGGATGAGCGCATCTTTCTGGTCGATCCGGAGGTGCGCGGCGTCCTGCCGCTCGTCGGCTTTCACGTGGCGCAGCGGTTGGCGCGGACGGTGAAGGCGGACCGGTTCGAGATCCGCGTCGACACCGCGTTCGAACAGGTGGTCGAGGCCTGCGCCGCGCCCCGCGCCGACGCGGAGGGCACCTGGATTTCGACGCCGATCCAGGCGCTGTACATCGCGCTGTTCGCGCGCGGCAATGCGCACAGCGTCGAGTGCTGGCGCGACGGCGAACTGGTCGGCGGCCTGTACGGCGTGTCGCTGAAGGGCGCCTTCTTCGGCGAGAGCATGTTCTCCGCCGAGCGCGACGCGTCCAAGGTCGCGCTGGTTCATCTGGTCGCGCGGCTGCTGACCGGACGCTATCGCCTGCTCGACGCGCAGTTCATGACCGAGCATCTGAAACGCTTCGGCGCGGAGGCGCTCATGCGGCGCGACTATCACGCGCGCCTCGCCGACGCATTGGAGCAGGATGGGGATTTCTTCGCCCTGCCGCGGGCGACGAACGGGGCTCAGGCCTTACAGGCGATCAGCCAGGCGTCGTAGACCGGGTGCTGCAGCGCATCCAGGCCCGGCGAGCTTGCGAACATCCAGCCGGAGAACACCTGGTGGGAGGTTTCCTCGCCCGATTGCACCTTGGGCTCGGCGCGCACCTGCAGGTAGGCGATGGAGTCCTGCACCAGTTCTTCCGGCGCGGACGTCTCGCAGGAGCGCACGGTGAAGACGAGGTCCTTGTAGCGGATCGCCTTACCCACCGGCACTTCGAAGCGCATGGTCTCGGCGGTCACCTTGTCCAGCGCCTGGATGATCGCCGCGGAGTGACGCGTGCGCACGCCGGGGGTTTCCGGCACCGGCGCCGAACCGTCGGCGACCTTGTCCTTGTCGTCGCTCTTGGACTTGTCGTTGTTATCGTCGTCGTCGTTGTCGTCGCTGTCCGGCGCCTTGATCGGCGGCGCGGCGTTGGTCGCGGGCGCGACGATCGCGGGCCCTTTGTCGCTGGGCGGCGGCGCGACGTCCTTGGGCGCCGGTTCCTGCGGCGGCTCTTCGATGGCCGGTCCCGGGGGCGCGGGCGGAGTAATCGGGGGCTTTTCCTGGGCGAGCACCAGCCCGCCGCTCGCGAGCAGCATGACCGCCGCGACCGCCAATCCCAATTTCCAATGCGGGAGCTTCATCAGTTCGGCTTCCCTGTTCGGGCTTCCCTGTTCGGGCTTCCCTATTCCGGCTTCCACGCCTCGTAGTCGCCGGTGGCCGCGGGACGTTCACCGCCGCGCGACAGCGAGCCTTGAGGACGCCAAGCGTACGGCGTTCCGCTCAGATTGGGGAGATGGTCTTTCTCCCATTTCCTGCGCGGTAGGGGCTCGATCGTCGGCGGCTCTTCGAAGGTGTGGTGCAGCCAGCCGTGCCAGTCGGGCGAGACCTTCGAGGCCTCGGCGTAGCCGTTGTAGATCACCCAGCGGCGCTTGCGCCCGACGTCGTAGGAACCCTTGTCGGACTTGGCTTCGTAGTACTTGTTGCCCGTTTCGTCGGAGCCCACGTACCGGCCCTGTTTGGCGATGGTGAACAAGGTGCCGAGGGTGGCGCCGTTCCACCAGGTGAAGAGCTTGGAGAACACGTTTTACGTCCGGGACACGAGGGTCTTTGGGGAGGCGGCGCGGCGACAGGCCGCACGACGCGCGGCGGACTATAGGGAGCGACTCTTTAGGCGTCCATGTCTCTCCGCGTATGCAACATCTTGTGGGTAAGCCCCGGTGGGACCGCAATATCTATTGCGGGTCCTCACAAAGAGCGCGAGCGTCGGTGCTTGGCTTTTCGACCAGGGGGCGGACATGCGCTTCGAGCGGAGGTTTTCCTTCGAGGGTCGGCCGGCGGGCGAGCGAGAGCACCGGCTGATCGAGACGGTCCAGGGAATCCTGGCGGTCGAGGCGCCGCGCGGGTGGCCGGCGGCCGGCATCGAAGCCTGGGTCGAGTGGTCCAGGGACCTGGCCGAAGACTGGCCCAACCTCGCGCCCGACGGACTTTCTCCCGATAACCCCTTCGACGGCCTGCTGAATTCCGGACCGGCGCGGTATGCGCGCAGGCTCGCGGCCTGGGGCTTCGCCACCGGCCTTTTCGACCACGTCGCCGACGCGGAGGTGTTCGGCGACGAGCTTCTGGCCTCCATCGCGCTCGGCATGGCCGCCCCGGCCAAGCGCCTCTCCGCCGGCGCTCGCGTTCACCCGATCGCCCAGGACCGCCTGCCGCCGGCCCGCGAGACGAGCGTGCTCCAACTCGAGGATGTGGAGTTCGAAGCCGCGCTCGGCCGCCTTTCCGCCGAAAGCCGCGCCGCCGCCGGCGCGCGCTCGGGCCTGTCCGCCTGGGAGATGCGGCTGGAGGCCGTGCGTGACGCGGTCGCCCGTTGCGAGGGCGACGCCCGCGCCTGCGCCGATCCTCAGCACAACCTCGCCCTGGCCCGCGCGGCCCAGGCGGCCCGCGACGCCGGAGTTCCCGACGCCCTGATCGCCCAGGCGATCCGCACCGCCGCGCTCGAGCCCGGCTTCGCCGACCCCCTGGGTCCGATCGTCCCGCCCGAGCCGCTGGTGGTGCTGGGGTCCGGCACAGTGGTCGAGGCCGGGTCGGCCGAGGCCTTCGCCGCCGCCGCGGTGGGAGCCGAGACCGGGGCCCTGATCCTGGCCTTCGCGCCCCGCGATGCCGAGGCCCTGATGCGGGCCCGTTCGGCGCCGCGCGCGGCGCTCGATCTCGACGCCTTCACCGGCGCCGACGGCGTGGTGGATCTGGAAGGATTGGAAGCATGCGCGCGCCTGTGGGCGACCGCGCTCGAGATCGAATGCGCGTGCGGGTTCAGCGCGGACCTCGATCGCGCGCGCGCCCAGCACGGCTGGCGCGCCATCGGCCTGACGCTGGCGGGCCTGGGCGATCAGCTCGCGCGCCGCGGACTGGCGCATGAGAGCGAAGCGGGCCGCGTGCTCGCCGCCTCGCTCTTCGCCCTGATCGATGCGGCGGCGTTGAACGCCTCGGCCGACATCGCGCGCCGCGTCGGCGCCTATCCCGAGTATCTCGGCGACAAGGACGCGCGCCTCGCCCTGCCCCGCTCCGTGCGCCAGACCGCACGCGCGCTCGCCGGTATCGACAATCCCGCCGCCGCCCGCGCCGCCGAACTCTACGATGCGGCGATCACCACGGCGAAGAAGTCGGGCCTGCGTAACGTCGAGATCACCGCCCTCTACGACGACCGCGAACTGGGCCTGCGCCTCGGCACGCGCATCGACGCCGCCGGCGGCTGGTCCGGCGCGGTGACCTCGATCGAAACCGCCGACGGACCGACCATGCAAGCCCTGTCGGACGCGGCGGCGACCGCGCTGCACGCCGTCGGCGCCGAGGTGGGCGAAGCCGAGGCGCACGCGCTCGGACGGCGCAGTCTCGCGCAAGCCCCGGGCGTCGATCACGCGGCGCTACGCGCCAAGGGCTTCACCGACATCGAGATCGAGGCGGTCGAAACCGCCTTGGGGTCGGCGTCGACGCTCGCGGGCGCCTTCTCTCCCGCCGTTGTGGGACAGGGTTTTGCGCGCGATGTGATCGGGCTGAGCGCCGAGGAGGCCGACGACGTCGACGTCGACGTGCTGGCGCGCCTCGGCTTCGCGCCGAGCGACATCGAAGCGGCCTCCGCCTGGGTGTTCGGCGCCGGCGATCTGTCCGCGTGGCCGGATCTGCCCGCGAGCCTGCGCGTCGTGTTCGCCGAGCCGACGAAGAACGGCCTGCTGGCGATGGTCACCGCGCTGGAGGCCTTCGCCGACGTCCCGCGCACCGCGCCTTTGATGCTGGCATGGGACGACGAACCGACCGAGGCCGCGCGCCTGCAGTCCGCCGCCGCCGCCGCAGGCGTGCGCGCCGTGCGCCTCGAGCGTGCGCCTCCGCCGCGGGGACCGCTGTTCGACCTGCCGAGCCAGGCGTCCGACGCGCCGCCCTCACGCACGCCGCCGCCCGAGCCCCGCACCGTCGAGCGCGTGGTGGAGCGGGTGGTCGAGCGCGCCCGCGCGCGCCAGAAGCTGCCCGACCGGCGCAAGGGCTACATTCAGAAGGCCGCGGTCGGCGGTCACAAGGTTTATCTGCACACCGGCGAATACGACGACGGGGCGCTGGGCGAGATCTTTCTCGACATGCACAAGGAAGGCGCCGCCTTCCGCTCGCTGATGAACAACTTCGCCATCTCGGTGTCGATCGGCCTGCAGTACGGCGTGCCGCTGGAGGAGTTCGTCGACGCCTTCGTGTTCACCCGCTTCGAACCGGCGGGGCGCGTCACCGGCAACGACTCCATCCGCTCCGCGACCTCGATCCTCGACTACATTTTCCGCGAGCTGGCGGTGAGCTATCTCGACCGCCAGGACCTCGCCAACGCAGAGCCGGACACCGCCGGCGACGGCTTCGGCGTTAACCCACCGGGCGAAGATTCCGAGGAAACGGTGCCCGCTTCACGTTTCATTTCAAAGGGATTCTCCCGAGGCGCAGCCCCTGACAATCTGATAGTGGCTAGCTTCGGGTCGCGCCGGTCCAAGGGCGAACCCGTCGGGCCGGCCGCAGGCCCAGACGTCTGTCCATCGTGCGGAGACATGGCTCTCAAGCGCCGGGGCGCGGGCTTTGTCTGCGAGAGCTGCGGGGCCGCGCCAGGGATGGCCGGCTAGAGAGATCCTCGCCCGTCACACGCCGGGTCGAGGGGTGGGGGGGACCCCGACCGACCCTCGGGCGGTTGCGGCTGATACACCCTAAGCTTCTGGCGCAGGTCGGGAGCCCCTCCGCCAATCCTCCCGCCGATCCGCCGAGCAACGGAGATTCAAGACTTTGGCCCTAGGCTTGCAGCCGGGATCGCAGGATCCCGGGAGCCTCTCGTTATGCGCCTTGCCCCTCGCCTCGCCCTGGCCATTGCAGCCCTGAGCCTTGGTGTTTCTTGCCTGCTGGCCATGCCGGTCGCGGCCCAGAACGCCTCCCAGATCGCCCGCGCACGGGCCGGGGCGAGCTGCCCCCGCTGCAACCTGTTCCAGGCGGATTTCCAGGGTCTGACCTTGAAAGGAAAGAATTTTTCCGGCGCGCGCCTGCGCCAGGCCGACCTGTCGTCGGGCATCTTCAACCACAGCCGCTTCGCCGGCGCGGACCTGCGGGACCTGAACGGCTACGGCGCCCTGTTCTCGGGCGCGGACTTGGCCGGGGCCAACCTGACCCACGCCAGCCTGGTCGGGGCCTATTTCGAGGGCGCGAACCTCAGGGGCGCGACCCTGGACGGGACCAACTTCTCCGGGGCCGAGCTGGACCGCGCCCGCGGCCTGACCCAGGCGCGCCTGAACCGGGCCTGCGGCGACGGCTCGACCAAGCTGCCCCGCGGCATGACAATCCCGGCCTGCTAGGCCTTTGGCCGGCGGGTGAAGAACAGCGTCCCCGCCACCATCACCACGAGGGCCGAGAGGCGGGCGGCGTTGCCGACCTCGCCGCCGATGGCGTTGTCGCCCAACAGGTAGACCAGCCAGAGGAAATCGAGGCCCGCGTGCAGCACGATGGCCGGCCACAGGCCGCCCCAGCGCTCGGTGAGCCAGCAGAAGACCATGCCGGTCGCGAAACTGATCAGCACCGCCAGGATCGAGGCGCTCAGGCTATCGCCCTGGCTGAAGTGTCCAAGACCGTAGAGCAGCGAGGAGACCGCAGCCGCGCCCCAGAACGGCATCTGCGCCCAGTCGCGCCCCTGGCGGAACAGGAAGCCGCGGAACAGCAGCTCCTCCGCGAAGGGCCCGACCAGGCCCAGCGAGAGCGCGGTTCCCAGCGCCGGCATGACGAACGGATGCCCGAGCCGGCTGGCCACGAACGCGAGTGCGGTCAGGGACAGGACCGCTAGTGCGACCCCTTTGGCGGTGAACGGCGCGAGACCCAGCGCCCGGAACGCGCCCCCTGGTCCTTTGCGCCGGAGCGCCATAGTCACCGCCAGGACCAGGATCACGCCGGTCGCGACGTAGGCCCAGGTAAAGGCGTCCGGGCCCAGGGCTTCGAGTTGCTCGTGGGCGCCCGCGAGCCGAAGGAACATGGGCAGGCCGAAGGCCAGCAGGGCGAAGACGACGAGCAGGATGAGCGCGCGGCCCATCCAATCGCGCTTCGTCTCCCCCTTGGTCACCGCCACGGTCCAGCCCCTTACATTTTGTCGCAGCAGTCTCACCGGACCGTTGCGCCCTGCGCCAGTGAAATCCCTGCAACAGTCCAAAACGCAACGGATTACCGAGATTTAAGTGGCGCTGGGGGCGGTTCGCGATCACATCGGATGCATGAACGTCCTTCGCCGCAGCCTCGCGTTCCTGAGCGCCGCCACCGCCGTCCTGCTGATCAGCGGCGGTATGGCCGGCACGGCTCAGGCGCTGACCTTCGGGCTCGGCGGCGATCACGACGTGTCGCGCACCGTGTCGTTCGGCGGGTCGTGCCAGCATTGCGAGCTGTCGGGCCGCAAGCTGATCGGCGCCACCTTCACCGCGGCCAACTTCAGCAACGCGACTCTGGTCGGCTCCGACCTGCGCGGCGCGCAGTTGATCGGTTCGGACTTCAACGAGTCGAACTTCACCCGCGCCGACCTGCGCAACGCCCAGATGATGGGCGCCAAGTTCAGGCACGCGATTTTCACTTCAGCGAGTCTGCAAGGCGTGGTCGCCGTGGGCGCCGTGTTCGAAGAAGCCAATCTGTCCGGCGCGCACCTGGACGGCTCGAGCCTGCTCGCGGCCAATTTTCGCCAGGCGCGGCTGATGGGCGCGGTCTTCGTCAATTCGGAAATGACCGGCGCGGTGATGACCGAGGCGACCGCGCCCGGCTCGGACTTCAGCGGCGCGACCCTGGTGCTGGCGCACCTGGACGGCGGCGACTTCAACCACGCCTCGTTCCGCAACGCGGCGATGCAGGCCGCGGTCCTGAAGCACGGCGACTTCGACGGCGCGGATTTCGCGGGCGCATCGCTGGAAGGCGCCGATCTGAAGGGCGCGGACCTCACCGGCGCGCGCCATCTGACCCAGGCGCAGGTCGACCTCGCCTGCACCGATCACGCGACGCATCTGCCCGAAGGCCTGGTTGCGCGCGGCTGTTCGCTGAAGATCCTGAAAACCGCGGCGATCCGCAGGGCGCTCGAACGCGCGCTCGGCGCCGCCAAGGTCCCAGCCCCGCCGGCGCCTCCCGCGCCGCCGGCCGCGCCGCGCTACTTCGCGGCGGATCTTCCCTGACTATTTGAGTCCGATTATTTAATCGGGGCGACGGTGCGGATGTGCAGCTCCTTGAGCTGACGTTCGCTCACTTCCGACGGCGCGTTCATCAACAGGTCGACACCCTGCTGGTTCAGCGGGAAGGCGATCACCTCGCGGATGTTCTCCGCCCCGGCCAGCAGCATGACGATGCGATCGACGCCGGGCGCCAATCCACCGTGCGGCGGCGCGCCGTAGCGGAACGCGTTCAGCATGCCGCCGAACTTCTCTTCCACCACCTCCGGCGCATAGCCGGCGATGCCGAAGGCCTTGACCATAATGTCGGGCCGGTGGTTCCGGATCGCGCCCGAGCAGAGTTCGACGCCGTTGCACACGATGTCGTACTGGTACGCCAGGACCTCGAGCGGGTCCTTGGTTTCCAGCGCTTCGAGCTCGCCCTGGGGCATCGAGAACGGGTTGTGCGAGAAGTCGACGCGCTTCTCCTCCTCGTTCCATTCGAACATCGGATAATCGACGACCCAGCACAGGGCGAAGCGGTCCTTGTCGACCAGCTCGAGGTCGGCGCCGACCTTGTTGCGCGCCGCGCCCGCGAACTTCGCGAAGGCGTCGGGGTCGCCGGCGGCGAAGAAGGCCGCATCGCCGATCCGCAGACCGAGCTGTTGCTTGATCTTACCGACGCGCTCGTCGCCGAGATTCTTGGCGATGGGGCCGGCGCCGCCTTCTTCGCCCTCACGCCAGAAGATGTAGCCCAGGCCCGGCTGGCCCTCGCCCAGGGCCCAGCTGTTCATGCGGTCGCAGAAGGCTCTGCCGCCGCCGCCGGGCGCGGGGATGGCCCACACGCGATGCTTGGGGTTAGCGTCGAGAATCTTGGCGAACACGCCGAAGCCGCCGCCGCGGAAATGCTCGCTCACGTCCTGCATCAGGATCGGGTTGCGCATGTCCGGCTTGTCGGAGCCGTACTGCTGCATCGCCTGCGCATAGGGAATGCGCGGGAACGGCATCGGCGTGACCATGCGGTTTTCCGAGAACTCGTCGAACACGCCGTGGATCACCGGTTCGATGGCGGTGAACACGTCCTCTTGCGTCACGAAGCTCATCTCGACGTCGAGCTGATAGAATTCGCCCGGCGATCGGTCGGCGCGCGCGTCTTCGTCACGGAAGCACGGCGCGATCTGGAAGTAACGGTCGAAGCCCGACACCATGAGCAGTTGCTTGAACTGCTGCGGCGCCTGCGGCAGGGCGTAGAACTTCCCCGGATGCATGCGCGAGGGCACCAGAAAGTCGCGCGCGCCTTCCGGCGACGACGCGGTCAGGATCGGCGTCTGGAACTCGGTGAAGCCCTGGTCGACCATGCGGCGGCGGATCGAGGAGATCACGCCCGCGCGCAGCATGATGTTGCGATGAAGCGTTTCGCGACGCAGGTCCAGGAACCGGTACTTGAGGCGCAGGTCCTCGGGGTAGTCCGGCTCGCCGAACACCGGCACCGGCAGTTCTTCGGCGGCGCCGAGGAGCTTCGCCTCGCTGACCCGCACTTCGATCTCGCCGGTGGGCAGGCCCGCGTTCTTCGTTTCGTCGCTGCGGGCGACCACCTCGCCGTCGATCCTGATCACGCTCTCGGCGCGCAGCTTCTCGATCCAGTCGAAGCCCGGGGTCGAGGGCGACAGGACCAGCTGGGTCAGGCCGTAGTGGTCGCGCAGGTCGATGAACAGGAGGCCGCCGTGGTCGCGCTTGCGGTGGATCCAGCCTGACAGGCGGACCTTTGCCCCGGCGTCGGAGAGGCGCAGGGCGCCGCAGGTATGGGTGCGATAGGCGTGCATGATTGGGTTCTTGGCCGGCCGAAAGGCTTGAAAAAGGAAGGGGCCCTCAGGCCATGCCCCCCCTGCAATGTCAAGGTCGGGAAAGGCTTACAGCCGGATCGCGCCGCCGAACCAGACGCCCAGCAGGACCGCCAGGGTGACCAGCACCAGAAAGCCGTTGATCGCCAGGATCAGCGGACGCGGCATGCGCGGCGTGTCAGGCCGGGGCGGCGCGTAGCGCCGGAACTGCCGCCAGACCGCGGCCACGAAACAGAAGCCGGCAAAGATCACCAGCACGCTCCCGGTCGCGGTCACCAGCCAAGCCGGCAGCACCGGCTGCAACAGAGCCTTGGCTCCCACCCCGCTGGCCAGCGCCCCAAGCCCCGTGCGGATCCAGGCGGCGTAGGTGCGCTCCGCAGCCAGCACCGTGCGATCGGCGGCAAGCTGAGTGGTCCGGTCGGCGCTGCTGGTGAGCTCCTTGGCGCTTTGCTTCACCGCACCCGCGCTCTTGGCGACATCCCGGGCGCTCTTCTTCAGAGGCTCGGTGACGGACGGAGGGGCGGCGACGGTCGGCGGTTCGGCCATGGCGGGCTAACGCGCGGTGGCGAAGATGGTGGCGGTTGCGTAATCGCCGAAAGCATACCTGTTCTTGTCCGGGATGGGTGGAAAGCGGGCGAAGCGCCGTCAGCCACAACTCGTGCAGGGATGTGTGACTCCCCACGCGTAAAGCGATCCGAGCGAGATAAGGGCGGCAATCGTGATCGCTGCGGCGGAGCCAACAACGATCGCATCAGAGAGCGATCGGTTGGCTGGACGTGCCGGACCAGCAGGGTGGGCGCGAAGCGGTACTCCAGCCACGAGGCAGAAAATCCCCGACAGCACGAAAGCCATAAGGCATCCGGCGACCACCGGACCAGCGAGCTGGATCGAAGAGAAGCCACCATTGGTCGGTGACAGAATTTCAAGCGTGAATGGGATTAGCGCCCCTACGAATGCCGCAATCGGCATTAAACGCAACGCTGTGACGCGACCTGTGACGCGGGCAAGCCCAAGAGATAATAACCCTGCGCCGATGGTCGGGAGACCGAGAAGCAAGACAAATGTGATGACGGCATCGCCACCCAAGAGCTTTTCCACATGCCCAAGGTCACGTCCGCCATCGGGTCGGCGAGTATAGCCCGACAGAAATAGCTCACCGCAAAAGTATGCTGCTCCCGGAAGCGTCCCCACCAGGAGGGTCGCCAGCGCTTGGCGAGTACGGGAAGTGACAAATTTCATAGTCCGCCTCGTTGTGCGGAGGTTCGCTTCGAAATCGGATGTAGTCAACGTTGCAGGTCTGGGTCAGGCATCGGCCGAAATCTGTTCGGGGGCGTCGTCTATGGGTCGGAAGCGGCATTCAGAACCGGGTTCCGTAGCGGGCACTCCAACCTAGCCTACGGAGAAACCATCCCGATCGTCACAAGCCACGTCTCCACGAGTCCCGGCCATCCGCGCACCGGGAGCTTCTTCTCCCGCAGGCCGAACGCATGGCCGCCTTGCGCATAGGAATGCAGCTCCACCGGCACGCCGGCTTTCTTCAGGCCCATGTAATAGCTGAGCGCGTCCTCGACCTGGTCGACGTCGTCGTCCTCGTTTTGCAGGAGGAAGGTCGGCGGGGTTTGTTTCGTGATGTGGTCCGCGATGACGGGGTTCAATACGACGGCGTTGTCGGCCATGGCCAGGTGGCCTGGATAGATTGCCATCGCGAAATCCGGGCGCGCGCTTTCACGGTCGGCGGCGTCCACCGGCCCATACAGGTGATCGTCGAAATGCGTGCTGATTTCGGCGACGAGAAAGCCGCCGGCGGAGAAACCCATGACGCCGATCTTGTGCGGGTCGACATGCCACTCGGCAGCGTGCGCGCGCGCCAGCCGCATCGTGCGCTGCACGTCCTGCAGCGACGGCATCGAGAGGTCGTGATTGTGCGGGCGGCATTTGCATTGCCAGACGTAGGGGATGCCTGGCACACGGTACTTGAGCACGGCGCAGGCGACGCCCTTCGCCGTCAGCCAGTCACAGAGTTCGGTCCCTTCGAGATCCATGAAGAGCATCTGAAAACCGCCACCCGGAATGACGATGACCATGGCGCCGGTGTTCTTCCCTTGCGGGGCGTAGACGGTCAGGGTCGGTCGGGTGACGTTGGTGACCTCGCCGTCCGACGCGGTCTCGAGTCCTGGAACCGGCTGCAGGTCGGGCGCGCCGCCCGGCCAGATCGCGAATTGCATATGACCGGCCGGCGGTTGCCATGGGACGGCCTTCGCCGAGGAGGTGCTGCCCGCAACGACAGACACGAGCAAAAGCGACGCCGCCAGCGCCAGAACCTGAAGGGATTTCATGGCGCTCAGCTTCTCGTCATCCCGCGACCCTGACAAGCGCCCTCGACAGGCTCCTGACATCGTGGCCTGCTAGGCGACAGGAAACGAGGTTCCCGATGCGTGTCCGCCTGCCGGTCCTGATCGCGTCCCTTGCCGCGCTCGCCTCGCCCGCCCTGGCCCAGAGCGAGGTCCAGGCGCCCAGGGATGCGCGTTATGTCTTCGTGGGGGTGACCCGCAGCGACGCGGGCGTGATGGCCGCGACCTATGTCGCGGCGCCGGAGAAGGCGACCGAGCACGGTCAGGCGCGGGTCTGGGTGATCGACGTGTTCCAGTCGCCGCTGAAGACGCCCAAGGGCGTCGGCGCCTATTCCACCGCCGACGAAACCATCGATTGCGACCATGCCGCGGTGAAGACCACCCGCGGCGGCCTGTTCGACGCCAACGGGCAGATGATCGACAGCTTCACCAGCGACGGCGGCTTCGCGATCACGGCGCCGGGCTCGATGGGCTATGCCACGGGCGTGATCGTCTGCAAGTCGAACTTCGGCGACGTGTCGTCGGTGTCCGGGCTGGCGGCGGCGCTCGTCGACGGTAAGACGCGGCCCAGCCAGTAGGACCGCTCAGCCGAACGAATTGCGCGACGTCTTGTGCAGGCGTCCCGCCATGGGGCCGAAGATCACGTTGAAGGCCACGGCCACCAGCACGATCGCGCACATCAGCTTGTAGAGAAATACCGCCGTCGAGAACGCCAGGTTGGCGCGCACGTGGGTGATGCTGCTGACCAGGACGCCGAAGGTGTCGGTGGCCTCGAAGCTCAACGCATTGGCCGTCTGGTCGAACCAATAGCCGGTGTAGGTCGGGATCTGGCGGTAGAAGTTCTGGCCTTTCATGTTCGGGTCGGTGTGAAGGGTGCGCTTGAAGGTCAGGTTGTTCGCCATCCAGGTCGCGATCGGATAGTCGTCCGGATCGTTGGCGACCTCGTTGTCGGTGAAATACTGCTCGTCCGCGATCGAGGCCGCAGGGTTGTCGGCCGGCGCCGCCGATGCCGTGGCGGCTTGCACGGTCGATTGCAGCAGGGCCGCGGTCGGGATCGCCATGCTGGCGGGCAGCGAGAGAACGGCGAGCGCCACGAGCGCGTGGCTCAGCACCTTCACCTTCTTGGCGTGCACGTTGGCCCAGGCGCGCAACACCTGCAGCACCGCGGGCGCCGCGAACAACAGGAAGGCGAAGGTCACCCCGCCGTAGGCGCCGGCAAGGTTCTTCGCGCCAGCGTGATAGGCGTAGGTCAATCCGGCCAGACCCGCGCAGATCAGGAACGACACGCCGATGGCGATCAGCCATGGGTCGCTGCCCGGCGGCTTGCGGGTCGCGGCGCCGACAACCACGGCGGCGATGTGGAACAGCGCGCGCGGGATCATGATCAGCAGGAACAGCGCGAGCGCCGCCATACTGGCCAGGCTGAAGTACGAAACCGCGATGACCACGCCGACCTCCCCAGCGTCCCCGTCCAGCCTAACCGTGCGGAAGCGCGCCTTGTCAATCATTCGCCTCTGGGGCGTGCGAAAGGCGCCGCTACAGGCCCCAGACGAGGGCGATCACGGGAACGCCCAACAGGATCACCAAGAGCGACAACGGCGCGCCCAATCGCGGGTAGTCCCAGAACCTGTAGCCGCCAGGCCCCATGACGAGGGTGTTGCACTGGTGGCCGACGGGGGTGAGGAAGTCGCTGCCGGCGCCGGTTGCGACCGCCATCAGGAAGGCGTCGAGCGACAGGTGAAGCCGCGACGCGAGCGCGACGGCGATCGGTCCCAGCACCAGGACGGTCGGCGCATTGTGCAGGAACGGCGAGCACGCCATGGCGATCACCATCATGGCGCCGAGCGTCAAGAGCGGCGGCAGGCCGTGGGCGAGCGTCGCCAAGCCGCCCGCGATCAGTTCGGTGCCGCCGGTGGCGCGCACGGCTTCGCTGAGCGGGGTCAGGGCGCCGATCAGGATCAGCACCTGGCCCTCGAGCGAATTGTACGCCTCGCGCATGGTGATCGCCCCCGAGAGCACGACCAGGAGCGCGGCGCCGAAAAAGGCGACCGCGACCGTGACCACCTGCAATGCGACCAGCGTCATCGCGACGCCGAGGATCGCCAGCGGCAGCCAGCGGCGCGACACGCCGGCGAGTTTCACCTGGCGTTCGACCAGGGCCAGGGCGCCCAGCGACTGCAGCGCGCCCGACAGGCTTCGCTCGCCCGCTTCGAGCACGAGTACGTCGCCCGCACGCAGGGTCACGTCGCGCAGGCGCTGGGTGATCCGCTCGCCGCTGCGGCTGACCGCCATCAGGTTGACGCCGAACTGTTCGCGCAGCTGCACCCGCGCGGCGGAACGGCCGATCAGGACGGAGTCACGCTGGACGACCGCCTCGATGGTGCGGACTTCCTCGCTCTTGACCTGTTTGACCGGCTTGTCGTCGGCGCTGACGTGGACCAGGCGCGTGCGGCTGAAGATCTGCGCCAGACGATCCTGGGTGCCTTCGAGCACAAGGGTGTCGCCGGGCAGGAGCTTGTGATTGCCGCGCGGGGAGTCCACGCGTTTGGACTCGCGCAGCAGCGCTATCGCCCGCACGCCGTCGTCGCGCAGTTTCAATTCACCGAGCGTCGTGATCGAACTCGGCCAATCTTCGGGGACCAGCGCCTCGGTGGTATAGGCCACGGCGAGGGCGTCGGCGACGTCGGGTCCCTGGCGGTTGCGCGGCAAGAGGCGCCAGCCGAAGCTGACGAAGATCAGGCCCGCGAGGGTGAGCGTGAGGCCCACCGGCGCGAAGTCGAACATCTGGAACGGATGGCCCGTCGCCTCTTCGCGCACCTGGCTGACGATGATGTTGGTTGAGGTGCCCACCAGGGTCACCAGGCCGCCGAGCAGCGACATGAACGACATCGGCATCAGCATGGCGGAGCGCGACGTCTTGGTGTCGCGCGCGAGCTTGGTCGCCACCGGGATGAGGATCGCCAGCGCGCCGACGTTCTTGGTCGGCATCGACAGGAGCGCCGTGGCGCCGGCCATCACCGGCACCTGGGTCGCGAGCGTCTTCAACCGCGACAACACCGGCTGCAGAAGATGCTCCATCAATCCCGACTGGGCGACCGCGGCGCTGATGATGAGGGCGCAGGCGATGATCACCACCACGTCGCTGGTGAACCCGCTGAACGCCTTGGCCGCCGGCACCACGCCGGCCAGAACCGCGACCAGCAGGGCGACCAGGGCGACGATGTCGTAGCGAAACCGCCCCCAGGCGAAGCACAACATCGCGCCGCCCAGGATCGCGAAGGCCAGGCCCTCTTTCAGCGTCATGCAGCCTCCACCGACGTTGGGCCCAGCAGACTTAAGCCGCGGGCACGGTCAAGGTTCCCAATCTTGGGCAGGCGGGCTCTCCGAAATGGGGGCTTAAACCCCTGCCCCCGCTGCGAATCTCGTCCTCCGTTCAGGGTTTCGAGAGGGTTTGACCCTAACATTTGTTGGAAGCAAAGGGTTTGAGCCCGTCCATGTCTGCCACGTCCGAGCCCCTGGCCCCGGTCGGCCGCCAGTCGACGCTCGCGATCCTCGCCGGCGCGGCGGTGCTGATCGCCATCCTGGGATTATCGATCTGGACGGGCGCGGCGCGGCTCGAGGAGCAGTCGCGCGAGCGGCAGGCGCGACTGATCGCCAACGGCCTGATCCTGCACGCCGAGGACGTGCGGCGCAGCATCGCGTCGAACGTCATCTGGGACGAGGCGGTCCGCAACCTCGACCTGAAGTTCGATCCGAAATGGGCCTCCGACTACATCGGCAACTACTTCTGGCGCTTCGACCGGTACCAGTCCGTCTTCATCCTGGACGGCGGCGGCAGGCCCGTCTTCGCGTACGAAAACGGCAAGGCGACCGATCTTCACCGCTATGACGACCTCGCCGCCGGCGCGGCGCCGATGATCGCGCAGATTCGCCGCAATGAACGCCGCCGCGGGACGGACGCGACGTCGAAGGGCAGCCCCTCCGATCCCATCGACGCCGCAACGGTGGTGATGCACGCGGGACAGCCCTATCTGATCGCGGCCAGCCTGGTGCAGACCGATCACTCCAGCCGCACGGTCGCGAGCCCCCAGGGCGCGATCGTCATCGTGGGCGACGCGATCGACAAGGATTTCGCCGGGCGCCTGACTCGCCGCTACCTTCTCACCAACCTCGTGGTGGCGCCCGCGCACGCCGCGACGCCCAAAGGCCGTATCAGCACGCCGTTGCGCGACATCCAGGGTCGCGAGATCGCACGCCTGATCTGGCGGCCGACCGATTCCATCGGGCCGCTGGTCCGCCGCGCCGGACCGCTGCTCGCGGTGACGCTGCTGGGTCTGTTGATCTTCACCGGCCTGCTGATCCGCCACGAGCGGCAGCGCGCGCGTGAGCTCGAAAAGGCGATGCGAGCCGCGCGCGAAGCGTCGGACGCGAAGAGCGCCTTCCTGGCGACGATGTCCCACGAGATCCGCACGCCGTTGAACGGCATTCTCGGCATGGCCCAGGCGATCGCCACCGACGAGCTGACGCCGATCCAACGCGGACGCGTGGGCGTCATCCGGTCTTCCGGACAAGCCCTGCTCGATATCCTGAACGACGTGCTGGACCTGTCGAAGATCGAGTCCGGCAAACTGAGCCTCGAAGAGGTCGAATTCGACCTCGAGACCCTGGTGGCCGACGTGCGCAACTGTTTCGACAACGTCGCCGTCGAAAAAGGCCTGCGGTTCGAGGTGAACCTCGACGGCGCACGCGGGGTCTATCGCGGCGACCCGGTGCGGGTGCGTCAGATCCTGTTCAACCTCGTCTCGAACGCCATGAAGTTCACCGACGCCGGTGAGGTCGTGTTGTCGGCGACGGCGGACAACGACGCTCTGGCGTTGCGCGTGGCGGATACGGGCATCGGCATCGCGCCGGACAAGCTCGCGGCCATCTTCGGCAAGTTCAGCCAGGCCGACGCCTCGACCACGCGGCGTTACGGCGGTTCAGGTCTAGGATTGGCGATCTGTACCGACCTCGTCGAACTGATGGGCGGGCGCATCGAGGTGACGAGCGCCGTGGGCCAGGGCTCGTGCTTCACCGCGACGATCGTTCTGCCCCGGCTGAGCGCCGAGAGCGCAACCACGCCCGCGCCGCGCGTGGTCGAGACGCGCCGGGATCTCTCGAACCTGCGCGTGCTCGCCGCCGAGGACAATCCGACCAATCAACAGGTGCTGAAGGCGCTTCTCGGGGCGCTCGGCATCGAACCGACCATCGTCGGCGATGGAGCGCAGGCCTATGACGCCTGGCTGCGCGAAGACTGGGATCTCGTGTTGATGGATGTGCAGATGCCGGTGATGGACGGCCTGGAAGCGACGCGCCGCATCCGCGCGACGGAAAGCGAAGCCAAGATGCGACGCACGCGCATCGTCGCCCTCACCGCCGACGCCATGGCGCACCAGTACGACGCCTGCCTCGCCGCGGGGATGGACGGGCGCCTGACCAAGCCCATCGACATCGGCGCCCTGTTCGAAACCATCGCCGGCGCCTGCGAGGCCCGGCGCGCGGCGGCCTAGAGGTCGCGCTCAGAGTTTCAGGCCCACGCGCGGCGCGAGCCAGACCATCGCCGCGTAAAGCGCCATGGTGCTGACACAGCCCGCCGCAAGCGCGGGCCAAAACCCAAGGCCGCGCTTCATCAGCATCGGAATGATCAGAAACATCGGCAGCGACGGCAGCACGAACCAGAAGGCGCTCTCCGAATAGGTCGCGACTTTAGCGGTGTCGCGGCTGTCGCTCCACAACCAGATCATCGCCAGCGTCGAGACCATGGGCAGCGAGGCGACAAGGCCGCCCCAACCGGGGAACCGCTTCGCGAGTGCGGCGACCAGCGCCACCAGGACGCCGGAGATTGCCGCGCGAAGAATCAGAAACGCCATGACGCGGTCTCGGGGGCCGCCGTCTCAGCGCGTCCAATCCATGGTGTCGGTGATGACGTTGCAGAAGGCGTCGAAGCCGCGGTCGTCGCCCCAGAAGACAACGCGCTTGATGCCCGGGCCGCTGAGTGTGAATCGCCGCGCCGGCACGTCGGAATAGCTGCGGATCTCCGCTTCCGAGGCGGTGCTCAGTGAATGTCCAGCGGCGTCCTGCGCCGTGGCGGTCCAGACCGGATGGGTGATGCCGCTCGGTCCCGCAAGCAGGCGCGAACGGTTGAATGAAAGCTGCGACAACGGCGCATCGAACTCGAGCACGAAGCTGCAAGGGTGGCCGCCCTGCTGCACCAGGACCTGCTCGCCACGTCCGCCGTTGGTGCTGGCGCCGGCATAGAGTTCCTCCGAATTCATCAGCACGACCGGCTGGTCCGGCGGCGCGATCACCGTCATGCCCTGGGCGCGCATCGCCGCATTGAGCGCATCGCCTTTGAGGCCTCCGGCCGGAAGGTCCGCCGCTTTAGCCGACGCCGCGCCAAACGTAAGCCCCAACGCAAACAAGAGGCCCATGGCCTCAACCCGTATGGACTTTCTCATCGCCCCACCCCGCCGTTAAGCCGAGGCCAGCCTAACCCGCCCGGCCCGGATAAGCACGGGCCGTTCGCCGCAAACCGTCACTCGGGCCGGAACGCCGCCAGGAAGATGTCGGCCGCTTCGACCGCATGCTGGCGGATCTGTTGCGGCGTCGGCTCGCCCAGCACATTCCACAGGGCGCGGCTGTAGATGTCGCAGAAGACCATGTCGCGGAACCAGCGCGCCAGCGAGAGCGTGTCGTAGGGGCGCAGCTTTCCCGACGAGGCCACCTCGTCGAAAAACGCTTTCAGTTTGGTCTCGCCCTTCCTGGGACCGTTCTCGTAGAAAACGCGGCCGAGCTCGGGGAAACGGCCGGCCTCGGCGATCACCAGGCGGTGGATGGCCATGACCTGGTCGTTCAGCAGGAAGGTCAGGAACAGCTCGCCGAAGTCGATCAGACCCCCGCGCAGGTCGCCGTCGGCCGCCGGCAAATGCAGGTAAGCCGCGTTGGCGGCGCCTTGGCAGGCGTCGACCATGAAGGCCGCGAACAGCTCCTCTTTCGAGCGGAAGTAATTGTACAGCGTGCCCTTGGAGCCGCCGACCCTGGCCGCGATCTCGGACATGGAGGCCGCCGCATAGCCCTGGGTCAGGAAAACGTCACGGGCCACCTCGATAATGGCCTTGCGACGCGCCTCGATCTTGTCCGCCTTGGGGTCGGACTTGAGGGCCGGTTGCGGCTCCCCGTCGGGCGTCTGGCGTGGCGATTTGGCGACTGCTGACATTATCTGACCGTACCGTACGGTTTTCTATTGACAGGATTTGAACCGGGGCGCAATAGCCCTGCGACCGTACAGTACGGTCAGAATTGACGCAGCGTTGGGGCTGTCATGCTTTCCTCCTCTTCTCCCCGAGCCGCCCGCGCGAGGCCGGCCGCCAGATCTTTACGCGCCAGATCCGTGCGCGTCTGGATTTCGGCCGGTCTCGCCGCCCTGAGCCTCAGCGCCTGCGCGACGGTGCCGAACCTGGGGCCGAAACCCCGGGCCAAGGCTGCTGAAACCTATGCGACGGCCAAGAGTTTCGATGCGCCGGCGAGCAACTGGCCGGCCGATCGCTGGTGGGACGCCTATAACGACCCGCAGCTTTCCAAACTCGTGGATGAAGCTCTGGCCGGCTCGCCTACGCTCGCCCAGGCCGAAGCGCGTCTGCGCGCGGCGGACGCCCAGGTCGAACAATCGCGCGCCTCGACGCTTCCAACGCTCGACGCGAAGGGCAACGTGACCGCCTACGAACAGAGCCGTGCGATCGGCTTCCCGACGCAGTTCGCGCAGTTTCTCCCCAAGGGCTTTCACGGCGACGGCTCGCTGACGCTGAACGCATCCTATGACCTCGACCTTTTCGGCAAGAACCGCGCGGCGCTCGCCGCGGCCGTGTCGGACCGTGAGGCCGTGCGCGCCGACGCCGCCCAGGCGCGGCTGACGCTGTCGACCGCGGTGGCGCAGGCCTACGGCGACCTCATCCGGCTGTCCTCCGAACGCAACGCCGCCGACGAAACCTTGAAGGACCGCAGCGCCACCGCGTCGCTGGAGTCCCAGCGTGTCAGCAACGGGCTGGACACCCGCGGACAGAGCGACCAGGCCGCCGCCGCGGTGCCCTCGGCGCAGGCGGACGTCGAAGCGCTCGACGCTCTAGTCCTCGTGGCGCGCCACCGCGTCGCAGCCCTGCTGGGCGAGGGCCCCGACCGCGGTCTCGACATCGCCGTGCCTGCGGGCGAGAGCGTCAAGACCTTCGGCCTGCCCGCGAACCTCGCGGTCAATCTCATCGGCCGCCGCCCCGACATCGTCGCGGCCAGACTGCGGGCGCAGTCGGCGGCTAAGCGCATCGACGTCGCCCACGCGGCGTTCTATCCGAACATCACGCTGAACGGTTACATCGGCCAGTCGGCGTTCGGGCTCAGCGATCTGTTCAAGCCGATCGCGGCCACCGGCCAGTTCGGGCCGGCGATCGACCTGCCGATCTTCGAGGGCGGTCGCCTGCAAGGTCAGTACCGCGGCGCCCGCGCGGACTACGACGCCGCTGTTGCCTCTTATGACCAGACCCTGACTCAAGCGCTGCAGGACGTTGCCGACGCGGCCGCCAACGCACAGTCCTCGACGCGTCAGCTCGAGGAACGCCGCGCCTCGCTGGCCAAGGGCCAAGCCGCTTTCGCCAGCGCCAAGGGGCGCTACGAGGGCGGCCTTTCCACTTACCTCGACCTTCTCAGCGCCGAAGACGCCGTGATCGCGGAACGCCGCGCCCTGGCGGACGCCCAGGCGGCGGCCTTCAACACCGACGTCGCCCTCGTGCGTGCGCTCGGCGGCGGCTTTGCCACCGCTTCCTAAGAACAACAACATTCGTCTCGGATACCCATGATGGACGCTCGCACCGAAACCAACGTCTCTTACTCCACCGCCGCCGTATCGAACGGCGGCAACGGAGGCGCGTCACGCCGCCGCCAGCTGTTCACGATCTTGGGCGTCGTGGTGCTCCTGGGCGCGATCGCTTTCGGCGCCTACTACATTCTGGTCGCGTCGCACCACGTGAAGACGGACGACGCCTACGTCGAGGCTGACACCGCGTCGGTCACCGCCCTCGTCTCGGGACCCGTCACCGCCGCCCCCTCGACCGACACCCAGGTGGTGAAGACCGGCGACGTGCTCGTGCAGATCGATCCCGCCGACTACAGGCTCGCGCTCGAGCAGGCGCAAGCGCAACTCGGCCAGGCCGAGCGCCAGGTAAAGGGCGACTTCGCCACCGCCGCCGCCCAGACCGCCAACGCCTCGGCGCGCGACGCCGACATCATCGCCGCGAGAGCCCGCGTAGAAAGCGCCAACGCCGACCTCGCCCGCGCACGCACCGACCTGACCCGCCGCGAAAAGCTGGCGCCGCAAGGCGCGGTCTCTGGCGACGAACTGACCTCGGCGCAGAACAAGTTCGAAGAGGCGAAGGCCTCCGCCGCCCAGGCGCAAGCCGCCCTCACCCAGGCGCAGGCCAATCGCACCGCCGCCATCGGCCAGGCGAACGCGGCCAGCGCCATCGTCGCCGGCGCGGGCGTCGAGGACAATCCCGCTGTCGCGGTCGCGCGCGCGCGCGTCGATCAGGCCAAGCTCGACCTCGACCGCACCACCATCCGCGCGCCCGTCGACGGCGTGATCGCCAAGAACGTGGTCGAAGTCGGCCAGCGCGTGAACGCGGGCGCCCAGCTGATGACCGTGGTGCCGATCCAGGCGGCCTACGTGAACGCCAACTTCAAGGAAGGCCAACTGCGCAAGGTGCGTCAGGGTCAAAGCGTCGTTTTGACCAGCGACCTCTACGGCAAGGGCGTGAAGTTCCACGGCAAGATCGTCGGCGTCTCCGGCGGCACCGGCTCGGCCTTCGCCGTCATCCCGGCCCAGAACGCCACCGGCAACTGGATCAAAGTGGTGCAGCGTCTGCCCGTGCGCGTCGCACTCGATCCGAAGGAGCTGAAGGCGCACCCGCTACGCGTCGGCCTCTCCATGGACGTCGACATCGACACCGCCGCGCACTGAGAACGATCACTGAGGTAGGCACACCGTGTCCTCGACGACCGCAAATCCAGGCGCGAACCCTCAGGTGGACATCGCGCCGCTGAAGGGCGCGGCCCTGCTGCTCGCGGGCTTTTTGCTCGCGATCGGCAACTTCATGGTCGTGCTCGACATGACCATCGCCAACGTGTCGGTGCAGACCATCGCCGGCGGCCTGGCGGTTTCGCCGAGCCAGGGCACCTGGGTGATCACCTCGTACTCGGTGGCGGAAGCCATCGTCGTGCCCTTGACCGGCTGGCTCGCCCAGCGGTTCGGCGCGGTGAAGGTCTTCATCATGGGAATGCTGGGCTTCGGCATCTGTTCCGCGCTCTGCGGTCTCGCGCCCTCGCTCGGATTCCTCGTGCTGTTCCGGGTGATGCAGGGCCTCTGCGGCGGCCCGATCATGCCGATGTCGCAGACCCTGCTGATGCGCATCTTCCCGCCGCAGATGCGCGGCCAGGCCATGGGCATCTGGGCGATGACGACGGTGGTGGCGCCGATCGCGGGTCCGATCCTGGGCGGCGTCATCTGCGACAGCGCGGGCTGGCCGTGGATCTTCTACATCAACGTACCGGTGGCGGCGATCTGCGGCTTCTTCGCCTATCGCACCTTCGTCGGTCGCGACACGCCGGTGGAGAAGCGCCCGTTCGACCTCATGGGTCTGATCCTGTTGGTCGTGTTCGTCGGGGCGCTGCAGATCATGCTCGATCGCGGCAAGGAACTCGACTGGTTCTCCTCGCCCACCATCGTCGTCCTGGCTGTCGTCGCCGTAATCGGCTTCGTCGCCTTCCTGATCTGGGAGCTGACCGCCGCCCACCCGATTGTGAACCTGCGCGTATTCCGACATCCCGGATTCCGCACCGCGGTGATCACCATCAGCCTGACCTTCGGCGCCTTCTTCTCCAGCATCGTGCTGATCCCGCTCTGGCTGCAGATCAACATGAACTACACCGCGTCCTGGGCCGGCTACGCCGCCGCCTGGGGCGGGGTGCTGGCGGTGGTCATGTCGCCGATCGTGCCCAGGCTGATGCAGCGGTTCGACCTGCGTGCGCTGGTCAGTTTCGGCGTCATCTGGCTCGCCGTCGTTTCGCTGATCCGCGCCGGGCTCAACACCAATGCGACCTACTGGGACATCGCGCTGCCCTTCATCGCCCAAGGCGTGGCCATGCCGTTCTTCTTCATCCCCACGACGGCGCTGGCCCTATCGTCGGTCCTGCCGCAGGAGACCGCGTCGGCCGCAGGCCTGTCGAACTTCATGCGCACCCTGTCGGCGGCCTTCGCCACCGCGATCGTGACCACGCTTTGGGAGGATACCGGAAACCGCAATCACGAGACCCTGGCGAGCACCCTGCCCAATCCCGAAGCCACGATCTCGACGATCATGAACGGCGGCTCGACGCGGGATCAAGCGCTCAACCAGCTCGACCTGGTCACCCAGGGTCAGGCCGTGATGCTGGCGACCGACGAGATGTTCCGGATCACCGCGGTGGTGTTCGTGATCGCAGCCATCCTGATCTGGCTCGCGCCGAAACCGAAGGTCGTCGGCAACCCGCTGGCCGGCGGCGGTCACTAGACTCTAGAGCTCAACAACCTTTGAGCTTACTGTTGCGCTGATTGTCGACGACCCGTTCGTAGATCGAGTTGCAGTAGTTGGTGTGCGCCTCGATCAGCGTCGCCATGTCGCTCTTCGCCGCCGCCTTCGATCGGAGGTGGACGGTTCCGTCGCCGACTTCGATGTGCAGGTGCGGGCCCTCGGGACCGTGGGCGCCCTCGAACAATATCCGGCTGAAACCCGGTTCGAACTCGCGCAGCACCTGGGCCGCGCGCGACTGGTCCATCCCCGCGACCACGACGTCATAGGCGCCGGGCTCCGACGGCGAGCCCATCGAATGGTGCGAGATCGCGCCGACGGGGACGGCGCCGGCGCCCATGGCGCGCAGCGCGTTCTCGTGCGCCTCGGAGCGAAAGCCGCTGGTCACCCGCCACTTGCCGGCGCCGAAGGCGCGGTCGAGCGCGGCGTGCAGGCGAGCGGTCTGGCCCTGTTCGCTGGCCGGATCGACGCCGATGCGGATCACGGCGGACTCGGCGTCAGCCGCAAACGCCGACGGACCGGTCCCGCACACGAGGACGGCGACGAGCGGGCCGAGCCAGGCTCGGGATTTGGCCGCGCTGCGCATGGAAAAGCCGCCCGCTTCGAGCGTGGACTCCTGTGTCCACGCCCCCAGCTTTACAGTATTTCAGCGATCGGGAAAATCGGCGCCGCCGCCCGCGTTGACGTTCGCCCCGGCCGCGCCCTCAACCGCCGCTCGTTTCACCGGCGTCGTCCGGCTTCTGACCGGGCGCGCAGGGACCGACCCAGGTCTCGTCGGTGTGCATCTTCATGGTCTGCGGAGGTTTTCCGCCCATGGACATGGTCGTGACGCTGTCGCCAGACGCATGCGTCTGGAAATCGCCCGTCACGGTCGCATGCATGTTCATGCTGTACTCGGGCGTTTTGCAGGCCATGTCCATCACGTACCCGCCCAGAAACTTCCGCTTGATGCTGAGCTGGTCGCAGCCCTTGGGCATTTTCGGAATCTCGGGTTGCTTGCCCGAGTGACACGAGGTGAAGGTGTTCGGCTTGCCCTCGCCGCTATCCATGACGATTTTCCAGAGACCGGCGCGCGGACGCGGGAAGTCCGACATCTTGACCTCGACGTCCGGGCCCGACGTGGCCCCGCCCGCGGCGGGCGACCCCGCTCCGCCCGAGGCGGCGTTGCCGCCGCCCTTGGGGCTGCAGGCGGCGAGAAGCGACAAGGCAGCAAACGTCATCGCAGCGGCGGGGAGCAATTTCATCGGAATCCTCCGAAGCCTGTGCCCCACTTTCTATCCTCGTCATGGCCGCGATACCACTGTTCTGCGGATGCAACCGCGGGCTTTCCCCGCCGGACCGCCGGGCGCGCCGATGATCTGAGGTTGCCTACCAACCCACTGCTTCGCCGTCCTTCCGGTGATCCGAGCCCGCGCGATAGATACGCACCGACGGGTTGGTGCGCGGCGCGGCTTGCACCGCGATGGCCTGGAAGCCGCCGACGCCGGCGCTCGAAGGTTTGGTGAGCTTGTGACCCATGGCTTCGAGGTCCTTGCCCACGAGGTCGTAGAGCCGCGGCTCCAGGGTCAGGGCGTTGGGGATCTGGCTGTGGCGGAAGCGCGCCATGTCGGTCGCCATCTGCAGATTGGCGCCGAGATCGAAGATGTTGACCAGCGCCTGGGCATGACCCTGGGCCTGCATGTCGCCGCCCATCAACAACAGAGTCATCAGCGGTTTCGGCCCATCCATCACGAAACCGGCGGCGAGCGTGTTGTACGGCCGCTTGCCCGGCGCGATGACATTGGGCGACCGCGGATCCAGGCTGAACAGGGCGCCGCGATCGTGCAGCACGAAACCCCAGCCGGGCACGGTCACGCCCGAACCGAAGCCGTCGAAGTTGGAGTTCACCCACGCGACCATGTTGCCGTCGGCGTCGGCGGTGGTGAGCACGATGGTGTCGGTCCCCGGCTCGGCCTTGCCGCCCGGACCCGTCGATGACGCGCGGTGCGGATCGACGCGGCCGCAGAGCGAACGCGCGTAGGATTTCGACAGCAGGCGGTCGAGCGGGACCTTCACGAAGTCCGGGTCGGCGTTGAACGCGAGCAGGTCCGCATAGGCCAGCTTCTTGGCCTCGACCATCAGGTGCCAGTATTCGGGACTGCGTGGACCCAGGCTCGCCAGGGTCTGGCCCGGCGTCCACACCGGCACGCACTGTTCCAGGATGTTGACCATCTCGAGCGCCGCCCACGCCTGTGACGGCGGCGGCAGCTCATAGACGTCGTGACCGTGATAGGTGGTGTGCGCGGGCTCGACCCACTCGCCGCGATAGTCGGCGAGGTCCTGCATCGTCATCGTCCCACCCAGCGCCTGGGATTTCGCGACGATCGCGCGCGCGATGTCGCCCCGGTAGAAGGCGTCGGCGCCGCCGGACGCGATGGCGCGGAAGGTCTTGGCCATGCCGGGGTTGCGGAAGATCTGGCCCGCGACCGGCGGCTTGCCGTCGGCGTACCAGGTCTCAACCGAATCCGGATCGAGCGCGGTGCAACAAGCCTTCAACGGCAGCGCCTTGGGCAGGCGCCAGTCGTGGGCGATGCGCTGGCTGACCGGGAAGCCGTCGTCGGCATAGGAAATCGCGGGCGCCAGCACCTGCGCGAAGTTCATCGTGCCGAAGCGCTTGAGCATCGCGTCCCAGCCCCAGACCGAACCGGGCACCGTCACCGGCAGAATGCCCCAGGTCGGCATGCCCGAGCCCATGCCCCAGTTCTTCGGATCGGCGTGGTAGCCGAGCTCGGCGAAGTGCGCGGGCGTGGCGCCGGTCGGCGCCTTGCCGCTGGCGTTCAGTGCGTAGAGGCGGTGGTCCCTGGCGGAATAGATGATGACGAAGAGGTCGCCGCCGGGGCCGACGTTCATCGGCTCAACCACACTCAGGACAGCCGCTGTCGCCACCGCCGCGTCGACCGCGTTGCCGCCGCGCTTCAGCACATCGAGCCCGGCCTGGGCGGCGAGCGGCTGGCTGGTGGCGACCATGCCGTGGCGGGCCATCACCTCGGCGCGCGACTGCCCTTCCCACCCCTCGGCGCGACTGCCGCGCACGGCGGTGCAGGCGGGCGGGTTGGCCGGACCGTCGTCGCAGGCCGAGAACAGCGCGGGATCGACCGCGGTCTTCTGCGCCACCGCGGCGCCCACCAGACCCAACCCCAACAGCACCGCAACCGCCAGCGTCTTCATGATGCGCTCCCACCTGAACCGAGGGCGACTATGGCCGGATCGTATACCGTGGTGCAAATCTTCGTGGCCTTTGTGGCCTTCGTGTTCCCCTCCTCAGCCCGCAGAGCGACGCGCCGCCTTCGCTGGCGGACTCCCCGCCCACAGGCCATCCACAATCCCCCGGGAACCTTCCCCGAAGCTTCGCGGTTCATTGGGTCGCGGGGGCCGGCGCGCTTTGTTAGGAAGCGGGCGTAAGGACTTTTTCGGATAGCCCCTGTTGGACTCCCAGCTCCGCTTCGACCTGAAACGCGACATCAGCCACGGACGGCGCGACTTCGTTGTCGGGCCGACGAATGAGGCCGCCGTGGAGGCGCTGGACGCCTGGCCTGACTGGCTGGGTCGCATCCTGATGCTGGTCGGGCCCCAGGGCTCGGGGAAGTCCCACCTGGCGCGCGACTGGGCCACGGCGGCGGAGGGCCACTTCCTCTGCGATGTGGAGGCGGAGCTGGCCGACCTGCACACCCTGGAAGGCAGTCCGGTGGCCGTGGACGACGCCGATCGGGTCGACGACGAGACCCTGTTTCACCTGATCAACCAGGCGGGCGCCGAGGGGGGCGGCCTGCTCCTGACCTCGCGGACCCGGCCACAGAGCTGGAAGGTCGAGCTGCCCGACCTTCGTTCGCGGCTGAACGCGCTGCGGGTGGTGGAGCTCGGCGAGCCGGACGACGTGGTCCTGACCGGCGTGCTGCGCCGGCTGTTCGAACAGGCCTTGATCAAGCCCTCCGACGAGACCCTTGCCTACCTGGTCCGCCGCATTGAGCGCTCGGTTCCCAAGGCGCGCGAGGTAGTGCGGCTGCTGGACGCCGAGCACAAGCCGGTGACCCGCAAGCTGGCCAAGGAAGTCCTGGAACGCGCCGGCTTCGGCGATGACCCGGAGGACTGAGCGTTCGCAGGCCTGTCGCCAATCTTTAAAGGAACCGGGCCTAATATGGCGGGAACGCTTGCCGGGGGGCGGCTGGCGGGTGAAAACCCTTGTCTATCTTTCAGGAACCCATGTCCGACGCCGCGATCGCTGACGCCGAAGTCCCTCCGTCCCACGCGCCCAAGGAGCGTCTGGACGAAGCCCTGATCGCCGCCCCGGAGCGGTTCTTCAACCGCGAACTGTCCTGGCTTGCCTTCAACCGGCGCGTTCTGGAAGAGGCCAGCAACGAGCGGCACCCGTTGTTGGAGCGACTGCGCTTCCTGTCGATCTCGGCCAACAACCTCGACGAATTCTACATGGTCCGCGTCGCCGGCCTGAAGGGCCAGGTGCGCGAACGCGTGCGGGTGGTGAGCCAGGACGGTCTCGCGCCGCTGCAGGCGCTGGAGAAGGTCAACGCCGCGGCGGGCGAACTGCTGCACGACCAGCAGCGCCAGTGGCGCGTCTTGAAGAAGCTGCTCACCAAGGAAGGCATTCAGGTCGTCGATTCCGCCGCCGTCACCAAGACCGAGCGCGAGAAGCTCGAAGCCGATTTCCTGAACCAGCTGTTCCCGATCCTGACGCCGCTCGCAGTGGATCCGGCGCACCCGTTTCCGTTCATCCCGAACCTCGGCTTCTCGCTGGCGCTGAAATTGAAGCGCCTGTCGGACGGCAAGACGCTCTATGCGCTGGTGCCGGTGCCGCAACAGGTGCGGCGATTCTGGGAGTTGCCGTCGGGGCCGCGCCGCGCCGGCACGGTGACGCCCAAGCGCTTTCTTCCGCTCGAGAGCCTGCTGGTTCTCTACATCGATCACCTGTTCCCCGGGTGCGAGGTCGAGGCCCGGGGCGTGTTCCGCGTCATCCGTGACAGCGACATCGAGGTCGAGGAAGAGGCCGAAGACCTGGTGCGCGAGTTCGAGGCGCTGTTGAAACAGCGCCGGCTGGGCGCCGTGGTGCGGGTGAAGATCGAAGCGGACATGCCGCAGGAGCTGCGCGAGTTCATCGTCGATCAGCTCGACGCGGAACCGCAGGACATCGTGCTGGTGGACGGCATGTTGGGCCTGGCGCAGTTCAACCAGCTGATCCCGCCCGACCGGCCCGAGCTGAAGTTCCCGCAGTTCGATGCGCGCTTCCCCGAACGCATCCGCGACAACGGCGGTGACTGTTTCGCCGCCATCCGTGAGAAGGACATCCTGGTCCATCACCCGTTCGAGAGTTTCGACGTGGTGGTGCAGTTCCTGCGTCAGGCCGCGCGCGATCCGAACGTGGTCGCGATCAAGCAGACGCTCTACCGCACGTCAAAAGACAGCCCGATCGTCGCCGCCCTGATCGAGGCGGCGGACAACGGTAAGAACGTCACCGCGCTGGTGGAGATCAAGGCTCGCTTCGACGAGGCGGCGAACATCACCTGGGCGCGCGCGATGGAGCGCGTGGGCATCCACGTGGTCTACGGCTTCATCGAGTACAAGACGCACGCCAAGCTGAGCGTGGTGGTGCGACGCGAGGGCGAAAACCTGAAGACCTACTGCCACTTCGGCACCGGCAACTATCACCCGATCACCGCCAAGATCTATACCGACCTGTCGCTGTTCACGACCGACGGCGGGCTCGGCCGCGACTGCGTGCGCGTGTTCAACTACATCACCGGCTATGCGCGGCCCGAGGAGATGGAGAAGCTCGCCTTCTCGCCCTTCACGCTGAAACAGACCCTGCTGGAACTGATCGGCCAAGAGGTGAAGAACGCCAAGGCCGGCAAGCCCGCGGCGATCTGGGCCAAGCTGAACAGCGTGGTCGACCCGGTAATCATCGATTCCCTCTACCGCGCCAGCCAGGCGGGCGTGCGCATCGAGCTGGTGGTGCGCGGCATCTGCTGCCTGCGTCCCGGCGTGCCCGGCCTCAGCGACAACATCCGGGTCAAGTCGATCATCGGCCGCTTCCTCGAGCACAGCCGGATCGTCTGTTTCGCCAACGGCGCGGAACTGCCCAGCGACAACGCCCGGGTGTTTGTCTCCTCGGCGGACTGGATGCCCCGAAACCTGGACCGGCGGATCGAGTCGCTTGTCCCCGTGGAAAATCCGACGGTGCATCGACAAGTGCTGAATCAGATTATGGTCGCCAATCTCAAGGACGAAGCCCAGACTTGGTGGCTGGAGCCTGACGGCGGCTATAGGCGTTTGGACGTGAGCGGTATCGCAGAACCCTTCTCGGCCAACGAGTATTTCATGACCAATCCCAGTCTTTCGGGTCGTGGCCGCAGCAAGAAGAACCTGCCGGGCGCGATCGAATATGCCGGCGCCAGACGCTAGGATCGCCAAAGATTTTGCCGTCGTCGACGTCGGCTCCAACTCGGTGCGCTTGGTGCTGTACCGGCTGGAAGGCCGCGCCATCTGGACGGTGTTCAACGAGAAGGTGCTGGCCGGCCTGGGCCGCGGCGTCGAGACCACCGGTGAACTCTCGGCCGAGGGCGTGGAGGAAGCCCTGCGCGCGCTTCGCCGCTTCGCCGCCGTGGTCGATGGCGCCGCCCCCGCCGCGGTGTTCACCGCCGCCACCGCCGCCGTGCGCGAGGCCAACGACGGGCGCGAGTTCGTGCAGCGCGTGGCGCACGAGACGGGACTGAAGCTCCGCATCCTGAGCGGCGAGGAAGAGGCGCGGTATTCGGCGCTGGGCGTGCTGGCCGGCGCGCAGGTGAACGACGGCGTGGTCGGCGACCTCGGCGGGTCGAGCCTGGAGCTGGTGCGTATCCGCGACGGCGCGCCGGAGGATGGCGTCAGCCTGCCGCTCGGGCCGTTTTCGCTCGGCGCGCCGCGCAATTTCGAAGCCTCGGCCGTGCGCGCCCAGGCGCAGGAGCGGCTGCGCGAGGTCGGACGGCGGTTCACCACGCGACGGTTCTACGCGGTCGGCGGCGCTTGGCGGACCCTGGCGCTGATCCACATGGAGATCGCGCACTATCCGCTGAAGATCGCGCACCACTACGAAATGACCGCGCGCGATGTGATCGAAACCGCACGCTTCGTGGCCAAACAGTCGAAGGGTTCGCTCGAACGCATTGAGGGCGTGTCAAAGAAGCGGGTAGAGACCCTGCCCTGGGCCGCGATGGTGGTCGAGGCCCTGGTCGAGACGCTTGGCTTCGAGAAGATGTGGGTATCCGCGTACGGCATCCGCGAGGGCATGCTGCTGGAGGCGATGAACGCGGAGACGCGCGCGCGCGATCCGCTGATCGAGGGCTGTGCGTCGCTGGGCGCGCGGCAGGGCGTGGCTGAGGGCCTGGGACCGGCGCTGGCGAGCTGGCTCGGGCGCGCCTTCGCAGGCCTGGAGCCGGTGTTCGGCGGCGAGCGCGAGGCGGTGCTGATCGAGGCCGCCGCGCGGCTGGCCGACATCGGCGCGCGCCTGCACCCCGACCACCGCGCCGACCTCGCCTTCGCCCAGGTGCTGCGCGCGCCTATCGCGGGCCAGAGCCACGCCGAACGCGCCTTCCTGGCGGTCGCTGTGCACGCACGCTATCGCGGCTCGGTGGACACGCCGGACGCGGACGTGATCGGGCGCCTGTTGAACGAGGACCGGTTCGAACGCGCCCGCGCGGTAGGCCTGGCCATGCGGCTGGGTTGCGACCTCTCGGGCCGCACGCCGTCGCTGCTGTGGCAGTCGCGATTGGAGATCGACGACGAGCGGCTTCTGCTCACGGCCGAGTCCGTTCGCGCCGACATGCTGTTGGGGGAACAGACCGCCAAGCGCGCCAATGCGCTGGCCGATGCCTTGGGGCTGACATTCGAGAGCCGGGTGGCGTAAGAGATCGCCCGTCGGTCTCCGGCGGAGTTTCCATGTCGCATAAGGTTCATCTTGTTGTCGGCGCCGCAGCGCTGCTGTTCGCGAGCCAAGCGGCGGCGTTCCCGTCCTTCCCCGGCTTCAAACCCAAGCCGAAATCCGCGGTCGCCGGAGCAACCGCGACACCTGCGAAGGACCCGGGGGCGCCCGTGGCGGGCGTGTATTTCGTCAGCCAGACCGAGATGATGATCTACGTCGTCGACGCCTCGACCATCGCCACCGGCGAGGCCGACCGCCGCACGGCCAACGTCTATGTGCTCCAGCGCAACGGCGCCCATCGGCGCGACAACGACGATTTCGATTGCAAGGCGCACATGGTGCGCAAGACCGGCGGCTTCGACTTTTCCCTGACCGCCGACGGCGCCGAGGTGAAGGTGGTCAAGTCCGCGCCCTGGAAAGCCGACCACATCGATCCCGCGGGCAGCATCATCCGCGAGACCGAAGACTTCGTCTGCCGCTGGCCCGCGTCGGCCGGAAAGGAAGTGCTCCTCTCCGGCATGCCCGAGGACGAGCACGCGCGCATGATCAAGCTCGGCGCCCAGGCGCACGATATCTTCAAATAGGATCACACCGTGTCGAAACTCGTTGTCCGAGCCTATTCCATTTCGCTCGACGGCTACGGCGCCGGTCCGGACCAGAGCCTCGAGCATCCGCTCGGCGTCGGCGGCCATGCGGTGCACGATTGGCTCTTCGACACCCGCACCTTCCGGCAGATGATCGGCCAGGACGGGGGTCGCACCGATGTCGATGATCGCTACGCCGCGACGGGCTTCGACAATATCGGCGCCAATATCATGGGGCGCAACATGTTCGGTCCGGTGCGCGGCCCGTGGCCCAACGACGACTGGAAGGGCTGGTGGGGCGAGAACCCGCCATACCATTCCCCCACCTTCGTCCTGACTCACTACCCGCGCGCACCCATCGAGATGGAGGGCGGCACAACTTTCCACTTCGTCCCCGATGGCATCGAATCCGCGTTGCAACAGGCGAAGGCGGCCGCCGGCGACAAGGACATACGCCTCAACGGCGGCGCGTCGACCGTGCAGCAATATCTGCGCGCCCGCCTGGTGGACGAACTCCACCTTGTCGTCTCGCCCGTGTTTCTGGGCAGCGGCGAGAACCTCTACACGGGCATCGACCTGAAGGCGCTGGGTTACGTCTGCACCAAACACGAGTCGACGGAGAAGGCGACGCACCTGACCGTCGTTCGTAAGGGCCGACCGTAAGAGTCAGTGCTCGATCTCGACGACCTCGACCTTCGAGCCGTTGAGCACCAGCGCGATTTCGCCGCGCTTCAGTTTCAGCGCGTCCTCGCCGAACACTTTTAAGCGCCAGCCGGTCAGGGCCTCGACGTCGGCGTTTTCGTCGACGGCGATGCGTTCGAGGTCCGCCACCGTGGCGATCAGCTTGGGCGCCACGTGGGTCTCTTCCGAGCGCGCCTTCAGCAAGACCTTCAACAGTTCGACCACCGCGCCGGGCGCGGGATCGCGGCGGGGTTCGCGCACGACGTCGGGCGCGTGCGCCTCGGGGTCGGCGAGCGCGGCCTTCAGATGCTCGATCAGGTCGGCGCCGAACTTGGATGAGCCGAAGCCCTTGGACACCGAGCGCATGCGGTTGAAGGCGTCGGGGTCGAGGGGGAGCTGGGTCGCGATCTCGTCGATCGCCTCGTCCTTGAGGATGCGGCCGCGCGGCTGGTCGCGGCTCTGGGCGGTCTTTTCGCGCCAGACGGCGGCGGCCTTGAAGGCGGCCAGGTACTTGGACGAGTGGCGGCGCGGCTTCAGCCGCTTCCAGGCGTTCTCGGGCGAGACGTCGTAAAGCGCGGGGTTGGAGAGGCCCGCCATCTCCTCGGAAACCCAGGCCAGGCGCCCTTCCCGTTCCAGCCGGGCGAGCAGCAGCGGATAGAGCCGGGCCAGATAGACCACGTCGCCCAGCGCATAGCTGAGCTGGTTGTCGGACAGGGGCCGGCGCGCCCAGTCGGTGAAGCGGCTGCCCTTGTCGATGTCCTTCTTCAGCATCTGGCGGACCAGGCCGTCGTAGCTGACCTGGTCGCCGAAGCCGGCCGCCATGGCCGCGACCTGGGTGTCGAACAGGGGCGAGGGGATGACGCCGAGATTGTGAAAGATCTCCACGTCCTGGCGGGCGGCGTGGAAGACCTTGGTTACAGTGGTGTTGGCGAGAAGCCGCAGCAGCGGCTCCAGCGAGAGCCCCTCGGCCAGGGGGTCGATCGCCTGGGCCTCGGACGCGCCCGCCACCTGGACCAGGCAGAGCTTGGGCCAATAGGTGGTTTCCCGCATGAACTCGGTATCGACGGCGACGAAAGGTTCGCCCGAAAGGCGCTCACAGAAGGATTCGAGCGCCTCGGTGGTCGTGATCGGCTGCATGGTCATGCTATAGCCCCGCCGCGCGAGTCTTGCGCAACCCGCCACGGGCCCTCAGCCCTGCTTTTTTGAGGATTTTTCCGCATGCCCGACCGTCCCAACGGCCTGACCTATGCCGACGCCGGGGTGGACATCGACGCGGGCGAGGCCCTGGTAGCGGCGATCAAGCCCCTGGCCAAGGCGACCCGGCGGCCGGGCGCGGAGCCCTCGCTGGGCGGTTTCGGGGCGCTGTTTGACCTGAAGGCCGCCGGCTACGACGACCCGCTCCTGGTCACCACCACCGACGGGGTCGGCACCAAGCTGAAGATCGCCATCGAGACCGGCCGCCACGACGGGGTGGGCATCGACCTGGTGGCCATGTGCGTGAACGACCTGTTGGCCCAGGGCGCGGAGCCCCTCCTGTTCCTGGACTACTACGCGACCTCCAAGCTGGAGATCGACGTGGCGCGCCGGGTGGTCGCGGGGATCGCCGAGGGCTGCAAGCTCGCGGGCTGTGCGCTGGTCGGGGGCGAGACGGCCGAGATGCCGGGCATGTACGGCGAGAACGACTACGACCTCGCGGGCTTTTCCGTCGGCGCGGTGAACCGCGACGCGGTGTTGCCGAAACTGGATGCGCAGAAGCCGGGCGATCTCCTGATCGGCCTGGGTTCATCGGGGCCGCACTCCAACGGCTATTCGCTGATCCGCAAGATCGTCGAGCGCTCGGGCCTGAACTGGGCCGACGATGCGCCGTTCGCTTCGGGTGGAACGCTGGCGCAGACGCTGATGAAGCCGACGCGGATCTATGTGAAGTCGCTGCTGCCGCTGATGAAGGCGGGCCTGATCAAGGGCGGCGCGCACATCACCGGCGGCGGCCTGATCGAGAACCCGCCGCGCGCGATTGCCGAAGGATTGGAGGCGCGCTTCGACTGGAACGCGTGGGCGACGCCGCCGCTATTCGACTGGCTGGCCAAGACCGGCGGCGTGTCGGAGCACGAGATGCGCCGCACCTTCAACTGCGGCGTCGGCTTTGTGCTGATCGTGGCGGCGGAACAGGCCGAGCCGGTGCTGGCGGCCTTGCTGAACGCCGGCGAAACCGCCTTCGTCTGCGGCGAGCTGCGCGCGAAGGGATGAGTGCGCGCGTAAAGGTCGGCGTGCTGATTTCCGGCCGCGGCTCCAACATGGCCGCCCTGATCGACGCCGCGCGCGATCCCGCCTACCCGGCCGAGATCGCGGTGGTGATTTCCAACCACCCGCTGGCGCCCGGATTGAACGTCGCCCGCGCGCAGGGTGTCGAAACGGTCGCCATTGACCACCAGCCCTATGGCAAGGACGAGCAGAGCCGTGAGGCCCACGAACGCGCGATGGATGCGGCGTTGCGCGAACGCGGCGTCGAGGTGGTCTGCCTCGCCGGTTACATGCGCGTGCTGACGCCGTGGTTCGTGCGCGCCTGGTCAGGCCGCATGCTGAACATCCACCCCTCGCTCCTACCCCACTTCCCCGGCCTCGACACCCATCGCCGCGCGTTGGAAGCGGGCCACGCGGAAGCGGGCTGCACCGTCCACCTCGTCACCGAAGGCGTCGACGAAGGCCCGATCCTGGGCCAGGCGCGCGTGCCGGTGCTCGCGGACGACACGGCGGAGACGCTGGCGGCGCGCGTGGTCGAGGCGGAGCACGTGCTATACTCGGCGACGCTTGCGACGTTCGCGCGTGAGCTCGCACGTTTGGATATAGAAGCGCGGTCCTGACATACGTTTCCTTAGATGTGGAGTTCACGATGGCTCAGTTGATGGTGATCTACAGCACGCCCGCCGACGCAGCGGCGTTCGACAAGCACTATGCGGACGTGCACACGCCGCTCGCCAAGAAGATTCCGGGCCTGCGCAGGTTCGAGACCAGCGCCGGCGCGATCGGCACGCCGAGCGGACCCTCGGCCTACCATCTCATCGCGATCCTCCACTTCGACGACGTGGCCGCGATCCAGGCCGCCTTCGCCACCCCCGAAGGCCAAGCCGCCGCCGGCGACCTGCGTAATTTCGCCAGCGCGGGCGTCGAGTTGCTGATCTTCGAAACCAAGCCGGCGTAAGGTTTCGAGCGTCCACTTGACGCGGAAGACCGCTCGCCTGAAACCTGTTGCTCGCTTGGGGGATGGGCCCATATGAAAGTCGGCCGGGTCGAGGTGCACCACCACTGGGTGACGACGGTCGTTCTCGACATCCTGCTCGTGCTCGTTCTCGCCGCCTGGTATTCCGAAGTGACGTCGGACGCTCCGCACTACCCGGTCGCGAGCGAGGGGCAGGTCTACGAAATGCCGGTCCCAATCGGCCACATCACCGGCGGGTACGGAAAGCGTGCGATCACGGCCACGACGTTCGGACCGGGGTACGTCACCTTGGCGACCCTTGTCATCGGTTGGACCGTCATTCTCAACACGGCGCTCCTCATGCTGGGGATCATGGTCAGCTTCTTCAAAGTTCTCTGGGACCCGCCGCCGTCAGCGTCGAGAGACTGATTCCATGTCAACGACCGAAAGGAATTTCATCGCCGCGGCGATCCCTTTTTCTATCCGCATCGGCGGAGAAAGTAGGGACATGTACGACTTATCCGCGACATGCGCGTCAACGGGCGTAACGACTAGATAAGTCGTACGTGTCCCTACTTTCCCAGGCGCCGTACGCTCAGCTGTTCTTGAAGCTCGCTTTCGGCACGCCGGCGCGCGCGAGTTCGGCCTTGAGGGCGGCGATGAAGGCGTCGCTCGCAACGCGCTTCGGGACCGTGTTGAATGATCTGCCGGATCGATAGAGCAGCAATACCTTGCCGTTCTCCGCCCATTTCAGGAAGTCCTCGGTAGGCGATCTTGAATTTGAGTTTTCGTTAGTGATGACGATGCGCGGCGGCGCGACTTCGATCGTCAACGGATAGCGTAGGCCTTTTTGCTGCTTCAGCATGTGGCGCGACGACAAGGGCACGCCGATCACGGCGGCGAGGACGAAAAAGATCACCTGACTGGCAATGATAGATGCCAGCATGACAAACGCAGCCGTAATTGCTGTGCGGTCCGCGCCGCCATCGAAGAGTTCGTAGCCGACGACGGCCGCCCAGACGTCGAGCACGCCGCCTTGGAGAATTGCGAAACGGCGCCCCTACAGACCAACTGTGAAATGCAGTCGTTGAGCTTCC
>DASZMV010000069.1:0-1872 GCA_035551675.1 Caulobacteraceae bacterium | reverse complement strand
GCAGGAAGTGGTCGAGCTGCAGACCGCCTACGCCAAGAGCGCGCTGGAAGCCTACATCGCCCAGGTGACCAAGGCCTCGGAGACGGTGTCCGCCGCTGTGAAGGAGTCCTTCCAGCCGCTGAACGAGCGCGTCACCGCCCTCGTCGAAAAGATCCAAGCCGCGCACTGAGCGCGAGCCGCTTCAAGCATTCACATGAACGCGGTCGGGCGCCTGCCCGGCCGCGTTTTTGTTATCCGCTTGGCGGGAAAGGCGCGGGCGCGCTAAGCCGTTGGCCATGCCCACGCCGGAAGAGCGCCTCGCGAGCCTTGGCTTCACCCTGCCGGAGCCGGCGCGGCCGGTGGCCAACTACGTGCCGTTCGTGCGCACCGGGAACCTGGTCCACGTCGCCGGGCAGGTCTCGACCGACGCTTCGGGCGGCATCCGCGGCGTCGTCGGCGAGGACGTCAGCGCGGACGAGGCGCGCCTGGCCGCGCAGCTCTGCGGCCTCAACCTGATCGCGCAGATGCGGGCGGCGACCGAGGGCGATCTTTCGCGGGTGCAGCGCGTCGTGAAGCTGAATGGCTTCGTTCAGGCCGGCGCTCACTTTTTCGAGATACCGCAAGTCCTGAACGGGTGTTCCGACCTCATGGTTGAAGTGTTTGGTGAAAATGGCCGCCACGCGCGCTCGGCGGTTGGCGTCTATCGTCTGCCGCTCAACTTCGCCGTCGAGGTGGACGCGGTGATCGAGGTCCGCTGAGGGAGGTCGAATTGAGGGACCGATTCGGCGAGGCCTGGGATTTCGTCTTCAAACCGGCGATCGCGCACCGTGGTCTTTGGACCAGGGACGGGCCGCCGGAGAACTCGCTGGCGGCGTTCGAGGCGGCCTGCGAGGCCGGCTACGGCATCGAGCTCGACGTGCAGCTGAGCTCCGACGGCGAAGCGATGGTGTTCCACGACACACGGCTCGCGCGGCTCACCGGGCGCGAAGGCAAGGTCGGCGACTACACCGCCGCCGACCTTGCCGAGATGAAGCTGCCGGGCGGCGAGGAGACCATCCCGACGCTGGCCGAGACACTGGCGCTGGTCGGGCGTCGGGCCATGGTGCTGATCGAGCTGAAGACGGCCTACGGCGAAGTCGGTCCGCTCGAGCAGCGCGTGCACGAGGTGATCATCGACCATGCGGGTCCCTTGGCGCTGATCGGCTTCAACCCCTATTCGCACGCCTGGTACGCCGACCGCTTCCCCAACATCCTCAGGGGCCTCGACAGCTACTCCTATCGCGGGCCGGACGCCGCGCGGCTGGCGCCGGAGCAGCGCAAGAGCTTCGGGCGCCTGGAGCACGTGGCGATCGCGCGGCCGCACTTCCTGGCGCTCAGCCTCGATATGCTGCCGAGCGGGCCCGCGGACCAGATGCGCGCCGACGGCATGCCGGTCGTCGCCTGGACGACGCGCGCGACGGCCGAGTGGGACAAGGTGAGCGCCCACTGCGACAACCACATCTTCGAGGGTTTCGCGGCCTGATGGCGTTGAAGGCGGAGGTCAGCGTCCACCGCCGCATCGCGGAGATCGGCAAGGCCGCCTGGGACGCCTGCGCCGCCGCGCCCGACTATCAGGCCAATCCGTTCGTCGCCTACGACTTCCTGGACATCGCCGAGGAGTCGGGCTGCGCGTCCCCGCGCACCGGCTGGGCCCCGCAGCACCTGGCGGTGCGCGACGAGGCGGGGAGGGTGGCCGCGGTCGCGCCGCTCTACCTGAAGAGCCACAGCCAGGGCGAGTACGTCTTCGACCACAGCTGGGCCGACGCTTACGAGCGCGCCGGCGGGCGCTACTATCCGAAGCTGGTCGCCGCCTCGCCGTTCTCGCCGGTGACCGGGCCGCGCCTGCTGGTGCGG
>DASZMV010000068.1:0-97382 GCA_035551675.1 Caulobacteraceae bacterium | reverse complement strand
CCCGGCGCCTACGAACGCGCCGACTTCGGCTTCACCACCACGAGCTGGAACGGCCTGGAAGGCTTCCTCAAGGGCGAGGCCGAGTTCGGCGGCCATACCGAAGGCTTCACCGGCCGCCTCGGCGTCCGCTGGCGCTGGTAGGCCTGATCACACGAGGGACAGCAGGGGCCGGACGCAAGTCCGGCCCCTTTGCTTTTAAGGGAGTCCACGGACCCACACGGAAAACACGGACGCGTCGCGTTTCGCGCGGGTTTTCTTCCGCGCGGAGCGCGCAGTCGATTCAACCGCGGTGATCCCTTCGATGGGCGCTGGCGCGCCTGATTTCCTTTCCGTGTGTGTCCGTGTGGGTCCGTGGACTCCCTTATAGCCCCTTGACGCGCCGCGCCGTCTGCGCGACCGAACGCGATCATGACCGACAAGCCCGCCATCCTGATTATGCAGAAGCTGCTCGGCCCCATCGGGCTGCTGCTGGAGCAGAGCTATACGGTTTATCGGTTCTGGGAGGGCCCGCCGGCGGAGGCGGCGCACAACATCAGGATCCTGATGGTCGTGGGCGAGTTCGAGCTCGACAAGGCGCTGATCGAGTCCCTGCCGAACCTAGGCCTGATCGCGGTCTTCACCTCGGGCTACGATCGCGTCGACGTCGCGTGGGCGAGGGGGCGCGGCCTGAAGCTCTCGCATGCGCCGGCGACCAATCACGAGGAGGTCGCCGACATGGCGCTCGGCCTCCTCATCGGCGCACGGCGCCAGATCGTGCAGGGCGACCGCGAGATTCGCGCGGGCGAGTGGATCGACGGCAAGAAGACTCTGACCCACGCCATGCGGGGCCAGAAGACCGGCATCGTCGGTCTCGGCCTGATCGGCCAGGACCTCGCCAAGCGCTGCGAACTGCTCGGCATGGAAGTCCGTTGGTGGGGACCGCGTCCGAAACCGGACGCTGCATGGCCGCGCGCCGACAGCCTGCTCGACCTCGCCAAATGGTGCGACAACCTGGTGATCACGGCCAAGGTCGACGCCTCGAACACCGGCCTGATCTCGCGCGACGTCATCGAGGCCGTCGGCCCCGAAGGCCTGATCGTCAATGTCTCGCGCGGCCAGATCATCGACGAGGACGCGATCATCGCCGCGTTGAAGGCGGGAACCCTGGGCGCCGCCGCGCTCGACGTCTTCGTCGAGGAACCCACGCCTTACGAGCGTTGGCGCGACGTCCCCAACACCATCCTCACGCCCCACACCGCGGGCGCCACCACCGATTCCGTGCAGCGCATGGTCGCGCTCCTGCTGCAAAACCTCACGGCCTTCCTTGAAGACAAACCGCTGGTGACGCCGATCCCCGAGTGAAGGAGGATATTGACCACGGAAAACACGGAAAGCACGGACAGGTCGCGCTTCCGACCACACGCACCGGCCTTCGCAGTCGGCGGTGCGTGACGCTTCGTGACGTCGCCGTTACGACTTCGGTGCGAAGAACTTGTCGCGTCGTTCTTTCATCTTCTCGATTTCGGGGCTCGGCGCGAAGTCTTCCATCTCGAAGAACCGGCGCAGTTCGATTTCGCCCGGCTCGTTGGGATTGGCCGACGGGTTCGGCGCCTTCAGCGCCCACTCGCGCGCTTCCTCCGGCGACTTCACGTCGATGATCCAATAGCCGGCGATCAGTTCCTTGGACTCGGTGAACGGCCCGTCGACCACGGTCTTCTTGCCGCCGTCGAAGCGGATGCGCATCCCGTGCGCGGACGACTGCAGGCCGGACAGGTCCACGAGAACGCCGGCCTTGGCGAGTTCCTCGTTGTAGGCGCCCATCTTGGCGAAATCTTCTTCCTTGGGCATGACCCCCTTCTCGCTGGAGGGCGTCGCCTTGACGATCATCATGTAGCGCACGTCGGTCTCCTCAGGTGTGACCCTAGGACGGACCGCGCGCTCGCGTCCCGACAAATTAGACCCAGCGTTTTGTCGGGCATCTTCTCCGGGCGTTTTGCTTAGAAAAGGGGACCCCATTCTCGAGCGCCGTGCTGAGCGGTGACTCCACGGCCAGGGATCGAACGCGGTCCCCTCATCTCCCGTCCGCCACGCGGACGGGTCCCCTCCTTCTCCGATCCCCGGGGGCTGGCATGCCGGGGAAGGGCGGGCGGAGATGGAAGTTCAAAGGTCGAAACGTGGGTAGGTCGCGCTCGGCAGACGGCCGCGCTTGGGCGACGATGCGGCGGAAATGCGGCGCGATCTGAGCTATTCGTGATCGAGGCGTGATCGGTGCTCGATCCTGGACTTTTCGCAGGTTTGACCGTCGAGCGGCCGCCCCTTACCCCTCTGTCCGGTGCGCGGCGGCTTCACCCGAACGGGTGAGACCCGGTCCCCCGATAATACGGTGATTTACGCCGGCGCCGGTTCCGGCGTATCGGCCGGAGGTCAGCTGAGGGAGGCGAAGATGGCGGCGGTCGTTGGACTAGGCGGGGTGTTCTACAAGGCGGCCGACAAGGGGGCCGTGCGCGACTGGTACGACCGGGTCCTGGGGGTGAAGTTCACCGACTGGGGCGGCGCCATGTTCGAGCACCCCAAGGCCGGCTGCACCCAGGTCACGCCGTTCGCGGCGGACACGGACCACTTCAAGCCCTCGACCCAGCCCTTCATGATCAACCTGATCGTCGACGACCTGGACGGCCTGCTGGCCCGCGCCGAGGCCGCCGGCGCCGCGCCGCTCGGCCGCGAGGAACACGAGGGTTTCGGTAAATTCGCGTGGCTGCTCGACCCGGACGGGATCAAGATCGAGCTCTGGCAGCCGGCCGACTAAGGCGGCGGGGCCGGTCCGCCACCGTAAAATACGGTGATTTACGGTGGACCGCGGCGTGAATTTCCTTGCCATAAGGATATAAAGATATCTTTATATCCCCCATGTCACTGGATGCCGAAGAGGCTGTGGACGCCTTGCGCGCGGCGGGTGAGCCCACCCGCCTGCGTATCCTCGCCTTGCTCGCGGTCGAGGAGCTCTCGGTCATGGAGCTCGGCCGCATCCTCGACCAGAGCCAGCCGCGCGTCTCGCGCCACCTGAAGCTGATGACCGAGGCCGGACTGATCGAACGCTTTCCCGACGGCGCCTGGGTGTTCTATCGCCTGCCGGCGCACGGTTCGCGGCGCGCGCTGGTCGACGCCGTGCTCGACCTCATGAACGCCGAGGGCGCGCCCGACCGCGACTTCCAACGTCTCGAACAGGTCCGCACCGAACGCGAGGCCGAGGCCGCCGCCTACTTCGAACGCATCGCCCCGCGCTGGGACGAAATCCGCTCGCTCTACGCGCCGGAGGGCCGCGTCGAGGCCGCCGTCGAACGCGCCGCGGGGCCGGGTCCGTTCGAGCGCGTGGTCGATCTCGGCACCGGGTCGGGCCGCATGCTGACCCTGCTCGGATCGCGCGCGAAGGCGTCGGTGGGCCTCGATCTGTCGCAGCAGATGCTCAACATCGCGCGCGGCAACGTCGCGCGCGCCGGACTGAAGTCGGTGGAGCTGCGCCACGGCGACATCTTCGCCACGCGCCTGCCGTCCGAGACCGCCGACCTCGTGGTGGTGCATCAGGTGCTGCACTATCTCAGCGATCCGGTCGCGGCGCTCTCCGAAGCCGCGCGCCTCGTCGCGCCCGGCGGCAAGCTGGTGATCGTCGACTTCGCGCCACACGACCTCGAGTTCCTGCGCAGCGAACATCAACACCGCCGCCTCGGCTTCGAGGACGACGAGATAGGCCGCTGGCTCGAGGACGCGGGCCTGGAACCCGAGAAGCCCGTCGCGCTCGCGCCCGAACGTGAAGGCCTGACGGTGAAGATATGGACGGGTTGCTCCGCCGGAGCGCGGCGTCGCGGTGATGCGACCAAGACGAGGCGACGCGCATGAGCCTCGCCGACGCCCGCAGACTTTTGCTTTCGCCACTCGGTCCGGTCGCACGCGCCGGCGGCCGCGCGGATCGCGACGTGCGCGTCTCCTTCGAGTTCTCGCCGCCCAAGTCCCCCGAAATGGAGGAGTCGCTGTGGAAGGCGATCCGCCGTCTCGAACCGCTGCACCCATCGTTCGTGTCGGTGACCTATGGCGCGGGCGGGTCCACGCGCGACCGCACCCACCGCACGGTGCAGCGCATCCTGAACGAGACGACTCTGAAGCCCGCCGCGCACTTGACCTGTGTCGGCGCTTCGCGCGACGCCATCGAAGCCATCGCGCGCGACTATTGGGACATGGGCGTGCGCCACATTGTTGCCTTGCGCGGCGACGCGCCGAGCGGCATGGGCGAAGCCTATGTTCCGAGTAACGACGGCTACATCAACGCCACCGAACTGACCGCCGCTTTGAAGCGCATCGCCGCGTTCGAAATTACTGTCGGCGTCTATCCGGAATGCCATCCGGAGAGCCCATCGATCGACCACGACATCGACGTGCTGAAGGCCAAGATCGACGCGGGCGCCACACGCGCGATCAGCCAGTTCTTCTTTGACTTCGACGCCTTCCTGCGCTTCGAGGAAAAGGTGCGCGCCGCGGGCGTCACCATCCCCATCGTGCCAGGCGTCATGCCAGTGACCAATTTCGCGGGCCTCAAGCGAATGGCCTCGAGCTGCCGCACGGCAATCCCGGCCTGGCTCGGCAACCTGTTCGACGGCCTCGACGGCGACCCCGACACGCGCCGCCTGATCGCCGGCGCCGTGGCAGCGGAAACCTGCGCGCGCCTGGAGGAGGAGGGCTTCTCCGAATTCCACTTCTACACCTTGAACCGCGCCGACCTCGTCTACGCCATCTGCCGCGTCCTGGGCCTGCGCGAACCGGCGGTGGAGGCGCAGTCATGACCCGCGCCGACCGCATCGCCGCTCTGAAGGCCGCCGCGCGCGACCGCATCCTGATCCTCGACGGCTCCTGGGGCGTCATGATCCAGGGCCTCGGCTTGAGCGAAGAGGATTTCCGCGGCAAGCGCTTCGCCCAGCACAATCATTCGCTGAAGGGCGACAACGATCTCTTGTGCGTGACGCGTCCCGACGCCGTCGCCCAACTGCACGACGCCTATTTCGAAGCCGGCGCCGACATCGCCTCGACCAACACCTTCAACGCCACCGCCATCAGCCAGGCCGACTACGCCCTGCAAGGCGCGGTGACCGATATCAACCTCGCCGCCGCGCGTCTCGCCCGCGAGAGCGCCGACCGCTGGACCGTGAAGACCCCCGATCGTCCGCGCTGGGTCGCGGGTTCGATGGGCCCGCTCAACCGTACGCTCTCGCTGTCGCCCGACGTGAACGACCCGGCCTATCGCGCGGTGACGTGGGACGAGGTCTACGGCGCCTATCGCGAACAGGCGAAGGCCCTGCATGAAGGCGGCATCGATATCTTTCTGGTCGAGACCATTTTCGACACCTTGAACGCCAAGGCCGCGATCAAGGCGATCCTCGACCTCGAGGACGACGGCTATGAGCCGCTGCCGCTGTGGATCTCCGGCACCATCACCGACCGCTCCGGCCGCACCCTGTCGGGCCAAACAGTGGAGGCGTTCTGGAACTCGGTGCGTCACGCGCGGCCCTGGGCCGTGGGCCTGAACTGCGCGCTCGGCGCCGACCTGATGCGACCGCACCTGGCGGAACTGGCGCGCGTCGCCGACACCCTGGTCGCCGCCTATCCGAACGCGGGTCTTCCCAACGCCATGGGCCAGTACGACGAGCAAGCCTGCGAGACGAGCGCGCACCTGGAAGAGTGGGCCAGGAGCGGCCTCGTCAACATCCTCGGCGGCTGCTGCGGCACCACGCCCGAGCACATCCACCTGATCGGAAGCGCCGCGAAGGGCCTGAAGCCGCGCGTCGTCCCCGACCGCCCGACCGCCATGCGCCTGTCGGGCCTCGAACCCTTTGAACTGGCGATCTGACGTGGGCGCCTCATCTGTAGATGCGTTCGATAACGACGACGCGGCCGATTTCGCAGCGCGGCTCGCCGGCGCGCCCCACTGGTCGACCATCGAGACGACGTTGAACGCGGCGCTCACCGCAGATTATATCGAGGCGCCCGAGGCGTCTGAAGCCGTGGCCGCCGCCGCCTTCGTGGCCGCCGCCCATTCCGGCGTCGCGGGCATGATTCCGTCGGATCATGCAGGATTGCCGTCCGTGCTTGGACCCGCGTCTCCTGCCCTTCGCGTGCTCGCCGGCGAGGCGCTGGCGCGGGTGGCCGCCCGTTCAGAACTCGCGGAACTCTGGGAGGAAAGCGACGACGGCGCGACCGCTTGGCGAAACACGTTGGCCGCCATCGGCGCGAGGCTCAACTGATGCGTCCCGTCTTCGTCAACATCGGCGAGCGGACCAACGTCACCGGCTCCGCCAAGTTTCGCAAGCTGGTCGTCGAGGGCGATTACCCGGCGGCGCTCGCGGTCGCGCGTCAGCAGGTCGAAGCAGGCGCCCAAGCCATCGACGTGAACATGGACGAGGGCCTGCTCGATTCGAAGCAGGCGATGGTCACCTTTCTCAATCTCATCGCGTCGGAGCCCGACATCGCGCGCGTGCCGGTGATGGTCGACAGTTCCAAATGGGAGGTGATCGAGGCGGGCCTACAGTGCGTTCAGGGCAAGGCGATCGTCAATTCGATCAGCCTGAAGGAAGGCGAGGGGCCGTTCCTCGAACACGCCACGAAGTGCCGCCGCTATGGCGCCGCCGTCGTGGTCATGGCTTTCGACGAGCAGGGTCAGGCCGACACCGCCTCGCGCAAAGTCGAGATCTGCGAGCGCGCCTATCGCACCCTGGTCGACAAGGTCGGCTTCCCGCCGGAAGACATCATCTTCGACCCCAACATCTTCGCCATCGCGACAGGGATTTCCGAGCACGACAACTATGCGGTCGACTTCATCGAGGCGACGCGGCGGATCAAGCAGACGCTGCCGTACGCACGCGTGTCGGGCGGGGTGTCGAACGTCTCGTTCAGCTTCCGCGGCAACGAGCCGGTGCGCCGCGCCATGCACAGCGTGTTCCTCTACCACGCCATCGCGGCCGGCATGGACATGGGCATCGTCAACGCCGGCGACCTGCCGGTCTATGACGAGATCGACGCGGAGCTGCGCGAGGCGGTCGAGGACGTGGTGCTGAACCGACCGGGTCGCGGCGGCGTGTCGCCGACCGAGCGTCTGGTCGACCTCGCGCCCCGATACAAGGGCGAGAAGGGGCAGGCCCGGGTCGTCGACCTGAAATGGCGCGATCAGCCGGTGGCGGCGCGGCTCAGCCACGCCCTGGTGCACGGCATCACCGAATTCATCGAGCAGGACACCGAGGCCGCGCGTCTCGAAGCCGAGCGGCCGCTGCACGTCATCGAAGGCCCGCTGATGGACGGCATGAACGTCGTGGGCGACCTCTTCGGCTCCGGCAAGATGTTCCTGCCCCAGGTGGTGAAGTCCGCGCGGGTGATGAAACAGGCCGTCGCCTGGCTCTTACCGTTCATGGAGGCGGAGAAGGACGGTCAGCCGCGGACCTCCGCCGGCAAAATCGTCATGGCGACGGTGAAGGGCGACGTGCACGACATCGGCAAGAACATCGTCGGCGTCGTGCTCCAGTGCAACAACTACGAGGTCATCGACCTCGGCGTCATGACGCCCGCCGATCGCATCCTCGACGAGGCCCAGCGCGTGGGCGCCGATATGATCGGCCTGTCGGGCCTGATCACCCCCTCGCTCGACGAGATGGTGTTCGTCGCCGGCGAGATGGAGCGGCGCGGTTTCGACATTCCGCTGTTGATCGGCGGGGCCACCACCAGCCGCACCCATACCGCGGTGAAGATCGAACCGGCCTACCGCCGCGGTCCGACGCTCTATGTGCTCGATGCCTCGCGCGCCGTGGGCGTGGTGTCGGGCCTGCTGTCGCCGACCGAAAAGCCGCGCATCGTGCAGGCGACGCGCGACGAGTATCTGCGCGTGCGCGAGTCCTACGCGCGTGGAACCCAGAAGCCGCGTGCGCCGCTGGGCGAGGCCCGAGCCAACCGCTTTGCCTGCGACTTCGAAACCTACACGCCGCCGAAGCCGTCGTTCACCGGTGTGCGCGCGTTCAAGGATTATGACCTCCGCGAACTCGCCGCCCACATCGACTGGACTCCTTTCTTCGCGAGCTGGGAGCTGGTCGGTCACTATCCCGAAATCCTCGACGACGAGATCGTAGGCGAGGCGGCGCGCGGCCTGTTCGTCGACGCCAAGGCGATGCTCGATCGCATCGTCAACGAGAAACTGCTCACCGCGTCCGGCGTCGTCGGTTTCTGGCCAGCCAACACGGACGGCGACGACATCGTGCTCTACGCCGACGACGCACGCACGACCGAGCTCGCGCGCCTCAACACCCTGCGCCAGCAGATGCCCAAGGGCGAGGGCAAGTCCAACGCGGCCCTTTCCGATTTCGTGGCCCCCGTGGGTTCGAAGCCCGACTGGGTCGGCGCCTTCGCGGTCACCGCCGGCCATGGCGAGACCGAACTCGCCAGGACCTTCAAAGACAAGGGCGACGACTATTCCGCCATTCTCGCCACCGCCCTGGCCGACCGCCTCGCCGAAGCCTTCGCCGAAGCTCTGCACAGGCGCGTACGCCGCGAACTATGGGGCTATGCGTCGGACGAGAACGCGACCGTCGAAGACCTGATCGCCGAACGCTACCGCGGCATCCGCCCCGCGCCCGGCTATCCCGCGCAACCCGACCACACCGAGAAGCTGACGCTGTTCAAGCTGCTCGACGCCGAGACCAACACCGGCATGCGGCTCACCGAAAGCATGGCGATGACCCCGCCCGCGTCGGTCTCAGGCCTCTACTTCAGCCACCCGCAGGCCCACTACTTCGGCGTCGGCCGCATCGCCCGCGACCAAGTCGTCGACTACGCGCGCCGCAAAGGCTGGACCCTCGAAGAAACCGAGCGCTGGCTCGCCCCGATCCTCAGCTACGATCCGGCTGCGGAGCGGGAACGCGCGGCGTGAATTACTGCGGCGATCCCGCCGCGGCCGCCGCGTCTTCCTGGGCTTCCTTTTCCTTCGAAGCCTTGCTGCGGAAAATCGGCGGCAGGAAGTGGCCGCGCTTGGGGCGTCGGTCGACGACAGCCGTCTTCACCGGGGCGGCGACCGGTGCGGCGACGGGCGCTGGCGCCGGCGGCGGGGGAGTAGCCTGGGCTGCTGCCGGAACAGTGGCGACCGGCTGACTTTCCTCGGTCATCTGCACCGAGATCTGTCCGGTCTGAGCGGCGGCCGGCGCGGGCGACGGCGTTACCGCTGCGGTCATCGGCATGGACATCGCGACCGGATGCGCGGCGGGCGGCGGTGCATGCGAGGCCATCGCATCGGCGCGGGTCGAGACGGCGTTCGTGCCCATGGCGGCGACCTCGTCGACGCTCGGCGCGCGGGCGAAGAGTTTGGGATTGTGCGACAGGCGCTCGGCGGCGTGCTCGCAGCGGCCGGGCAGCTGGTAGGCGAGGTAGGTGTTCACCGCGAGGTTCTTGTCCGGCGTGTTGCGCGCCGCCTCCCAGCGGCTCCAGCCGTCCAGCCGCGCGGCCTCCGCGCGCTTCCTGCCCTCGGCGGTCTTGCTCTCCGGCGAGGTCGCCATGGCTTGGGCGTAGGCGCGCAGATAGTCGTGACCGATGGTCTGTTGCACGTCGTCGAGCGGCAGGACGTCGGAGAGATGCGCGGCCAGGTCCATATGCCCCGACAGTACGCCGTCGCACCAGGCGACGAAGGCGTAGTCGTCCGACGGCGCCCCCTTGGGCAAATAGTCCGGGTCCTCCTGGCCCTGGGTCGCGACCGGCGCGGCGTCGGCGGGAGCAGAGGCCTGCGGGTCGGAAGCCAGAAGCGCGAGCACGAAGAGCAAGGACATGGGGGAAACCTCGTGAACGGGCCGACCCTCGGGCGGCCTTCGGTGGACCAAGGTTCTAAACCGGCAAGCGGCCTGCGCCAACGGTCGCCAACGCCGCGCGGGCTGCTGCGGCCAGCCTTGCCATGCCGGGCGATCCGGGCCATTCGAGGGCCGCAATCCCCTGCGAGCACGCGTGTCATGGGTTTCTGGAGAAAGATCGCCGGACTGGCGGCCCGCCGTCCCGACGGGGCGGAGTGCGACCAGTGCCCGCCCGGGTTGCCCGGCGAGGACCCCGCGTTCACCACCGCGGTGACCGCACTGGGCGCCAAGCTCGCCAAGGCGGACGGCCGGGCGGACGCCCACGAGTACCAGGCCTTTTCCGAGGTGTTCCAGCCCGAGCCAGGCAGCGAGCGCAACGTGCGCCTGCTCTACGACCTCGCCAGCCAGACCACCCGCGGTTACGAGAGCTATGCACGGCGCCTGGCCAAGCGTTACCGCACTTGTCCGCAGCTGCTCGAGGACGTGCTGGACGGACTGTTCCATGTCGCCGTGTCCGACGGCGTGGTGACCGGCGAGGAACTCGACTACCTCGAGCGCGTGTCGGACCTGTTGGGACTCTCGCCTCTGGTGTTCCGCCGGGTGAGGGCGACCCACCTCGGCGCCGCCGCCGACGATCCGTACGTGGTGCTGGGCGTTCCCGCCGACGCGCCCGACAGCGAGGTGCGCGAAGCGCGCCGACGCCTGTTGTCCGAAGCGCATCCCGATCGGGTCCGCGCGCGCGGCTTGCCGGAAGAATTCATCGAGGTGTTCAACGCCAAGGCCGCCGGCGTCAACGAAGCCTTCGACGCCGTCATGCGAGAACGCCGCGACCTGCAAGCGCGCACCGCCTAGCGCTCGCCGACCAGCTTCCCCAACGCCGCCAGATAGTCGGCGAAGGCCTTTCGGCCCTTCGGCGTCATGCGCAGGCGGGTCAGGGGTTTGCGATTGAGAAAGCTCTTGTCGATCGACACATAACCGGCCTCTTCGAGCTTGCGCAGGTGGATCGACAGATTGCCCTGGGTGGCGCCCAGTGCGGTCTTCAACTCGGTGAAATCCGCCACCTCCGCGTCGGCCAGATAGGCCATCACGCCCAGCCGCAGGCGGCCGTGGATGACGTCGTCGATACCTTCGATGTCGAAGCGGCGCATGAGTTTCTCCACGCCCGTTATAATAGACAAGTTTGAAATATAGACCACTAAGACGGATCATCCTTCCCCGCCCGTTTACGCAACGGGCCAACGCTCCGTTTACGGGGCTGCGACATGATGAACATTCGCGCCCTGGGCGCGTTGCGGTTGACGGGCCCCGGCCCGAGGACGACATAATCTGGAGCGTCCTGGCAGCGGGGCGCCTTCGAGGTGATCCATGGAGACGACCCCGCGTTTGATTTTGGGGAGCAGTTTCGGTCCGGGCCCGCGCAACCAAGGCGACGGCCTGAGCCGTTTCCTGGCGTGGCTCGGCGGATTTCTGGCCGCGGGCTTGGCCTTGGCCGTGGGCGTTCTGCTCGCCGTCTTCGCGGCCGCCGCCATGACCCTGATCGCCGTCGTGGGATCCGTCTTCGTCTTCTTCACTGGCATGGCGCTGCGCGCCCGCAGCCGCGCGACGGTCCGCCCCCAGGTGCTCGAAGCGCGCAAGGTGGGCCATGCCTGGGTCGCGTACGGCTGGGACCGGAACGGCCGCTGAGCGCGTGACGCCGCTTCTGGTCGTCGAAAACCCGTCGCCCAACTTCAACGCCCGCTCGGCGCCGCCGGACATGGTGGTGCTGCACTACACCGGCATGAAGACCGGAGCGGAGGCGCTGGCACGGCTGTGCGACGCTGAAGCCAAGGTGTCGGCGCACTACCTCATCGAGGAGGACGGCCGCGTCTTTCGCCTCGTGCCGGAAGAGCGGCGCGCCTGGCATGCGGGCAAGTCGTTCTGGCGCGGCGAAACCGACATCAATTCCGCCTCCATTGGCATCGAGATCGTCAATCCCGGCCACGAATGGGGCTACCGCGCCTTCCCCGACGCCCAGATCGACAGCGTCATCGCGCTGCTCGGCGACATCCGCGAGCGCTGGGATATTCCCGACGCACGCATCCTCGGCCATTCCGACGTCGCGCCGGCGCGCAAGGACGATCCCGGCGAGTTTTTCCCGTGGAAGCGCCTGGCGCAGGCGGGTCACGGGCTGTGGTTTGAACCGGAAGCGGCGCCGGGCGCGTCGCTCACGCTCGGCGACGACGGCCCTGGCGTGTTCGTGCTGCAGGCGGGACTGCATCGCCTGGGCTACGAACCCCTGCCGTCGGGAACCTACGATGAAGACACGGCGACGGTGGTGCGCGCATTCCAGCGTCACTGGCGTCCGGATCGCGTCGACGGGGTCGCCGACGGCGATACCCGCGCGCGCCTGATGGCGATGCTGCGCCTCGCCTCGGTCGAGGCGGTGACCGGTTCGCTCTAGCGCTGGACGTGCAGGCGCAGGCCGAAAACCGACACCGGTCCACGGTCGCGGCTGAAGGCGGGGTTTTCGAACAGCTGATAGTCGAAGCTCGCGCGCGCGTTCTTCACGATCGGCAGGGCGTAGAAGGTCTCGAGCACGCGCTCGTCGCCCTCGTGCGGCAGGCGACCGTCGCCGACGAGAATGCCGAGACCGCCCGCGGCGAGATAGGCTTCGTGCGCCTTGGAAATCGAGCCGATCTCGCCGGCAAGGCCCCACACGTCGTCGGCACGTCCCCAGCGTGAGCCCTTCATTGACAGGCCGGCGGCGTAGGTCGTGTCCATATCTTCGAACTCGTAGGGCTCGACGTCGCCCTGGTCCCAGCCGGCGCGCGCGAACACGCCGACGTCTTTCGCGACTTCCTGTTCCCAGTCGATCGCAACGCCGCTGCGGCTGCGGTACTGGCGCACCAACGCGGTGTCCGGGGTCGTGTGCGTCGCTAAGGCGAGCGCGAGCGCGTCGGCGTAGGTTCCCATGCGACCGCGGCTTAGGAACCCGTTCACGCGCACCTTGCCAGCGTGGTCGCCCAGCTTGTAGTCGCGCTCGATTTCACCGAGGCCTTGGAACTCCTGGAAGCCGGACTCCAGACGCGTCGAGTTGGGCACGTCCGAGAGGTCGAACACGCCCAGCCGAAACGCCCAATTGCCCTCGTACAGCTCCGCCGAGCCGCCTGCGCTGTAGCCCCAGGCGTCGGCGGCGTAGTCGAAAGTCGCCGTGTCGATGATCGCCCAGTTCATGAAATCGTTGCGCGGGTCGTGCGCGTAGCTGTTGTTGTCGAACACGTCGACCACCGAGAACTTGCCGACGGTGAACACCATCCGGTTCGCGCCTTGCGATCCGCCGAGCACGTTGAGATCGGGATCGACCTTGGAACGATCGCCGCCGAGGTCGAGCGTCTGGCGCAGGAACAGGCGCTGCATGCGCAGATAGGGCGAACTCTTGCCGACCTTGTAGGCCTCGCCGCTCGGGAAGGCGGCGAGACCGAGCGTGTTGCTGAGCCCGAAACCCTGGTCGATTTCCGGATCGATCCAGATTTCGCCGCCCTTCCATGGCCGCACGCCGGCATAGAGCGTCAGGTCGCTCGTCTCGTCGCCGCGCGAAGACGGGTCAAGACTGTGCGGTCCGCGATAGGGCGAGCGGAATCCCGGGTGCGCCTGCTCGGTGAACGTACCCTGCCAGTGGAACGCCCACGGCTGGTCGACCGCGGGCGCTGTCGGATCGGCGGCCGCGCTCTCCTGGGCGTGCGCCATGGTTCCGGTCGCCAGCAGGACCGCCGCAGCCAGCGCCGTAGTCTTCAACCCGCCCATCCGCGATTCCCAACCGCCGTCGAGCTTTAGCGCGGCCGGCCCCGATAGCGTTCCCGGCTGTCTTGGCCATTACCGTTGGCGAGTGACAGTTTGCCTTTTGCCGCCTGAACCCCCAGTTTGCGCGCGGATCAGACGGCCGGGCGGTCGCGGCGGCCATCCAAGTTTCTTGGGGCTGTCGAGGAAAGTCCGGGCTCCACGGCGACAAGGCGGCGGGTAACGCCCGCCGGGCGCGAGCCCAGGGAAAGCGCCACAGAAAGCAAACCACCTCGGGCTTCGGCCTGCGGAAAGGGTGAAAGGGTGGGGTAAGAGCCCACCGCGTCGCTGGTGACAGGGACGGCATGGCAAGCCCCGCCTGGAGCAAGACCAAATAGGGATCCCGCGTCTCGGCTTCGGCCGGGTCAGGACCGTCGCTGGTCCAGGGGTCCGGGTAGGTCGCGAGAACCGTTCAGCAATGAGCGGTCCAGAGGAATGACCGTCACCTGGCCTCCGGGCGAGGGACAGAACCCGGCTTACAGGCCGTCTGATCCGTTTTTTCCCGTTCGGCCCGCTTACTCGCCTCTGCCGCGTTAAGACCTTGGTCTGACGCGGCGCGATTAACCTTCGTGAAGATAGTGCTTACAGGGCGCGGCGTATCAGCGCTCTATACTGGCAATGTTCTTCCAATGTTCTCATTTATTCAGCAAAACCAAGCCCAAATCCAGCCATTGTGGTTAAAAATGTCATCAAGTGTCATTGCCTCCCAGCACCCCCCATGTTAACCCAATTGCCGAGGGGCAAATCAGGGGCGGGCTGTGATGGCGGTCCGGTGGGTAGGTGTTTCTCTCGGCATTCGAGAAACAGTTGGACTCGAAACGGCGCATCGTCGTGCCGCAGGAATTCCGCGCGGCCGCCGCCTCGTCCTTCGACGGCGTGTTCTGTTTTCCCTCGATCGAAGCCGACTGCCTGGAGGGCGGCGGCAAGGCGCTGTTCGACCGTTACGAAGCGCTGATCGAAGAGTTGCCGTTCGGCGACCCGCTGCGCTCGTCGCTCGAGTTCACCGTTTATGGCGGCATGAGCCAGCTTGGCTTCGACGCTGCGGGGCGGATCACGCTTCCGGAAAAGCTGTGCGAGGAGTTCGCCATCACCGACTGGGTGGTGGTGGTCGGGCTGAAGGACCGATTTCAGATCTGGGCGCGCGAAGCGTACCGCGCGCGCCGCGAGGCCGAGAAGGCCGCCGCGCGCAGCGGTCTCGCCAAACTGCGCGAGCAACAACGCGCCGCCAAACTGGGTGGCGGCTCGTGAGCGAAACTTCGCCCCACGTTTCCGTACTGTTGAATGAGGTGATCGAGGCGATCGCGCCCGGCCCCGGCGACCTGATCCTCGACGGCACCTTCGGCGCGGGCGGCTATACCCGCGCCTTCCTTGATCGCGGCGCCCAGGTTCTGGCTTTCGATCGCGACCCCAACGTGACCGGGTTCGCGGAGGCGCTGTCGGCGATCTATCCCGACGCTTTCGAACTGGCGCCGCGGCGCTTCTCCGAAATGCCGCAGGTGATGACCGAGTATGGTCATGACTATTGCAACGGCGTGGCGCTGGACCTCGGCGTTTCCTCCATGCAGGTGGACGAAGCCGAACGCGGTTTCTCCTTTCTGCGCGACGGCCCTCTGGACATGCGGATGAGCGTCGAGGGGCCGTCGGCCGCCGACATCGTCAACACCGGCGACGAGGCCGAGATCGCCCGCATTATCTACCGCTATGGCGAAGAGCACGCCTCGCGCCGCATTGCGCGCGCTATCGTCGCGCGGCGGGCCGAACAGCCGTTCGAACGCACCCTCGACCTCGCCGACGTCGTCGAACGCGCGCTGGGCGGGCGCAAGGGCGCGCCGGTGCATCCCGCCACGCGCACCTTCCAGGCGTTGCGCATCGCGGTGAACGACGAACTCGGCGAACTGGAGGCGGGCCTGATCGCCGCCGAGCGGGTGCTGACTGCGGGCGGGCGCCTGGCGGTGGTGACCTTCCACTCGCTGGAAGACCGCATGGTCAAGATCTTCCTGAACGAGCGCTCGGGCAATACGCCCGGCGGGTCGCGTCACCTGCCGCCGGGCAAGGCGGGGCCGAAGCCCACGTTCGAACTCCTCTTCAAAGGGCCGAAGGCGCCTGGCGAACAGGAGATCGCCCAAAATCCGCGCGCGCGGTCCGCCAAGCTGCGGGCGGCGCGGCGCACGACGGCGCCGGCCTGGAACGAGAGGGCCGCCGCATGAACATTCTGGGCTCGATCTTCCACAGTCGCGTACGCGGCATCCGCATCGTCGAGGTCGTCACCTTCGCGCTCCTGGTGATTTTAGTGTTCGGCGTCTACATCGCCAAGGCTCGCGCCAGCCGCGAGCGCGCCGAGATCGCCGACATCGAACAGCGCATCGGCGACGAACAGCGGCAAGTGAAACTGCTCCGCGCCGAAGACGCGCGCCTGGAGCAGCCCGAGCGTATCGAGACCCTCTCCGAAGACGCCGGCCTCAAGCCGGTCGACTCGACGCAGGAGGCGAGCCCCGCCGCGCTCCCAACCGTCGCGGCGGAAAAGCCCAAGCCCGGCGTCAAGAAGGCCGCCGCTTCCGCGACCGGCCCGGCGACCGATCCGGCCTTGGCCGCGGAGCCCGCGCGATGAGCCGCTCCGATCTCGGTCCCGACCACACGCGTTCCGGTTTCCGTTGGCCGCGCGAGAAACAGTGGACGGTCGACGAGACCGGGAAGCGCGCCAAGACCGAAACCAAGGAAGGAACCGAGGCCGGCACGCGCATCTACGTCGTGCTTGCGGTGTTCGGCGCCGTGTTCGCGATTCTCGGCGTGGGCGCCGTACGGGCGGCTCTCTTCTCGGGCGCTTCGCAGGACTCCGAAATCACCGTCGCCCCGGTCGCCTCCCGCGCCGACATCGTCGATCGCAACGGCCGCCTTATGGCGACCAATCTCGTGGCCTATGGCCTTTACGTCGATCCGGACGAGGTCTGGGACGTGGACGGGACCTACAACGCTCTCCTGCAGGCCGCGCCGCAGCTGAACCCCGGGCGCCTGCGCAAGGCGCTCACCGCCGAACACCAGTCCTATCTTCTCGGCGGACTGACGCCGCAGGAACGCGACCGCGTTCACGCGCTGGGCCTGCCGGGCCTGTCGTTCGCGGAAGAAGACAAGCGCGTCTATCCGCTGGGGATATCGGCCGCACACGTCATCGGCTTCTCAGATTCGGGCGGTCGCGGCATCGCCGGCGTTGAGCGCTCGCTCGACCCCGCCATCCGCGCCGACGGCCGCGCCGGCGCGCCGGTCGCCCTGTCCATCGACATGCGCGTGCAGGGCGCGCTCGAGGATGAAGTGTTCAAGGCCGCCGACGCGCTGCACGCCAAGGGCGCCGTCGGCATCGTCACCGACACCCAGACCGGCGAAATTCTGGGGATGACCAGCTGGCCTTCCTACGATCCGTCAGTCGCCGGTAAGGCGTCCGACGATTCGAAACTCGATCGCGCGGCGACGTCGGACTACGAAATGGGCTCGACCTTCAAGGTGTTCACCTTGTCCGCGGGCCTCGATACCGGAACGGCGACGCTGAACAGCCGCTTCGATGCGACGCAGCCGTTGCGCATCGGCGATCGCACGATCCACGACGACGATCCCGAGAATCGTGTGATGACGCTCGCGGACGTGTTCATTCACTCCTCCAACATCGGAACCTCGAGGCTGGCGCTGACCATGGGAAGCGACGTGATGACGCGTTACTTCCGTGCTCTTGGTTTGTTCCGCCCGGCGCCGGTCGAACTGCGCGAGAGCGCCCACCCGTTCCTGCCCCGCAAGTGGGATGAAAACACCCTGGCGTCGACCGCCTTCGGCCAAGCGATCATGATCACCCCGCTGCAGGAAGCCGCCGCCATGGGCGCGGTGATGAACGGCGGCGTCTATATTCCGCTGACCATCAAGAAGCTGCCCGCCGGCGCGCGGCCGCTCGGCCATCGGGTGATTAAGGCGCAGACCGCTGAGACTATGCTCGAACTGCTGCGTCTGAATGTGCTGCACGGCACCGGGACCAACGCCAACATCGACGGCCTGCGCGTGGGCGGCAAGACCGGTTCCGCCCAGAAGGCCATGAACGGTCACTACGAACAGACCAAGCTGGTCTCGTCCTTCGCCAGCGTCTTCCCCGCCGACGGACCCATCGGGACCAAGCGTTATTTCGTGCTGGTGCTGATCGACGAGCCGGTCGCGGGAACCTACAGCCACGGCCAGCGCACCGCCGCCTGGACCGCCGCGCCGGCCGCCGGCCGCGTCATCAACCGCATTGCACCTTTCCTGGGCGTCGAGCGCGGGCCCGATACCATGACCGACGCGCTCACCCGCGTGCCGGTGAAGAACCACGACAGCGGGGCGGAGCGATGATCCACCAGCGCCTGTCCGAAATCCTGCGTCGCGACCTGCCGGTCGATCCCGAGATCACCGGGATCACCGCGGACAGCCGCAAGGTCGCGGGCGGCACGCTGTTCGCCGCCTTGCCGGGCCATAACGCCGATGGTCGCACGTTCATCTCGCAGGCCCTGGCGCAAGGCGCCGCCGCGGTGCTGGCGCCGGAGGACACGCCCGCGGACATCGCGCCGGTGCTGGTGAAGTCAGGCGACGTGCGCCGCTCCTACGCGCTCGCCGCGCGCACCTTTTACGGCCCGCAGCCCAAGACCTGCGTCGCGGTCACCGGCACCAACGGCAAGACCTCGGTCACGGTGTTCTGCCGCCAGATCTGGGCCAGGCTCGGTCGCAAGGCCGCGAGCATGGGGACGCTCGGCGTCACCCTGGGCTCCGCGTCGGGCGAACAGTCGATCACCGGCCCGGGCCTGACAAGCCCCGACGCGGCGGATGCGGCGCGTCTGTGCGCGGAACTCGCGGCGCAGGGCGTGACCCACCTCGCGCTGGAAGCGTCGTCGCACGGCATCGAACAGCGGCGTCTTGACGGCGTGGGCCTGAGCGCGGCGGCGTTCACCAACCTGACCCAGGACCACCTCGACTATCACGGCGACATGGACGCCTATCGCGCAGCCAAGCTTCGCCTGTTCGAAGCCCTGGCGCCGCGCGGCGGTTCGGCGGTGCTGAACGCGGACTCGCCCGCGTACAACGCCTTCGCCGCGGCGAGCATCCTGTCGGGTCTCAATATCCTCACCGTAGGCCAGCGCGGCCGTAACCTGTCCCTGGTCTCGCGCACCCCCACCCCCGGAGGTCAGCGCCTGCAGATCGACGCCGACGGGCGCAGCTACGACGTCCTGCTGCCGCTGGCCGGCGCCTTCCAGGCGTCGAACGCCATGGTCGCGGCCGGCCTGTGCGTCGCCGCCGGAGAGAAGGTCGAGGACGTGCTGGGCGCCTTCGAACAGTTGAAGGGGGCCAAGGGCCGGCTGGAGCGCATCGGCACCGGCGCCAAGGGCGGCGAGGTCTATGTGGACTACGCCCACACCCCCGACGGGCTGGAAACCGTGCTCCGGGCGCTTCGCCCCCACACCCGGGGCCGTCTCCTGGTGGTGTTCGGCTGCGGCGGCGACCGGGACCGGATCAAGCGGCCCCTGATGGGGGCGGTGGCCGAAAAGCTGGCCGACGAAGCCATCGTGACCGACGACAATCCCCGCGGCGAAGACCCCTCAGCCATCCGCAAACAGGTCCTGAACGGGGCCCCGAGCGCCCGGGAAATCGGGGATCGCGGCTTGGCCATACGGACCGCCGTTTCCGAACTGCGACAAGGCGACATCCTGGTGGTGGCCGGAAAAGGTCACGAACAGGGTCAAATTGTCGGAGAAACCGTCTATCCCTTCGACGACGCGACCGAGGTCGCCCGCGCCCTGAAGGGGGAGACTGTCTGAATGAGCGAGCCGCTGTGGACCTCCGAGGAGGTTCTCGCCGCGACCCGGGGGAAATTGGCGGGGGACGCCTTCTCCGCCACCGGAGTGACCTTCGACACCCGCGAGCTCGAGCCGGGGGACCTGTTTGTGGCCCTCCAGGGAGAGCGCGACGGGCATGATTTCGTGGCCCAGGCCTTCGAGAAGGGGGCGGCCGCGGCGGTGGTCGCGCGCCCGGTCGAGGGCGGACCCCATGTGATCGTCGGCGACACCTTGAAGGGCATCGAGGACCTGGCCGCCTTCGCCCGCGATCGTGCGCCCGATGTGCGCCGGGGCGCGGTGACCGGATCGGTCGGCAAGACCGGCGTGACGCAGGCGATCTATGCAGGCCTCGCGCTGGCCGGCCCCGCACATCGATCGGTCAAGTCGTTCAACAACCACATCGGCGTACCGCTGACGCTGGCGCGGATGCCGCGCGACACCCAACGCGCGGTGTTCGAAATCGGCATGAACCATGCGAACGAGATCGCGCCGCTGTCGCAGCTCGTGCGTCCGCATGCGGTCTGTGTGACCACCGTCGGTCCCGTGCACATCGAGAACTTCGCCGACGGCGAGGCGGGCGTGGCGAAGGCCAAGGCCGAGATCTTCGAGGGCCTGGGACCGGGCGGCGTCGCGGTGATCAACGCCGACAACCCGTGGTTCGAACTGTTGAAGCAGGCCGCCCTGCACAAGGGCGCGCGGGTGATGACCTTCGGCTCCGACGAGACCGCCGACGCGCGCCTCTTGGAACTGAAGACCGAGATCAACGGCCTGCGCGCCTCCGCGCGCATCTGGGGTCACGAGTATGTCTATACCCTGGCGCAGAGCGGGTTCCACTGGGGCCTGAACAGCCTCGCGGTGCTGCTGATGCTCGAGGCGCTGGATGTTCCGATCGACACGGGCCTCGGCGCACTCGCCGATTTCCAACCGCTGGAGGGCAGGGGGCGCGAGCGCCGCATCCGCGTCGAGGGCGGCGAGTTTGTGCTGGTCGACGAGAGCTACAACGCCAATCCGCTGTCGATGAAGGCGGTGCTGGCGAGCTTCGGCGCGCGCAGGCCCGAGGACGACGGCCGTCGGATCGTCGCGCTCACCGACATGCTCGAACTCGGCCCCGACGCAACCAAGCTGCACGCCGAGCTGGCGCCGGAGATCGAGGGGGCCGATGTGCACCTGGTCTTCCTGGCGGGTCCGCACATGCGCGCGCTGTGGGAGGCCTTGCCTCAGTCCCGCCGCGGGGCCTATGCGGAAACCGCCGCCGACCTCGCGCCCAAGGTGATCGAGGCGGTCCGGCCCGGAGACGTGGTGATGGTCAAGGGCTCCCTGGGCTCCAAGGCATCGATGATCGCCAAGAAATTGACCGCGCTGGATTTCTCCGAGCGGGAGACGGCCTGAATGTTCTACCTGCTCTACGAGTGGTTCGCCTCCACCCATGCCCACGTCCCGCCGCTGCTGAACCTGCTGCACTACCAGACCGTGCGCGTCGGGCTTTCCATGGCCACGGCCGGGATCGTCGCCATCGCCATGGGCTCGCGCTTCATCCGCTGGATGCGCTCGAAACAGGGCAAGGGCCAGCCGATCCGCAGCGACGGGCCCGAAGGACACCTGCTGACCAAGAAGGGCACGCCCACCATGGGCGGCTTCATGATCCTTGCCGGCCTCACGGTCTCGACCCTGCTGTGGGCCAATCTGAAGGACGTCTATGTCTGGGTCGTTCTTGGCGTCACGCTCGGCTACGGCGTGCTCGGTTTCATGGACGACTACGCCAAGGTGACGAAACAGACCTCGGCCGGCCTGACCAGCGTGCAGAAGCTGATCTTCCAGTTCCTCATCGCCATCGTCGCGGTGGTGGTCCTGATCATCTTCTCGCCGAAGTCGCCGGAGCATGGCCTCGAAACCTCGATCGCGGTGCCGTTCTTCAAGACGGTGGTGTTCGACATCGGCTGGTTCTACGTGGTCTTCGCCTGCGTCTGTATCGCGGGCTTCTCCAACGCGGTGAACATTACCGACGGCTTGGACGGCCTCGCCGTGGTGCCGGTGATGATCTGCGCGGCGGCCGTCGGCATCATCTCGTACTTGGTCGGCAACGCCCTGTTTTCGAAGTACCTCGAGCTCCACTTCGTGCCCGCGTCCGGCGAGATCGCGGTGATCTGCGCCGCCCTGATCGGGGGCGGCATGGGCTTTCTCTGGTACAACGCCCCGCCGGCCAAGATCTTCATGGGCGACACCGGCTCGCTGGCGCTCGGCGGCGCGCTCGGCACCATGGCGGTGGTGACCAAGCATGAGATCGTGCTCGGCATCATCGGCGGCCTGTTCGTGGTCGAGGCGCTCTCGGTGATGATCCAGGTCGGCTACTACAAGCTGACCAAGCGGCGCGTGTTCCTGATGGCGCCGATCCACCACCATTTCGAAAAACTGGGCTGGGCCGAGCCCACCATTGTCGTGCGTTTCTGGATCGTGGCCGCGGCGCTCGCGCTCGCCGGCCTCTCGACGCTGAAATTGAGATGATCCCGGTCCGGGGATTCACGGGCAAACGCGTCGCCGTCTTCGGCCTGGGCCGCAGCGGCCTGACCGCCGCCCGCGCGTTGAAAGCCGGCGCCGCCCAGCCGGTGCTGTGGGACGAAAACGAAAAGGCGCGCGCCGCGGCCGCCGCGGAAGGCTTCGAGGTCAACGACCTGCACGACGCCGAGTGGTCGGAGTTCACAGCCCTGGTGCTCGCGCCCGGCGTGCCGCTCACCCATCCCGAGCCGCACTGGACGGTGAAACTGGCGCAGGCTGCGGGCGTGCCGGTCATCGGCGACATCGAACTCTACGCCCAGACCGTAGCCCTGGCGCCCGAGGTGAAGAAACCCCGCACCGTCGCCATCACCGGCACCAACGGCAAGTCGACGACGACCGCGCTGGTCAGTTGGATACTGAAGCAAGCCGGCAAGGACGTGCGCGTCGGCGGCAACATCGGCGTCGGGGTGCTGGGCCTGGACGACATGCACGCAGGGTCGGTCTATGTGCTCGAGGTGTCGTCCTACCAGCTGGACCTGACCCACAGTTTCAAGCCCGAGGTCGCGGTGTTGTTGAACCTGTCGCCCGATCACCTCGATCGTCACGGCGACATGGACGGCTACGTCGCGGCCAAGCGGCGCCTGTTTGTGAATCAGGGCGAGGGCGACACGGCGGTCATCGGCGTCGACGACGCCTGGTGCCAGCAGATCTGCACCGAACTGCGTGGCGCGCACCGCCAAGTCACCCGCCCGATTTCCGCCGGCCGCGCCGTCGGCGGCGGGGTCTATGCGCTGCAGGGCATGCTCTACGACGCCACCGGCGATCGCGCCGTCGAGGTCGCCGACCTGATGCGCGCGCGCTCGCTGCCCGGCAAGCACAACTGGCAGAACGCGGCGGCGGCCTACGTCGCCGTGCGCGCTCTCGGCCTGTCCCTGGAGGACGCGGCGGACGGCTTGATGAGCTTCCCCGGCCTCGCCCACCGCATGGAAGAGGTCGCGCGCATCGGCCGCGTGCGCTTCATCAACGACAGCAAAGCCACCAACGCCGACGCCGCACGCCAAGCCCTGTCGAGCTATCCGAAGGTGCGCTGGATCGCGGGCGGTCGCGCCAAGGCCGGCGGCATCGACTCGCTCACCGACCTGTTTCCGCGAGTCGAGCGGGCGTACCTGGTCGGAGAAGCCGCCGACGACTTCGCCCATACGCTCGGCGACCGCGCGCCCTGGACCCACTGTGGCGACATCGCCACCGCCACCGCGCGCGCGTACACCGACGCGGTCGCGAGCGGCGAGGACACGCTGATCCTGCTGTCGCCGGCCTGCGCGTCGTTCGACCAGTTCGCCGACTTCGAAGAACGCGGCGAAGCCTTCCGCGCCGCCGCGCTTGCGCTCACACCGAAAGCCGCGGCGGTCGGCGCTTAAAGGAAAAGCCCATGCTTCGTATCGCCTTCGCCGCGTCTCTGAGCCTGTTCGCGGCTTCCGCCGCCATGGCCGCGCCGCCGCCTGACACGAACTGCACGAGCGCAAGTCACGCGCCAGCGCGGTCGACGTATCTGGCGCCCATGGTCGGTCAATACGGGACGGCCGACAACATCCTCGACATCTCCGAGCACTGCGGAAAGCTGTTCGTCAATGGTCACGGTTTCGCGATGGTGGAATTGAAACCGGAGAACTGGGGTCGCATGTTCTGGGACGCCGGTTATCAACGGCTGATGTTCAATTTGCTGGTAACGCCGACGACGGTTCAGATTGGCAAGGACGTGCTGGCGCGTCACGATTTCGGTGCAGAGGTCGAGGCGCGCATCCATGCGGCGGTGCACGCCGATCCCGACAAGGTGCGCAAGGCGGCCATGGCGGCGACGGCGCCGGTCGATCCGCATCCGAAGCGGGCGTCCGATCTTGCGCCCCTGAAGAGCCTCGATCCGTCGATCAAGGTTGACACCATCTATGCAACCACGCGCAACTTCATGGGCATTCCGATCTACGAGAAGGGCGGCGCCTATATGCAGCGCGACGCGGCCCAGGCGGTCGCGCGCGCGTCGCAGGAACTGCACAAGTACGGCTACGGCCTGTGGGTCACCGACGCTTATCGGCCCTGGTACGCGACCAAGATGTTCTGGGATGCCACGCCGCCGGAAGATCACAACTTTGTCGCCGACCCGGCGCACGGTTCGCGCCACAACCGCGGCTGCGCGGTGGACCTGACGCTCTACGACCTGAAGACCGGCAAGCCGGTGGAGATGACCGGGCGCATCGACGAAATGTCGGCCCGCAGCATCGCCGACTACGACGGCGGCACCACCCGCCAACGCTGGCTGCGCGCCCTGCTCAAGCGCGAGATGGAGGCCCAGGGCTTCACCGTCTACACCGATGAATGGTGGCACTTCGACTACAAGGACTGGGCCGACTACGCCGTCGGCACGGCCACCTACACAGATCTCGACGCGGGCAAGGCGCATTGAGCGCGCTCCATTAACGATCCGGCAACCATGGCTTAACCCTCTTCGGAGAGTGTGGAGGCTTCGCGGCCATCCCTTCGAAGAGCTCCATGACCACGGCCTACGCCCATCCGTTCGCCAGGACCGACCGTTCGGCCATGGGCCAGTGGTGGTGGACCGTCGACAAGCTGCTGCTGGCCGGGGTCGGCGCGCTGATCTTCGTGGGCGTGATGCTGTCCTTCGCCTCGAGCCCGGCGGCGGTGGCGCGGATCGGGCTCGAGGGACCGTTCCATTTCACCATCCGCCAGGGGATTTTCGCCGGCCTGACGTTGGTCATCGTCATCGCGATCTCGATGATGTCGCCACGCGGGGTGCGGCGCGTCGCGGTCCTGACCTATCTGTTGTCGGTTCTGGTGCTGGTCGCCCTGCCGTTCGTGGGGCATTCCGCCAAGGGCGCGCAACGGTGGCTCCAGCTCGGCGGGTTTTCGCTGCAGCCGTCGGAGTTCGTGAAGCCGGCGCTGATCGTGCTGGCCGCGTGGATGTTTGCCGAAGGGCGTAAGACCAAGGGTTTTCCCGGCGTCCTCATCGCCTTCTTTCTTTACGTCGTCATCGTCGGTCTGTTTCTGATCCAACCGGACGTTGGGCAGACGGTGCTCTTGACCGCAGCCTTCGGCGCCACCTTCTTCATGGCGGGCGTGCCGCTGCGCTGGATCGTGGGCCTGTTGGCGGTGGCGGTTCCGACCCTGGTCTCGACCTATTTCTTTATGGGTCACGTGACGTCGCGGGTGCAGAAATTTCTGTCGCCCGACACCACCGACACCCACCAGATCGACCGCGCGTCGGAAGCCATCGCGGCGGGCGGCCTGTTCGGCCGCGGTCCGGGCGAGGGGGTGATGAAGCGCCACGTGCCCGACCTGCACACCGACTTCATCTATTCGGTGGGGGCGGAGGAGTTCGGCCTGGTGTTTTCGATCTCGCTGATCGCGCTGTTCGCCTTCGTGGCGCTGCGCGGCCTGCGCCAGTCGGTACGCCTGGCGGAGCCGTTCGAGCAGGTGGCTTCGGCGGGGCTGTTCGTGCTGTTCGCCCTGCAGTCGATGATCAATATCGCGGTGAACTTGAATCTGATGCCCACCAAGGGCATGACGCTTCCCTTCATCTCCTACGGAGGGTCGTCCATGCTGGCCATGGGTCTTACGCTCGGTTTCGCGCTCGCCCTGACGCGTCGGCGCGCCGGCGCCTACGCCCCCACCGAAGGGATCGCCCAGGCCGGCTTCTTCGGCTGATGGCGGCTTCCAAAACGATAGTGGTCGCCGCCGGCGGGACCGGCGGACACCTGTTCCCCGCCGAAGCCCTGGCGCGCGAGCTCGAAGCGCGCGGCTGGAGCGTGGTGCTGGCGACCGACGCGCGCGGCGCCGAATATGCTCAAGCCTTTCCCGCCAGCGAGCGGCTGGCGCTGAACGCCGCCACCTTCAAGACCACCGATCCCATCGGCGCCGTGCGCGGCGGATTGAAGATCGCGCAGGGCGTGATGCAGGCGCGCAAGGCGTTTCGCCGCTTGAACCCCGCCGCTGTGGTAGGTTTCGGCGGCTATCCGTCGCTGCCGGCCTTGCTCGCGGCGATCAGCCAGAAGCGCCCGACTATAATCCACGAACAGAACGCAGTGCTGGGCCGGGTGAACCGCGCGCTCGCCAAACGCGTCAGCGCGGTTGCCTGCGCGTTTCCGACGCTCGCGAAATCACCCGCCGGTCTGAAGGTCGAGGTGGTGGGTAATCCGGTGCGGCCCGACATCCGCGCGCTCTACGATCACGTCTATCAGGCGCCGACCGACCGCATTCGCCTGTTGGTCACCGGCGGCAGTCAGGGCGCGCGCCTGTTGTCCGAGACTGTGCCGCAGGCGGTGGCGCGCCTGGCGCAACCGATCCGCGCCAAGCTCTACGTGCAGCAGCAGACGCGCCCCGAAACGCTCGACACGGCGCGCCAGGTCTATGCCGAAGCCGGCGTCGAAGCCGAGGTCGCGCCCTTCTTCCGCGACATGGCGGGGCGCCTGCGCACCGCGCACCTGATGGTGGGCCGCGCGGGGGCGTCGACGGTGTGCGAACTCGCGGTCGCGGGCCTGCCTTCGGTCTTGGTCCCGCTGAAGATCGCCATGGACGACCACCAGCGTTTCAACGCCAAGCTTTTGACCGACGCGGGCGCCGCCGACGTGGTGCTGGAGGACGACCTCGACGCCGACGGCCTGGCGACCCTGCTGCAAGGCCTGCTGGAAAAGCCCGAAACCCTGGCCGGCATGGCCAAGGCGGCCCATGCCGCGGCGGCGCCGGATGCGGCCAAGGCGCTGGCCGACCTTGTCGAAAAGACGGCCGACGCCTGATCCGGCTTAGCCTTTAACGAGGGCCTTCACAGGCCCGTCGAAAGCGCTACTGATGCCGGCCATGATCGCCCGTTCGCACCCGCGCCTTCGCCCCATCCCGTTCCCCATAGGGCCGGTCCACTTTGTGGGCATCGGCGGCATCGGGATGAGCGGCATCGCCGAGATCATGCTGAAGATCGGCTATCAGGTGCAAGGTTCCGACGCCAAGGCGAGCGGCAACACCGAGCGGCTGGAGGCGGCGGGCGCGAAGATCTTCATTGGTCACGCGGCGGAGCATGTGGGCGAAGCGTCGGCGGTGGTTTATTCGACGGCGGTCAAGCCCGACAATCCCGAGCTGATCGCCGCGCGCGAGCGGCGCATCCCGCTCGTGCGGCGCGCCGAGATGCTGGCCGAGCTGATGCGACTTCAGTTTTCGGTGGCGGTCGGCGGCACGCACGGCAAGACGACGACGACCTCGATGGTCGCCTGCCTTCTCGACGCCGGCGGGCTCGATCCGACGGTGGTGAACGGCGGCATCATCAACAAGTACGGCACCAACGCCAAGGTGGGCGAGGGCGACTGGATCGTGGTCGAGGCCGACGAGAGCGACGGCTCGTTCCTCCGGTTGAAGTCGACGGTGGCGATCGTCACCAACATCGATCCCGAGCATCTCGATCATTACGGCGAGTTCGACGGTGTGCGCCGCGCGTTCCGCGACTTCGTGGAGAACATTCCGTTCTATGGATTCGCCGCCGTATGTCTCGACCATCCGGAAGTGCAGGCGATGGTCGCGCAGGTGGAGAACCGCCGCATGGTCACCTACGGCATCAACCCACAGGCCGAGGTGCGCGCGATCAAGCTCGAGATGGGCCAGGACGGCGCCCAGTTCGACGTGCTGATCACGCCGCGCGAGGGCGAGCCGATCACCATGGCCGATCTGCGCCTGCCGATGCCCGGATGGCACAACGTTTCCAACGCCTTGGCCGCCATCGCCGTGGCGCGCGAGCTCGGCGTGCCGGAGACCGCGATCCGCGAAGGTCTTGCCGCTTTCGACGGCGTGCGGCGGCGGTTCACCACCGCGGGCGTCGCCGGCGGCGTGCGCATCATCGACGACTACGGCCACCATCCGGTGGAGATCGCCGCCGTGCTGAAGGCGGCGCGTCAGGTGACCTCGGGCAAGGTGGTCGCGGTGGTGCAGCCGCACCGCTACACGCGCCTGCGCGACCTGATGGCCGAGTTCTCGGCTTGTTTCAACGATGCCGACACGGTGATCGTCGCCGACGTCTATGCCGCGGGTGAAGCGCCGATCGAAGGCGTCGACAAAGATGCCCTGGTCGAAGGCGTCCGGCGTTACGGCCATCGCCGTGTGCTGGCGCTGGAAGGCCCGCAGACGCTGGCCTCGGTGATCGCGGAAGAGGCTGAGCGCGGCGACCTTGTGGTGTGCCTGGGCGCCGGCGATATCACCCAATGGGCCTATGCGCTTCCGGATCAGCTCGAAGCGTTGAAGGGGCGCGCCGCTTGAGCGTCATGATAACGAAAGACTGGAGAGACGATCTTCCGTCTGTGCGCGGCAAACTGCTGCGCGATGCCGAGCTCGGGCCGTTCACCTGGCTGCGGGTGGGCGGCGCGGCGGAACTCTTGTTCATGCCGGCGGATGCCGACGATCTCGGAGATTTTCTGAATGCCTTGCCGCACGACGTTCCGGTTACCGTGCTCGGCGTCGGCTCCAACACCATCGTGCGCGACGGCGGCGTTGAGGGTGTGGTGATCCGGCTTGCGGGCCGCGCGTTCGGCGCGGTGACCGCGGATGCGGAGACTCAGCGCGTAACCGCCGGCGCGGCCTCGCTCGACGCGGCGGTGGCGCGGGCGGCGGCCAACGCCGGGATCGCGGGGCTGGAATTCTATGCGGGCATTCCTGGGACCGTCGGCGGCGCCCTGGTGATGAACGCGGGGTGCTACGGCGGCGAGACCAAGGACATTCTGGTCTCCGCGCGCGGCGTTGACCGCAACGGCGCCAAGCGTGAACTGTCGCTGGCCGACTTTGCCTACGAGTATCGCAAGAGCCATGCGCCTGGCGACATCGTCTGGACCGAGGCCGTGTTTCAGGGTACGCGCGACGATCCGGATGCGGTGAAGGCGCGCATGGAAGCGATCACGACGCGCCGCGAAAGCACCCAGCCGATCCGCGAAAAGACCGGCGGCTCGACCTTCAAGAATCCGCCCGGCGACAGTTCGTGGCGGCTGGTGGACGCGGCCGGTTGGCGCGGCAAACTCTACGGCGGCGCCAAGTTCTCCGAACTGCACGCCAACTTCCTGATCAACACCGGCGAGGCCACCGCTGCCGACCTCGAAGGCCTCGGCGACACCGTCCGCGCCGACGTGAAGGCGAAGTTCGGCGTGGAGCTGGAGTGGGAAATCAAACGGATCGGGCGCGCGAATGACGCATCCTCGAGTTCCTCCCCCGCGCGCAGCGCGTAGGGGAGGGGGACCACGCGTCGCGTGGTGGTGGGGCCGGCGCTGAGGGTCAGTGATTAGCGGGGCGAAGGCATCGAGACGGTGAACGTGTGGGAGAACACCTTCGTGCGTCGGCGCTGGCCCCTCCACCGCCTTCGGCGGTCCCCCTCCCCTGCGAGCGCTGCGCGCTCGGGGGAGGAATTGCGAAGCGGGACGTCCTACGTCGTCAAATTCACCCGGTCGCCGTCTTGCGGCGGCCGTTGGGTCGACGAGCCGTTGGCGCCCGTGTCGAACGCGCCTTCCAGGCCCGCCAGCGCGCCGCCGAAACGCACCGCCGGGTCGTTGCGCGTCGCCGCCGCCTGGGGGTCGTACTTGGGACTCTTGGGGTTGTCTTCCGGATGCGCGGGGTCGACGCCCTGGTGCGCCAGGGACACGTCCGAACAGCTCTGACAGACGTAGCCGTTCACCACCTGCATTTTGCAGGACCCTTCCGGTTCGAGGCCATGCTCGTTCATGGCGGTTAAGCTCCGGTTAGGATTTGGACGGCTTCCCCGCGCGCGCGCCAAACGCTAGAGCCTGAACGCAATCAGACCGGACGCCTCCCCCATGACCAAGCCGCTCGCCGATCGTCACGTCGCCGTTCTCCTGGGCGGGCTTTCTCCCGAACGGGAGGTGTCGCTGGTCTCCGGCCGCGAGGCGGCGGACGCGCTGGAACGGCTGGGCGCCAAGGTCACGCGCGTGGATGCGGGGCGCGACCTGGCCGAGGTGCTGGCGCGCGTGAAGCCGGACGTGGCGTTCAACGCCCTGCACGGCGTCTGGGGCGAGGACGGCTGCGTCCAAGGCATCCTGGAGACCCTGCAGATTCCCTACACCCACTCGGGCGTGCTGGCCTCGGCCCTGGCCATGGACAAGGCGAAGGCCAAGTCGGTGTTGGCGGCGGCCGGCGTGGACGTGCCGGGCGGAGGCCTGTTCGACCGCCACGAGGTCGCGCGTCGTCACGTGATCGAACCGCCGTATGTCGTGAAGCCGAACGCCGAAGGGTCGTCCGTGGGCGTGTTCATCATTCGCGAAGGCGCCAACACGCCGCCGCAGGACGTCGCCGCCGAGAGCTGGACGTTCGGCGAACAGGTGATGGTCGAGCCGTTCATCGCCGGCAAGGAGTTAACGTCGGCGGTCTTGGGCGATCACGCGCTGGCGGTGACCGAGATCACCGCGGCGACGGGCTTTTACGATTATGAAGCGAAATACGGCGAGGGCGGCAGCCGTCACGTCATTCCCGCACCGGTTCCCTCACACATTACCGAGGCTTGCCTGCGTCTGGCGCTCCGCGCGCACGTCGCTTTAGGTTGCCGCGGTCTTACCCGAAGCGACTTCCGTTATGACGATGTTAAGGACGTCCTGGTCCTCCTAGAGGTCAACACCCAACCGGGGATGACGCCGACTTCGCTCGCACCCGAGCAGGCGGCGTACACGGGCATGGGCTTTGATGACCTTGTCAGGTGGATCGTGGAGGACGCCTCATGCCCGCGGTAGTGCGGGGCGGTAGACGACAGAGTTCGAAACCCGCGCCGAAGAAGCCGGCGAAAAAAGCCTCTCGCAGGACCAAGAGCCAGGACGGCGCGTGGGGCGAGGCCGGCAAGCTGCACGCCTTGAACCGCATCGGCCTGTCGTCGATGGCGACCGGCGCGTTCGCGCTGATCACGCTCGCGCTCGTCGGCGGCGTGATCCTGTTCACCGGCGGCCGCGCGGAAGCGCTGGGCCATGCGTTCAGCGGCTTTGTCGATGACCGCATGGTCGCCATGGGCTTCGGGCTGGAGCGGGTGCACGTCGAAGGCGCCTCGCCCATCGCGCTGGCCGCGATCAAGGCGAAGCTGAAACTTTCGCGCGGCGAAGCCCTGACCGGCATGGACCTGAACGAGGTGCGCAAGAAGGTCGAGAGCGTGGGTTGGGTGCGCGACGCCAAGGTGCTGCGCTTGCTGCCCGACACATTGGTGATTTCAGTGACCGAGCGCGAGCGGCTCGCGGTTTGGCAGCACGCGGGACGCACGGTGGTGATCGACACCACCGGCCAGCCGATCCCCGAAGCCGATCCGGCGCGCTTCGCCGACCTGCCGCTGGTGGTGGGCGAGGGGGCCAACGACAACGCAGGCGAGATCCTGCCGCTGCTGCGCCAGCGTCCGCTGTTGATGTACCGAATGCTCGCCCTGGTGCGCGTCGACGACCGGCGCTGGGACCTGCGTCTGAAGGACGGCAGCCTGATCAATCTGCCGGCGTCGAAGGAGGATTCGGCGCTGATCCAGCTCGACCAGCTGGAGCAGAAGGATCGCCTGCTCGAGCTGGGTTTTGCGCGCATCGACCTGCGCGATCCCGAGATGATCACGGTGCGACGCCGCGATACCAGCGTCGCCGCGCAGACAACCACGCCGCAGGGGGCTGCGGACACAACACAGGAAACCTCGCCGGTCGCGCCGGCGAACTAGATTTGGGTTTGGGGGCTTAAGAAATGTCGCGGCTCGAGGATCGGCGCGGGGCGAGAGATAACAAGACCGGCCTTGGCAAGTCAGGCCTGGGCGGCCGCACGCCCGTGGTGGCGGCGGTCGACATCGGCGCGTCCAAGATCGGCTGCTTCATCATGAAGCCCGACGGTGTGCGCCGCGCCGACCAGACCGTGCGCGTGGCGGGCGTGGGCTATGTCCAGTCGCGCGGCGTCAAGGGAGGCGTCATCGTCGACATGGAAGAAGCGTCCCAAGCGCTTGCCCAGGCGATCGAACGCGCAGAGGTCATGGCGGGCCAGCCGATCCATCACGTCACCGCGGTCACCGCCGCGGGCCAGCTCGCCAGCCACCGCGTGTCGGCGCAGGTGTCGCTGGGTTCGCGTCCGATCAGCGACCAGGATCTGGCGCGCGCGATCTCCGCGGCGCTGTCGCAGGTGCGCTACGCCAATCGCCGCCCGATCCATCTCTTGCCTGTGTCGTGGTCGGTGGACGGCCAGCGCGGCGTGGCGGATCCGCGCTCGATCTACGGCCGCGTGCTCGGCCTCGAACTGCTGGTGGTGTCGATGGCGGACGGGGCGTTCCAGACGCTTGGTCATTGCCTGGAATTAGCGCACGTCCAGCTGCAGGGCGTGGTCGCCGCGCCCTTCGCCTCGGCGCTCGCCGCCCTCGAGGATGACGAGATGGAGCTCGGCTGCATCTGCATCGACATGGGCGCGGGCTCGACCTCCTCGGCGGTATTCTCCGGCGGCTCGCTGGTGCACGTGGACTCGCTGGCGGTCGGCGGCGGCCACGTCACCGCCGACATCGCGCGCGGGCTGTCGACCTCGATCGCCGGCGCCGAACGGATCAAGACCCTGCACGGCTCCGCCATCGCCTCGGCCAACGAAGACCGCGAAACCGTCGAGGCGCCGCCGCGCGGCGACGATCCGGGTGCCGGGCCGATCGTGGTGCAGCGCTCAATCCTGAAGAACGTCATCGCGCCGCGCGTGGAAGAGACGCTCGAACTGGTGCGCGAACGCCTGCGCGCTTCCGAGGCGCCGATGGAGCCCGGCGCCGGCATCGTGCTCACCGGCGGCGCCAGCCAACTGGCCGGCGTGCGCGAACTGGCGGTGCGTGTGTTCGACCGGCCGGTGCGCCTGGGCAAGCCCAAGCGCGCGCCGCACCTGGCCGACGCCGCCTCGGGCCCGGCCTTCTGCGCCGCCGCCGGCGTCCTGCTGCGCGCCGCCTACGGCCCCCGCGAAGCCGTCGCTACCAGCGGTTCGTCCCGTGCCCCCAACCCGGGCGCCCGCTCGAGCGTGGTCGGCCGCGTCGCGGGTTGGCTGAGCGAGAATTTGTAAGGCGAACGCTAAAATATCTCCGTCACCCTCGGGCTTGTCCCGAGGGCCCATGCCGGCCTCACGCTCCGCAGCCGGCTATTTCGGGTCGTGCTTCCATTCCCAAACAGGGTCGCGCATCAGCTCGTCATAGAGGTCGTCCCACCGCGGATTGTACCGCTCGATCAGGTTGATTTTCCAGTCGCGCACATCGCGCTTGAGAAGCTTCTCCTTAGCGATGGCTTCGGTCACGAACTCGAATCCCTGGAACCAGACGAGACGCTTCAGGCCGTGGGTCTTGGTGAAGCCAGGGACCATCCCTTCTCGGTGTTCGTAGATGCGCCGGTACAGGTTGCTCGTCACGCCGACATACAGCGTGCCGTACGGTTTGTTGGTCACGATGTAGACCGCGATGAACGGGCGCTTCTCTTCCACTGGGGGAGCTTGAGGACCGATGGGCCCTCGGGACAAGCCCGAGGGTGACGGAAATTGATGTGGTTAGCTCTGCTTCCCCAACGGACATCCGCTCGGCTTGACCGCTGGAACTACGCGTGTAGTTTATAAAAACTACGAGCATAGATACGGAGGGGGCGATGCGCTTCCCGACCACGATCGTCGTCGGCTGGCTGCTTGCGGGGCCTGCAGCACTGCTCTGCGCCGCGGCCTTGGCCGGTTGTGACGACGTGGAGCACTACGAGGTCCTCGACGGGCCTTACCGGCTCGTCGCCGAAAACCGGTCTGAGGACATGGCGATCTGTTATCAGACGGGGCCCAAGACCTGCGTCTCCCGCGTCGATGGCACGGTGTACAAGGTCGGCTTCGACAAGCTCTGGGTCGTCGCCGCGCGCCACCCGCCGAACGGGCCCGGCGTCTATGCCTCGGCGGACCGGTCCAAGATCGACTATTTCATTCTCGACCGTCGCTTCGACGGACCGGTCGAAGGGCCGAGCGCTATCCGCGGACCGATGCCGGCGACGGACTTCGAGCGCCTGAAGAAGCAAGAGAACCTGCCGTCGTTCAGCCGCGTGCTCAAGATCGATTGGCAAACGGCCTGCAAGGCGCCGCCGTGTGAATAGCCGTCAACCGGCCTTCTTCACTTCCTCGACCTCGAACGTGCCCTCCGGCGCGGGTTCGAACGTGTCGCCCGACACCGGCTTCGACGTGTCGAGCCATTCGCTCCAGCGGGCGCGGGGGAGCACCACCACCTGGCGGTCGTGGAACGGCTCAAGGTCGGGGCCGGGCGGGCAGGTGAGGATGGTGAAGGCTTCGCCGGGGCCGTCCTTCAGTTCGACCTGGCGCCACAGCCCGGCCATGCAGAACCAGTCGTCGCCGCGGACGGTGAAGCGCCACTTGGTCTTGGGATATTTGCTTCCGGTGAACTCGTAGAAGCACGATGCGGGGACGAGGCACCGGCCGCCTTTGAACACGCGGCCGTCGGAGCGGAAGTTGATCACAGGCCCCGCCTTCGGTTTCGACGGCGGGAAGCCCCAGCGCAGCTCGTCGAACTCGCCCGAGCCGTCGTCGCGACCCTTGATGATCGGCGCGCGGTCAGTGGGGCGGATGTTGTCCAGCGGCTCGAGGTTGGGCGCCCCGCGCGGGAAGATCAGGCTGAGATTCAGCGCCAGCGTCTCGTCGAGGTAGCGACGGTAGGGAACGTCGTGACCGTAGTTGTTGCACACGACTTCAGTCCTGGGCTCGCGCGCCTTGTGTCGCAGGCGAATCATAGCAACGCCAGCGGCCTGTGACAGTCATGGCGTCGACTGACCGTGAACATCCACAGAACACGGACGTTACGGTTAACAAAACCCCCTCAAAAACGTCGACTCACGCTACCGAAGTAAGAGTCTCTTAAGGATGACAGTTCTTCATTAATCCTGGCCGGAAAAGCCCGGCGCATAAGGCGTCCCGCCGCTCCGCAAAATCCAGGGTCCTAGAGGTCGGTCCATGACAATTTCACTGTCCGCGCCGCGTACGACGGAATTGAAGCCCCGCATCGTGATCTTCGGGATCGGCGGCGCGGGCGGCAACGCCGTCAACAACATGATCGACGCGGGCCTGGGCGGCGTAGAATTCGTCGTCGCCAACACCGACGCGCAGCAGCTTCAGTTCTCCAAGACCGACCGTCGCGTCCAGCTCGGCGCCAGCATCACCCAGGGCCTGGGCGCCGGCGCGCACCCAGAGGTGGGGATGTCGGCGGCGCAGGAGTCGGAAGACGAGATCTCCGAGCACCTCGAAGGCGCTCACATGGTGTTCATCACCGCGGGCATGGGCGGCGGCACCGGCACCGGCGCCGCGCCGGTCATCGCCAAGTGCGCGCGGGAGCGCGGCATCTTGACCGTCGGCGTCGTGACCAAGCCCTTCACCTTCGAAGGCCGCCACCGGATGCGCCTGGCCGACGCCGGCATCCAGGAACTGCAGCGCTTCGTCGACACCCTGATCATCATTCCGAACCAGAACCTGTTCCGCGTCGCCAATGAGCGGACCACCTTCGCCGAAGCCTTCGGCATGGCCGACCAGGTGCTGCACTCGGGCGTGCGCTCGATCACCGACCTGATGGTGCTGCCGGGCCTGATCAACCTCGACTTCGCCGACGTGCGCACGGTGATGAGCGAGATGGGCAAGGCGATGATGGGCACCGGCGAGGCGTCGGGCGACGACCGCGCCCTGCACGCCGCCCAGAACGCCATCCAGAACCCCCTGCTCGACGAGACCTCGCTGAAGGGCGCCAAGGCCGTGCTGGTGAACGTCACCGGCGGTCTCGACATGACCCTCCTGGAAGTCGACGAGGCGGCCAACACCATCTCCAACGAGGTGGACCCGGAAGCCAACATCATCTTCGGCGCCGCCTTCGACCCGTCGCTCGACGGCAAGATCCGCGTGTCGGTGGTCGCCACCGGCATGGACTCCGCCGCCATGGCCAAGATCGAGCCCAAGCCGGTCGCCCAGCCCGTGCAGGCGGTCGCGCGTCCCGCGCCGGCCCGTCCCGAAGTCCGCATCGAAGACGCGCGCAAGCCCGAGCCGGCGATGGCTCACGCCGCCCAGCCCGCCGTTACCCAGCCGGTGATGCGCACTGCTGAGCCGCGCATCGAGCGCCGCGTGTTCGGCCAGGCCGAGCCGGAAACCGTCCGCAGCTTCGATCCGGAAAAGCACACCGTCACCGGCGGCCGCCGCGTCGACATCCGCGAGCCACGCGTCGAGGAAGTCCGTTCGGCCGCGTCGACCGACGACAACGCGCCGATCGCGCGCATCGTCGATCCGCTGGTCGCCGACGAAGAGAGCCAGGGCGATCTCTATCTGTCCAAGCCGGCGGCGGTGGAGCGCACCAACCACACCACGCGCCTGACGCCGCAACCGCAACAGCGTCAACAGCCGGCCGCCGAGGCCGACCTCGACGCGCGCTACGGCGAACCGCGCAAGAGCGGCTGGCGCGGCCTGTTCGGCGGCGGCCGTCCGCGGCCCGAGCAGCAGCGCCTGTCCCAGACCCAGCTGCGCACGACGCAGCAGGCCCAGCCCGTCGAGGCGGAGGCCCATGAACCCGCCGGCCAGGACGACCTGGAAATCCCGTCCTTCCTGCGCCGTCTCGCCAACTGATCGCCCTTTCACGGGGCGTACGGAAAAGCCCTGGCCGCTGAGGCCGGGGCTTTTTCTATGCGACGAGCTCAGAACCGCGCTTTGGTGATCGCCATCATCAGGATGAAGCAGATGACCGCGGTCGCGGCGCCGGCGGCGGACAAGCCAAAGCCGTAGAACACCCCCTTGCGACGACTGGCGACCAGAGTCGCGAACCGCGCGGGGTCTTCATCGCGCGCGATCTTTACTGCATTGTAGCCGCGGCGCACGACGACGCCCGTTCGGGCGGCGTTGAGATAGGGTCCGAGATCCTTCAGACCAAAGAAGATGCCGGCGAAAAACGCGCCCACGCCGCCCATCATGAATCGACTGATCCAACCCATCAGCGATTGTCCCCCGCTTGTTTCTCGGACAGGTTATGCGGATTGGTCCGCTGACGCGAGAGGCGAGTTCGCGGGCGGCCGGGGGGAACGGGATGCTGATCGACCTCATCGCCGCCATCGTCATGGCCGCCCTGTCGGGGTTCTGGCTCATGCGCGGCTTCGCCACCAAGCGGATGTACTGCTTCTTTAGCCTGGCCCTGAACGGCGCCGCGCCGCTGAAGGGAAACCCGGCATGGTTCTGGGCCTACGGGGCCTTCAACCTTGTGACCTTCGTGCTCAGCGTGATGGTGGTCCTGATCGTCGTGTCCAGGCCGGGTGGTCTCTAGCCCGATCGACGCGTTATGCGGCGCGACGATCGCCGGTCTGGTCGAGCACGGCGCTGATGGCGCCCAGCAGAGTTTGCGCAGTGATCGGTTTGGCGAGGTGGCGGTCGGCGCCGGCTTCGGCCGCGGCGCGCACGTGTTCGGGCAGGGCATTGGCGGTCAGCATGATCACCGGCGCCGGCGCAAGGCTCGTGTCGCGTTCGTAGTCGCGGATGCGGCGGATCGCGGTCAGACCGTCCATCACGGGCATCTGCATGTCCATCAACACCACGTCGAATGGCGTGGCCTGATAGGCTTCCAGCGCTTCCAGACCGTTCTCCACCGACACCAGCTCCGCCTCGGCGGCGGCGAGCATCAGCTCCACGACCTTGCGGTTGGTCGGATGATCGTCGGCCAGAAGGATGCGCAGGGGACGGTCGCTGTCGGCGGATTCACCTTCGCGAGCCGACATCTCGACGGTGTCGACACGGGCCAGCGGAAGGTCGACGGTAAAGGTCGCGCCGTCGCCGCGCGCCGATTGGGCTTCGATGGTTCCGCCCATCAGGGCGACGAGGTCGCGCGCGATCGAGAGGCCCAGACCCGAGCCGCCATGGCGGCGTGTGATCGATCCGTCCGCCTGTTCGAAGCGGCCGAAGATGCGCTGCGCGTCCTCCGGGTCGAAACCCACGCCGGTGTCGCGCACCTGCAGGCGCACGCCGGCCTCGGTCGCGCTCGCCGCAACGCTGACGCCGCCGCGATCGGTGAACTTCACCGCGTTGGAGACCAGGGCGCCGAGGATCTGTTTCACGCGTACGGCGTCGCCCCGGAACATGGCGGCGGCCTCGTCGGCGATTTCGACGCGCAGGGTCAAGCCCTTGTCGCGCGCGGACGGCTCGAACAGCCCCGCGACCGCGGTGACGGCGTCGCCGAGGTCGAACGGCTGCGCATCGACCGACAGGCATCCCGTTTCGACGCTGACGATGTCGAGGATGTCGGAGAGCAGGCGTTCGAGCGTCGCGCCCGAGGCGCGGACGATCTCGACCATCTCACGCTCCTTCGGCCCCAGTTCCGCTCTGGCCAGCAGGTCCGCCATGCCGAGCACGCCGTTCAACGGCGTGCGCAGTTCATGGCTCATGGTGGCGAGGAACTCGCTCTTCACGCGGTTTGCCGCCTCGGCCTCTTCCTTGGCGGCGGCCAAAGTCTCGGTGCTCCGGCGCAGCGCGTCCTCCGCATCCATACGATCGGTGACGTCGACGATGGCGCCCACGAAGCGCGGCTTGCCGAGCGGATCGGGCAGCATCTGGATATACGGCATGGCGCGTCGGTGCACGCCGTCCTTGCGGCGCGGCGACCAGATGCGCTCGGCGTCGTAGCTCTGGGCGATGCCGGTGCGGATCATCTCGTGTAACGCCGGCCAGTCGTTCACCGACAACACGTCGAACACGGTGAGCTTGGCGACTTCGTCGTCGGTGTAGCCGAGGTGTTGCAGCGCCGCGGCGTTCATCTGCAGTATCTTCAACGAGCGTCCGCCTTCCCACAGCCACATCGGCACCGGGTTGGAATCGAACAGTATCTTGAACGAACTCTCGCGCAGCTTCAGCTCGGTGATGTCGGTGCAGATCGACACGATGCCGCCATCCGACGAGCGCCGGTCCTCGACGCGCAGCCAGCGGCCGCCGCCCAGATCCTGTTCGAGCGACCCCGAGGCGAGCGCCCGAAGGGTGACCCGTTCGTCGAGCCAGGCCTTCTCGCGGCCGACCGCCTCGGCGTAGTGGTTGTTCTTGAGGTCGGTCTCGATCAGCTCGCGAAACCTGACGCCCGCCCTCAGCGGTTCGCCGCGGCTGCCGGAGACTTCCTCGTAGGTCTTGTTCCAGAGGTAGAGACGGTCCTGGGAGTCATAGAAGCCGAGCCCGGCCGGGATGACCGAAATCGCGTCTCTCAGCCGGCGGTCGGCCTTGAACTTTTCGCGCAGGACAAGAAATCCCCCCGCGACGACCCCTCCGACCAGCACCGCCATGACAATCAACTGCAACATGTTGCGCCCGGTCGACCCATCTTTCCGGCGAGTTTGTCGCGAACGCATGAAATTCTCGTTTACGACAGGATCCTCAATGGCTTCCGGCCTCGGGATGCTCCCCGTTAAGGTTGCTGCAACAAAGCGAAACGCGACTTTAGTTGAGGGTCCGGAACGCTCCCGGTAGCTGATCCGCTGGGTTCAAGCCGTCTCGGGGGCGGCTTCAGTGAGGTTGGGTAAGGTGTCGAGGTTGGGTGTGAATCAGGCGTCCTCGGAAATCCACGAACATACCTTGGCCGGCCCGGCGATCATGGCCGGCCTGGGCCTGCATACGGGCGAGCGCGTCCGCATGGCGATCCGTCCGGCTCCGGCCGGTTCGGGTGTTGTGTTCGTGCGAACCGACGTGAAGGACCGCGACAACCGCGTGCCCGCCACGGCAGAGGCCGTGGTCGCGACCCGCCTGGGCACCGTCATCGCCAATGCCTCGGGCGTTAAGGTTTCCACCATCGAGCACCTGATGGCCGCGCTTGCGGCGTTGGGCGTCGACAACGTGACCGTCGAGTTGGACGGGCCCGAGGTTCCGATCATGGACGGCTCGGCCGAGCCCTTCATCGAACTCCTGGACCGGGCGGGCTTCCGCCGCCAGCAGCAGCCCCAACGCTATATCGAGGTGCTGGAAGAGGTGGTGGTCGAGGAGGGCGACAAATCCGCCAGACTCCTGCCCTGCAGCCGCTTCGAGATGTTCTTCGAGGTCGATTTCCCGACCGCCGTCATCGGCCGTCAGTCGGTAGACCTGGTCGTGACCGAAGACAGCTTCCGCAAGGAGCTCTCCGCCGCCCGCACCTTCGGCTTCGTCGAAGAGGTCGAGGCCCTGCGTGCGGCCGGCCTGGCCCGCGGCGGCTCGCTGGAGAACGCCATCGTCATCGACGGCGACACGGTGCTGAACCCGGAAGGTCTGCGCTTCCCCGACGAGTTCGCCCGCCACAAGGCGCTGGACGCCGTCGGCGACCTCTACGTCCTGGGCATGCCCATGCTGGCCCGGTTCGAAGGCCGCAAAGCCGGCCATGGCCTCAACAACGCAGTGGTGCGGGCGCTCCTGGCCCGTCCGTCGGCCTGGCGCGTGGTGACCTTCGAGCGGGAGATGGCCGAGGCCGTCTGAGCGTCGCCGTCTGAACGTGACCGGCCGACCCCTGTGCCGCCTTATTTTCTTCCTATCCAGACCTGCCCCTGCGGCGCCCGATCCGGTTGGCGCGCCCGGGGCGGTCGTGTAGAAGCGACCTCTCGGGGAAGCGCCGCGTCAGCAAGAGGTTCCTAAGGTGTTTGGTAAGGTCTCCAGCCGCGGGTTCTTGGCCCTGGCGCTCATCGCTGCCGCCGCCCTGGTCGCGGGCTGCTCCCATATCCCGGGCCTGCACCACGGCAGAGCCAAGCCCAAGATCGCCTATGAAGAGCGTCCGGTGGATCAGCTCTACCTTGCCGGCGCGCAAAAGCTCGACGCCCACCGTTGGAACGACGCGGTCGACTATTTCGACGAGGTGGAGCGCCAGCACCCCTATTCCGAGTGGGCCCGTCGCTCGATCCTGATGGAGGCCTACGCCTACTACGAGGCCAACAACTACGACGACGCGATCTCGACCGCGGACCGCTTCATCCAGCTCTATCCGGGCAACACCCAGACGTCGTACGCCTATTACCTGAAGTCGATCTGTTACTTCGAGCAGATCATGGATGTTCAGCGTGACCAGGGCGCGACCGCCAACGCGCTGGTTCAGCTGCGTCAGGTGACCGAGCGTTACCCGCATACCGACTACGCCGAGGACGCGCGTCTGAAGATCGACATGGTCAACGACCAGCTCGCCGGCAAGGAAATGTCGGTGGGCCGCTGGTACCTGCGCAACAGCCAGCCCCTGGCCGCCGAGGGCCGGTTCAAGGACGTGATCGACAAGTACCAGACCACCTCGCACACGCCCGAGGCGCTTTATCGTCTGGTCGAGACCGACCTGACCATGGGGCTGACCGACGAGGCGCGGCGTAACGCCTCCGTCCTGGGGTACAACTACCCGGGCGACCGGTGGTACTCGGACGCCTACAACCTGATGGCCCGCAACGGCATGCGCCTCGACACGCCGCCGAACCCCAAGGGCAAGCGCGGCCGCGGCGAGCGCAGATACGATCCCAAGAAGAAGTCGGCGCTTCAGCCCAAGGACAGCTGACGCCCTAGCTTTCGTGAGAAAGCAGGCCAAATCGGACGCCCTAGCTTTCGTCAGAAAGCAGGCCAAATCGAAACTCGAATCCGCTAAGGTGAGCCCATGCTGATCGGGCTTACGATCCGCGACGTGGTCTTGGTCGAGGCGCTCGACCTCGCCTTCGGCCCCGGACTGACGGTCCTGACCGGTGAGACCGGCGCGGGCAAATCCATCATTCTCGATGCCCTGGGCCTGGCCGCCGGCGTGCGCGCCGAGGCGGGCCTGGTGCGCACCGGCGCCGAACGCGCGGTCGCCACCGCCGTCTTCGCACCCGGCGCCGACCACGCGGTCTGGGCCATCCTGCGCGAAAAGGAACTGGCGTTCGACGCGGGCGAGGATTTGGTGCTGCGTCGCCAACTGAGCGCCGACGGGCGCAGCCGCGCCTTCGTCAACGACCAGGCGGTCTCCATCGGCGTGCTGCGCGAGCTTGGGGAACACCTGATCGAGGTGCACGGCCAGCACGAGACCGTGGGCCTGCTCGACGCGCGCACCCATCGCGGCCTGCTCGACGCCTATGCCGGCTTGGCGCCCAAGGTCGAGGCCGTCCGCAAGGCCTGGAAGGCTTGGCGCACGGCCGTGGTCGCCGCGTCGGAACTGCGCGAACGCGCCGCGCGCGCGTCCGCCGAGGCCGTCGATCTGGCGGAACGGCTGGCCGCGCTCGACCGTCTCGACCCCCGCGAAGGCGAAGAACAGATGCTCGCGGAAGAGCGCGCGCTGCTGGGCGCCGCGGAAAAGGCGCTGACCGACATTTCCGCCGCCGGTGAGGCGCTCGGCGGCGACGTCCTGACTCAACGGCTGTCGCAAGCGTTGCGCGCGCTCGACCGCGCCCGCGAACGGGCGCTGCAATCCGGCGCGGGTGAAGCCAATGCGGTGATCGCGCGGCTGAAGACCGCGTCGGAAGCGGTGGATCGGGCCCTGGTCGAAGCGCTCGAAGCCGTCGCGGCGGTGGATGCGGCGGCGGAGGCTTTCGACTTCGAACCCGGCCGTCTCGACAAGGCCGAGGAGAGGCTGTTCGCGCTGCGCGCCGAAGCGCGCAAACTCGGCGTTAGCGTCGATGCGCTGCCGACGGAGCGCACGCGGATCGCGCAGGCGCTTCGCCTGATCGAGGATTCCGAAAGCGCGCTCGCCGCTGCGGACGCGGAGGCCGCCGCGCGCGAAGCCGACTATCGCGACGCCGCCACGGCGCTCACTAAGGCGCGCGCGAATGCGGGCGAGAGGCTGACCAAGTCGGTGTCGGCGGAATTGAAACCGTTGAAGCTTGAGAAGGCGCGCTTCCGCGTCGCGGTCGCGCCGCTTGCCGACGACCGCCAGGGACCCGAAGGCGCCGATCGCGTCGAGTTCGAGATCTCGACCAACCCGGGCGCGCCGTTCGGCGGCCTCGGCGACATCGCGTCGGGCGGCGAACTCGCGCGCTTCGCCCTGGCGCTGAAGGCCTCGCTCGCGGGAACTGAACCCGGCATCGGCCTCGCCATGATCTTCGACGAGGTGGACCAGGGCGTCGGCGGCGCCGTGGCGGACGCGGTCGGCTTGCGCTTGAAGCGCCTGGCGGAAACCGGCCAGGTGCTCGTCGTCACCCACAGCCCCCAAGTCGCCGCGCGCGGCGACGCGCACTGGCGCGTAGCGAAGCGCGAAGCCTCGAAGGCCGTGCGCACCTCGGTGACGGAACTGACGCCGGCGGAACGCGAGGAAGAACTCGCTCGCATGCTCGCCGGCGCCGAGATTACCGATGCGGCCCGCGCGGCGGCGCGGGCCCTGATGGAAGCCTAGCCCGCCGTCGGCGGCGCGACCGGCGCCGTACGCTTGCGGCTCTTCAGGAACCACCAGATCACGCCGCCGATCAGGCCGAGCGGCGACAACACCGACAGCAGGTGAATGATCCCCGCCACCACCATCATGAAGTGGCCGGTGAAGCTGTGCGCCGCCTGTGACACCGGCCGGAACGCGCTGTCGGGCGCCAGCGCGGTGAGCGAGCGATAGTCGACCACCAGCGTCTGGGTCTGCACGCGGGTCTTCATCACCGCGAGCTCGGATTGCGCCGCATTGATCTGGCTCTGCACGTCGCTGACCTGTTGTTCGAGCGCCACCAGGTCGTCGAGCTTGCCCTTGTGCGTCTTCAGCAAGGTTTCGAGCCGGTCGCGCAGTTCGATCTTCGAACGAATCCCCGCGTCGGTATCGACCAGCGAACGACTGAAGTCTTCAGTGCTGGTGTCGGAGGTGCTGACCTTGCCGCCCAGCGCCCGCACGTCGTCCTCGATACGGTCGCGGAACTTGGCGATCCACTGCGGCTGCGCGCGCAACTCGAGATGGCCGCTGACGTCGTCGTTGCCGATCGACTTGGCCTGGGCCCCGACGACCTGACACACGGTCGGGCCGGCGAGATCGCATGCCTCCTCATGCTGTCGCAACAGATGCGAGACGTCGCGCGCCGGCGCCTCGACCGCATAGTTGTAGGCGTAGGCGAGATCGGGCGCCGTGACCGCGAGCGGCTTTGCGCCATCGGTCGGTGCGGTTCCCGTCTCTGTGGAACGCGTCTTTGCAGAAGGCGCCGCCGCGGCCGTCGTGTTGGAGCCGCCGTCCGCGGCTGCGGAACTGGGTGCGGAAGCGGCAGGGGCGGTGACGTCGGGGAGGGCGCTGTTGTGGTCAGCGGGTTTCTTGCACGCGGCCACGGAGGCGGCGAGCACGAGGGCAAGCACGAGCTTCTTGTTCATCGTGTTGGGTCCTGCCCCGGCCCCGAAACAAACGGTAACGGAGTCGTGAGTAAAATCCAGCAGGAAATCACAAATCTGTGATCAAAAGAAAATACATGCTTTATATCAAATAGATAACCAATCCGCCACGGCGGGCTGTCGTGATCAAACCGCCGTCGTCTCCCCGCGGTGTAACGGATCGGGGAGGGGCTCGCCCTTGGGCGTGAAGCTCAGCGACAGCGAGTTCATGCAGAAGCGCTGGTGGGTCGGGGGCGGGCCGTCGTTGAAGACGTGGCCCATGTGGCTGTCGCAGCGGACGCAGCGGATCTCTTCGCGCACCATGCCGTAGGCGGTGTCGCGCACGACCTTGATGTGGGCGTCGTCGTAGGGGGCGGTGAAGCTCGGCCAGCCGGTGCCGCTGTCGAATTTGCCGCCCGAGCGGAACAGCGGCAGGCCGCAGAGGCGGCAGTCGTAGACGCCCTCGTCCTTGTTGTGCAGCAGAAGGCCGCAGAACGGCGCCTCGGTGCCGTGGTGCAGCAGCACGTCCTTCTCCTCGCGGGTCAGCGAGGCTTCGAGCGCCTGGCGTTCGTCGGGCGAGGGCGGGGAGAGGTCGTAGCCGGAGGGGGAGCGGAGGGGCATGTCCATGCCCCCGATTTAAGGTGTCGCGGCCAGGGCCGCCATGGCCACCGCGCCGTCCTGTTCGGAGGTGCCGCCGCTGACCCCGATGGCGCCGACGATCTTGCCGTCGGCCACGATCGGTATGCCGCCTTCCGCCGCGACCACGTTGGGGAAGGTGACCACGCCGGCGCGTCCGGCGGCGATGGCGTCGGCCCAGGCCTTGGACGGGCGGCGATAGAGCGCGGCCGCGCGGGCCTTCGCCTGGGCGACCTCGAGCGAGCCGTACTGCACGCCGTCCATGCGTTCGAAGGCGACCAGGGCGCCCGACGGTTCGACGACGGCGAAGGCCATCAGGAAATCGTGCTTGCTCGCCTCAGCTTGCGCCGCCGCGATCAAACGCCTGGCGCGTTCGAGCGTGACCGGAGCGCCGTAGCCCGGCGCCGGGGCGGTCGCTGCCGGAGGAGGCGCAGATGTCATGGTCGCACTCCCCGCCGGAGCGGTCGCCGCCACCGCGAGGGTGGCGGCGACGCCGCTGATCAGGGCTCCGCTCATCAGTGGCCGGCGACCTGGCCGACCCAGGCTTTCACCGCGGCCTCATCCGCGAGATTGCCGGTGTAGACCAGGCCCGCGGCCGGAGCGTAGGGCACGTTGGTCTTACGCGGACGGTCGAGCCACGCCTTGTCGCCGAACATGATCCCCGCGTTGCCCGAGGGCAGGCGGATCGACGACTGGCCGATGTAGATCGAGTCCGCCGAGGTCTGGGTCCCTGCCTGCTGGACATTGGGCATGCGGGTCAGGGTGTCCATCACATAGAGGCAGGCGCCCGAACACCAGTAGTCGGTCAGGACAATCACCCGGCCCTTCATCTGGTTCACCGGCGGGCCTGCCGGCGCGGCGGCCGGCGGCGGCGGCGGGGGCGGCGTTTCACCGGCGACCGGGGCCGCGCCTTCCTTGGGCAGTTCCGGGGCCACCGCGGCGGGCGATTCGGCGGCGGCGCGGATCGCGTTCTCGTCGCGCTGCAGGATCGGCTGGTTCTGCGCGGCGGCGGCGGCGAGCTGATCGGCCAGCTGGCTCCACTGCGCCGCGCCCATGGCGGTCATCGGGTCCGCCTGCAGGCGGGCGGCGACGTTGCGATAGAAGTCCTGGTTCGCCTTCGACGTCCGGTAGGCGATCTTGGTCGCGGGCGGGTTGCTGACGGTGACGAAGGGAGCGCCCCACAGACGGCTCAGCACGCGGAAGCCCGAGCGGACCGAACCGCCGTCGGCGCCGCGCAGGTCGATGACCACCACCGGCGCCGCGCGGATCGCGGCGATGTTCTGGTCGATCTGGTTGAGCAGCGGCGTCCAGCTCTGCCGCTCGGACAGCGAGTGCAGGCTGATCCAGTAGCCCCCGTCGAAGCTCTCGATGCCAAGGCCGGTCGGATGCGGCGCGGCGGCGTTCACCGCGGCCTCGCGCGCTTCGGTCTTGCTGAAGGTTTCGGTGATCGGGAAGGTGCGCTTACGGCCGCCGACGTTGAAGTCGCACTTCTGCGGCAGCGGCGGCAACATCGTGTTGGCGCGGTCCCAGAGGAGGTAGGGCGCGCTCTCGAAACGGCCGCTCTCGGTGGTCAGGTCGCCCTCGTAACGATCGAGACGCTGCTTGGCGATGTCCTCGGCCGCAACGCGGTCGCAGGAGATCAGCGTGGCGCCGACCGGCGGCAAATTCTTGAAGTTCGGGTCGTCGTAGGCGACCACATAGGCCCCGCCGCGCCATGCGGTGGAGAAGCCCGGATAGCTGGCCGCGAAACTGGCCGGCCGCTCTTCCCAGTTCGGGTCCAGCGCGATGTTCGCGTCGCGGAAGCCCACCGTGTAGTACTTCAGCGCGTCGGCGTACGCCGCCACGTTGTTCACCTTGCCGAGCGGTTGCTTCTGGGCCTGGGCCAGGCCGGCGTCGAGCCAGGCGCGGAACTGGGCCGAGTCCTGGTCCATATAGACCTCGGGACTGTTGTCACGCAGGGCGTCGTGGATCGCCTGCAGGTCCTGGGTCGCCGCGGCGCTCCAGTTCTGATCCTGCTGGGCGGTGGCGCTCACGGCGCTCAAGGTCGCTGCGGCGCCGATCACGGCGGCGAACAAGGTTCTCATTCAGGGGTCCTCCTCCCGGGGAGATAAACGTTTTTTCAGCCTGGGGTAAACTCGGCGCCGCCTGACCCGCGAATTGCCATCGAGGACGCCGCCGTCTAAGCAGCCGCCTTCTGTGCCGGGTCCAGGGAGACCGGATGTTCTCCAAGATATTGATCGCCAACCGTGGCGAAATCGCGGTGAGGATTGCTCGTACCGCGAAGCGTATGGGAATCAAGACCGTACAGGTCTTTTCCGAGGCCGACGCCGACTCCCTGGCGGTGGAAATCGCCGATGAGGCGGTCCTGATCGGGCCGCCCCCGGCCGCCCAGTCCTACCTGCTCATGGACAAGATCGTCGAAGCCGCTCGCCTGACAGGCGCAGAGGCCATCCATCCGGGTTTCGGCTTCCTGTCCGAGAACCCCGTCTTCGCGCGCCGCCTCGAGGCGGAGGGCATCGCCTTCATCGGCCCCAATCCTGGGGCGATCGAGGCCATGGGCGACAAGATCACCTCCAAGAGGTTCGCCGCGGAGGCGGGCGTCTCCACCGTGCCCGGCCACATGGGCCTGATCGACGACGCCGAGCACGCGGTCCGGATCGCGGGCGAGATCGGCTATCCGGTGATGATCAAGGCCTCGGCCGGCGGCGGCGGCAAGGGCATTCGCGTCGCCAGGATCGATGCGGAGGTGCGCGAGGGCTTTGGCGCGGTAAAGGCCGAGGCCAAGGGCGCCTTCGGCGACGACCGCCTGTTCCTCGAGAAGTTCATCGTCGATCCGCGCCACGTCGAGATCCAGGTGCTGGGCGACAAGCACGGAAACGTCGTGCACCTGTTCGAGCGCGAGTGCTCGATCCAGCGGCGCAATCAGAAAGTCATCGAAGAGGCGCCGTCGCCGCTGCTCGACGCCAGGACGCGCGAGGCGATGGGCGCGCAGGCGATCGCGCTCTGCAAGGCGGTGAACTACGACAGCGCCGGCACCGTCGAGTTCGTCGCGGGTCAGGACCGCTCGTTCTACTTCCTCGAGATGAACACCCGCCTGCAGGTGGAGCATCCGGTGACCGAACTGATCACCGGGCTCGATCTGGTGGAGCAGATGATCCGCGTCGCGTACGGTGAGACGCTCGGCTTTACCCAGAAGGATCTGAAACCCAAGGGCTGGGCGGTTGAGAGCCGCATCTACGCCGAGGATCCCTACCGCCAGTTCCTGCCCTCGATCGGGCGGCTGTCGCGCTATGCGCCGCCGAAGGAAGGCGAGCACGGCTCGGGCCCCGATCGCTACGTGGTGCGCAACGACTCCGGCGTGCGCGAGGGCGACGAGATCTCGATGTTCTACGACCCCATGATCGCCAAGCTGTGTTCATGGAGTGAGACGCGCGGCGCCGCGATCCGCGGCATGGCGCGCGCGCTCGAGGATCTCAACATCGAAGGCGTCGGCCACAACGTACCGTTCTTGTCCGCGATCATGGACCAGGACCGTTTTCGCGAAGGACGCCTGTCGACGGCCTACATCGCCGAAGAATTCCCCGAAGGCTTTCACGGTCTCGAACCCTCCGCGCACCAGCGCGATCTGATGAGCGCGGTGGCGATCTGTATTCTACGCACGCTGGCGCGCCGCACCCGCCGCGCCAGCGGCGCGCCGACGCCGGAGCGGAGCGAGTGGATCTGCATGATCGGCGCCGAGGGCCGCCGCGTGCGCCTCGACGCTACCGACGACGGCCTTGTGGTCGAGTTCCCCGACGACGCGCGCAAGGTGGTTCTGTCGCACGTGGCGTGGAAGCCGGGAGAGCCCCTGTTCCGCGGCCAACTCGATGGCGAGGCCTTCACCGCGACCGTGCATCCGGCGCCGGACGGCGTCACGGTGCGTCATCGCGCCGCCCAGGCTCGCCTGCGAGTGCTGCGTCCCAAAGTCGCCGAGCTTTACGAGCGCCTGCCGCCGCGCGCCGCCGCCGACACCTCCAAACAGGTGCTCTCGCCGATGCCGGGGCTGGTGGTCTCCCTGCACGTGGTTGTCGGCCAGGAGGTAAAGGCCGGTGAGACCGTGGCGGTGATCGAGGCCATGAAGATGCAGAACATCATCAAGGCCGAGCGCGACGGCGCCGTGAAAAGCGTCGGGCCCAAGGCCGGCGACCCGGTCGCCGCCGACGAGGTCCTCGTCGAATTCGTATAGGCCGCCAGTCGTTTGCGGCGCGGCGAATAGCGTCCTAGGTTTCGCGCGACACGGGGACGTGACGGGGGACCCGCAAATGAGCTGGGCGAACGCTGAACTGGGCTCCGCACGCGCGCGCTGGACCCTGGCGCTCTGCGGTCTCGCGGCCCTGACCGAAGGTTTCGACATCCAATCGATGGGCGTGGCCGCGCCGGGAATCGCACCGGCGCTGAAGATCACGCGCGACCAACTCGGACCGGTGTTCAGCGCGAGCCTGCTGGGTTTGCTGATCGGCGCCGTCGTCTTCGGCCGCGTGGCCGACCGCGTCGGACGTAAGTGGGTGCTGATCGGGTCGATGGCGTTCTTCGGCCTGTTCTCGGTGGCGACCGCCTTCGCCTGGGATTTCGACAGCCTGCTGTGGATCCGTGTGCTCGCAGGGATCGGCCTTGGCGGCGCTCTACCCATTCTTCTGTCGTTGTCGGCCGAAGCGGTGAGCGTTGGTTTGCGCGTGCGGCTGGTGGCTCTGGCCGCGTCCGCCATGCCGTTCGGCGGCGCCATCGCAGGCGGCGTCGCCGCGGCGGCGGGCTGGCGCGACATCTTCTTCATCGGCGGCGTCGCGCCCCTCGTTCTAGCGCCGGTGATGATCTTCCTGCTTCCGGAGTCGCTCAGCTTCGTCGCGGCGCGCCGCCGCCACGTCGAGGCCAAGGCGCCGGCGATCAAGCTCGTGAGCACGCTGTTTGGTCCGGCGCGGTGGCTGACCACGCTTCTGCTCTGGCTCGCGTCCGTCGCGGTGGTGATGACGCTCTATTTGCTGCTCAACTGGCTGCCGACCCTGATGGGCGCCAAGGGCGTGGGCAAGGCCGAGGCCAGCGTGATCTCGGTGCTGTTCAACATCGGCGGCGGCCTCGGCGTGCTGGTGCTGGGCGACCTGTTGAGCCGCAAGCGCAAGACCCTGACCGTCGCGCTCTGGTTCGCCGGCTTGGCCATCGCGCTCGTCGCCTTGGCCCTCGCCAGCGCCGACCTCGCGGCGGCCGGCGGCGCCGGCTTCGCCGCCGGCGTCTTCATCGTCAGCGGATCGATCATCCTCTACAGCCTCGCGCCCAGCCACTATCCGGCCGTCGAACGCGGGGCCGGGGTGGGCGCCTCGATTGCCGCCGGCAGGCTCGGCGCCATCGCGGGGCCGCTTCTGGCCGCGGCGCTGCTAAGCGCGGGCGCGGGGCCGACCGGGGTGCTGTTGACCCTGGTTCCCATCGAGATCGTGGCGGCGTTTGCGCTGCTGGGCCTGCTGAGTCGCCCGGTTGTGGCCGAGTGACGGCCCAAGACCCTCAGGGATTTCAACAGGATTTTAAATCTAGACGCCGCTCGCCTAAGGCGCGATAGCTAGACACACAGTCGCGGGCCGGCTGTCGCCCGCATGCAGTCCAGTCTGCTTAAGCCTGATTCCTTCAACAGGTTCGCTTAAACGCTAGGGAGCTAGGGGAAGACTTATGGATATCAAGAATCTGCTGTTCAGCTACAACGGGCGTATTCGTCGGTTGCACTATTGGATGGGCGTGCTGGGGCTCAGCGTCGGGTTCGGAATCCTCTTCTGGATTCTGTTCATGCTGCTTGGACCGAAGGTCACGCCCGGCGGCGTCGTTTCCACCGGCAGCCCGCTGTTCATGCCGGTCGTCGGGATCATCGATATCGCCCTGGTCTACATGAGCTTCGCCATCTACGTGAAGCGGGCTCACGACCGCGGACGGGCATGGTGGTTCGCTTTGCTGTTCATCGTTCCGCTGCTGAACCTGTGGCCGTTCATCGAACTCGGCTTCCTGCCGGGAACCGCCGGTCCAAACCAGTACGGACCCGATCCAAAGCTTGGCGAGGCGGCGCCTGCGGCGGCCTGATCCAGGTTCGATTCAACGCTTTCTTCCGGCCGCCTCGCGCCCTAGGTAGGGACACCTGCTCCGGGATTGGGGCGGCCGGAATCGGTCATGAACGGCAAGATCGACTGGACCGAACAGTTCTTCTCCGCGGACGGCCGTTCGAGCCGTCTGCCGTTCGTCGCCTCGTCGGTGGTGCTGATCGTCCTGCTCACGCTCTACGAGTCGGTGGCGGACGCCTATCCGGTGCTGCACTGGGCCACCGGCCTCTTCGTCTACGGTCTCCTGATCTTTACCGGCGCCTGCGTGCTGTCCAAGCGGCTGCACGACCGGGGCCGCTCCGGCTGGTGGTCGCCGCTGATCATGCTCGCGTTCATTCTGGTCTGGCCCCATCCCAAGGACTTCTGGGACGTGGTGGGTCTGCTGTTCCTGATCTGGGCCTTCGTCGAACTGGTTCTGATGCCGGGCGAGCAAGGGGCCAACCGTTTCGGCCCAAATCCGCAGCGGGTCGCGTCCATGGCCCCGGCAGCGCAATAGGCCCCGGCGCAATAACCGGGGCCGGCTTCACAGTCGCAGCCAAGCTTTCCAAACGTTCATAAACTTACCGATCCTTAAGTTGAGTTGGGTCGCGCCAGGTCTAGACTCTCCCTCAACACTCCCCGGGAGGCTGACATGTTGAACTTCTTGTTTGGTTTTCACGGCCGCATTCGCCGCACGCACTATCTGCTCGCGTCACTGGGCATCGGCTTCGTGCTGGCCTGCGTCGGCGTTTCTGCGGTGGTCTCCGGCCTTTCGATCAGCGACTTCGGGACCGACAATGCCGACGTCCGTTTCGATCCGTCGCCGCTTGGCTTCGGCATCGCGAGCCTGGTCGGGATCGTGGGCTTCTGGTCGATGCTCGCGATCACGGTGAAGCGCTGGCACGACATCGGCGTCAGCGGCTGGTTCTCGCTGTTGAGCCTGCCGGGCGTCACCCACTTTGCGGTGTTCCTGCTGCTCTGCCTGCTGCCCGGCACGGTCGGCGGGAATATCTACGGCGACGATCCGCGCGGCCGTTCGACCATCACGCCGTCGATCCCCGCGCCCGCCGCTGCGTAAAGCGAACTTATCTCAGACAGGTGTTTGGGCCGGCTCGACCGGCCCAAATACTTTTTGGAACGCGCGCATCAGCGCCGCGTCCGCTTCGTCGAGCCCCACCGGCAGACCCAGGTCCACCAGACTCGTCACGCCGTGTTCGGTGATGCCGCACGGCACGATGCCGCTGAAGTGGGTGAGGTCCGGTTCGACGTTCAGGCTGACGCCGTGGAACGACACCCAGCGGCGCAGCTTCACCCCGATGGCGGCGATCTTGTCCTCACGCCCGTGACCGCGATCGACCCAGACGCCGACGCGGCCGTCGCGCATCTCGCCCCTCACGTTGAACGTGGCGAGCGCCTCGATCAGCCACGCCTCCAGCGCACGGACAAACCCGCGCGCGTCGCGCCCGCGTTCGCGCAGGTCGAGCATGGCGTAGGCCACCCGCTGGCCCGGCCCATGGTAGGTGAACTGGCCGCCGCGGCCGGTGCGGTGCACGGGGAACCGGTCGGGGGAGAGCAGGTCGCCGGGCTTGGCCGAGACGCCGGCGGTGTAGAGCGGAGGGTGCTCGAGCAGCCAGACCAGCTCGGACGCCTCGCCCGCGGCGATCGCCTCCACGCGCCGCTCCATCGCCTCCACCGCCGCGGGATAGTCCACCGGCGCGGTCGAGACCGCCCAGGCCACGGCCTTGCCGTCCGGCCGCAGAAATCGCACGGGGGCGGGGGGGTCGAAGGCTCGGTTTAACGCGTCGTCAAGCATGCGCACCCAATGTGGCGAGCTGAGCCGCGCGTGCAACTGCGGCCGCTGAGTAGAGCCGTATGGTAGCGAATTTGGGCCAGGTGGCCGCCGTCAATGTGGAGATCTCGGTGGTGCTGGGCCGCAGCATCCTGCCCATGCAGCAGCTGCTGCGCATGGGCCGCGGCGCCGTCATCCCCCTGGACGCGGGCGAAAATGACGAGGTCTGGATCCTGGCCAACAACCACCCGGTCGCCCGGGGCGAAATCCGCATCCACGAGGACCGGATCGCCATCGTGGTGACCCGGGTCGCGGACGTCTACGACTTCATGGCCGGGGCCAGGACAGCCGCTTGATTCCCGCTTCTCAAACGCCGCTTCCCAAGCCTCACCCTTGTTGCTATTCCCCCCGCCTCCGAGGCGAGCGGTCGTGGCGGAATTGGTAGACGCGCAGCGTTGAGGTCGCTGTGGGGCAACCCGTGGAAGTTCGAGTCTTCTCGACCGCACCAGCCTCTTTAAATCACTAAAATTGCAGCGGAAAATGGCGCAACGGCGTCGCCATCCGCTGCGGCAGGCGCGGCGTTAATTTCTGGGCGGCGTCTACGCCGCGGCCATTCTCGGCCGGCTGAATTGACGCAAGGGCCCTGGTCGAGCGGCCGCCCCTCGCTCTCCACGGCGTTGTGCAAACACCCCCCATCCCCACCCTTGGCCATTGAGGGAGGACGCCATTCGGCCTCGCGAGGCCCTCACGATGCCCATTATCAAACCGTCACGTCATTTGTCTTACTAATGAGTCCGTGTTCTACTCATGAGTAGTATGGAGCCGTTCCAGGCGGCGCCCATCGAAAATCGGGGAGGCGATAACATGGACGTCGGCAAGCAAGGGCTTAAGCGAGGGCTTCGGGGATTGCGCGCTGGGGCGTCGGTCGTCGCCATCTCCATAGGGTTGAGCTACGCAGCAACCGCAACCGCGGCGGCGCCCGCGAAGGATGACGCCGCCACCACCGTCGGCGAGGTCGTGGTCACCGCGCAAAAGCGAGCCGAAACCACCAAGGAGGTTCCGCTTTCCATCACCGCGATCACGGGCGCCAAGCTCGAGCAGAACCAATCGACCAACCTTACCGACTATGTGAAGGATGTCCCGGGGATGGCGGTGATCGGCTCCGGTCAACCGGGTCGCGAACAGGTCGTGCTTCGAGGCGTGACCACCGGGCCCGGGGAGGCTCTGCCCCAGGTCGCGTTCTATCTCAATGAAACGCCCTACGGTTTTTCCAACGGCTATACGCTGCCCAACTCGTCCAACCTCGACTCGAACCTGTTCGATGCCGACCACGTCGAAGTGCTCAAGGGCCCGCAAGGCACGCTCTACGGATCGGCCGCCATGGGCGGCTTGGTGAAGATCGTCACCCGGGCGCCGGACGCGACGGACTATTCGGCCCATATCCTGACCGGCGTTTCGGCCACCGAGCACGGCGGGACCGGCTACGAGGCCAAGGCCGCGTTCAACGTCCCGCTCGTGCAAGACCGGCTGGCCCTGCGCGCGGTGATCTACGACCAGTACGACGCGGGCTTTACGGACAACGTGTTCAACGGCGCCAAGAACATCGATCACACCGCGCTAACGGGCGGGCGCCTGTCGTTGCGCTGGAACGCGACCGACGATCTGCGGGTCGATCTCTCCGGCAATTGGGACCGGATCGATTCCGCGACTCCCGCGAGCCAGGATGTCAACGCCCAGACCGGAAAGCTGATCTACGGAGACTACAAGCAAAACAGCGTCGTCCCCGAGACGGACCTGCAGAACTCGTCGGTCTATTCCGGCGTGATCACCTGGTCGCCTCGCTGGTTCACCATGACCTCGGCGACCAGCTATACAGAGCGGACCGCCACCTTCGTCAGCGACATCTCCGACGAAGTGCAGCCGGTGTTGCCCTCGGCGAAGGTGGTCAGCGTGCTCGACCCCGGCCGGCGGTTCACCGAAGAACTTCGCTTCGCCTCACCCACGGACCAGTCCATCGAATGGCTCGCGGGGGTCTATTACAACCGGGAAACCGCGACGCTCAACCAGGCGCTATCGTTGTACGTGTTGCCGCCGTCACTCGCGGCCAATCTGCCGTCGGACTATCGCGAGACGGCCGGGTTCGGCGACGTAACCGTCAAATTCAGCAAGAGCTTCGATGTGACGCTCGGCGTCCGCTCGAGCGGTTTCCGCCAGAGCGTGACGCAGGATATCGCCTTGGCGCCGCCGCTGGCGCCCTTTGCCTTCACCGTGACGCCTCCGCCTGCGGTGAGCAGCGGACAGGACACCACCTATTCGGCTTCTGCGCACTGGCGCCCGACCGAGAACGTGACCGCCTACGCCAGGTTCTCCCAGGGCTTCAACCCGGGCGGCGTGAACATTCCCGAGCCGCCGGATCCCAAGGTCGATCCGGAACGCCTCAACAACTACGAAGCAGGCGTCAAGGCCGAGCTGTTCGATCACCGCCTGCGGTTCGATCTCTCCGCCTATCACATCGACTGGAGCAATATCGTCGTGACCGGTTCGCGCGCGGACCAGACGGCCTTTGTGATCAACGGCGGCAAGGCGACGGGCGACGGCGTCGAACTCCAGGGACAACTGGTTCCAGCCGAAGGTCTCGTCTTCACCTTCAACGCCGATGCGCCGCGCACGCGCTTCGAGCAGGCGGTGCCGGAACTGAATGTAAAGTCGGGGTCCAGGTTCGCGGGCGTGCCGCGCAGCACCTATTCGCTCAGCGGAGAAAAAACCTTCCCGCTGGGTGAGAACCTGAGCGACACCTTCGGCGTCGACGTATCCTATGTCGGCGACAGCCTTTCGGGCTACTCGGCGGTCGCCGGCAGCCAGGTCGCGGTTCCGGCGTACACCAACGTCGACCTCCGCGACCGGATCAGCTTCAGGCGCGTGAAGCTGGATTTCTACGTCAAGAACCTGTTCGACCAGCAGGAAATCACCAACATCCGCACCGACAGCTTCATCCTGGCCCCGCCGTTCGCCGCCACCGTCCGCCACGAGTACCTCGGCAGGCCGCGCACCATCGGCCTGACGCTGACGGCTGACTTCTGACGGCGACGAAGACTCCGCGAAGACCTGGCGCTGCGAGGTAGGCCCCCCGCAGCGTCTTTTTTTGGCGCGGGCACAAGACGAGTTCGAGTTTCAACGCATATCCCCCGCCGAGCGGGGCTTAGCGCGCGGACATCCGTTCGCGGGAAAAAGGTCCACGGACTACGGAATGCGCGAGTCTGATACGTCGGAGCCTTTTTCGCGCGCAGCGCCAATTTGGATAGAGGACGCAGAGGAAGATTGAGCGCGCAATGGGCTTCATCACTGCCGGCTCTGCGCTTCTCTGCGGTCTCTTCTTCCAAATGGCGCCTACGGCGCGGTTCGCGCTGCCGTCTAATCCAGCGTCCCTGGTCCCACCGGCAACCGCCGATCTGACGTCGAGGGCCTCCACGGCGCCCAGCATCAGGCGCTAAATGAGATGACTCCGCCGGCGGCGGGAGAGACGCCTTTCGGCGACTACCGCCCGTCCCAAGCCCGCATCGGCGCTTCGAGCTTCGACGGCGTGGCGCCGCCGAGGGCGAAGGTCCAGACCGGGGCCGGGCCGGTGGCGGGAATGCGCGCGAATTCCGGAGTGTCCTCACCCGCGACCGCGACGCGCAGGCGGTGACCTTTGCGGATCACCACCGAGGTCGAGAACAGGCCCATCACGACTTCCGTTCGCTGTCCCACCGGCAAGGGACTGGCGTCGGCGCGCAAGAGGCTGTGCCACGGTCCGACAGGTCGATAGGGCGCGGTCGCGGGATCGCTGAGCTTGCGATCCAGGCCCCTCAGGATGGCTTCGGTGATGTAGGTCACGCGACCGTCGGGGGCGACATCCTCGAGATAGACGAAGAACGCGCCGTCGTCGCGACTGGACGCCACCTCGAGGGTGACGACGGGCGGTCCGGTGATCTCGGTGTCGCGCGAAAACGGTGCGCTGGTGAAGGTCAGGAGCTTGCGGTCTTCGGCGCGTCGGTCGGGATAGACGACGTCGCCGCCGCCGAACGAGGTGCGCCACCGGTTCTGTTCGCCGGTGGAGGTCGAATAGTCCACGGTATAGCGGACGTTGGTCTCCTGCGCCGGAGCGCTGTCCACGAGTTGGCCCGCGTCCGCAAAGTACAGGGTGCGGGGGGTGAGTCCGGCCGGAGGCCATTGTTGCGTCCGACGATATCCGCGCACGCCCAGGGTGGAATAGCGGATCTCCGAGGTGATGGGGCGAGGCGGCCCGTCCTTCAGATAGCGATCGAAGAAGGCGATGATCTCTTTCATCTGATCGTCAGGCAGGGGGTTGGACGGCCGGTCCGTCTCCGCGAAAGGGTCCGTGTCGTGAAGGCCGCCGTGCGAAAGCGCCCCGACCATGACCATCTGCGGATTGGAGAACGCGTGATAGCGGTTGAACGCGCCGTCGACGTTGCCGCTGTCGAGCCAGCCGTTCCAAAGGAACATCGCCGCCCCGCCCGACTGCACTGCGGCCTTCTGGGCGTAGGGCGACCGGTCCGCGATCGGCCAAGGCGTATGGTCATACGGATCGTCGCGGAACCGCGCGGTCTTCATCGCATCCCATGGAACGTTGTTGTGCCGGCCGGCGACGATCTGCGCGAGGCGGCGACCGCCGCGATCCGCATCGACGGGCTTTACGCCCGACAGGAAGATCGCCCTGGTCCACAGACAGGACATCGGCTGATCGCGGCAAAAATCGTCGGCGTCGAGACGAACCGTTAGACTCGACCAGTCCTTGATGAACTTTTCGGTCCTCACGCCGCCGGGCAGGGCGCCCTGGGCCGCGAGATCGAAGAAATCGTAGAGCGGCGCCACCGCCTTGATCGCCGGGTGATCCACCGACGCGGCGAACTCGGCCATGTGCCCGTTGTACGATACGCCCACAGCGCCGATTTTGCCGTTCGACCAGGACTGGGCCACGATCCAGTCCGCCAGATCGTGAATGTCGCGCACCTCTTCGGGTGCGAACAGGATGGGACTGGTCCCTTCGGAAGCCCCCGTGCCGCGTGAGTCGAGGAGCACCACGGCGTAGCCCGCCGCGGTCGGCAGTCTCACATCCGTGGGGATCGGCGGGACCGGCAACAGGCCCAGGCCATAGAGACCGCGCGCAACCCAGGTGAAGTGCGGCGCGCGCCAATAGCGGGTCGAGCGAAGCAGCGTCGGGAGCCGCTGGCCGGGCCGATAGGACTGCGGCAGCCACACGTCGACCGCGACCTTCACACCGTCGCGCATCGGCAGATAGATCGCGCGATCCTGTTTGACCCCGCCGTCGGTCCGGCCTTCACCGGGAAAGTGCGTGACCATGGCCGAAACCACGAGGACGGACAGAGCGCAGACGAGAAGACCGCCGACCGCCGTCAGGCCGCCCAGCACTATACGCTTGATGCTCACGATCGCTCTCCCCCTAGACGCCTTGCAATCGCGCGCCTGCAATCGGGCGCCTTGCAATATCGATCACAAACCTACTAATGAGTAGGCTGCCTGTCAAATAGTAGGCATCCATAGTCGCGAGGTGGGGACCTTGTCGACGCGATGGAACCTCCTTATCAAAATCCCGCTCGCCGCGGACAAGGACACTCATGCCACCGACCAACAAGCCTAGTGCGGCCTCATCGCCCTGGGTCAAGGAACGTGAGCAACGGGAACGGAGCCGCGCCGAAAAGCGCGATGTGCTCCTGCACACGGCGGCTAGGGAATTCAAAGCGCACGGATTTTATAATACGTCGCTCGATCAGGTCGCCGAGCTGCTCGGCGTCAGCAAGCCGACCATCTATTATTACTTCAAGGACAAGGACGAACTTCTGTTCGCCTGCGCTCAGGCGGCTCTCGACAGGCTTCAGGAAGCGCTGAAAGATCCGCGCTCGTTGGGACAGACGGGACGGGAAGGCGCCGTCGCCTTCATGCAGCGCTACATCGAGGTGATGACGAGCGATTTTGGGCATGCGCTGGTGTCCACCGAGGACTCCGATCTGCAACCCGACAGCCGACGCAAGATCCGCGGGGAAAAGGTGCGGATAAACGAGTGTTTGAAGGCGATCCTGGAGCGCGGCGTTAGCGACGGCTCGATCGCCCCCTGCAATGTCGAACTCGTCACCTTCGCCATCTTCGGCGCGATGAACTGGATCGCGCGCTGGTACACCGACCGCTCGCCGTCGCCGGCCGAAATCGCCGCCGACTTCGCCAAATTCTTCTCCGAAGGCTTGGCCCCACGCGCCTGACGCCGCGAGGCTGACGCCGCTGTTGCGTCAGATCTATGAGCTCACAGAGTCCGCGCAATCAGTTCGAGCATGATTTCATTGGCCCCGCCGTAGATGCGCTGGGCCCGCGCATCGGCCCAGGCGCGGGCAATCGAATATTCCCACATGTAGCCGTATCCGCCGTGGAGCTGGAGGAACTGGTCGAGCACGCGGTTTTGCATCTCGGTGGCGATCAATTTCGCCGCTGCCGCCGTGGCGACATCGAGCCGGCCGTCGATGTGCGCGGCGAGGCAATGATCCACAAACGCGCGACAGGCCGCGATTTCCGCCTTGGCGCGCGCCAGGACGAAGCGCGTGTTTTGGAAATCGAGGATCGACTTTCCGAACGCCGTACGTTCCCGCGCATAGCGCACGGTCTCCTCGAGCGCCGCCTCCGCTGCCGCAACGGCGGTCAGGGCAATGATGAGCCGCTCCTGCGGGAGCCCCATCATCAGGTAGGCAAAGCCCTGGTTTTCGTCGCCAATCAGGTTTCCCGTCGGAATCCGCACATCGTCGAAAAACAGTTCCGAAGTGTCCTGCGCCTTCATGCCGATCTTTTCGAGGTTTCGGCCCCGGCGAAAGCCGGACCGGTCCGCCTCGACCAGCAGCAGGCTCACGCCCTTGCCGCCTTCTTCGCCGGTTCTGGCGACGACCACGACGAAATCGGCGGTTTGGCCGTTGGTGATGAACGTCTTCGAGCCGTTGAGCACATAGTCGTCGCCGCTGCGCACCGCCCGCGTTCTCACCGCCTGCAGGTCGCTGCCGGTGCCAGGCTCGGTCATGGCGATCGCCGCGATCTTGCGACCGGTCGCCATTTGCGGCAGCCATGTCGCTTTCAACGCGTCACTGGCGTGGTGGAGCAGATATTGCGCCACGATATCGGAATGAAGCGCAAAGCCCGGCCCGGTGGCCCCGACCCGCGCCAGCTCTTCGATCAAGATCGCGGACGCTCCAAAGTCGAGACCGGAGCCGCCGTACTCGACCGGCATGGTCATGCACAGCAGGCCCAGCTCGCCCACGCGGCGCCACGCGCCGGGGGGGACGAAGCCTTGCTTTTCCCATTCGGCGTGGCGAGGCGCGATCTCGCGCTCGCAATAGGCGCGGGCGGTCTCGCGGATGAGCCGGTGGTCTTCGCCTTGCAGAATGCTGCGCGTGATCATGGTGTCAGATCAACAGGCCGCCGCCGCAGACCAGGACTTGGCCGCTTATGTAATCCGACTCCGGCGAACAGAGCAGGTAGATCGCATCCGCGGCTTCTTTCGGGGTGCCGGCGCGTCCGAGCGGAACCGTCTGGCGCACCATTTGCAGCATCTGTGGCTGAACACCGACCGCGATTTCGCGTCCTTCCACCTCGATGGTTGCGCGTTCGGCGCCCAAGGGCTGGGTCAGGCGCGTCTCGATGAAGCCGAACGCGACGCAATTCACATTGACCTTGTACCGCCCCCATTCCTTGCAGAGGGTCCGCGTCATCCCGACGATGCCGGCTTTCGCCGTCGAATAGCCGATCTGGCCGGCATTGCCGTAAAGCCCCGCGAGCGAGGAGATGTTGACGATCTTTCGGTACACCTCGCGTTGCTCGGCGGCTTCGCGTTCCACCGCCGCGCGGATGATGGGTTGGGCGGCGCGCAGAATTCTGAACGGCGCGCCGAGGTGGACGTCCATCATCGTCTGGAACTGCTCGTCGCTCATCTTCTGCACGACGTTGTCCCAGGTGTAGCCGGCGTTGTTGACCAGGATGTGGACGTTGCCGAACGCCTCGACCGCCTTGCCGACGAAGCGCTCGCCGAAATCAGGCTCGGTTACGCTTCCGACGAGCGTTACCGCTTCCCCGCCCATTTCGGCCACCGCCTTGGCCGTCTCGGCCGCGGGCGCCTCATCCAGGTCGTTGATGACGATCCGGGCGCCCTCGCGTGCGAGCTTCAAGACGAGGGCGTGGCCGATGCCGCGTCCCCCGCCGGTCACCAGCGCAACTTTTCCGGCAAGCTTCCCCACTGAATTCTCCTTGGTCGGGTCTAAGATTTGAGTTCGATGACCGCGTCGCCCGAGAGCGCCAGGTCGCCGCGCGGATTGATCGCGCTGACAGCGACGCCGACACGCCAACCGCCGGCGATCCCCTCCACGGTCTCGACGCGACCAATACATTCCAGTGCGTCGTGAACGTACGTAATATTGACGAACCTGACGCCGAACTCGCGCAGGGCGTCCTGGCCGAACACGTCGGTGAGCATTCGCCCGAGATAGGCCATCGGGAGCATGCCCTGGACGAACACGTCGTCGAGACCCGCCGCGCGCGCGGCGTCGATATCGATATGGATCGGATTGTGATCATTCGACGCGCCGGCGAAAAGCGCGATCACGGCGCGACTGATCGGCGCCGATTTGAAGGCCGGCAACAGGTCGCCCTCCCGATAGGGACACGGACGCGAAGCTGACGGCATGGATGCAACGTTGTCGACGGCCGCCGTATTCATTGTCGAACGGCTCATGACGCTTTCGCTTTCTTCTGCCGCACGACGATCGTCTTGACCGCCTCGCCCGCAAGTTCGCCGAGCTGATTTGTGGCCGTCGTGCGTACGACAACGAAGCCGAGGGCGCCGTCGTTCTTCTCGAAGACCTCTTCCACGGTTTGCTGCAGCGTGATGCGGTCGCCGGCGCAAACGGGCCGGTGATAGATGAAGCGCTGCGTCCCGTGCAGGACGTGGTGAAGCTTGATCTTCAGAACCCGTACCAGCGCAAAGGGATCGGGATGGTCGAGCTCGAGCGAGAACATATAGGTGGGCGGCGCGGGCAAGGCCCTGTAGCCCGCGGCGCGCGCGGCGGCTTCGTCCAGATATTCGGATCGGGTCTCGCCGATGGCCTTCGCGAACGAGCGCAGCTTGCCCGCTTCCACGTCCACCGTGTGCGGCGGATGCCGATAGCCGATGTGCGACGTGTCCACCATCGATCACGCCACTTGGTAGAAGGTGACGACGCAGGCGCCGCCGAGCCCGAGGTTATGCTGCAGCGCGACCTTGGCTCCGTCGACTTGGCGCGCTTCCGCCTCGCCGCGCAGCTGCCAGACGAGCTCCGCGCACTGCGCGAGACCGGTCGCGCCCAGAGGGTGGCCCTTGGACAGAAGCCCGCCGGATGGATTGACCACGAACCGGCCGCCATAGGTGTTGTCGCCGTCCTCGACGAGCTGTTCGGCTTCACCCTCGCGGGCGAGACCGAGCGCCTCGTAACTGATCAGTTCATTGGATGTGAAACAGTCGTGAAGCTCCACGACTTGCGCGTCATCTACGCCCAGTCCCGCCAGTTCGGAGGCCTGGCGGACGGCGCGGCGCGACAGATCCGAGCCGACCAGTTGTATCATGCTGCGGGACTCGAATGTGCCGGCCACGTCGGTGGTCATGGCTTGGCCCGCGATCACGACCTCGTTGCCCGCGCCGCGCCGTCGGGCGAATTCGGGCGAACAGAGCACAGCCGCCGCCGCACCGCAGGTCGGCGGGCAGCACTGCAACCGGGTCAGCGGTTCGAATATGGCGGGCGAGGCGAGGACCTCGTCGACCGACACAGGCGTCTTGAACAGCGCCCGAGGATTGTTCGCGGCATGGCGGCGCGCCTTGACGGCGACCTTGGCGAAGGTTTCGGTCTTAGCGCCGAAACGACTCTGGTACTCGCGCGCCGCGCCGCCGAAGAATTCGGCGGCCAGCGGTCGATTTTCATCGCGGGTCTGGATCGCGTCCATGGTTTCGAGGTGGCGCTCCATCGGGTTTGCCCACGCGGAGAATGCCGCCGACAGGGCGCCGGGAGGCATCTGTTCGAAGCCGAGCGCGAGCACGCAGTCGGCCGTGCCGGACTCGATCGCCTGCCGCGCAAGGTAGAGCGCCGTCGACCCGGTGGCGCAATTGTTGTTCACGTTGACGATGGGGATGCCGCTCAATCCGACTTCGTAGAGCGCGCGCTGGCCCGCGGTCGAGTCGCCATAGACGTACCCGACATAGGCCTGCTGTACGGCGCCGTACTCCAGGCCCGCGTCCGCCAGCGCTTCACGCACCGCATAGGCGGCCATCTGCGGATAGGGCACGCTCTGACTCGGCTTGGCGAAGTGCGCCATACCGACTCCGGACACGACGGCGCGGGTGCGAGCAAGCGACATTAACAACTCCAATTGTGCGGCGGAAGGCTTAGTTTACCGCTCGGGATTGACTGCGCCAGAAGCTCTCGCGCAGTTCGCGCTTGAGGATTTTTCCAGCGGCGGAAATAGGCAGCGCGGTGCGGAATTCCACGGACTTGGGACATTTGAATCCAGCGATTGCGCCTCGGCAGTGCTGGATCAGTTCATTTTCCGTGGTCCGCTTGCGTGGATCCTTCAGCACGACGACGGCATGCACCGCCTCGCCCCATTTCGGATCGGGGATGCCGATCACGGCGCATGCCGCGACGTTGGGGTGCGATGCAAGCGCGTTCTCGACCTCTGCGGAGTAGATATTTTCGCCGCCGCTGACGATCATGTCCTTCACGCGGTCGACGACGTACAGGAACCCCTCCGCATCGAGCCGGCCCGCATCGCCGGTGCGGTACCAGCCGTCGGCGAGCACCTTGGCGGTCTCATCCGGCAACCGCCAATAGCCGCTCATAACGGTGGGCGAGCGGAGCTGAACTTCTCCGACCTCGCCGATCGCCGCCGCGGATCCGTCCTCGCGCATCACCCGAAGGTCGGCGCAGACCACCGGTCGTCCCGCCGAGCGCAGCCGCGCGTCGTGCTTGCGGTGGAATTCCGGCGCGAGAACGGTTCCCATCGCCGAGGTCTCGGTTGAGCCGTAGGCCTGGCTGAAGGCCGTGCGCGGCATGCGCTGCATGGCCTCGCGAAGCAGACTCTCGCTGATCGGGGAGGCGCCGTAGGTCAGCCGGTCGGGCCGCTGGAGCCGCCGGCGTGTCTTGCGCAAATGGTCGGTCAAGGCGCGGATCATCGTCGGCACCAGCACCGCGTCGGTGACGTTGCTGCGTTCGAGCGTTGCCGCCACGACCGCGGGATCGAACGCCGGCAGGGGAATGATCGTGCCTTCGGCGACAGCCGTGGCGAAGACCGGGGCCGCGCCCGCCATGTGAAACATCGGGGCCACCGCCAGAAACCGGCCGCCGCGGCCCACGACCCGTTCTACCAGCATGGTCAGGGCGGCGGCGTAGAGCGCGCCGTGGCTTATCATGGCGCCGCGCTGACGACCCGTCGTGCCGCCTGTGTAGAAAATGCCCGCGATATCGGCGCCGAGGCGTTTCACCTCCAGGTAGGGATGGCCGCCGGCCAAGAAGGACGTGTAGTCGATCGCCTGGCCCTCTGCGATCGGGCTCGTCGCATTGATCACGACCAGCCTGGCGGCCTTGCCCCACGTTCGCAGCGCGTCTTGCGCGAGCGGCGCCATGACCGCGTCGCAGAACACGACGCGAGGCTCGGTCTCGCTCAGAATCTCGGCGGCTTCCTGAACCGACAGCCGACAGTTTACCGGTACGATCACCGCGCCCGCGTAGGCGCAGGCATGGAAGAGCTCGACATAGGCGACGCAGTTTGGGGCGAAGACCGCGATACGATCGTCGGGATTGACGCCGTCCGCCTGAAGCGCGCCGGCAAGACGGCGAACCCGGTCATGGAGTTCGGCATAGGTCACCGCCTTGCCGCCGAACTCGACCGCGGCGCGCTGAGGAAACAGCGACGCGCTTCGCCCCAACGCCTGCGCAAGATTCATCGCTTCGCCGCTCCTAATTGACCGTAACATAGCTTACTGGAAAGTCAAAATGAAAGCCTCGCCACGATGCTTCGGCTGTCTGACCTCTGATTTTCAGGAGGTCCTCCAAGGTCCTTGCATGCAGTTCCGCCGCCCGCAGCGGAGCCTGCTCGGCCGGCGCAAGAACGAAGCGCGAAACGCGCTCCGGCAAGCCGGGTCCTTTCGGACCGGGCGCCCTTCCTCAAATAACGTCGCTTTCCTGTGACTTGCGCCGAAGGCGAACCTCAGCGTTAAGCTCTTGCTAACGGTACGGGCATTGCACCCGTGCCTGCGGGGCCTGTGCGCCCCGTGTCGTATTGGATCACTGGGCATGCGTCCGCGTCAGAAGGTTTCCCGCCAGGGCCTGGCCCTGATCGAAGCTTTCGAAGGCTTCCGGCCGACCGCCGCGCGCCTGCCCGACGGCCGCTGGACCATCGGTTACGGCCATACCAAGTCGGCCCGCGAGGGGGCGGAGGTCTCGGGCCAGGACGCCGAGGCGCTCTTGCTGTTCGACCTGATGCCGGTGGTCGAGGCGGTGAACGGCCTTGTTTTCACGCCGCTGAGCCAGAACCAGTTCGACGCCCTCTGCGCCTTCGTCTTCAACGTCGGCATCGACGCCTTCCGCGGCTCCGACGTTCTGAAGCGCGTCAACGAGGGCCGGCTGACCGAGGCCGCCTGCGAGATCGACCTGTGGCGCAAGGGCGAGGTGGGGGGCGATCCGCTGGTCCTCGACGGCCTGGTGCGTCGCCGCACCGCCGAAAAGGCCCTGTTCCTGACCCCGCTAGAGGGCCATACGCCGATCCCCTCGGTCCTGGTCCGTCCCACCGTCGACATCGACGCCCCCGAGGTCCTGCCCACCAGCCGCCCGGTCGAAACCGACGCGCCGCTCGAGGGTCCCGCCGCCGAACTTCATCGCACCGACGCGCCGGCCGCGCCCGAGCCGGACGTCGAGGCCCCGTCCAACGTCGTCACCGCCGTCTTCGCCGCCGCCGAGATCGCCATCTTTCAGGCCCCGCAGCCGGCTTCCGAAGCGCCGGTCTCCGATACGCAGGTACACGCCGGCATGCCGTCGGCGGACGCCATCTCCTATTTCGCGGAAGGCCCCAAGCCCTCGCCGCACGTCGAGCCGCAACCGGAACCCGAGCCCGAGGCGGTTCCGGACCCTGCGCCTCCGGTGGCGGTCGCGCCTGATCCCGCGCCGCCCGCAGCGCCCCAGGTCCAGGCTGCCGCGGATCCCGCCTCGGGCTTTGCCCCCATGTCTCCGCCGGCCGCGCCGGAGCCGATCCAGCAACCGGTAAAGCTCTGGCCGCAGGCTCCGACCCCCAAGCTGGGCAGCCCCCCTATGTCGCGCTCGGTCGCCGAGACCGTCAGCCACGCCCGCATCTACGGTCCCATGGCCGCCGCGGCGCTGGGCCGCAACATGGCCAAGCCCGCCAACGAAGACCGGGCCGCCGAGGCCAAGCCCGAGCCAAGGCCGGACGTCGCGCCGACGGCCGCGAATGAGATCGCGCGAAGCCTTGCGCCCGAACCGCAGTCGTTCCAGCCGCCGCCGCCGCCGTCGATCCCCACTCCCGTCGCCCCGGCGCCCATGCCCGTGGTCCAGCCGGAGCTTCAACCTGCGCCCCAGGCCCATGCGCCGCCCCCGGAACCGCTGGTCCTCACCCATCCGCCGGAAGAGTGGCCGGTCGCCCGTCCCGAGCCGATGACGCAAACCGCGCCGCAGGCCGCCGCCGATCCGAGCCTGTTCCAGGAAGGCTGGGCGGGGGGCGAGCCCACCCGCGTCGTGCGCCACGAGGCCACGCCGGCCGACGACGGCAAGCGCGGCTCCAGCGCGCCCTTCATCCTGATGTCGGTCATCGGCCTGGTCGCCTTTGCCGGCGCCGTCGCCGCCTTCTTGCGCGGTCGCACCGGCGGGGACATGACCATCTTCGCCTGGATCCTGGCCCTGATCGGCGTCGGCTGCGTGGCCGTGTCGGTCTTCTTCCTGCTGAAGCGGGTCGGCGGCGACGAGGACTGAGAGGCGAGGCCTGGGAGCGGAACTGAGCTAACCTTTGCTCGCCCCACGGAAATGACCGTGCTATCGGCCAAGGCATGATCCCCAACGCGCTTCCCGACTTCGATTTCGGCCTGGGCGAGACCGCCGATGCGATCCGCGAGACCACCGCCCGCTACGCCCACGACCGCATCCAGCCGATGGCGGACGAGATCGACCGCTCGAACACCTTCCCGCGCGAGCTGTGGCCCGAGATGGGGGAGCTTGGCCTGCACGGCATCACGGTGGACGAGGAGTACGGCGGCCTGGGCCTGGGCTACCTCGAGCATTGCGTCGCCATGGAGGAGGTGTCGCGCGCCTCGGCCTCGATCGGCCTGAGCTACGGCGCGCATTCGAACCTCTGCGTCAACCAGATCCGCCGCTGGGCGAGCCCCGAACAGAAGCGCAAGTACCTGCCTAAGCTGATCAGCGGCGAACACGTCGGCGCGCTAGCGATGTCGGAGGCGGGCTCGGGTTCGGACGTGGTGTCGATGTCGCTGCGCGCCGACAAGCGGGGCGACCGCTACGTGCTGAACGGCACGAAGTTCTGGATCACCAACGCGCCGCACGCCGACACTCTGGTGGTCTACGCCAAGACGACGCCGGACGCTGGATCGCGCGGAATTACCGCGTTTCTGATCGAGAAGGGCTTCAAGGGCTATTCCGTCTCACGCAAGCTCGACAAGTTCGGCATGCGCGGCTCCGACACCGGCGAGCTGGTGTTCGAGGATTGCGAAGTGCCGGAAGAAAACGTCATGGGCCCCGAGAACGGCGGCGTCGGCGTTCTCATGTCGGGTCTCGACTACGAACGCACCGTCTTGGCGGCAGGGCCGCTCGGCATCATGCAGGCGTGTCTCGACGTGGTGCTGCCCTATGCGCGGGAGCGCAAGCAGTTCGGCAAGCCCATCGGCTCGTTCCAACTGATGCAGGCCAAGATCGCCGACATGTACGTCGCGCTGAACTCGGCGCGCGCCTACGTCTATGCCGTGGCCAAGGCCTGCGACTCCGGCAAGACCACGCGCTTCGACGCGGCGGGCGCGATCCTTTTGGCGTCGGAGAACGCGGTGAAGACCGGGCTCGAGGCGATCCAGGCGCTGGGCGGCGCCGGCTATACGCGCGAGTGGCCGGTGGAGCGCTTCATGCGTGACGCGAAACTTTATGACATTGGCGCCGGAACCAACGAAATTCGGCGCTTCCTCATTGGACGGGAGTTACTGGGGGCATGACCGAAGTCATCGTAACGGGCGACACGCAGACGGGCGCGGCGAAACCGTTCGCGGCCTTGCTGGGGCACATGCAAGGCGCATGGAATAAGGGCAACGCGCAGGCGTTCGCCTCGGTGTTCGGCGAACAGGCCGACTTCATCGACCTGATGGGCGGCCACAGCGCGGGCCAGCAGGCCATCGCCAAGGTGCACGCGGCGCTGTTCGCGGGTCCTTACAAGGGCAGCAAGGTCGAGTACCGGATCGAGAAGCAGAAACCGCTCTCGCAGACGGTGACGGTCCTGTTCCTGCGCATGAAGCTGACCATGGAGCGCGACGGCAAGCCGGTGGAGATGCACACGCGTCCCACCCTCGTCCTGATGAAGACGCAGCAGGGCTGGCGTGTCGCGACCTATCAGATCACGCGCATCGTCGACGGCGCGGGCCGCGCGGTCGGCGGAAAAGCCGGGGCCGAACCGTCCGCTGCGATCGCCGACGAGGCGCCGGAAAAGCCCGCGAAGAAGAAGTAAGAACGGCAAAGCTTCGGCGACTGTCGTTCGTCGAACCTTGCTTTCTGACGCTTCGAAAATCGTCGCCTCGTGGTAGGTTGAATACTCCAGACAAGGGAGGTTCAGGGCTATGGCGACGAGGGGCAGTCTCTTCATCACCGCCGCGGCCGTCGGCGCGCTCGCGGCGCCGGCGCTGGCGCAGCAATCGGGACCGGTCGCGACCTATTGGGTCAGCGCCTCCACCAGCACCGGCATGGGCGGCATGGGCGCGGGCATGTCCGGCCGGGGCTCAGGCGATCAGGACCAACAACCGCAACAACAACAGCCCAAGCCGAAGCGGCCCGGTCTGGGCTCCATGCTGGGCGCGGCGGCGAGTTCGATGGTCCCGGGCGCGGGCCTGTTCGGCAATCGCGGCGGCGGTTCGAACGACTCCGGCAGTAACGCCAACGGCGGCGGCGGCGCCAACGACTATATGGCGCGCATGGGCGGCGGCGGGACCCCGATCCGCCAGCTGACTCTGCAGCTCGGCTCCATCGCTAAGCCGACCGGCGACCCGACCGCGGAACATCTGATTCCGACCGGCATGAACATGGGGCCGAGCCTGCCGCTGGTGACGCCGGAACAGCCCGCGCCGCAGAAGGCGGACGCCGACTATTCGATGCCCGACCAGATGCGCAAACCCGAGGGCAAGATGCTCATCTACTGGGGCTGCGGCGAACACGCCGCGGCGGCGCCGATCGTCCTCGACTTCGCCACCATGGCCCAGGGCCAGTTGCCCAAGCTGCCGATGATCGAGGTGAAGCCGGAACGTCCGCCGTCCTCGTCCCGCAGCGCCACCTACGGCGACTGGCCCAATCGTCGCGACACCCAACGCGTCCCCGCGGACGCTTCGCTCGCCGGCGATCACATGGTGCGCGGCGACTATACGCCCGACATCAAGTTCCACCTGGGGCCGGAGCACGACTTCATGGCTCCGCTGACCATCACGAGCAAGTATCCGACGCCGGGCGGCGCGTTGAAGGTGACGTGGAACGCGGTGCCGGGCGCGACGGGCTATTACGCCATGCTGATGGGCGCGGATTCGCAAAAGGGCGGCGGCGACGGCCACACCATGGTGATGTGGACATCGAGCATGAAGGCCAACAGCTTCGGTCCGCTGCTCGACTATCTGCCGCCGTCGGAGGTGCGCCGGCTGGTCGCCGAACAGGCGGTGATGCGGCCCGAGACCACCGAATGCATCATTCCCGAAGAGGTGGAGAGCGCGCTCGGCCTTGGCGGCATGTTCCAGATGATCGCCTATGGCGACGAGGTGAACTTCGCCGATCCGCCCCGGCCGTCGAGCCCCAAGGCGGCGTGGAATGTGAAGACCGTCGTCAAGGTGCGCTTCAAGTCCACCACCTCGATGATCCTGGGCATGGACCGGGGTTCGGCTATGCGCTGACTCTGGCGCTGACCGAAGGTTGAAATGCAGAAGGCCGCCCCTTGCGGGGCGGCCTTCACATTGTCGGACCGCCAATCGGCGTCGCGACCAATAGCTTGCGCTCGGAGGTGATCCGAAGCCTAGGCTTGAACCTCGTTCTCGGAGATCCAGGTCACGGTACCCGATGACGGCTGGAGACAATGAGACACTGGTCACCTCCTTTCAGTTCGTTGACGACAAAGCCGAAGGTAGGGGCCCTTGCGCCGGATATAAAGCCCCTTCGCGCGTCACAGGACGCCGCAGGCCGATTTTTCTCCGCAGCCGTGCCCAGGAGCCGCACCATGCCCGACCGCGCCGTCGTCGAAGCCTTCATCCGCCGGGTGGTCAGCGGCGCTCACGCGGAGGCCATCGAGGACTTCTACGCCGAGAACGCCTCCATGCAGGAGAACCACAACCCGCCGCGCCAGGGCCGCGCCGTCCTGGTGGCGCATGAGAAGGCGGCGCTGGCGCGCATGAAGGAGATCGTGACCCATCCGGTCGGACGCTGGTTGCTGGACGGCGACCGCGTGGTGATCAACTGGGTGTTCGACATCACCGGCCAGGACGGCGTGACCAGGCGGATGGATGAGCTGTCGATCCAGCAGTGGGAATGCGACAAGATCGTGCGCGAGCAGTTTTACTACGACCCGGGGTCGATACGGTAAGTGTGCTTTATTCACGTCGCGCTTGCTGGGTCCTCGTCGCCACGCGGCTAAAGCCGCGCGTCGCCAAGGATGACGATCCCTTTTATGCTTTCGTCATCCTTGACTAGGAGCGTCAGCTCCGAGCTGTCGAGGACCCAGCGAACGCGACCTTGAAACTGGCGCCCGCTACGTCACCCCGCCGCCGTGCTGGAAACTTTCCACCAGCGAGCCGGCGACCAGTCGCCAGCCGTCCACCAGCACGAAGAAGATGAGCTTGAACGGCAAACTGACCACCACCGGTGGGAGCATCATCATGCCCATGCTCATCAAGACGCTCGCCACCACCAAGTCGATGACCAGGAACGGCACGAACAACAGAAATCCGATCTCGAAGGCGCGTTTCAGTTCCGAGATCATGAAGGCCGGCGTCACCACGCGCAGTGGCAGATCGATCGCGTGCTGCGGCCGCGCCACCTTGCCCAGGCGCACGAACAGCGCAAGGTCGCCGCGGTCGACCTGGTGCAGCATGAACGCCTTCACCGGCTGTGACGCGGCGCCGAAGGCTTGCGGCAACTCCATCTTCTTGTCGAGCAGCGGCTTGATGCCGGCGTCATAGGACTGGGTGAAGGTCGGGCCCATCACCACTGCGGTCAGGAACAGCGACAGCGACACCAGCACCGCGTTGGGCGGCGACTGCTGCAGGCCGAGCGCGGTGCGCAACAGCGACAGCACCACCGTGATGCGCACGAACGAGGTGGTCATGATCACGATCGAGGGCGCGAGCGAGAGCACCGTCACCAGCGCGATGAGCTGGACCACGCGCTGGGTCAGGCCCGTGCCGTTGCCGAGGTCGAGGTTCACCGCCTGGGCCGCCGCCACCGCGGGAAATATCATGCAGCCGAGGGTGACGATGAAACTGAGGCGCAGCGCGCGCTTCATTTCCTCCCGGTTTGGCAGATGCACGAGCGCGGGCAGGCGGGTGATGACCTTGGTACTCATCGTGGGGGCTCTCATCGCGGGCGCCCTCATCGCGGGGCCTTCGCCGGCTCGCCGGCGGCCAGCTCGCGGCCTTCGCCCAACAGAATCACGCGTTCGGCGTCGTCGACGCGGACCAGCACCATGCGCTGGGTCGGGCCGAGCACCAGGGTCTCGACGATCTGCATGCGCTTCTTCATCCCGCCCCTGGTCTGAAGCCGACTCAGAATCCCCGGGGCGAAGCGCCGCACACCGAAACTGGCCAGGCCGATCAGGCCCAGGGTGACCAGGAGGGCCAGGGCGGCCCGTAGAAAATCGAGAAAATCCATTGGGCGCCCGCGTTCGTGAGCTTCTGCTCGCGAGCGAGACCGTGAATGAACGTGGTTAACGCCGATTTACCGAAACGCCTCATTAACCATAAGCGCGGCAACTTCTGCCCGGCAAGATTTTGGCAAGAGCGCGCCGGCTGCTCCGGCGCTAGGGGAGTTCGTCGTGCCTGTGGACGACATTCCGCTGCTGACGGCGTTGAAGGGCCGGCTGCAGTACCTGAACAAGCGCCAGAACGTGATCGCGGAGAACGTGGCCAATGCCGACGTGGCCGGTTTCACGCCAAAGGACGTTAAGGCGCCGAGCTTCGCGCAACTTCTGGGGCGCAGCCAGGGCCCGGGCGTGGTGACCCTGTCGGTGGCCGACGCGGGACATATCTCCTCGCCCGGTTCGTCGTCGTCCGATGCGCTGCAGATGAAGGCCGTCGACGCACCCGATTCGGAGACGCGCATGGACGGCAACTCCGTCGTGCTCGAGGAGGAGATGCTGAAGATGGCCGAGAGCCGCATGGATTACGACGCGGCCATCAGTCTGTACCAGCACTCGCTAAACATGCTGAAGACCGCCGCCCGAAAGCCGGGCGGCTAAGGGAGCGTTCTAGATGGCCGATACGGTTCCCCCGACAAGCTCCGCCATGGCGGTCGCCGCAACCGCGCTGAAGGCGCAGCAGGGGCGCATGCGCGTGATCGCGGAAAACATCGCCAACGCCGATTCGACGGCGAAGACCGCCGGCGGCGATCCGTACCGGCGCCAGGTGCCGGTGTTCGAGACCTCGAAGATCGACGGCGCTTCCGGCGTGAAACTGGCCGAGGTGGTGCCCGACCGCTCCGACTTCCACATGGAATTCGATCCGAGCCATCCGGCGGCGGACGCGAAGGGCTATGTGAAGCGCCCCAACGTCGACCCCCTGATGGAGGCGATGGACATGCGCGAGGCGCAGCGCGCCTACGACGCCAACCTGAACGTCATCGAGACCGCGCGCGCGATGCAGTCCTCGACGCTCGGTCTCCTGAAAGGCACGTGAGGTCCTAACCGATGGTCGCTCCGCTCGCCGCCCTAAAGGCCTACACCGCCGCCCAGAAGGTGATGGACACCGGCGCCGCGCCCACGGGCGACGTTGCGTCGGGACCCGACTTCTCCAAGGTGCTGAGCAATGTGATCGGCGGCCTGGAGCAGACGTCCAAGGCGGCGGAAGGCCAGATGGCCGCGCACGCCGCCGGCAAGGCGGACCTGGTGGACGTGGTGACCTCGGTGGCCTCGGCGGAGACGTCGTTGGAAACAGTGATGTCGATCCGCGATCAGGTGATCAGCGCCTATCAGGAAATCCTGCGCATGCCGATCTGACGCGCCGCGCGGGCCCCCGCGCGTTACAGCGTGTCGCCTGAAGGGGGTTTAAGGTGACCATCTCCGTCTCCGCGATGTCGGAACCAAAGGTCTACGCGCCATTGCCGATCGAGCAGGCGCTGGGCGCCGTCATCGGCCTCGCCTTCATGGGGGGCGGCCTGTGGGGGATCTGGTGGTACGTGTTCCACCCGGGGGTCAACCTGTCGGCCTCGTCGGCGATCTTCTTTCCCCTGGCGTTCCTGATCGCGCTTGCCGTCGGCGCGATGTTCGCGCTCGGCGCCTATCGCATCCGCACCATGCTCTATCCGGATCGGTTCGTGTCGGTCGGTATGTTCGGCACGCGAGAGCTGTCGAAGAACGAGATCACCGGCTACCGCACCTACTATCCGGCGCGCGGCCGGCCGGTCATGCAGCTCTACACCACCGGCGAGCACGCGACCCTGCGCGCGCCCATGTACGGAACCGACGCGGCCTACACCGACTGGTTCAAGGGAATCCCCGATCTCGACAAGCGCGATCGCGACGACATGGAGCGCGACCTGCAGACGCGCCCCGACCTCGGCGCGACCCCGCAGGCGCGCACCGCGACGGTCGCGACCATGACCCAGATCGCCCACGCGTTGAACGTAGCGGGATGGGCGATCCTCAGCTGGGCCTGGATCTACCCCAAACCCTACGCCCTGGCGGTCGCGGTCTCGGGATTGGCGCCGCTTGCGGCGGTGGGGGTGGTGTTCTGGTCGCGCGGGGTGATGACCATCAACCAGAACCCGCGCCACGATCCGCGGCCGTCGGTGGCGGGGCTGTTCTTCGCCGGATTCGGGCTTCTGATCCGCTCGGTGTTTGACTTCAGCGTGCTCGACTGGATGGTGGTGCTCCCGCTGGCGGCGGTTGTGTCGCTGCTCCTCACCGGCGCCGCCTATCGCGCCGATCCCAAGGCGCTGGCCACGCCGTTCACCCTGTTTGTGCTGTGGATGGTGGGGCTCGGCTACGGCTGGGGCGCGGCGGTGGAGATCAACGCCCTGCTCGATCACGCGGCGCCACAAGAGTTTCAGGTCGCGGTCACCAGCAAGCACGTGAGTTACGGCCGACGCCACACCGCCTACGACCTGATCCTGGCGCCCTGGGGACCGAACCTCGCCGGCGATTCGGTCGACGTCGGGTCGCGCATGTTTAGTCAGGTCGCGGTCGGCGACACGGTCTGCGTCGCCCTGCACCCCGGCGCCTTCAAGGTGCGCTGGTGGAAGGTGCGGATCTGCGGCGCGCCGGAAGTCTTCTGAGGCTCAATAGGTCTGCGTCTTGTCGCGGATGAACTGCGACAGCAGCCACTTCTCGCCCCGCGTGGGCGTGCGTCCCGCGTGCAGGGTGCGGCGGTCCGGGGCGCCGGAAGGATCGACGTTGCGGAACAAGATCGCGTCGCCGGTCTTACCCCTCCAGCGCAGGGCCAGCACGGGGAATTCGGTTTCAGCGCCCTCGAAATCCTCGTTGAGGTAGGTGAGGAAGGTCGCGATCCGCTGGCCCTTCTCCGCGATCTCCAGGGCGAAGCTCGGCACGCCGGGGTTGATGAAGTCGACGTGGCGCCGGAACTCCTGGCCGACATCGTAGTGCAGCACGGCCAGCGGCTCCATGACCAGCGGCGAGACGTCGGCGACGCGGCCCATGCGCGCCCGAACCAGGGCGTGGATCACGTCGCCCTCGATCGGATGGAAGACGGCGTTGGTGTTGCTGCGTCGCTCGGACTTCAGCGCGCCGCCGGTTTGATCGTCGTAGATCGGAGCAACGGTCAGCTTGTCGCGCGCGCTCTCGATCATCCAGGCGCAGATCTGCGGCGCAAGGAAGGCTTCGACGGTCACGACGCGCGGCGACTGCGACAGGATCTTCGCCGCCGGCGTGGCGAGCCAGGCGTCGAGGTCGATGCTCGCGCGCGCTTTGGGCCAATCATCCGAGACCGCTTCGGGCGCCAGCAGCCGCAGTTGCGCGCGACAGGCTTCGTTGCCGCGTCCGGCGCCGGTCGCCAGCCAGTCCAGCGCCGCGTTCCAGTCTTGCGGAAGGGCCATGCCTTCGGCGGCGAAGGCGGCAAGGTAGCCGCAGGCTTCCGCCGAGCCCAAGTCCGCGGCGCGGGCGATCTTCGCGACCCCGTCCTTCAGGGATTTCGGCGCCGCCTGGCCGGTGAACAGGCGCACGCCCAGCAACAGCGCGGCGTCGGCGCTGCCCGCGTCGCTCGCCCGCGCGAGCCAGTCCAGCGCCTCGCTATGGCGACCCGCGCCATCGAGCGCCTTGGCGAGCTCGAATTGTGCGGTGAGGTCGCCGCCGTCGGCCGCGGTTCGAAGCTGGGGAAAATCGCTCACGTGGTAGGGGTGGGGCCGATCCCGGCCGGGGTCAAGTATGGGTTCGTTAACCATAGGGGCGGCAAATTTCGCCGGGTGTAGCGGCGGTGGGGCCGCGTCAAACCTTAACGGAGTAGGGCGTCATGAACGGCGCGGACGTGCTCGACGTCGGTCGCGACGCGATCTGGCTCACCATCCAGCTCTGCGCGCCGGTCCTGATCGTGGGCCTGATCGTGGGCGTGGCCATCGGCCTGCTGCAGGCCCTGACCCAGATCCAGGAAGCCACCCTGATCTATGCGCCGAAGATCCTGGCCATCTTCGTGTCGCTGCTCATCTTCCTGCCGCTGATGGGCGCGCTGCTCGGCGGTTTCATGCACCAGATGGCCGCCCGCATCGCGGGCATGTGACCCATGGTCCTGCGTAAATTAGGTCCTGAGTAGATGGGACACTGGGCCTCGCCCGATCAGGTCTGGGCAGGCGCGCTCGTCTTTGCGCGCGTCGGCGCGGTCCTGATGCTGCTGCCGGGCGTGGGCGAAGCGTCGGTGTCGATCCGCGTGCGCCTCACCTTCGCGCTGCTCCTGGCGATGGCGCTGACGCCGATCGTGCAGTCGACGCTGCCCACGCTTCCCGACACGGTCGGCGCCATGGGCGGCTGGGTGCTGCGCGAAGCGACCGTGGGCCTGATGCTGGGCGCCCTGTTGCGGACCCTGATGAGCGCGTTGAACGTGGCGGGCGAGATCGTTTCGATTCAGACCTCGCTGTCGTTCGCCCAGACCGCCAACCCCGATGCGCCGCCGGAGATGAGCCTGGCTTCCTTCCTGACGGTGACCGGCCTGACCCTGGTATTCGCCACCAACCTGCATCACCTGTTCATCGGCGCCATCGCCAACTCGTACCAGCTGTTCGCGCCGCATAAGCACCTGTTGGTCGGCGACGCGGGTCAGCTGGCCATCAAGCTCACCAGCGAAGCCTTCATGGTAGGGGTTCAGCTGGCGGCGCCGGTGCTGGTGTTTTCTCTCGTGTTCAACGCGGCGACGGGCTTGATCGGGCGCGTGATGCCGCAGTTCCAGGTGTTCTTCGCCGCCACCCCCTTGAACGTATTGATGGGCCTGTCGGTGTTTGCGCTGAGCCTGGGCACGCTGGGGCTCGTCTGGGTGTCGCGCTACCGCGACCTCGCCGGTCTGTTCCTGGGGTAAGCGGTGGCCGAAGAGCGCGACACAGCCTCGAAGACCGAAGAGGCGACACCCCGCAAACTCGAGGAAGCGCGCCGGAAGGGCGACGTCGCCAAGTCGCAGGATCTGGCGAGCTGGGTCACGCTCGCCGCCATCTGCGCGACCATGCTGTCGGTGGGCGGCCCGATGTCGCGCCATCTGGCGGAGGGCCTCGCGGGCTTTCTCGCCGCGCCGCACGAGATGATCGCCGCGCTCGATTCCGGCGGCGGCGCGGTGGTGGCGCGCAAGGCGATGCTGGTCGGCGCGCCCTTGACGCTCGGCGTGATGGTGGCGGGCGCCATCGCCGGGACCTTCGGCAACGTCGTGCAGTCGGGGGTGATGTGGACCACCGGCAAGCTGGCGCCGGACCTGTCCAAGGTCTCGCCGGTCTCGGGGTTCAAGCGCATCTACGGCGTCGACGGCCTCGCCCAGTTCGTCAAGACCCTGATCAAGCTGGTGATCACCGGATGGGTCGCGTGGCGGGTGCTGAAGCCGCACGAGGCGGAGCTGGCGCAGGCCTCGATGCTGGAGCCCGGCGCCATCCTGCCGTTTGCGCGCACCTTGCTGCTCGCGCTCACCACCTCGGCGCTCACCTTTCTCGGCGTCACCGCCGGCCTTGACTGGCTGTGGCAGCGTCAGCGCTTCCTGGTGCGCATGCGCATGTCGCGCGAGGAACTGAAGGAAGACATCAAACAGTCCGAAGGCGACCCGCATATCAAAGCCCGGCTCAGACAGATCCGCACCCTGCGCGCACGCAAGCGGATGATGGCCAATGTACCCAAGGCGACGCTGGTAGTGACCAACCCGACCCACTACGCGGTTGCGCTGCGTTATGTCTCCGGTGAGACGGCGGCGCCCATCGTCATGGCCAAGGGAATGGACGACATCGCCATGAAGATCCGCGAAGTCGCCGCCGAACACGAGATTCCCATTGTCGAAGATCCGCCGCTGGCGCGCGCGCTCTATGCGGTGGCCGAGGTCGACGACGTGATCCCGCGCGAGCACTACGAGGCGGTGGCCAAGGTGATCGGCTTCATCATGAGCGCAAAGGCGCTGCGCCGTAAGCCGCGGACGCGGCCGCTGTGACCGCGCGCGCGCCAGATTTCGGCGAACTCGCGCCCCTGTTCACCGCCGAGATCGACGGCGTCGCCAACTACAACATCGGCGTGGCCGGTGGTCGTTGGATCGTCTTGCAGGCATTCGGCTCGCTCGCTCAGCCGGCCTGTCGCGATGCCTATGGAGCCATCCTCGCGCGGCGCTCCCTGTTCGACGACCGCGAGGCCGCCTATTTCGGCGTCAGCGCCGATCGCGCCGACCGTGGCGCGCCGGGCGAGGGCGCGCGCATCCCGGGCTTGCGCTGCTTCTGGGACTTCGACCTCGAGATTTTCAAACTGTACGGCCTCGTTCGCGACGGGGGCCTGCAGCCGGCGGTCTTCCTGATCGACCGCGCGCTGCGCATCGTCATGGCCGAGACCATCGAGGCCACCGGCGCCGTGCTCGACGAACTCGAACGCCGACTTGCCGCCGAACGGGCCGAGACCGAACAGCCGTTCGCGCCGGTGCTGGTGCTTCCGCGCGTGTTCGAGCCGGATTTCTGCGCCCGCCTGATCCAATATTTCGAGCACGACGGCGGCTCCGAGTCGGGCTTCGCTGCCGAGGTCGAGGGCAAGACCACCACCATCGTCAATCCGCTGTTCAAACGCCGCCAGGATGCGACGATCGAAGACGAGGCGTTGCTCGCCGAAACGCGGGCCCGCCTGGACCGGCGTCTGCTGCCGATGGTGAAGCGCGCCTTCAACTGGCAGGCCACCGAGATCGAACGGTTTCTCGTCTGTCGCTACGGCGCCTCCGACCAGGGTTTCTTCAGCGCCCACCGCGACGACGCCACCGCCGGCACCGCGCATCGCAAGTTCGCCGTGACCATCAACCTGAACGCCGACGACTACGACGGCGGCGACCTGCGCTTTCCCGAGTTCGGGCGGCGGCTCTATCGGCCGCCCACGGGCGGGGCGGTGGTGTTCTGCTGTTCGCTCCTGCACGAGGTGACGCCGGTCACCCGCGGCGTGCGCTACTGCTTCGTGCCCTTCCTCTACGACGCGGACGGCGCGAACATTCGCGAGGCGAACATGGCCAGGGTGGCGGTGTGACTACTTCAGATATCTGTCGAACCAGTCGACGGTGCGCTGAAGCGCATCCTTCTCGTCCTCCGGCCGGGAGAAACCATGACCTTCGCCGGCATAGAAATGGGCATCCACCACACCGCCCTTTTTGTGAATGAAGTCGACCACCTGGCGCGCTTCCTCGGCTGGCACGCGTGGGTCGTTTTCGCCCTGTAGCACCAGCAACGGCGCCTTCACCTGTGCGAGATAGGTCAACGGGCTCACCGCGGCATAAATGTCGGGGTTCTTGTCCGGTGCGCCGATCAGGCCGGACACGTAGAAGCGTAGCGCGGGTGAGCCCAGTTCGTACATGGTGCGCCAGTTGACGACGCCGTAGTCCTCGACGCCCGCAGCCCAGACATCAGGCGTCTTCGACAGGGCGATCAGAGTCATGTACCCGCCGTAGGATCCGCCGGTGATACCGATGTGAGAGCGACTGACGTAGCCGGTGGCGACGAGGAACTTCGCGCCCGCGACCTCGTCCTGAAGGTCGCCGCCGCCGAGGTCGTTGCGGTTGGCCAGCAGGAACGTGTGCCCATAGCCGGTGGACCCGCGCGGATTGGGCGCCAGGACGAAATAACCCCGCGACGCCAGCGCCGTCGCCGTACGATTGAAGGCGTCGCGGGTCTGATCCGTCGGACCGCCGTGAGCGATGACGACCGCGGGCGCATTTCCATTGCGCGGCAGATTGAACGGCGTCCACAGCACGGCGCTGATCATGGTGCCGTCGGCGGAGCGGTAGTGGACGATGCCTGTGGGGGGGAGACCTCCCGCCGGCAGATGGCCGAAGTCGGTAACCGGCCGCGCCGATTTGCCCGTACGGTCCGATACCCAATATTCCGACGGCATCGATCCACTCTGATGCTGGAACAACAGCCGATTACCTTGGGGAGAATAGGCCGGCAGCAGGTAGCCCCAGTTCTTCCCGGCGGGCAGCGGCAGGGGGTGCGCGCGGCCGGTCTTCACACCAAAGGCGTAGACCACGTCGCGCCCATCGACGTTGCTCAGGAGCAGCAATGTCCGGCCGTCGGGTGAAAAGCGCTCCGACGATTGTTCCCACGCCGATGGCGACGCCAGGCGCACTCGGCCGGAAGCGATGTCGAGCACTGCGGCTTGATTGCGGCCGCTCGCGGTCAGGATCGTGAGCGCGATCGTGCGTCCGTCGGGCGACAGATCCGACGCGCTCGCGTAGGCCTTGCCGTCGTCGGTCGTCAGGCGCTTGGACGAGCCGTCGCGGAGATCGATGCTGTAGACCGCGCCATGCGACTGGGCGAGGTCGGCCCGATTTACGATGAGACGGCGACCGTCGTGCGAGAAGGCCACCGGCTGCCAACTCATCGACGAATCACCCTCGTGGGTCAGGATCCGGACCTTGTGAGTCGCGAAGTCGAGCACCGCCGCGTTTGCGGCGGTCTCGGCCTTGCCCCTGCGCGCGAAGGCGGCAAATCGGCTGTCCCAAGAGGTAATCGGGAAGGTTTCAGTGACATCGGGGGTGTCGGTCAGGTTCACCGCTTCGCCGCCTTTGGGCGGCACGGCGAAGAGGTCGTTCATCTCGTGGCCGTCGTGGTCGGACTGGAAGACGACCCACCGTCCATCGCGAGTCGCTACCTGCACCCACTGACGATCTTCAGATCGCGTGACCTGTTGCGCGGGCCCGCCGTCGACCGGCCGGCGCCAGAGATTCATCCGGCCGCCCTGGTCAGACGCGAAGATCACCGATCGACCGTCCGCCGCCCAGGTCGCGGTATCTCCTTCGTGGACCTGAAACAGCCGGTCGAGCGGAACCGGCTTCGCCGCCGGGTTGCGCGGTGAGGTCACGCTGCTCGGATTCGTCGCCGCCCTCGGCGTCGCGTCCGGCACGGGTGCAGCGACGGTGATCGCCGCGCTCGAAAAGACGCCTGCGGTCGCAAGAGCCAGGAGAACAGATCTGCGCATCGCTGCGCCTCCTTTCCGATTCCGTCGCGCTCGGCGTCTCGCCGTCACTCGCCCAGGTATTTTCCGTACCAGTCGAGAATTCGTTTCTCGAGGTCGTGAACGTTCTTGGGTTGACGCACGCCGTGTCCCTCGCCGGGGTAGATGACGAGCTCGGTCGGCACGCCCATGTCGCGCAGGCCGTGCCAAAACTCCTGCGACTGCGGCGGCGGACATTCCTGGTCGCGCTCGCCGACCCATAGGAAGGTCGGCGTGTGAGCGTTCTTGATGTAGCGGATAGCCGAGAGCTTGTCGTAGATCGCCGGGTCGTCATAGGCGGAGGCGCCGAAGAACGGAATCAGCCACTCGTCGATGCCGTTCTCGCCGTAATAGCTCATCCAATCGGAAATGCCTGCGCCGGCTACCGCGGCCTTGAAGCGGGCGGAGTGGGTTACCGCCCACATCGAGATCACCGCGCCATAGCTGTTGCCGTTGATGCCGAGACGGTTGTCGTCGATGGGCGCGACCTTTTCCGCCGCGTCCACCCCTGCCAGGATGTCGCTGAAGTCGCCGCCGCCGAAATCACGAATGTTGGCGCGGGTGAACGTCTCGCCCTGGCCGAAACTCCCGCGGGGGTTGGGCAAGAACACAAAATAACCGTGGGCGATCAGATCCGCGGTGGTTCCCGAGCCCATGAAATAGGGAATGGCCGCCGCGCTCGGTCCCCCGTGCGCCTGGACGATCATCGGGTAGGTCTTCCCAGGCGTCAGCCGGCGCGGTCCCAGAAGCCAGCCCTGGATGTCGTAACCGCCATTCTTCCAGTGGACGCTGCGCGCGGACAGGGTAGGCGCGACGGCGTCGTTGTCGTGGCTGATACGTTTCATGTCGCCGATGGGACCAGCCGCCAGCGCGGCGGGATGTTCGAAGTCGACCACTTCGGCGGCGACCCGCGAGGCATCGGCGTTGAGCGACACGCGGCCGTTGAACACGGTGGCGAAAAGTGAAACCGGACCCGACCAGAGAACCTCGGGTTTGCCCGTCTGCGCGTCAAGACGGATGATCTCGGTCTTTTCGCCGACGAGCGCCGTAGCGATCGGCGCGCGCGTGTTCCAGACAATGGAGGTGAAGGTCCCCTTGAAACCCGGCGTCAGATCGACCGCTTCGCCGCCGCCGATGGGAACCCTGTAGAGATCGCCGCCGGCCGAGCCGAAGTCGCTCATCAGGCCGCCGACGAACATGACGGCTTTTCCGTCCGGCGCGACCCGCGGAAACATCATCTGAGTCTTGGGCGCAGCGATGACGCGCGCGGACCCGGTTGCAAGGTCGAAAGCCTCGAGCTTGGCCACCCACCAGTTGTTGTCTCCGTTGCCCTTCGCGGCCGTGCCCACGAAGCCGCGGCCGTCCGGCGTCCAGTCGTACTCGTAGACATAGGTGTCCGCGGGCGAAGCGAAGCGCACCTCGCCGCCGGAGGTCGGCACGACGGCGATGCGCTGCTCGTCGTACTGCGCCCCGATGTCGCCGGTGAGCGCCGCCGCGGCTTCCCCGGCTCCCGCCTTCTTGGCCGCATTGACCGTCGCGAGAAACGAGAGCGACGATCCGTCAGGCGACCAGCGCGGCTCGCCGGCCACGCCGTGCAACTCGGCGACCGTACTCACCTTTCCATCCTTCCACAGCTGCAGCCGTGCCGTGAGGGTCGTATAGTCCGCACTCAGGAAAGCCAGCGTGTCGCCGTTGGGCGACCAGCGCGGCGCCGAATAGAAGCAGGCGGCGCAGGGATCGATCCGGCTCTCGACCTCGCCGCTCGCAGCGGAGCGGATCACGATCACTCCGTGAGGTAGACTGGTCTCTTCGCCTGTCGCGGCCGTATCTACTGACGCGATCTTATCGCCTGCGGGAGACAGCGCCACATCCTGGTAGTCAGTCACCATGGGCGCCGTGGACAATGCCGCCGCCATTGCGGCAATAGACCCGATCATCACAATTCTCCCGACTTACTGCCTATAGAGCGGTGAGGCGCCTGGCTCCGCCAGGGATGGAAGATTAAGCTTTGTTCACACGAGCTGATCTCGTTCAGCGGGGAATGCGGCAGGGGGTATCGTGATGCGCACGGAGCTGGACCGCCTCGATGGGCTCGCGGAAGCGGCTTACGCAGCCCTGTACGACGCGCACGAATCCTGGAAGGTCAAGGAGACCTGGGACGACGCGTCCGCGCACTTCCGTCTGGCGATCGAGGAAGCGCGTCGGCTCGGGCTTGCGGACGAGGTCGAGCGCCTGGAAAAGCGGCTGGTCCATTGCCGGGAAGTCTGGGACCGCCAGTTCCGCGGCGTCGGCCGCTAAACTAAGACGCATCGCAGAACGTCGTGCGACGGAAGCATTGAGCGGGGCCGTTCAATGGGTCGTCCGCGCGGGGGCGTAGGGAGACCACCTCATGAACTCTTACCGCAAGCTTGCGCCGGCCCTGGCCGCCGCGCTCGGCCTCAGCCTGTTGAGCGCCGCCGTCTACGCCCAGGACGGCGCCGGCGCGTCGCCGCCTCCCGGACGCGACCATCAGGGCGCGCACCGGCACTGGGATCCCGCCGCCATGAAGGCCCGCGGCGAAGCCCGCCGCGCCGAGCACGTCAAGATGCTGCACGACGCGCTGTCGATTCGTCCCGACCAGGAAGCCGCCTTCCAGGCCTTCGTCGGGTCGATGCATCACGGCGAGGGCATGCATCGCGGCATGGGGCGCGACGACAAAGGCATGGGCGGTAAGCACGGCCAACCGGGCGCCGAGCGTGAGGCGATGACGACGCCCGAACGTCTCGACCATATGCAAAAGCGCATGGCCGAACGCGACGCGCGCTTCCAGCAGCACGCCGACGCGGTAAAGGCCTTCTACGCCGCGCTCAGCCCCGAGCAGCAGCACACGTTCGATGCGCTTGGCCGGATGCGCGGTCGCGGCGGCGAAGGCCGTCATCACGGCATGCGCCACGACGTGCAGGGCCCCGAAGGCGCCTCGCCGCCGGCGCAAGGCTGACTTAAGTCTCGCTGATTGAGGAGGCGGATCTCGCGCCACGGGGTCCGCCCTTTTTCGAGGCGCTCATGCTGCTCCGTATTGCTCTTCCGCTCGTCCTGGTCTCGGCGCTCGGCGCGTGCGCGAGCGATCAGGCCGCGCCCGAACCCGAACACCACCACCACCATCGCGACGGCGGATCACCGCCGCCGCCGCAAGCCGCCGGCGCGCCCGACCACCGCGGCGGCCTGTTCATCAGCCCGCTCGGCCAGCCGTTCCGCGCCGGCCCCGGCGAGCCCTATCCGTCGTCGGCGTGGTTCCAGGCGGCGAACACCGCCCATGACGGCCGGCTCACCCGCAGCCAGTTTCGCGCCGACGCGGAAACCTTCTTCCGCAGCCTCGACCTGAACCATGACGGCGTCATCGACGCCTCGGAGATCAACGCCTACGAACACGCGGTCCCCGAAATCATCGAAGGCTTCCATCCCGCCCAGGGCGGCGCGCCCGGCGGCGGTCAGGGGGCCGGCGGCAGAGGCGGCGGTCATCACGGCGGTCGCCACGGCGGCGGGGGAGGCGGTTACGGCGGCGGCGGAGCAGGACGGGGCGGCGGATCGCACGCACAATTCCAACCCGCCGACACGCGGCCCCAGGGCGCGGCCTGGTTCAGTCTGCTCAACATCCCCGAACCGGTGGCGTCGTCCGACCGCAACCTCGATGGCAAGGTTACGCTGGAAGAATTTCTGCAGACCGCCGACGCCCGCTTCGACGAACTCGACGCGGATCACGCCGGTTACCTCAGCTTCGACAAACTGCCGAAGACTCCGGTGCAGGGGCGGCGCGCCTCACAGGCGACTTCATAGGGCGGGCGCCGGGGCGAGCGACCAGCGGTTCAGATAGGCGGCGTCGAATCCCGCAAGGTCCGACAGCCGGTCCTGGTCGAGGACGACCACGTCACGGCCCTTGAAGCTCACCAGGCCGTCGTCGCGCATCTGATGCAGGACGCGGTTGATGTGCACCGGCGAGAGACCGAGCACGTCGGCCAGTTCGATCTGGGTGAGGGGGAAGCGCGCGCCCGACTCGGCCGGGACGCGGACGACGAACTCGCAAAGCAGGTGCGCCATGCGCGTCAGCGCCGAACGACGGCCGAGGCTCACCACCCGCTCGCGCAGCTGCGCGTTCTCCGCCGCCATCCGGCGGACCAGGCAGCGCTCGGCGTCCGGATGCTTCGCCAGCAGCGGCATGAGCCGAAACCGATCGATCCTGATGAGGCGCACGGGCGTCAGGCTCTCCACCGCAACCTCGGTCCGGCCCGCGATGAGGCCGGCCGGATCGATCAGGTCGCCCGGGAAATAGAGGGTCACGATCTGTTGCCCGCCGTCCGCCAGGGTTCGTCCCGCCTGGGCGGCGCCCGCGGCCACGACGGTCAGGGTGAGGCAGGGATGGTCGGCCTGCTGAATGGAAGCCCGGCGCTCCAGGTTGGCCTCGACGGCCAGGCCCGCCACGAGCCGCGCGAAATCGGCTCCGAAAATCGGGCCGAGCAGCCCCGCGGGCGCAATAGGTGATCTCATCGAAGGACCCCCCAGCGAATTCTAGTCCGGTGAACGGGTTCACCCTATCAAAAGTTCAATTGCAACCCCGGCGTCGGCCGAAATTAGGGCTCGCCCAGGCTGAGCTTTCGAAACAAGGCTGACGCGGCCTTAACCGGAGCCGTTTCTGATCTCTTAGAGAATGCGGGATTACGAGGATTCCCGAATAGGAGTCATGATCGTGACCGATTCGACCGCCCGAGGAGGACGGCTGACTGTGGACGCGCGAGGCGCCCGCGAGGCCCTGTTGCCCGCGACGGACGTAAAACCGCCGCGCCGGAGCGGATTCGACCCGTGGTTTCTCTTTGCCGCGCTGGCCTTCGGCATCGCCCTGGTCGCCGCCGGATACCCCGCGTTCGTGGCCGCGCCCCAGACCGGGCCGGGGCTGCTCTTGCTGTTCGGCCTGTCCGGCGTGGGCTTCCTGGCCCTCTTCGCCCTGCGCCCCGAGAGCGAGCGCAAGGCCGGAGCCGAACTCGACGCCCTGATCGAAGCCCTGGAGGAGCCGGCCGCCGTCGCCGCCTCCGACGGCCGCATCCTGGCCTGCAACCGCGCCTGGCGTGAAGTCGGCGGGACCGCGCCCCGGCTGCCGCGCGGAAAGTCTGCGCCGGCGATGTTCGCCGCCATGGCCGCCGCCCGCAATGGCCGCCCGGGCCGCGCCTTGCTGCGTCTCGGCGAGCAGGAGTTCGAGGCCATGGTCTCCGGCATCGGGCCGGGCCGGTTCCTGGTGCGCGCCGCCGCCGAAGGCGTGCTGGCCGAGCCGTTGCTCCTGGCTTACAGCCCCGAGCCGGTCGAGGCCGCGACGGCCCAGGCCGCGCCCGAGGACCGTCATCGCAAGGACGCCTACGCCGCGGGCGCCCCGTTCGGCGCCGCCGCGGTCGACCACGACGATCCCTTCGACGGCGTGATCATCCAGGCCAACACCACGCTGGAGGCGCTCGCGCCGGAGCGCGCCAAGCCCGGCCTGCGCTTCGCCGACCTGTTCACCCAGGCCGGCGTCGATGAGGCGCGCGAGAAGATCGCCAAGGGCGCGAACGGCCCCTTCGATCTCGAACTGGCGCTCGATCCGCCGCACGCGGCGAAACTTTACCTGTCGTGGGATTCGGGACGCCGCCTCGTCTACGTCATCGACGTCTCGCAACAACGTCAGCTCGAACTGCAGATCGCCCAGGCCGGCAAGATGCAGGCGATCGGCCAGCTCGCCGGCGGCGTGGCGCACGACTTCAACAACCTGTTGACCGCGATCCAGCTGCGTCTGGACGTGCTGTTGCAGCGTCACCCGGTGGGCGATCCCTCCTACGGCGACCTGATGGAGACGCGCCAGCTCGGCGTGCGCGCCGCCGACCTGGTGCGCAACCTGCTGGCCTTCTCGCGCAAACAGACGGTGCAGCGGCGCACGCTCGACCTCGGAGAACTGATTTCCGAGTTCGAGGTGATGCTGCGGCGCATGCTGCGCGAGGACACGCGGCTCGATACCGAGTACGGCCGCGACCTGCCGGGCGTGCGCGTGGACAAGAGCCAGCTCGAGAACGCGGTGATGAACCTGGCGCTGAACGCTCGCGACGCCATGAAGGCGCAGGGCGGCGGAATGGTGCGCATCAAGACCGCCCGGGTCAGCGCCGCCGAAGCGCACGCCATGGGCTGGGCCGAGGCGCCCAAGCAGGGCGACTGCGCGTTGATCGAGGTGTCCGACACCGGCCCTGGCGTGCCTTCGGACCTGCGCCAAAAGATTTTCGAGCCGTTCTTCACCACCAAGGCGCTGGGTGAAGGTACGGGTCTGGGCCTCGCGACCGTCTACGGCATCGTCGAACAGGCCGACGGTTGCGTCGTGCTCGACGAAGCGAAACCCGGACACGGCGCGACCTTCCGCATCTTCCTCCCCGCCTACGCCGCGCCCGCCATCGAAGCGCCGGCGCCGCAGCCGGCCGCCACGGCCGCGCCGGTGCGCTCCGCCGCGCGCGATCTTTCCGGCGCCGGCAAGATCCTGTTCGTCGAGGACGAGGACCGCGTGCGCGACATCGCCGCGCGCCTGTTGCGCGAACGCGGCTACGAGGTGATCGAAGCGTCGGATGGCGAGGAGGCGCTGGCGCTGGCGGAGGAACATTCCGGCGGCATCGACATGATGATCTCGGACGTGATCATGCCGGGCATGGATGGGCCGTCGCTGTTGAAACTGGCGCGAAAGTACCTGGGCGCGGCGCCGGTGATGTTCATCTCCGGCTACGCCGAAGCCGAGTTCTCCGACCTGCTGGAAGGCGAAGCCAACATCTCCTTCCTGCCCAAGCCGCTGGACATCAAGACCCTGGCCGAGCGGGTGAAGGAAGAACTGCGCGCGGCGTAACGCCGTCAAAGATGTCTGGCGAAATCCATCCGTCGATGCAGGATGCGAACCACCGTCAGCTGTTCGCCTTCCACACGCGCAAATGCGACGTGCGATCCGACGACGATCTTGGAATAGCCTTCGCGCACGTCTCCGCAGGCTCTAAGTAAAGTCGGCGCGGTCAGGGAGGCCTGGAGCACGGCCCGGACGCCGCCCAAATAGGTCTCAGCCTGATCGATTCCCCATCGATCGATAGTGTAGTCCCAGATGTCATCGAGATCCTGAACGGCTCGAGGCGTCAGGAGCAAGCGAAGAGTTATTTGCGAGCCGCTGCGCGTTTCCTCGCGATGAAGTCGTCGAAATCAAATGGCGCGGCCGGTCCGCTCTCCTCGCCTTCGATCAGCGCCGCGCGCAGGGCTGCGAGTTGAGCCTCGCGCTCTTCGAGCAGCCGCAATCCCGCGCGTACGACGTCGCTGGCGGAGCCATAACGGCCTTCGGCGACCTGCGATTCCACAAAGTCCAAGAAGTGGTCGCCCAGGCTGACGGACGTGTTCTTTCCCATAACGATTAGAATACCAATATTTGGTAACGATGACAACGCGACGTCCTGGCCGGTCCGACTGAGATTGCAGCGCGTTGTCTTGGCGCTTACGTCCCACACGAAGCTGAGGGCCGACGATGGATTTCAAAGCGCTTCTGCTGTCGCCCGCGGGCCGGGTGAACCGGGAGGATTTCTGGGTCGGGTTCCTGATCCTGGCCGCCGCCGACGTGCTGGTGCTGCTCATCCCGCTGGTCGGGTGGGCGCTGATGGTCGCGTCGATCTATTGCTGGATCTGCCTCTACAGCAAGCGCCTGCACGACATGGGAAAGCCGGCCTGGCTGATCGCCATTCCCTACGGCGTGTGGTTGATCCCCGTCGTCGCGGCGATCGTGATGGGCGGCATGGCGATCGTCTCGGGCCTGGTGAACGGCGACGACAGCGGCACCAGCTTCTCCGTGCTCGCCGGCCTCGGCGGTTTCCTGACGGCGTGTCTGGTCGCGCTCCTGATCGGTCTCGGGTTCCTTTTATGGATGGGCCTCACGCCCGGTCAGACCGGCGATAACCGCTACGGCAGTCCGGTCAGCGCGCATCCGATCACGCGACCCGCGTCGTCCGAGCCTCCGGGCGAGCCGCCCGCAACGTGATCGCCGCCTATTCCGGCTCTCCCACCACGACGAACGGCGCCCAGTAGCGAGGCTCGACGTAGCGGTGGACGTCGCTCGCCTTTTGATCATCGGGGGCGCCGCGGATCATCCCGAGTATCGCCGCCTGCAGCGCCTTGGCCTTCGGTTTGCCGCCGGCGCGTTCTCTGAAAGTCGCCGTGGTCAGCTGGGCGGTCGCGTCGTCGTCGACTCGCCAGTGCGAGACGAGCAGGGTCGATGCGCCGGCGTGGAAGAACGCCCGCGCCAGTCCTGACAGGCCCGGCGCGCCTTTGGACTGCCCGCCCGCGGTGTTGCAGGCGGAGAGCACGACCCAGTCGGCGCTCAGCGTCAAAGCCGCGGCGTCCGACGCCTTGAGCAGGCCGTCGTCGCTGGGGTCTGCGCCGGATTTCGGCGGTGCGGCGAGCGCCAGCGCGGGTTCGGTCAGGCCGGTAAAATCACCGGTTAGCAGACCGTGGGTCGAGAAGACGAGAACCTGGGTGTGCGCGAGCGACCCGTCGGCGGCGCGCTTCAGCAGGTTCGTCTTCGACGCGTCGGGCCCCAGCAGCAGCGCGCTCGGATCGCCGGGGTCGATGAGGTTTGCGAGGCCGCGGCCCTCGGCCAGGGAGCCGTAGAGCGGCGGCAGGGTCTTCAGCTCATCGGTTCCGCGCCCGTCGCGTTCGAATCCGCGCGCCGCGGGCGGCGGGGTCACCGTCAGGGGCGCCGCGCTCGACGCAGGTTCGGGCAGCACGCCGGTCCCCGCGAAGTCCGGGTCGGCGAAGGCCAGCAACTTGCGGTCGGTCGCCGTACGCGAGGCGATCAACACCTGACGCAAGGTGCGCAGCGACGAAACCGCCGGCAGCACCGCGATCGCCTTGTCGGCGATCAGCCAGTGAGTCTGGGCCAACGCCGCTGGGTCATCGTCGCTGCCTTTCGGCGCGTCGACCACCAACAGGCTGGGGGGCAGGCTGGTCAGGTCACCGGATGGAACAATAATTAGCGTGTCGATCCCGGCCGCGTTGATCACCGCCTGGATCTTCGCGTCGCCCAGCAGGTGCAGGTACAGATTATGGGCGACGGTTCGGTCGAACGGTTGCGGTCGTCCTTGCTGCCTGGCGGCGCGACCGAAGGATTCCGGATCGATGCCCACGCGAAGCGTGTCGACCAATCCAGTCAGATCATCGCCGGTCAGGCCGATGTCCGCCCACGCCGCGCCGGTCTTTGAGACGGCGAAGACCACGCCTTTGTCCTGGCCCGGCGGGACCATCCAAACCACGAGCGCCTCGTTCCTGTGCAACAGCACGGCGTCGTCGCTCTGAACGGATTGAAGGCTGGCCAGAGAAAGCGGAGATGGGGATCGATAGTCCCAATAGGTCGCCGCCTTGGTGGCAAGCATGGTCCGCAAATCCTGCACGCGCGCGTCGGCGTCGTCGCGCGCCTTCGCCAATGCGTCCCGCTGCTGCCGCGAGCCACCGCCGAGCGCTTTGGCGAAAGCAAGGTTGAGCGTGTCGAGTTCGCGCAGTTCCTGCTCGTAGGCCGCAGCGGTGTCGCCCGCGCCCACCTTGGCCGCGATCGTCCGCGCGGACGCTTGCGCCATGGCGTCGCCGGCCGTTGAAGTCATGGACTGCTGCGCATCGGCGAAGGCTTCCGCAAACAGCGCGCCGCCGTGGTCGGCGGCGGTGTTCTTTTCCGCCAGGCCCCACAAGGCGCGGGTCAGCGCCTGCATGCAGGCGCTCGCTTCGTCTTCCCCGGCGGCCTTAGATTCAAGACTGACCTGAATCTCCGCGGCCGCGCCTGCAATGACCGGACAGCCGTTGCGCAAGGACTCGACGGCTGCTGCAAACTTGTCCTGGTGAAGCTGCGCATCGCCGAGGTTCTGGTAGGTCCGCGCCGTGATCGGATGCTGAGCGCGCAAGCCCGTCAAATCCGCCTTCAGGACCGCACTGAACAGACGCTCCGCCTCGGCAAATCGCTGTTGCTTGAGGCGCATCTCGCCAAGATCGGTGTACAGGGCCGCCACGGCGGGCGGCGCGTCGGGTGAAAGTTTCTTTTCGGCGCTGATCGCCTTGTTGAACAACTTCTCCGCATCGGCAAAGCGTTCGCGCCGAACGAGAAACTGGCCATAGCGCTCGAGCGCCGAGCTCGCACCGCTTCCGGTTTTCTCCGCCTGGGCCGCTGCGGCTTGATAAAGGGCGTCTGCCTTGGCGACTTGGCCTTGGTCTTCGCTTATCTTCGCCGCCAGGTCCATGGTCGGGGTCGGGTCGTCCTGGTCCTGCGGCGCGGTGCGTTCGAGTTCAAGCGCCCGGTCGGCGATCGGCGCCGCTTCGCTCATGCGACCTTCCGCTTCCAGCACCGCCGCGAGCGCTGCGAGGTCCACGAACAATTCGGGGTCCGTCTCGATCTTCGAGTCGATCTCGACGGCGCTTCGATAGAGAGCCTCCGCCTCGCTCAAGCGCCCTTCGTCCCAGAAGGCGCCCGCCAGTCCGTTCATCGCAACAGCGGTGATCTCGCTGGACGGTCCGTCGCGGCCGTATTTCCGATCCACCTCCGCCAGCGCCTGGGCGGCGTAGCGCTCCGCATCGCGAAAGCGGCCCTGGTCCTCGATCAGGCGCACGACTGTGTTGCGCGTCATCTGGGCCACGAGCGCGCCTTCGCCGCCGGCCTTGGTTCCGATTTCGGCGGCGCGGCGGTAGAGCTGCTCCGCGTCGGCCAATCGTCCCGCGTCGATCAGCTTCTCGCCATGAGCAGAGAGCGTGGTCGCGAGCATGGCCGCACTCGGCTCGAGCGCGGTGTTGTCGATCCGGCGCGCCTGTTCGAAGGCGGTCTCGGCATCGCCCATACGCTCTTCCAGCAGCAGGGCGTCGCCGAGCAGGGCGTAGGCCGCGGCGGTATCGCTTGCGGAGGGGACGGACTTCGCCTGGGCGACCGCCAGCAGCTGGCGGGCGTAAGCCTCAACCCCCTCGTGGTCGCCGCTCAGGGCGAGCAGGTCCAGTCGCGTGATACTCGAAGCCGGCTCGGGCGCCGGCGCGCCCGCCGCGGTTGCAGGGTTTCCGACGAGCAGAGCGAAGCAGGCGCCCAGCGAGAGGATCAGGTGGAACGCCCTCATGAGCCTCCCTCTGCCGCGAGGCCGCGACCAACGCGCCGGCTTCCGGCGAGCAAGGTTATCGCAACCCAGCGGGTGCGGCGAATCCATGCGCCCGGGGCGAGGCCGAAACCGCCAGGCGGCACGTCTCGTCGGTTGAGCCGTCCGCGACTGATCGCCGTTCCACCCTTGCTTTGCGCTGGCCGGGGAAGCAGGGTTCGGCATGTTTCGAGTTGCCTGGTGATCGAGGGACCTCATGCTTGACCGTCGTCTGTTTCTGGCCGCGTCTGCGTGCGCCGCCGCGCTCATGCCTCACCTCGCGGTCGCTGCGCCGCAGCCTGGCAGCGATCCCGCTGAGGCGGCGAAGCTGAACGCTCTGTTCGACCGCATGTTCAAAGAGCAGTTGAAGGAGAGCCCGCAGGGCATGACCGGGCTCGGCCTCGACAAGGGCGAGGGGGCGTGGGCCAAGTCGAAACTCGACGACGCGTCGCAAGCGCAGGTGAAACGGCTGATCGGCCTGCAACGCGGCTGGATGTCGGACCTGAAGCGCATCGATCGCGCGAAGCTCACCGGCATGGATGCGGTCAACTACGACACCATCTATTTCCAGGGCGATGTCACCCTGTCGGGCGCGGAGAGATTCAGCTACGGCGCCAGCGGCTACCCCGCGCCTTATCTTCTGAGCCAGCTGTCCGGCGCTTATCAGAGCGTGCCCGACTTCCTCGACAGCCAGCACTCGATCGAAACGGCGGCGGACGCGCAGGCCTATCTTTCGCGTCTCGCGCAATTCGCCACAGTAATGGATCAGGAGACCGAACGAGCCAAAGCCGACGGCGCGGCGGGCGTGATTCCGCCGGACTTTGTCATCGACAAGGCGCTGATTCAGATGAAGGCGTTGCGCTCGACGCCGGCGGAGAAAACCACTCTGGTAGGATCGGTGGTGCGCCGAACTGCGGAAAAGCACATCGACGGCGACTGGGGCGGCCGTGCGAAATCGCTGGTCGACGGGCCGGTGTTCTCAGCGCTCGATCGCCAGATCGCCCTGCTCGAGTCCTGGCTTCCGCACGCGACGCATCATGCGGGTGTCGATCGGCTGCCGAACGGCGCTGCCTACTACGCCTTTGGCACGAAATACTACACGACCTCGGGGATGAGCCCGGACGAGATCCACAAACTCGGGCTCGATCTCGTGGCCTCGCTGTCGGCGGACGCGGACAAGATGTTCGCCTCCCAGGGCATGACCCAGGGCACGGTCGGCGCGCGCATGGCGGCGTTGTTCAAGGACCCGCGCTTCATCTACCCCAATACAGACGAGGGGAAGGATCAGCTGCTCGCCTATCTCAACGGCCTGGTTAAGATCGTGTCGGCGAAACTGCCGCAGTATTTCGGCGCCTTGCCGAAGGCGGGTCTCGACATTCGTCGCGTGCCCAAGCCTATCGAGGCCGGCGCGCCCGGCGGCTACTACAATGCCGGAACCTTAGACGGCTCGCGGCCGGGCGCCTATTACATCAACCTGCGCGACACGGCCGAAGTGCCCAAGTGGACGCTGCCTACGCTGACCTATCACGAAGGGATTCCCGGCCACCACCTGCAGGGCACGCTCGCGCTCGAGGCCCAGGGCATACCGATGATCCGCAAGGTCGTCTGGTTCTCGGGCTACGGCGAAGGGTGGGCGCTCTATTCCGAACAGCTCGCCGACGAGATCGGAATGTACGCCGACGACCCGTTCGGCCGCATCGGGTATCTGCACGACGCCATCTTCCGCGCGGTGCGCCTGGTGGTCGACAGCGGCATGCACGCCAAGGGCTGGAGCCGCGAGCAGGCGATCAAATACTATATGGACGCCATCGGCGATCCGGAGACCGTGGCCACCACCGAGGTCGAGCGCTATTGCGTGTGGCCGGGTCAGGCCTGCAGCTACATGATCGGCAAGGTGACTTGGCTTCGCCTGCGCGCGGCGGCCAAGGCCAAACTCGGCGACCGCTTCGATATCCGAGCGTTCCACGACGCGGGCCTGCTAGCCGGCGCCATGCCGCTGGAGGTGCTGGAGCACCGGATCAACGACTGGGCCGCGAGCGTGGCCTGACGCCGCTGCGGGGCTGATTTCACTTGCGCTTCCAGGCTCGGCGAGCCCCTATGCCCACCGTTGCCTTGACCGGCCGCGCGGGGGGGGCTGCGCGGCCTTTGCCCAAACCGTTTTGCCCAGTGGGGATTTGGAATGCTCGACCGTCGTAAAATGCTGGCCGCCGGGGCCGGCGTGGCCGCCTTGGGTTTCGCCCCGGGCGCGATCGCCCAGACCATGGCGGAAATGCAGGACGGTCAGCTGATCAAGATCCTGAACCGGCAATTCGACCACGAGCTTCAACTGCATCCCGAGCGCGCCACCGTGCTTGGTCTCGACAAGGGCGCCAACGCCAAACTCCGCTCCAAGCTCGACGACTATTCGCTCGAGGGCGCCGAGACCGAGCGCAACAACTCGATCGAGAACATGAACGCGTTGAAGTTGTTCAACCGCGATCTGCTCTCCAACACCTACGCGGTGAGTTACGACTCCGCCCTGTTCCGCCTCGAACTGGCGCAGGACGCCGACGAGCGGTTCAAGTACGGCGGCGTGGGCGGCCACATGGCGCCCTACGTCCTCAGCCAGTTGAACGGCGCCTATTACAGCGTGCCGGACTTTCTCGCGAACAACCACAAGATCGAAAATCGCGAGGACGTCGACACCTATCTTCAGCGCCTGAAGGGGTTCGCGGTCGCGCTGGATCAGCAGACGACCTATTTCAACCACGACGTCGGCATGGGCGTGACGCCGCCCGACTTCATCCTGGCCGAGACCATCGGTAATCTGAAAAAACTCGCCGGCGCGTCGGCATCGTCGAGCCTCTTGGTGCGCAGCGTCGCGGACCGCGCCAAGGCGAAGGGCCTCGGCGATCCGGAAGGTCAGGCCGCCCAGATCTTCAGCGGCGAAGTCGTTCCCGCGCTCGGCCGCCAGATCGCGGCGCTGCAAGCGGTTCAACCGCACGCGGTGCATGATGCCGGCTGCTGGCGCCTGCCCGACGGCGACAACTACTACGACGAGGCGCTGCTCTCGGCCACGACACTGAAGGTCACCTCCGACGAGATCCACACCATCGGCCTGAAGCAGGTGGGCGACCTGCAGCAGGCGCTGGAGCCTCTGTTGAAGGCGCAGGGCCTGACCACCGGCACGGTGGGCGAGCGCATCGCGCATCTCAGCGCGGACCCGAAGTCTGTCTACCCCAACACCGAGGCCGGCCGGGAACAGCTCATCGCCTATCTGAACTCGATCGTCGCCAACATCATGCCGAAGTTGTCGCGCGCGTTCTCAACCGTCCCGTCGGCGAAACTCGAGATCCGCCGGGTGCCGGCGTACATCGAGGCGGGCGCGCCACTGGGGTACTACAGTGCGGCGCCGCTCGACGGGTCGCGACCCGGCATCTACTTCATCAACCTCCAGGACACAGCGAACTGGCCCAAGTGGGGCCTGCCGACGCTGACCTATCACGAGGGCATCCCCGGGCATCACTTCCAGCGCTCGTATGCGCACGCCGAGAAGGATCTGCCGGACTTCCGCAAGAGCGCGAGCTACCCGGTCTACAACGAGGGCTGGGCGCTCTACGCCGAGCAGCTCGCGGGCGAGATGGGCCTGTATCCCGACGATCCGGACGGCCGGCTCGGGCGCATCGGCATGTACCAGAGCCTGTTGTTCCGCGCCTGCCGCCTGGTGGTGGACTCGGGCGTGCACTTCAAGCGCTGGAGCCGCGAGCAGGGCATCGCCTACCTGGTCGACAACTGCGGTCGCACCAAGGGCGCCGCGACCAACGAGGTCGAGCGCTATGCCGCGTGGCCGGGCCAGGCGTGCAGCTACAAGATCGGCCATTCGGTGATCACGGCCATGCGCGACAAGGCGCAGAAGGACCTGGGGAACGGCTTCGACCTCAAGGGCTTCCACGACGCGGTGCTGAAGGGCGGGGCCCTGCCGCTGTCCTTGCTCGAGAAACAGGTCGACGCCTGGGTGAAGCGACGCGGGCTCGGCGGCGCCTGACGCCACGGTCGCTACGGCGCCAGGTCATTTCCCCTCGGCTCTGGACCTGGGAGGCGGCGCGCGGGATGATCCACCGGCGCGTTCGTCATCTTTGGGAGGGGATAGTGAAGCTGCTTCAGATTATCGGCGTGCTGGTCGTGATCGTGGGCGCGATCTGGATCCTGCAAGGGATGAGCCTGATCCCGCAGGGCAATTTCCTGGCGCACAGCTTCATGATGGGTCAGCGCCAGTGGGCGCTCTATGGCGGCGTCGCCGTGGTGATCGGCCTCGCCCTGCTCCTGTTCGGCGGCCGCAAGAAGGTCTGAGGAGGCGAGCCGTGGGTCAGGTCGTGAAATCGGGCGCCGTTGCCGGCCTGTGCGCCGCGGCGATCCTCTTCGGCGCCGGTGCGGCGTCGGCGCAGCCGCAGCCGCAGACTTATGCGCTCCACGCGACACCCGAGACGGTGGCCTGGGGCAACTACGACGCCAAACATCCGCCGGCGCTGCACGTGAAGTCCGGCGACACGGTGGTGGTCGACACCGTGCTGACCTCCAGTCCAACCGCGCTGGAACATGCGGGTGTGAAGCCGCAGGACGTCGAGCCCAGCCTGCGCCTGCTCTACGACAAGGTCACCGATCGCGGTCCCGGCGGACACATTCTCACCGGCCCGATCTATGTCGATGGCGCCGAGCCGGGCGATACGCTGGAAGTCCACATCGACCGCATCGATCTGGCGATCCCTTACGCCTACAATGGCTTTCGTTATGGCTTGGGGATTCTCACCGACGAGTTTCCCTACGCGCGGATGAAGATCATCCCGCTCGACCGTGAGCGTATGGTCGCTCACTTCGCGCCCGGCGTGGACGTGCCGCTGCATCCCTTTTTCGGCAGCATGGGCGTGGCCCCCACCACCAACATCGGCCGCTATGACTCCACACCGCCGACCTTCATCGGCGGCAATATGGACAACAAGGAGCTGGTTGCGGGCACGACGCTGTATCTGCCGGTGTTCGTGAAGGGCGCCCTGTTTGAGATCGGTGACGGTCACGCGGGCCAGGGTAACGGCGAAGTCGACGTCACCGCCATGGAGACCTCGCTCGTCGGCCACATCCGCTTGGTCGTGCGCAAGGACCTGCACGTCAAATATCCGCGCGCCGAAACGCCGACCCACTACATCGCCATGGGTTTCGACGACGACCTCTCCATCGCCGCCCACAAGGCAGTGCGCGAGATGGTGGAGTTCCTGACCCAGGCCAAGGGGCTCAGCCGCGACGACGCCTACATGCTGACCAGC
>DASZMV010000067.1:0-107111 GCA_035551675.1 Caulobacteraceae bacterium | reverse complement strand
GGGCGCGCGGATCGACGACGAGCTGGTGGTCCACACCGCCTACGACGCGGTCAAGGGCGCGCGGCTGTCCATCAGCCAGTCGATCATCCGGAACGGCGATATCCTGACCACGGCGGCGGTGGAGGCGGCTTGCATAGACCTGTCGGGACGGCCTCGGCGGCCGCCCCCGTCTTTGACCTCGGGTCTCTCCAGGTGGTTGAAACCGCTCGCGCCCTAGATTCGACACTGGATTTCTATGAGTATCCCGCCGCGCGGGCGCCGGCCGCGGCTACTAACTTTGGAGCGAGCATATGGGGCAGGGGTTCGATCCCGACTCCTTGAACATCGTCCACCTGTTCCTGAAGGCGGATTGGGTGGTCAAGGCGGTGATGATAGGCTTGGCCCTGGCCTCGCTGTGGTCCTGGGCGGTGATCCTGGACAAGCTGTTTCGCTTCGGCGCCATCAACCGCGCCGCCGACGAGTTCGAGGACGCCGCCAACTCCGGTCGGTCGCTCGAGGACCTGGCCGCCCAGGCGGGCGATCATCCGAAACAGGCATTGCCGGCCATGCTGGTCGCCGCCCTGAAGGACTGGCGCGGCCGCGGCGGCGGCGGTGAAGCGGGGCTGCTGCTCGCCCGCATCGACCGCGTGCTCGACGCGGTGATCGCGCGCGAGACGCGGCGCATCGAAGAGGGCCTGGGCGTGCTGGCGGTGGTCGCCACCGCCTCGCCGTTCATCGGCCTGTTCGGCACGGTGTGGGGCATCATGAACTCGTTTCACGCCATCGCGGTTCAGCAGAACACCAACCTCGCGACCGTGGCGCCCGCGATCTCGGAAGCGCTGTTCTGCACCGCGCTCGGCCTCGCCGCCGCGATCCCAGCCTATATCGGTTACAACAAGTTCTCGATCGACGCGTCGAAATACTCCGGCCGGCTGGAGTCGTTCGCCGATGACCTGAGCTCGGCGATCGCGCGCCGTCTCGCCGACAAGGCGGCCTGAGCCATGGCCTTCTCAGCCGCCGCGGGCGGTCGCCAGGGCCGCAGACGTCGTCGAGGGCGCGAGCGCCAGACGCTGTCGGAGATCAACGTCACGCCGCTGGTCGACGTGATGCTGGTTCTGCTCATCATCTTCATGATCTCCGCGCCGTTGCTTTCCGCGGGCGTGAAGGTCGACCTGCCCAAGACCGAAGCCGGCGCCATCGACGATCAGAACAAGCCGATCACTCTGACCATTCGCAAGGACGGCTCGATCTTCATCGACGACGACGCCGTCGCCTACGAGAGCCTCGGCCCGCGTCTCGACGACCTGGCCAAGGGCGCTCACGACAAGCCGATCTTCGTCCGCGCCGACGGCGCCGCGCCCTACGAAGCGGTGGCGAAGGTGATGGCCAAGCTGCAGGTCTCCGGCTTCAGCAAGATCAATCTGCTCACCGACACCGCGGCGCCGACGAAGTCTGCCGACAAGACCGCGCGCGAAACCTCCGGCGCCAAGCCCTGAGGCGATGGAGCAGTCGAAGATCCCTTCCTGGATTGGCTCGGTCGCGGTGCACGCGGCCGTGGTCCTGGCGCTGATCTTTTTAAGCTTCGAAATGCCGGAGCCGCCGCCGCCTCCCGCCGGCGTGCCGGTGACCCTTGTATCGAACGCGCCGCCGGCGTCGGTGCAGTCCGAGCCGACGCCCGCCGCGCAGGAAACCGCGCCGCCGCCAGCGCCGGAACCGCTCCCCACGCCGCCGAAACCGCAGCCGCTGCCCACGCCGCCTCCGCCGAAGGAGACGCCCAAGCCGCAGCCGCAGCCCAAGCCGCCGGCGACGCCGACCAAGCCCGGCAAGACCAAGCCGACGCCGCCGCAAAAACCCTCGCCGCCCTCGACGCCCTTCGACCCGACCGCCGCCGCTCGGCGCGACTTCGGCGCCGCCGCCGCGTCAAAATCGCGCAAGCCGCTGCCGCCCGGCCCTTCCCAGGGCCCGCCCAAGGTGGACCTGACACCCGCCCAGAGCGGCTTGGCGCTCAGGGGCTTCGTCGACAAGGTCGAGAACAATTGGAACTTCGACTGCTCGATCGCCGGCAACCGCAACGCCAACATCGAAATCAGGATCGAGATCAACTCGAACGGTTATCTGGTGGGCGAGCCGAAGATCATGAGCGGCGGCGGTTCCGAGCTGGTCGGCGCGGCGGGTCCGGCCGCGATCCGCGCGCTGAAGGCCGGCCAGCCCTATTCCCCATCCGAGGTTCCGCCCCAGTTCCGCAACCAACCGTTCAGGCCGACCTTCCACGCCAACCACGCCTGCGCCAACCGCTGAGCCGCCGAAACTTCGCCTTGTTCCGTTCCCAAAACGATTGGGCGCACAACCATCAGGGCGGTTATAGTCGCCCAGCTGAGCTTTAAGGACCCGCCCGCCATGCGCCTTCGCATTCTGTTCGTCGCCGTGGCCGCCGTGCTTGTCGCGTTCGACACCAGCCCGCGCGGCGCCGAGGCCGACATCGTGGTGGACGTGAACTCGGGCACGATCGCGCCCATGCCCATCGCCATCGCGCCCTTCGCCGGCGAGCACGGCGCCGAGATCGCCCAGGTGGTGTCCGCCGACCTCGAACGTTCGGGCTATTTCAAACCGATCGATCCGGCCGGCTTCGTCGACAAGTCGCCCGACGTGAACGTGCGGCCCAATTTCGATGACTGGAAGAAGGTCAACGCCCAGACCCTGGTCGACGGCGCGGGAACGCAGGATTCCGACGGTCGCCTGCGCGTGTCGTATCGGCTGTGGGATGTGCCGGGGGCCAACGACCTGCTCGACACCACCTTCACCACCACGCCGGAAAACTGGCGCCGCATCGCGCATAAGATCGCCGACCAGATCTACGAGAAGGTGACCGGCCAGACCGGCTTCTTCGACACCCAGGTCGTGTTCGTCGCCGAAAGCGGGCCGCGCGGCCATCGCGTGAAAAAGCTGGCGATCATGGATCAGGACGGCGCCAATCCGCAGTACCTGACCTCGAGCAGCACATCGCAAGTGATGATGCCGCACTATTCGCCGAACGGTCAGCAGGTCACCTACATGACCCTGTCCGACAACCAGACCGAGATCCACCTGTTGAACCTCGAGACGACGCGTTCGGAATCGCTCGGCCACATCTCGGGCCTGGTGTTCTCGCCGTCGTTCTCGCCCGACGGCGACAAGGTCGCCTATTCGCAGACCATCGGCGGCAACACGGACATCTGGGTGATGGACCTGCGCACCCAGTCGAAGGTGCGCTTGACCGTCGATCCTGGCATCGACACCTCACCGTCGTTCTCGCCGGACGGCCGGCGCATGGTGTTCAACTCCGACCGTTCGGGGTCGCCGCAGCTCTATGTGATGAACGCCGACGGCTCGGGCGTGCGCCGCATCTCGCAGGGCGGCGGCCGCTACAACACCCCGGTCTGGTCGCCTACCGGCGACCTGATCGCCTTTACCAAGCAACAGGGCGGCGGCTTCTCCATCGGCATCATGGCGCCGGACGGCGGCGGCGAGAAAATCCTCTCGACCTCCTACTTCGAGGAGGGCCCGACCTGGGCCCCCAACGGCCGCTACATCATGTTCCATCGCCAGGCCCAGGGCGGCGAGCCGCACCTGTGGATGGTCGACATCACCGGCCGGGTTTCCCACGCCGCGCCCTATACGCTGGACGCCTCCGACCCGGCCTGGTCGCCGCTGCGCAAGTAGGTCCGGGCGTTCGTTCGGCCGTAAGTTCGGGCGTAAGTTCGGGGTAAGCGTTGCGGTTCGACGCCTCATAGGTGAATTAGCTCTGCACGGACCGGCGTTCGGCGCTTTAGTGCACCTCCAACGTCCCCGTTCGGACTGGTCCCGTCGTGAGGTGAGAGGATGATCGCAAACCGGCAATTCATGCGCGCCGCCGTACTGGCGCTCGCTCTGGCGTCCCTGGCCGCCTGCGCGTCGAAGCCCAAGCCCGCGCCGACGCCTGGTCCCAGTTCAGCCGGCGAGTCCTTTACCGCTCCGGCCAGCCCCAGCGGCGGCCCGGTTTCCAGCGGTCCCGAAGCCCCGATCCCGGGCTCCGAGCGCGACTTCGTTATCAACGCCGGCGACCGGGTCTATTTCGACCTGGATCAGTACGCCGTCCGCCCCGACGCCGCCCCGGTGCTCGAGGCCCAGGCCGCATGGCTGAACCGCTATCGCGCCGTCCGCATCCGCATCGAAGGCAACTGCGACGAACGCGGCACGCGGGAATACAATTTCGCCCTGGGCGCCCGCCGGGCCAATTCGATCCGGGATTTCCTGGTGGGCCGCGGCGTCGACCCTGCCCGCATTGAGGTGATCTCCTACGGCAAGGAGCGTCCCATCGACCCCGGTTCGGGCGAAGACGCCTGGGCGCACAACCGCAACGGCCACACCCAGATCACGTCCGGGTCGCGCTGAGACCTGCGACCAAGTTGCTTGAGACCGAGGGCCTGCAGCGAACCATCGCTGTAGGCCCTTTTCTTACCGGGACGCTCGCCGCATTGTGGCCCGAGATCGCGTTGAGGATGAGGCCATGATTTCCCAGATCTTTTTGTCTCGGCGCATTCTCCCGGCAGCGCTCGCGGGCGCCCTGCTGTTCACCGTGGTTGCGTCCGCGCCCGCACTCAGCCAGGACGGCCCGGTTTCGGCCGTCCAGGGCCAGCCTGCCGGTGTCGAGTGGGACAAGAAGCGGCTCGACCGCCTTGAACGCTCTGTCGAGCGGCTCGAGAACACCATCGCGCGGCTCAAGCCCGACCGCGCCCCGCCCAACCTGATCGAGCCCGACCCCGAGGTGGTGGCGCTGGAGGCGCGCGCCGACGAGATCACCGCCCGCATCGGCGACCTGGAGTCAGCGCTGCGCAAGGTCAACGGCGACCTGGATACGGCCAACCTTGAACTCGATAAGAGCCACAAGGCCGAGGCCGACGCCCGCGCGGCCAATCAGGCGCTGGCCGACCGCGTCACCGTCCTCGAAGGCAAGATCGCGGACATCGAAAAGGCGCAGGCCGCCGCGGCCGCCGCCGCGCAACCGCCCGCGGCGCCTGACGGTTCGGCGCCGGTCGCGGGCATGGGCGCCGCGCCCGCCGGCGACTCCGCTGCGGAGTTTCACGCCGCCATGTCGCTGATGACCAACGGTGATTACTCCAGCGCGTCGAAAGCCTTCGCCGACTTCGTCGCCAAATGGCCCAAGGCGCCGGAGACTCCGGAAGCGCACTATCGTCTCGCGGAGACCTATTACGTCCGCGACGACCAGCCGAACTCGGCGCTGGAATACGCCGCGTCTTTGAAGGACTGGCCGCGTTCGAAGTGGGCGCCCGATGCGACAGTGAAACTGGCGCAGGCCTTCTCCAACCTCGGCCACGACAAGGACGCCTGCGCGACGCTCGGCGAGTTCGAGCATCGCTACGCCAAAGAAGCCACCGCCTCGGTGAAGTCGCGCGCCGCCTCGCTGAAGTCCAAGGCCAGGTGCGGGCGCTGACCGCCGAACGCCAAGCTGAAAACACCCCGGACCTGCAAGCCCGCGTCCGGCCGATTCTCGACCGCCGCCTGAGCCGCGACATCGACGCGCCGCTGGCCGTCGCGCTGTCCGGCGGGGGCGATTCCCTGGCGCTGCTGAGCCTCGCTGTTGACTGGGCGAGGACGCACGGCCGCAGACTTCTCGTCCTCACCGTCGACCACCGCGTGCAAGCCGACAGCGCAAGGTGGACCGCCTTTGCGCGCGACGCCGCGACGCGCTTTGGCGCCGACTGGCGCGGCCTTGTCTGGGGAGATGCGAAACCGTCGACGGGATTGCAGGCCGCCGCGCGCGACGCGCGCCACGCCCTGATCGCCGATGCGGCGCGCGAAGCCGGCGCCGGCGTTGTGCTGTTCGGACACACGCGCGACGACGTTCGCGAAGCGGAGCTGATGCGAGCCGAAGGCTCGACACTCGGTCGCGTGCGCGAATGGTCACCGTCGCCGGCGTGGCCACAGGGCCGCGGCGTGTTCCTGCTCCGCCCGCTGCTAGACGTCAGCCGGGCCGAATTGCGCGACCATCTCCGCGCGCGCGGTCTCGACTGGATCGAGGACCCCGCCAACGCCGACCTCCGCTACGCCCGCAGCCGCGCGCGCACCGCGCTCCGTCCCGGCGACGACATCGACCTCCCGTCGGACATCGATCCGGCGGTGACCCACGCGGCCCAGACGGCGACGGTGGACGAGGCGGGGGTGATCGGCTGGCCTCGAACCCGGGATACGCCCCGCGCTTTTCTGGCGGCGGCCGTGCTCTGCGCCTCGGGCGGGACCCTTCCGCCCCGGGGCGACCAGCTCGCACGAATCGCCGCCCGGCTGGAGGCGGGTGAAAGCTTCACCGCAACGCTGCGCGGGGCCCGGATCGAGGCGGCCGCGGATCAGGTGCGGGTCCTGCGCGACGCCGGCGAGACGGCTCGCGGCGGTCTCGCCCCCCTGGCCCTGGCTTCCGGCAGCTCTTCGATCTGGGACGGGCGGTTCGAGGTGGAACACGCGAGCGGCGGAGAAATCCGTGCGCTGAAGGGTCTGGCCGCGGCAATCCCACGTCCGCAACGTCAGGAAATCATGAGGTTTTCACCCCATGCTCGGCCGACACTGCCGGTCCTGATCGCGGCCCAAGGCGCCAGCCCTGTTCTTGCAGCCGAGGCCGGGCGGGTCCGCGTGCTGGTGGGGCAAAGGCTCAGGGCCGCCTGCGGCCTCGTCGCGCAGGAGGGGGAGATCGCCAACCTGCCGCGTGGCGCCGATCCCATCGCTTCCCTATGTTGATCGCGGCGCCTCCCCGCGCCCATTGGTCGAGGACGGAATGACTCTTCGGAACTTTGCGCTTTGGGGCGCGATCGCCCTCATCCTGGTGGGCGTTTTCACCGTGATGAAGTCCGCCACCGGCGCGGAAAGCACCAACAAGGAGGTCACCTATTCGGCCTTCCTGAACGACGTCGACCAGGGGCTGATCAAGTCCGCCACCATTCATGGCGAGGACGTCACCGGTCAGGCCAAGAGCGGCAAGATCCAGACCTACACCACCACCGCGCCCCAGCCGGCGGACGACCTGATCCGTCACCTCCAGAATGCCCACGCCGACATCAAGATGCAGTCGGCCAAGACCTCGATTCTGGTCCAGGTGTTGGGCTCGGCCCTGCCGATCCTGCTGATCATCGGGGTGTGGATCTTCATCATGCGCCAGATGCAGGGCGCCGGACGCGGAGCCATGGGCTTCGGCAAGTCCAAGGCGCGGCTGCTGACCGAGAACAAGAACCGCGTAACCTTCGAAGACGTCGCCGGCGTCGACGAAGCCAAGGAAGAGCTGCAGGAGATCGTCGACTTCCTGAAGGACCCCGGCAAGTTCCAGCGCCTCGGCGGCAAGATTCCGAAGGGCGCGCTGCTGGTCGGCCCTCCCGGCACCGGTAAGACGCTGCTCGCGCGCGCCATCGCGGGCGAGGCGGGCGTGCCGTTCTTCTCCATCTCCGGCTCGGACTTCGTCGAGATGTTCGTGGGCGTGGGCGCCAGCCGCGTGCGCGACATGTTCGAACAGGCCAAGAAGAACGCGCCCTGCATCATCTTCATCGACGAAATCGACGCGGTCGGCCGTCACCGCGGCGCCGGCCTCGGCGGCGGCAACGACGAGCGCGAGCAGACCCTGAACCAGCTCCTGGTCGAGATGGACGGCTTCGAGGCCAACGAAGGCATCATCCTGATCGCCGCCACCAACCGTCCCGACGTGCTCGACCCCGCGCTGCTGCGTCCGGGCCGCTTCGACCGTCAGGTCGTGGTGCCCAACCCGGATGTGAACGGCCGCGAAAAGATTCTGCGCGTGCACATGCGCAACGTGCCGCTCGCCGCCGACGTCAACGTCAAGACGCTGGCCCGCGGCACGCCCGGGTTCTCCGGCGCCGACCTCGCCAACCTGGTCAACGAAGCCGCCCTGCTGGCCGCGCGCAAGAACCGGCGCATGGTCACCATGAACGACTTCGAGCACGCCAAGGACAAGGTGATGATGGGCGCCGAGCGCCGCTCGCTGGCCATGAGCGAAGAGGAAAAGCGCCTCACCGCCTACCACGAAGGCGGCCACGCCATCGTCGCCCTGACGGTGCCGTCGTCCGACCCGGTGCACAAGGCGACCATCGTGCCCCGCGGCCGCGCGCTCGGCATGGTGATGCAGCTGCCCGAAGGCGATCGCTATTCGATGAAGTACCAGCAGATGGTTTCGCGGCTGGCGATCATGATGGGCGGTAGAGTCGCCGAGGAAGAAATCTTCGGCAAGGACAACGTCACCTCCGGCGCGTCCTCCGACATCGAACAGGCCACGCGTCTCGCGCGCGCCATGGTCACCCGCTGGGGCTTCTCCGAAGAACTCGGCGTCGTGTCCTACGGCGAGAACCAGGACGAGGTCTTCCTCGGCCATTCAGTCGCGCGCCAGCAGAACGTGTCCGAAGCCACAGCCCAGGTCATCGACCGCGAGATCAAGCGCTTGGTGCAGGAGGGCTACGACGTCGCCCGCCACACCATCAAGACCCGCATCGAGGACTTGCACACCCTGGCCAAGGCGCTGCTTGAGTTCGAAACCCTCTCGGGCGACGAGATCAAGGACCTGCTCGAAAACGGCGTGCGCCCCAACCGCGACGAGCCCGAGGACCATGCGCCCGCCGGGCCGGCGGTGTCGGTGCCGATCACCCCGGCGCCGGAACCTGCACCGGTGGCGGCCGCGGTGGCGACGAGCGTGCAACCCTCCGCGTGACGACGCCTCTGATCATGGGGGTGGTGAATGTCACCCCCGACAGCTTTTCCGACGGCGGCCGCTTCTTCGATGAGGCGGCCGCTGTTGCGCATGGGCTGCAACTCGCGGCGGACGGCGCCGACATTCTCGACGTTGGCGGCGAGAGCACGCGCCCGGGCGCGGAGCCGGTCAGCGAAGCCGACGAGATCGCGCGCGTGGTTCCGGTGATCGCGAAGCTGCGCGCCGATTGCGGCGCGGCGATTTCGGTGGATACGATGAAGCCCGGCGTTGCGCGGGCCGCGATGGCGGCGGGCGCGACGATCTGGAACGATGTGACCTCGCTGCGCGGCGACGCGTCGAGCGCGCGCGTCGCGGCCGAGCTGGGCTGCGGCCTCATCCTCATGCACATGCAGGGCGAGCCGCGCACCATGCAGCTGGCGCCGCAGTACAAGGACGTGGTGCGCGAGGTGCGCACCACGCTGAAGGACGCGGCCTATGTTGCGCTGAAGGCGGGCGTGAAGCGCGAGAAGATCTGGCTCGATCCGGGCATCGGCTTCGGCAAGACCCTGGCGCACAACCTCGCCCTGCTGAAACGTCTCGACGTTCTGATGGCGGCCGGCTTTCCGGTGGTGCTGGGCGTCAGCCGCAAGAGCTTCATCCGCACCATCGACGCCCAGGCCGAAACCACCGCCGACCGCATCGGCGGCTCGCTGGCCGCAGCGCTCTGGGGCGCGTCCAAAGGCGCCCACGCCATCCGCGTGCACGATGTGCGCGAGACGCGGCAGGCGTTGGATGTGTGGGAGCGGATCTCGGACGCGTGAAACACTACTCCCCCGTTCGCTGTCGCTCACGGGTAAGGAGGTTAAACCGCCAGCTGATCCTTGTGGGTGATCGTCCAGGTCGAGAAGAAGTCCGGGTCTTCGATTTCTTCGCCGGTGGTTTCCAGCTTGTACAGACCCGGCCGCGCCGCCTTGAACGGCGACAGTTCGCCGGGCAGGGCCAGCTTGGTGCCGGTGCGGATGCCCTGGCAGTCGATGAAGATGCCGTTCTTCTGGTCGACGGACGCGATGGTGCCGTAGGCGTGTTCGAGCAGGAGCTGCTTGCCGCGCGCGTCCACATGCTGAAGCTCGACCAGCGTCAGCTTGCCGACCAGCGTCTTCTCGGCGTTTTCCCAGGTCAGTTGTTCCGGCACTTCGCCCTCGTCCTTCCCTAGCGCGGGGGTTCCGACAGCGATATGCCACGGCTCATGGGCCCGAAAAAAGCAAAGAATGCAAAAGGCCGAGTGTTGGCCATCGGCGGATCGGACCCCGGGGCGGGGGCGGGGATCCAGGCCGACCTGAAGACCATAAGCGCGCTCGGCGGCTACGCCCTGACCGCCCTGACGGCCGTCACCGTCCAGGACACCAAGGGCGTGCGCCAAATCTTCCAGGTCCCGGCCAAGGTGGTCGAGGCTCAGGCCAAGGCGGTGCTGGCCGACCTCGGGGCCGATGCGGTCAAGACCGGCATGCTCGGCACGGCCGAGACCGTACGCGCGGTGGCGAGCCTGCTGGCGGGCCCGGCGAAGCGGCTCCCCGCCGTGATCGACCCGGTCCTGGTCTCCACCTCCGGCGCGGTCCTGCTCGAGCCCGGGGCGCTGAAGCTGTTCCGCAGCCGGATCGTTCCCCGCGCGACCCTGATCACCCCCAACATCCCCGAAGCCGAGGCCCTGACCGGCCTCGCCTGCGCGACACTCGACGATCGCCGCCGCGCCGCCGAGGCGCTTCTGGCGATGGGGGCCGGGGCGGTGTTGCTGAAGGGCGGCCACGCGCGCGGCTCGACCGTCATCGACCTCCTGGTCACGCCCGACGGCGAAACCCTGTTCGAAGGTCCGCGCCTGAAGACGCGCCACACCCACGGAACCGGCTGCACCCTGGCCTCGGCCATCGCCACCGGTCTGGCTCTCGGCTGGCCGCTGATCGAGGCGGTGGGCGAGGGCTGGGCCTACACCGCCGAGGCGATCCGGCACGCGCCCGGCCTCGGCAAGGGTCATGGACCGCTCGGCCACTTCTGGTCGGGACGATGATGCCGGCGCCGGAGACATTGGCGAAGATCGCGGTCGATGCCTGAGGTCGGCTCAGCGTTTCTTTCCGCCCTGTCAGAAAAATTGACCGGCTGTGCGGCGGGCGCCGGTGGAAAGCGTCGCCGCACCGGACTATCTCCGCGCCATGCGCCAGTGGACCGTCGACGCCTTCGCCGCGGAAGCCTTCAAGGGCAATCAGGCCTGCGTGGTCGAGCCGTTTTCGGCTTGGCCCGATGACGCCTGGATGCAGTCGCTCGCCGCCGAGAACAATCAGGCGGAGACAGCCTTCCTCCTGAAGACCGATCAACCGGACCGCTTCGGCCTGCGCTGGTTCACGCCCAAACTCGAGGTGCCGCTCTGCGGTCACGCGACGCTCGCCTCGGCGCACGTACTGTTCGACGAACTCGAGCTGGGGGCCGACGCCATCGTGTTCGAGACGCGCGTGTCGGGCCACCTGATCGTCTACCGCAAGGGCGCGCTCTACGAGATGGACTTCCCCGCCGATCCGCCCAAGCGCACCGACGTTCCCGCCGGTCTGGCGCAGGCGCTCGGCGCCGAACCGAAGGAGGTCTGGGCCGGCGCCTATCTCGTCGCGCTTTATGACGACGCTAAGATCGTGCGCGGCCTCGCGCCCAATATCGCCGCCCTGGAACCCATCGCGGGCGAAGCCACCGGCGGTCGCGGCAACATCTGCGTCGCGGCGCCGTCGGACGATCCCGACTACGACGTCATCGACCGCTTCTTCGCGCCCGGCTCCGGCATTCCTGAAGACCCGGCGACCGGCTCCATGCACTGCATCCTCGGCCCACTGTTCGCGGGCAAGCTCGGCAAGGCGGAGGTGAAGTTCCACCAAGCCTACCCCGGCCGCGGCGCCGACATCGCGACCGAACTGCGCGCCGACCGCATCCGCCTGAAAGGCCGCGCCCGCACCATGCTGGAAGGCCGGCTGCGGCTCTAGCGCAACCCTAACGCCCGTCACCCTCGGGCTTGAGGGCCCATGGTTGGTGTCGGAACGCGATCGATGGCTCTTGGAGCGGCGCGCGTTCACCAGGCGTCAGAGCTTGCGGAACGATAAGCCCTCGGGACAAGCCCAAGGGCGACGGAATAGTGGGTTCGCGCACGACGCGCCCTGTACGGACGATTTCATTGAAGCGTGGCGCCGGCGCTCTTGCGTCCCCATGCTGAACCGGAGAGAGCAAGCCCCATGAACGCGCTGGAAAAACCGTCCCGCCGCCCCGAACGTCCCTGGTTCTCCTCCGGCCCTACGGTGAAGCGGCCGGGCTGGACGCCCGAGGCTTTGAACTCGGCGCTGCTCGGGCGCGGCATCCGCGCACCGGCGGTGCTGGCGCGGTTGAAGCAGGCGATCGAGTTGACCCGCGACGTGCTGCAGGTCCCCGCCGACTATCGCGTCACCTTCACGCCGGGCTCCGACACCGGCGCCATGGAGGCGGCGATGTGGTCGCTGCTCGGCCCGCGTCCGGTGCAGAGTCTCGCCTACGAGAATTTCGGCCAGGTGTGGGCCGCCGACCTGCTCAAGCATCTCGACGTCGAAGCGGAATCGTTCGACGCGCCCTACGGCGAGATGAGCGATCTGTCGCGCGTCGATCCGAACAAGGATCTCGTCTTCGTCTGGAACGGCACGACCTCCGGCGCGCGCGTGCCCAACGCCGATTTTATCGCAGCCGATCGCGAAGGCCTGACCATCTGCGACGCAACTTCGGCCGCCTTCGCCATGCCGCTCGATTGGCGCAAGCTCGATGTCGTCACCTTCTCGTTCCAGAAGGCGCTGGGCGGCGAGGCGGGCGTCGGCGTGATCGTGCTGTCGCCGCGCGCGATGGAGCGGTTGTCGACCTACAAGCCGACGCGGCCGGTGCCCAAGGTGCTGCGGCTGCAGAAGGACGGACGCCCCGACGAAGAGCTGATCGGCGGCGCGCCGTTCAACACCTATTCCATGCTCACCGTCGAGGACTGGATCGACGGCCTGCGCTGGGCCTCGCGCGTCGGCGGCGTGGCGGAGTTGATCCGGCGCACCCACGACAACTTCGCGGTGCTCGACGCCTGGGTCGCCAAGACGCCGTGGATCGAATTTCTGGTGAAGGACCGGGCCTTCCGGTCGGAGACCTCGGTGGTGCTGGAGTTCGTCGATCCGGCGATCCGCAGCCTGCCGCCGGCCGGCAAGGCCGAGTTCGGGGCCAAGCTCTGCAGCCTGCTCGAGCGCGAGGGCGTGGCCTTCGACATCAACTCCCACCGCATGGCCCCTCCAGGCCTGCGCATCTGGTGCGGCTGCACGGTCGACCGCGAGGACGTCGAGGCGCTCACGCCCTGGCTCGAGTGGGGCTACGCCGCCGTCATGGCCGAGCTGGCCGCCGGTTAGACCGGGTTAGGCGCTGGAGCGGGACTCGTTTAAGAGACGCCCGCATTCGGAAAGGACGAGGACTTGGCGAACGTCGCGGTGGTCGGCGCCCAGTGGGGCGACGAGGGTAAGGGCAAGATCGTCGACTGGCTGTCGAACCGGGCGGACGTGGTCGTCCGCTTCCAGGGCGGCCACAACGCCGGCCATACGCTGGTGGTCGGCAACGAGACGTACAAACTCTCGCTGCTTCCGTCGGGCGTGGTCCAGGGCAAGCTTTCGGTTATAGGCAATGGCGTGGTCGTCGATCCCTGGGCCCTCCTCGACGAGATCGCTCGCGTCGAGAAGCAGGGCGTGAGGATCACGCCTGAGCTCCTGGCCCTGGCCGACAACGCCTGCCTGATCCTCCCCATCCATCGCGAGCTCGACAGCGCCCGCGAAGCGGCGGCCGGCGCCGGCCGGATCGGCACCACTGGACGCGGCATTGGGCCGGCCTACGAGGACAAGGTCGGCCGCAGGGCCATCCGCGTCGCCGACCTCGCCGACCGCGCGGCCATCGACATGAAACTCGAGCGCCTGCTCACCCATCACAACGCGCTGCGCCGCGGCCTCGGGCTGGAGCCGGCCGACGGTGAGGCCCTGATCGCGGGCCTGTTGGAAGTCGCGCCCAAGATCCTGCCGTTTGCGCGCCCGGTGTGGCGGATCCTGGCCGAGCGCGCCAAGTCGGGCGAGCGCATCCTGTTCGAGGGCGCACAGGGCGCGCTGCTCGACATCGACCACGGCACCTATCCGTTCGTCACCTCGTCCAACACGGTCGCCGGCCAGGCCGCCGCCGGCGCTGGGGTCGGGCCCAGGCACGTCGGCTATGTGCTGGGGATCGTGAAGGCCTACACCACGCGCGTGGGCGAAGGACCTTTCCCGACCGAGCTGAAGGACGAGACGGGGCGAAGGCTCGGCGAGCGCGGTCATGAGTTCGGCACCGTCACCGGGCGGGCGCGCCGCTGCGGCTGGTTCGACGCGGTCTTGGTGCGCCAGACCATTGCGGTCGGCGGCATCGACGGCATCGCGCTCACCAAGCTCGACGTGCTCGACGGCTTCGAGACGCTGAAAATCTGCACCGGCTATCGGTTGAACGGGACCGTGGTCGACTATCTGCCGTCGGGCATTACCGACCAGGCCACGGTCGAGCCGGTCTACGAAGAGCTCGAAGGTTGGAGCGAAAGCACCCGCGGGGCGCGGTCCTGGCGGGAGATGCCGGCGAACGCGATCAAATACGTCCGTCGTATCGAAGAGCTGGTCGGCGCGTCGGTCGCGATGCTCGGCACCTCGCCCGAACGCGAGGACACCATCCTCATGCGCGATCCGTTCCAGGACTGAGCGGGCCGGGCCTGAATCGGCCGGAACCAAGCTGCTCCTGAGCCACAACCGCAGGTGGCCGGTAAGACTAGATTCACCATTACTGTATAGATTCAGATAGAAGGCGCCACGCCCCGTGGCGTCGGCTAGACGTACGTTGTCGGAATGGCGGGCCTGAATCCCGAGGGTTGGATCAATATGGAGGCGGCGGCGGTGCTGCTGCTCGACCCCAATCCATTCAGCCAGCAGGTGGCCAAGCAGATTCTGTTCGGCTTCGGCGTCCGCGCTCCGTTCATCTGCAACACGGTCGCCGAGGCTCAGGAGATCCTGACTTCGCGCGAGGTGAACCTGGTCTTGATGAGCGACGTGGTCGACGGCGACACCACCGGCTTCGACTTCGTGAGCTGGCTGCGCCGGCACGTCCCGGAGCCCAACTGTTTCACGCCCGTCATGGTGCTGAGCGGCCACAGCAAGCGCGCCAACATCCAGGCCGCGCGGGACTGCGGCGCCAACTTCATTCTCGCCAAGCCGGTCAGCGTGCGCGTCATGCTCGAGCGGGTGCTGTGGGTCGCGCGCGAGAACCGTCCGTTCGTCGACACCGGCAAGTACCTCGGTCCCGAGCGCCGCTTTCATGACGACGAAAAGAACAAAGCTCGCCGCCGCCGCAACGATCCGCCGGAAGGCGCCGAGGCCGCGCCCGACGCCGGGGCTGCGCCTGACGTCGCCGCCGATGCCGACCCGCACACCGAGGCCTTTGCGCAAGGCCTGAGAAGGATGAACTCATGACGGACGTCGTCGTCCGCCACATTCCGGTGAAGAACCGGCTGGCGTCGCTGATCAAGGTTCCTGGCGGAAAGAAACTGAAGGACGCGGTCGCCGACGCCGAACGGAACCTCGAGGCCGTGAGGCCCGATTGCGTGGGCCGCATCGACGAGCTGATCTATGAAATCCAGCTTTTGTCCGGCGCCGTCGGCGATCCGGGTCTCGAGACGCGCCAACGTCTCTACGACCTCGCCAACCAGATCGTGAGCATTGCAGGCACGTTCAGCCTGCCCGGGGTCGGTCGCGCCGCCTATAGCCTCTGCGAAATGATCGATTGCACGATCGAGACCGGCGGTTGCACCCGCGGCGAGGTCCTGGTGCACGTTGAAAGTCTGCAACTGCTGCGTCACCCCGAGCGGCTGGGCGCCGCGGGTGAGGCCGCCGTGCTCGACGGCTTGGCCAAGATCATCCGCCACGCCCAGGTCCGGGTTGAACGCGCGGCGATCGCCTAGTCCGCGCGGGATTGCGGCCCGGGCGAAGCGGGCGGATCACTGGTCTTTCCCAACGAGCCCGATCGTCAAGGTGATCTTTACCCTGCTCGTTTAGGCTGCGCCGGTTGAGTTCGAGGAGTCGCTTTCGCGTGTACGCCGTCGATCCGAAAATCCTCCAGAAGCTGGAGGCCCATGTCCGCCGGGTTCTGATCATCGATCCGAACCCCGCCGCCTCCCGCCTGCTCGCCGACCAAATGAAGGGTCTGGGCGCCCGCGATCTGTATTTCGAACCCGAGGAACGCCGTGCGCTGGAGATGGCGCGTGAGTGCGATCCCTGCATCATTTTCGTGGAATGCGGTGGTCCGAAGCTCGACGGGGGCGCCTTCACCCGCAAGCTGCGCCGCTCGAACCTGGCTTGCCGCATGGCGCCGGTAATCATGATGACCTCGGACGCTACCGCGGCGACCATCAAGGATGCGCGCGACAGCGGCGTGCATGAGTTTCTGCGCAAGCCGTTCACCGCCGGCGATCTGTTGAAGCGGGTGATGGCGGTGGCGATCAAGCCGCGCGACTGGATCGAGGGCGTCGGCTACGTCGGCCCCGATCGGCGGCGATTCAATTCCGCGGAATTCTCCGGCTCGCGCAAGCGCAAGGCCGATAAGGCCCAGAGCGAAGCCGAGGCCCAGGTTCAGGTGATCGACCAGGCCGTACGCATTCTGCGCGCCGCGCTCAACCAGTTCGACAACGATCCGAATCAGGCCCTGCGCTCCATGCGCGACCAGGCGACGACCCTGAAACAGATGGCCACCAGCGGCGCCGGCGAAGCGCGCCTGGCGGTGGCGGTATCGGTGCTGGAAATGACCCTCGCCAACGCCGCGCCCACCCGCGCGGACTTGGAAGCCCCGGTCAAGGGCGTCCTTGCCCTCTACCCGACGGTGGAAAACAAGTCGGCGGCTTAGCGCCCCCATACTATGGGTGAGCGGGCTTACGAAGAAAGGGCGCCCGCAATGAGCGGACGCCCTTTGTGCTTTTCGTGTTTTTCGTGGCTCTCTTACGCTTAGGCCTCGACCAGATTCCGCTCCGTGGCCGCCGCGCGCATTGCTTTTTGCAGCTTTTCGAAACCGCGCACCTCGATCTGGCGCACGCGTTCGCGGCTGACGCCGTACTGCGAGGCGAGTTCTTCGAGCGTGGTCGGCTCGTCCTTCAGGCGGCGTTCGGTGAGGATGTGGCGCTCGCGATCGGTGAGCTCTTGCATCGCTTCTTCGAGCAGGCCCATGCGCAGCGAATACTCCTGACCTTCGGCGACCTCGGTCTCCTGCGAGACCTGGGCGTCGTCGGCCAGCCAATCCTGCCATTCGCTCTCGCTGTCCGAACGCAGCGGCGCGTTCAGCGACGCGTCGGGGCCGGAGAGACGGCGATTCATCGAGATGACGTCGTCGTTGGTGACGCCCAGGCGCGTGGCGATGTACGACACCTGCTCGGGACGCATGTCGCCTTCCTCGAGCGCGGAGATTTGGCTCTTGGCCTTGCGCAGGTTGAAGAACAGCTTCTTCTGCGCCGCGGTGGTGCCCATCTTCACCAGCGACCAGGAGCGCAGGATGTATTCCTGGATCGAGGCGCGGATCCACCACATGGCGTAGGTGGCCAGGCGGAAGCCGCGGTCGGGGTCGAACTTCTTCACCGCCTGCATCAGGCCGACGTTGCCCTCGGAGATCACTTCCCCGATGGGCAGGCCATAGCCGCGGTAGCCCATGGCGATCTTGGCCACGAGGCGAAGGTGCGAGGTGACGAGCTTGTGGGCGGCCGCGGAATCCTCATGCTCCTGCCAGGCCTTGGCGAGCATGAACTCCTCGTCCTTGGTCAGCATCGGAAATTTGCGGATTTCCGTGAGGTATCTGGACAGACCGCCTTCCGGCGTCATTACGGCGAGCGAACTTAAAGCCATGATTTTACCGGTCTCCCGCCGGCGCTCGGAGCGCTTGGTTGTGGTCCGAGGACCCCCCTAACCGCTCCGAGATAGATATGGTTGCGGACATTGTAAGCCGACCCGGCCGCCTAGGGCTCCCGAGCGTGGCCTTTACGTCCCACTTGCGGATCATTGGCGGCGTACATAGCACTTAGTGGGTCCTTTTTCAAGACGGACCTGACGTTGCTCGATCGGCCTTATAGGCCAGCCAATTGCGACGGTTCAGAGGTCGAGGAGGCGGGCCTCCAGCGCGGCCATATCCGCAGGCGGGGCGGTCTCGAAGCGCAGGACCTGACCTGTCACCGGATGCACAAATCCCAGGACCGCGGCGTGCAGGGCCTGGCGCTTCAGCCCGGCGGCTTCGATCGCGACCCGAACCGGGGCGGCCGGTTGGCCGGAGCCGTAGAGCGGGTCGCCAAGGACGGGCGCGCCCTTGGCCGCCAGGTGGACGCGGATCTGGTGGGTGCGGCCGGTCTCGAGCCGGCAGGCGACGCGGGCCGCCAGAGGCTTGTCTTCGTGCGGCTTGGCGGCGGGACCGAAGACGCGCTCGACCTTGTAGTCGGTGATCGCCTCGCGGCCGCCGACCTTCAGCACGGCCATCTTCTTGCGGTTCGAGGACGAGCGGCCGAGCCGGGTCTCGATCCGTCCGCGCGCGGGCGCCGGCGCGCCGCGGGTCAGCGCCAGGTACAGCCGCTCGATGTCGTGCCTGGCGAACAGCGCCGACAGCCCCGCATGGGCCTGGTCGGTCTTAGCCGCGACCATGACGCCTGACGTGTCCTTGTCGAGCCGGTGCACAATGCCGGGCCGCGCCACTCCGCCCACGCCCGAGAGCGAGCCCGCGCAGTGATGCAGCAGCGCATTGACCAGGGTGCCCGTCTCGTTGCCGGGCGCCGGGTGCGCCGCCATGCCGGCGGGCTTGTCGACGACGATCAGGTGCGCGTCTTCGAACAGCACCACGAGCGGGATCGCCTCGGGCGCCGGCTCGGCGGCGACAGGCGGCGGCACGAGAATGCGATAGCGGCCTGCCTGGGCCTTCATCGAGGCGCTGTCGACGCGCGCGCCCTCGAAGCTCACCGCGCCCTCGGCGATCAGCGCCTGCAGCCGCGCGCGCGAAAGATCCTCCGCACGATCGGCCAGGGTCTTGTCGAGACGCGCGCCCGCGTCCTCCTCCGCGATGTCGATGACGATCAGGCCGGACGGCGTCTCGTCCGCCTCGTCGATGTCTCCGATGGGATCCGCGCTCAGCGTCGGCTCTCCAGCGCAAGTCGGGCGCCGAACGCTAAGAAGACGAGCCCGGTCACGCGGTCGAGGACCTTCACCACGCCAGGGCGTTTCAGCGCGGTGGTGATGCGGTGCGTGGCGCCGCTGAGGAAGGCGAGCCAGGCAAAGCCGATCACCGCGTGCGTCGCGCCGAGCAACAGGATGAACGGCGGGACCGCAACGCCGTGCGGCACGAACTGCGGCAGGAACGAAACATAAAACACGCCGACCTTGGGGTTCAGGATGTTGGTCAGGAAGCCCTTGATCAGCCAGCCGAGGGAACCTCGCCGGGCACGATCCGGCGCTGTCGCGTCTTCGAAGGCGGTTCGCGGATTGAGGATCATGCGGATGCCCAGCCACACGAGGTAGATCGCGCCGACCCACTTCAGAATCTCGTAGGCGAGCTGCGACGCCGCCAAGAGGGCCCCCAGGCCCAGGGCCGTCAGCGACGCCCACCACAGACACCCGACCGCGGTTCCGAGCGCCGCGGCGATCCCCGCGCGCCGTCCTTCCGAGGCGGAGGTGCGCACGATCAAGGCGGTGTCGAGACCCGGCGTGATGCTGAGCAGGATGGCGGCGAGCGCGAAGGCGGCGAGCGCCGCAAAAACGGGCGACAACATGGGCCGGGCTTACACCAAGGCCCTGAAAGCAAAAAGGGTCGGGGTGAACGCGGGCCCGATACCCCGAAAAGCAAAAGGCCCGGGATGAACCCGGGCCTTTGTCCCATCAGCCCCTCGGGCCGATCAGGAAATGTCTTCGTTGATCAGGCCGAGTTTCGAATAACCGGCGTCTTCCATCGTGTTCAGGACATCCATGAACTTGTCGTACTTCACGTCCGCGTCGGCGCGGAGGAAGACCGAGTTGTTCCGGGGATCGCCCTTTTCCGGATAGGTCGTGCGCAGCGCCTGGCTGACGTCGGAGACGACGGCTTCCATCGAGGTCTGCTTATCGACCGCGCCGGCGAGGTACATGTTGCCGTTCGCGTTCAGCGAGATGATCACCGGCTTGCGCGTGTCGGGATTGGGCGGCGGGTGCAGCGGCGCCGGCGGCATGTCGATCTTGTAGAACGCGGTCGACGGCGGGATGGACACCATGAAGATGATCAGGAGCACCAGCATGATGTCCACGAAGGGCGTCACGTTGATATCCGAGTTGGCCTCGATGGTGTACTTCTTGCCGCTGGTCGGGCCGGATAGCTTTGCAGCCATCTATTCGTTCTCCTTGCCGGCCGCCCATCCTGTAGGCGCGCACGCGTAATTCCGGGCGAAAACTCACACCTCGACCGCCCCAAGTAAAGAGGCGACCGCGCCTGGAGTTCCCCTTTCACCCGTAGGGGGAACTCAGCCGCGCTGGGTCAACCGAAGGAAACGGTCCTGCAGGCCCATATCCGCTTTGAAGACGCCTGTGAACTGGGTCGTGATGGTCGAAACGTGCCGGTGGTGGATTCCCCGGGTGGTCATGCACTGGTGTTCGGCGTCGATCAGGACCGCAACCCCTTCGGGATCAAGGGATTCGGTGATGGCGTCGGCGATCTGCTGGGTCAGGGTCTCCTGGGTCTGCAGCCGCTTGGCGAAGATCTCCACCACCCGGGCGATCTTGGAGATGCCGACCACCTTGGCCCGGGGCAGGTAAGCCACATAGGCCTTGCCCAGGAACGGGGCCATGTGGTGCTCGCAGTGGCTCTCCACCTCGATGTCCCTGAGCATGACCATTTCGTCGTAGCCCTGGACGTCCTCGAACACCCGCTCGAGCTCCTTGGCGGGGTCGGCGTGGTAGCCCTGGAACCACTCGCCATAGGCGTCGACCACCCGCTGGGGGGTGTCGAGCAGGCCCTCGCGGCGAGGGTCGTCCCCCGACCAGGCGATCAGGGTCCGGACCGCGTCCAGGGCGGCCTCGCGGCTGGGCTTCTTGACGGGCTCCAATTCGTTCGCGCCCCGGGGAGAGCGGGGATCGGTACGGGCGTCCATGCGGGTAGAACTCTTTCTGAGGGCCGAGTAGCGCCGGGGCGATGGCCCCGGAATGACGCGTGGCATCCCTCTGTCTGCGGGGGTTCGACGGCGGACTTATCGTCCGGGTTCCCGCCCATAGGCTCCCTGCAATCCCCCAGCTATATGGGACGCCGATAGTCCCCGGCAATTGGCGTAACGATGAAACTGGCCCTCTACGACACCATGGCGCGGCGCAAGCGTGAGTTCGAGCCCCGCGATCCGGGCCGGGTGACGCTCTATGTCTGCGGGCCGACGGTCTACGACTACGCCCACATCGGCAACGCCCGCCCGCCTGTGGTGTTCGACGTCCTGTTCCGCCTCTTGCGCCGGCTCTATGGCGCGGACCAGGTGATCTACGCCCGCAACGTCACCGACGTGGACGACAAGATCAACGCCAAGGCCATCAACGAAGGCGTGCCGATCGGCGAGATCTCTGCACGTTACGAGACGGCTTATCTCGAGGACATGGCCGAGCTCGGCGTCCTGCCGCCGACCCTGGCCCCGCACGTGACCGAGCACATCGAGGCGATCCGTCGCCAGATCGCGGCCCTGATCGAACGCGGGGCCGCTTACGTCGCGGAAGGCCACGTCCTGTTCGATGTCGCCGCTTACCGTAATTACGGTGAATTATCGGGCCGCAATCTCGAGGACATGATCGCCGGCGCCCGCGTCGAGGTCGCGCCCTACAAAAAAAATCCCCAGGACTTCGTGCTGTGGAAGCCGTCCAAGACCGGCGAGCCGGAGTGGACCGCGCCCTGGGGGCCGGGGCGTCCCGGCTGGCACATCGAATGCTCGGCCATGATCGAAGAGGAGCTGGGCTTCCCCATCGACATCCACGGCGGCGGCCAGGATCTGATCTTTCCCCACCATGAGAACGAGCTGGCCCAGGGCGTCTGCGCCCACGGAGATCCCGTGTATGCGCGCTATTGGGTGCACAACGGCTTCCTCACCATGGACGCCGAGAAGATGTCCAAGAGCCTCGGCAATGTGAAACTGTTGCACGACCTCGTGCAGAACGTGCCGGGCGAGGCGGTGCGCCTGGCGCTGTTGCAGGGTCACTACCGCGCGCCGCTCGATTGGACCGACGCGCTGGTGCTGCAGTCGCGCAAGAACCTCGACCGACTCTACGGGGCGCTCCGTCGCGCGAAACACATCGACGCCGGCGCTAGCGAACCGTCGCAGGCCTTCATCGAAGCGCTCTACGACGACTTGAATACGCCGGGGGCGCTTTCGGTGCTGTTCGAACTGTCGACCCTGATCGAAAAGGCCGTGGCGGCGAAGGACCACGCGGGCGCGGCGGCGGCCAAGGGCGCGCTGCTGGCGGCGGGCGAGCTGGTGGGCCTGTTGCACGCCGACCCCGACGCCTGGTTCGAGGCGGGCGCCGACGAGGACCAGAAGGCGCACATCGACAAGCTGATCGTCGCGCGCGACGCGGCGCGCAAGGCCAAGGACTGGGGCGAGGCGGACCGTATTCGCGACGAGCTGAACGCGTTGAAGGTCGTGGTCATGGATGGGCCGGGCGGCGCGACATGGCGTTTCCAGGAGCCTGTGTAAATGAGCACGCCTGATCATTACCGGATGTTCGCGTCCTACAACGCCTGGGCCAACACGCGCCTGTATGACGCGGCGCAGGCCCTGCCGGACGCCGAATATCGCCGCGACCGCAAGGCGTTCTTCGGGTCGCTGCACCGGACGCTGAACCACCTCATGGTCGGGGACCGCATCTGGATGCATCGCTTCGACGGTGAAGGCGAGACCTACACCCAGCTCGATCTCGTGATCTTCGACGATCTCGCCTCGCTGCGCGCCGCGCGCGAGGCCGAGGATGCGCGCATCGTGCGCTATACCGAAACGCTGACACCGGAAGCGTTGGCGCACGACCTCGAATACACCAACACCCAGGGCAAGACCTTCGTCACGCCGTTGCCGCCGGCGCTCGATCATTTCTTCAACCACCAGACCCATCACCGCGGCCAGGCGCATGCGCTGATCAGCGCCGCCGGCGCAGCGCCGCCGCCGCTCGACCTGCTCATTTGGCTGCGCGAGCACGGCGTGATGCGCGTAGGGGAAACCGCATGAACAATCGCGTCGAGTATCGCATCGGGATCAACGTCACGCCGACGCGCCTGTGGGAGGTGCTGGCGGACCTCGATCACTGGCACGGCTGGAACCCGATGTATCCCCAGGCGTCGGGCAAGATCGCCATCGGCGGCGTGCTGCACCTGCTCGAACACCTCGCCAACCGGCCGGACCGTCAGGTCGAAGCGCGCGTGCTCGACTGGACGCCCGAGGCGCAGCTCGTGCTGCGCATCAAGGAAGGCGCCTTCGCCCAGCGCATGCAGTACTTCGAAATCGATCCGCTAGCCGGCAAGGACCAGGCGGGCTGCATCTTCGCCGCAGGCACCTTTTTCCAGGGTTGGAACGCCAACGGCGCGGCCAAGACGATGGGACGCAGCCTCAAGATCGGCTTCGGCCTGATGGCCGAAGCGCTGAAGGCCAAGGTCGAGACGGAGTAACGAGGCTCAGGAGCTATTCCTAAGGCGGAGACCAGTCGCGCTCGAGCGCCCCGGCCTTACGCCAGGGCCACACAAATCCAGGCTTGCCGTGCCGGAAGACCAGCCACCGCGTGCTGAAATAGTTGATCATCCAGGCCGCAAGGCCGCCGCATGACAGCGCAACGATGTGCATCGAGATGACGGGCAGGCGCGAAGAGAAGAAGGCCAGATAGATAAAATAGTTGGCCCCGTTTCCCACCGCGTTGGTCAGCACGTAGCGGAACCACTGCCGCATCGCGCGGCGCCGGTGACGGATGCGCCGGAACACCAGAAAGCCGTTGGCGAAGAACGTGACCTGCATGGCGACAGTCAGCGAGATCACCCGCGCCCAGGCCGGCTCCAACCCGAAGGCGAGGCCGGTCTTCAGCAGGATAAAGTCGGTGGCGAAGCCCGTCATGGACACCGCCGAATACTTCAGGGCGGTCCGCGTTTCATGGCGGACTCGCTGGCGCCGCGACGGCTTGGGCGGGGCGGCGTCGATCATCCTTGGTCAACGTATGGGGGTCACAAGCGTTGCCGTCCGGCCGCAGATTGCCTTCCTGAGCCTGAGGCGACTCCACTTTTGGGCCTGAAGCCCCTAGATTCACGGCCATGATCGACGCGCTCTACAGCCTCAAGATTCTGAAACTCGCCGCGCACCTGCCGCGGACGGGGCGCCTGGCCGCGCCGGACGGATCGGCCGAGCGCGTCGCCAAACTGTGCGGCAGCCGGGCCCGGGTCGACGTTAAGCTCGAGGGTGACAAGGTCGTCGACTACGCCCAGGAGGTCGAGGCCTGCGCGCTCGGCCAGGCCACGGCGGCGATCGTCGGCGAGCAGGTGATCGGGGCCGAGGTGGCCGAGATCGAGGCCGCCCGCGACCAGATGCGCGCCATGCTGAAGTTGGGCGGCCCGGTCCCGTCGGGTCGGTTCGCCGGCCTCTCCGACCTCGAGGTCGTGAGGGACTACCCCGCCCGCCACGCCTCGGCGCTGGTGGCGCTCGAAGCCGCGGCCGAGGCCGCCCGCCAGGCGCTCGATCGTCAGGCGCTCGACCGGACTACGCGAACTAGCCGCGCCGACGCGGCTTGATCGGGGCTTTTCGCCAATGCGATAAGCCGCCGACTCGTTCGGGGCTCCGCCGGCGATGAAACTTTACGAACACACCGTCAGAGGCGCGCATCGCGCGTACAAACTGACGCTTTCGCCCCTGGTCGGGCGCCAGTGCCGCTTTCTTCCGACCTGTTCGGATTACGCGGCCGAGGCTCTGATCACGCACGGTCCCTGGCGCGGCTCGATGCTGACCGCCAAGCGTCTGTGCCGATGCCATCCGTGGGGTGGTTCCGGGTACGACCCGGTGCCGCCTCCAAAAGGTCCGCCGCGCGATGACGCGTCGGGCTCTGGAAGTGAGACATGATCGATCTGAAATTCCCTGACGGCGCCGTGCGACAATATCCCGACGGCGCCACGGGCAAGGATGTCGCCCAATCCATCTCGCCCTCGCTCGCGAAGCGGGCGGCGCTGGTCAAACTCGACGGTCAGCTGCGCGACGTCGAACGCCCGCTGGAGAGCGGCGCGTTTGAAATCGTCACGCGCGACAGCCCCGAGGCGCTGGAGACGATCCGCCACGACACGGCGCACGTGCTGGCCGAGGCGGTGCAGGCGCTTTTTCCCGGCACCCAGGTCACCATCGGCCCGTCGATCGAGGACGGTTTCTACTACGACTTCGCCCGCGACGAGCCGTTCTCCATCGAAGACTTCGCCAGGATCGAAGCCAAGATGCGCGAAATCGTCGACAAGGACGAGAAGATCGTGCGCGAGGTGTGGGACCGTAACGACGCGATCAAACACTTCGAGTCGATCGGCGAAAAGTACAAGGCCGAGATCATCCGCGACCTGCCGGAGAGCGATCAGATCACGCTCTATCGCCAGGGCTCGTGGGTCGACCTTTGCCGTGGTCCGCACTTCCCGTCGACGAAGTTCGTGGGCAAGGCGTTCAAGTTGACCAAGCTTGCCGGCGCCTATTGGCGCGGCGATCATCGCAACGCGCAACTGCAGCGCATGTACGGCACGGCCTGGGCCTCCGACGCCGAGCTCGACGCCTACCTGAAGCGCATGGAGGAGGCGGAGAAGCGCGATCACCGCAAACTCGGCCGCCAGATGGACCTCTTCCACATGCAGGAAGAGGGACGCGGCATGGTGTTCTGGCACCCCAAGGGCTGGATGCTGTGGCGCGTGCTGGAAGACTACATGCGCCGGATGACGACGCGCGACGGCTATGTCGAGGTGAAGACGCCGCAGATCATGGACCGCGTGCTCTGGGAAAAGTCGGGCCACTGGGAGAAATTCCACGCCAACATGTTCGTCTGCGAAACGGCCGAGGGGGAGAGCCTCGCCATTAAGCCGATGAATTGTCCCGGCCACATCCAGATCTTCAACCAGGGTCAGCGCTCGTACCGCGAGCTGCCGCTGCGCATGGGCGAGTTCGGGTCGTGCCACCGCTATGAACCGTCGGGCGCGCTGCACGGCCTCATGCGCGTGCGCGGCTTCGTGCAGGACGACGGCCACATCTTCTGCCGCGAGGACCAGGTCGTCGATGAGACCAAGCGTTTCGTGGCGCTCTTGAAGTCGGTCTATGCCGACCTCGGGCTGGAGCTGCACGACGTGAAGTTCTCGACGCGGCCGGACCTGCGCGCGGGTACCGACGAAATCTGGGACCGCGCCGAGGCGGACCTCGCGGCGGCGACGCAGGCGGCCGGCGTACCGATAGAGATCAGTCCGGGCGAGGGGGCCTTCTACGGACCCAAGCTCGAGTTCCGCCTGCGCGACGCGATCGGGCGCATCTGGCAGTGCGGCACCCACCAGCTCGACTTCGTGATGCCCGAGCGTCTCGATGCGGAATACGTCGGCGAGGACGGTCAGAAGCACCGGCCGGTGATGCTCCACCGCGCCATCTTCGGCTCGTTCGAACGCTTCATCGGGATTCTGATCGAGCACTACGCGGGCGCCTTCCCGCTGTGGCTCGCGCCAGTGCAGGTGGTGGTCTCGACGATCACCTCCGACGCCGACGGTTTCGCCGAACAAGCCGCCGCAAAACTACGCGCGGCGGGCCTGCGGGTGGAGACGGACCTGCGCAACGAGAAGATCAACTACAAGATCCGCGAACACTCGCTGGCGAAGGTTCCGGTAATCGCGGTGGTGGGCCGCCGCGAGGCGGAAGAGGGCAAGCTCGCGCTTCGCCGTCTCGGCTCCGACGGCCAGACGATCTTGTCGCTGGAAGACGCGATCGCACAGCTGACCGAGGAAGCGACGCCGCCTGATTTGAAAAAATAGTACGACAAAAATCGAAGAACTAAGAAGGCGCGGACCGAACCAGGTCTCGCGCCTTTATTTCGACCGCACTTCGCGCGCTATCACATCCCAACATCCCGTCATCCCGGGCTTGTCCCGGGACCCAGAGTTCGCGTGTGAACTCTTCTGACTGCAGGTTCGCGCAAGCGCTCACACAGCCCTAGTTGCGAGCCGAACGCTGGGCCCCGGGACAAGCCCGGGGTGACGGACAATATTTGGAGTGTGATGCGCGTCTATGTAGCGGGACGCGGAAAACCACCGGCCTTCGACAGCTTCGACGGCGGTGTCTTGCCCAACTTGCCGCCGATCCACGTCGCCGTCTCGATCAGCGCGCCCAGGTCGTAGCCGGTGTCGAAGCCGCCGCGCTCCAGCATATAGACCAGGTCCTCGGTCGCGATATTGCCGGTCGCATTGGGTGCGAAGGGACAGCCGCCGATGCCGCCGCAGGACGCATCGAGCACCCGCACGCCCGCTTCGACGCCGGCGTAGGCGTTGGCGAGGCCGCTGTTGCGCGTGTCGTGAAAGTGCAGCCGCAGCACGGCGTCGGGCGCGGCCTTCTGCGCCGCTTCGACCTTGCGCCGCACCGCCCAGGGGTCGCCCACGCCGATGGTGTCGGCAAGGCCGATCTCCGGAACCTTCATGGCGGCGAGTTCGCGCGCGATCGAGGCGACTTGCTCCACCGACACCTCGCCGTCGAAGGGGCAGCCCCACACGGTGGAGACGATCACCGAGAGCCTGGGGCCGCCGGCGCCCGATCCCGCGGAGTTGTGGGCGCGTTCGACGATTTCCGCGGTCATCGCCAGCTGCTCGGCGACGGTCATGCCGCTGTTGGCCTTGGCGAAGCCGTCGGACGCCGCGATGGAGATATTGGCTTCGTCGACCCCGGCCTCGACCGCGCGGTCGTAGCCCTTGGCGTTCAGCACCAGGCCGATGCGCGAGCGCCCCGGAGTCTTGCCGAGCGCCGCAGAGACCGCTTCCGCGCCGGCCATCTGAGGCACGCGCTTGGGGTTGACGAACGACACGGTCTCGATGCGGCGCGCGCCGGCGGCTTCGAGCTTCTCGATGAAGGCGAGCTTGTCCTCGACCGACAGGATCGCGGCTTCGTTCTGCAGCCCGTCACGCGGTCCGACTTCGACGATCTCGATTGAGTCTTTCAAGTCTTTAGCCCTCATGTGGCAGGCTTCCTCTTGGAGAGATAGAGGGTCAACGTCACCGGCTTGCCCTTGGAATAGTTCACGCCCCTCACCGTCGCGATGACGTCGGCGGTGAGATGTTGCTTGGCGAGCTGGGCCTGGAAGGCCGAGTCGTCCTTGGAATCGACGGCGACGGGGCGGCCTTCGCCGATCGCGTCGGCGGCGTCGTCGGTGTCGACAGGTGCGATCAACTGGGTCTCCGTACCCAACAGGAAGACGACGCTCGGCTCGGCGTAGCCCAGAACCGCGATGGGGCCCGGCGTCACGCCGTTGCGTGGATCAATGTGGTGCTCGATCACCGCTCGCGCCAGGGACCGGGAGAGCCACAGCGGCGTCATCCGCGGCGCCAGGCCGCCAACCAGACAGGCGTGCGCGAGGAGGCCGCCGGCGCAGGTGACCAAGAGCGCCTTGGCCTTGTCGTCGCGCTTGAATAGCAGCCAGATCCCCGCGCCGGCGCCGATCACAGCGCAGGCCACGGTCAGCGCGACCCAGACCCAGTCGAGCGCGGCGCCGCCATACTTCACGGTGACCACGATGGCGATGGCGCTGACGACGATGGCGGCGAAAGCGCTCAGCGCTGCTCCGATCCAGCGCGCACTCCACCCGATGGAAGCGATGGGCCGCCAGACGGGTTCGATCGTGCGGCCAAGGAAGGCGGAGATCGCGTGCGCCGCTTCCGACGCGCCGTCTTGCGGGGACGGTTCGAGCGGTATGAACAGCGACGCGATCAGCCATGCGACCGCGCCGTAAAGCGGCAGGGTGTAGTGGACGAGTTTGGTCGGCGCGAGTTCGAACACGAGCCAGCTCGGGACCAGCCAGCAGAGGGCGAAGCGCACGCCGACGCTTGCGCGATGACGCCAGCCCGAAGCGAAGCCGGCCGGCATCAACAAGGTCGCGGGGAACAGCAGAAGCGGCAGCAGCAACAGGTGATAGCCGGGGGGGCCTGAATGCCCCTCCTGGCCGCCCGCCACTTTCGAGGCGAGGTCGGAGGTAACCGCCGTGGTCCAGAAACTGCCGTCCGTCGCGACCGTTATCGCCAGCGCCCAGGGTCCGCAGATCAGGAGCAGAACCAGCGGCCCCCACTTCCAGCCGAGCTTGCCGATCCAGCGCCACTGCCGGTCCCAGAAGCCGAGCGCGATGAGGGTCAGCGCCGCGACCATGGGTCCGATCGGACCCTTGATCAGGATCGAGACCGACATGGCGATCCAGAACACGAGCTTCAGCCGCTTCTGCAACCTCTCGCCGGCCTTGGCCTGGGCGTAGAGCCGTCCCAGCGCCGCGAGCGCCAAGGTCGTCGCGCCGCACAGCACCGCGTCGGTCTTGGCGATGCCGGCCTCGGTGGAGAGGATGAAACTGGTCCCCAGCGCAATGCCCGCCAGCACGCCGCCGCGCGCGCCAAAGAACCGCGTCGCTCCCCACGCGCAGGCGGCGGCCGCCGCCATCGCGCCCAGCAGCGATGGGATGCGGAAGGCCCAGATCTGCCGCGCCCAGGGGCTGGAGAAGAGGCTGACCGACGCCGCCTGCAGCCAGTGGATGCCCACCGGCTTCTTGTGCCGGGGCGTGTCCTGGAAACTGATGTTCACGAAGTCGCGGGTCTCGAGCATCTGCGTCGTCGCCTGGGCGAAGCGCGACTCGTCCCGGTCGAGCGGGGGCAGGGCCATGAGCCCCGGCAGTCCGGCGAGAAAGGCGATCAGGGCGGCCAGGGCGGGCCCGCGCCAGCCGCGGATCAGGCGATCGACGTCGAGATTCGGCATCGGGACAGGCTCTAGCACGGGGTTTCGCCGCGCGCGTCTATCGAGTGAGCGGGAACCTGCTAAGAGGGCCGGGCTATGCCTCAGACTTCCCCCAACGATTCCACCTCTGAAATCTCTGCCCCCGACGTCTCCGTCGTCGTCCCCGTCCACGACGAGGAAGGCCTGGCCGGCGCGCTCGCCCGCGAGATCGCCGAGGCCTTCAAGGGCCGGTCTTACGAGATGATCTTCGTCAACGACGCCAGCAAGGACGCCACCCTGGCCGAGCTGACCGCCGCCAAGTCCGAGCTCCCTCAGCTGCGGGTCCTGTCGCATCGCAAGAACGCGGGCCAGAGCCGGGCCATCCGCTCAGGCATCCTCGCCGCCCGCGCGCCGGTGATCGTGACCCTCGACGGCGACGGCCAGAACCCCCCCGCCGACGGCCCCGGCCTCTACGACGCCCTGGTTTCCGCCCCGCCCCAGGTCGCCCTGGTCGGCGGCCGCCGCGCCAAACGCCAGGATTCGGCGGCCAAGCGCTGGGCGTCGCGCTTCGCCAACAACGTTCGCAAGGGTCTCCTGAAGGACCAGGCCGACGATACCGGATGCGGGCTCAAGGCGTTTCGTCGTGAAGCGTTCTTACGCCTACCGTACTTTGACCACATGCACCGGTACCTGCCGGCGCTGATGATCCGCGAGGGTTACGAGGTTCGCTTTAAGGACGTAAACCATAGACACCGGACGGCCGGGCGGTCGAAGTACACGAACCTGGGGCGGCTTTGGGCTGCTCTCTCCGACCTCCAGGGCGTCCTGTGGCTTAATTCGAGGTCCCGCGACGCGGGTGGGGTGGAGGAGCAATGAGCAAGGCGTCGTCCGCAACCGTGGCCGCTGCTGGCGCGTTGAGCGCGAGCAGGGTAAATAATCGACGTTCAGGCGATCAGTATTCGGGAGGGTCCGTCATGTTTGCCGCATTTCCGCTGCTCGCAGTTCCAGTGGTCGTCTACAATTTCTTTGCGATGACCATGATCGCCACTTCGAAAGCGGGCGGCTTCGGCGACGCCTGGACCCATACGCTGTTCAGCGTGCCCATGCCGCGCAACGCGCAGTGGGCGGTCAGCGGTGGGGATCTGATGATCTTCCTCGGCCTGATCATGCTTTTCTTCGAGCTCTTGAAGGCGACCAGCAACAACAAGATCGCGATCATCAATCACTCGCTGTCGATGATCCTGTTCGTGATCTGCCTGGTCGAGTTCCTGCTGATCCCGGCGTTCGCGACCTCGACGTTCGCGTTGCTCACGCTGATGACGCTGCTCGACGTGCTGGCGGGCTTCATCGTCACCATCGTCGCCTCGCGCCGCGAACTGGACGTCACCACCTGAGCGAAGGATTCCTGCGCTTTCCGGGCGCCGTCGAACGCGACCCGAACGTCGAGGCGTGGCTCAACGATTCACGCGACGAGTTTCATCGCATGGCGCAGCCGTGGTTTCAGCGCATGCGCGACTGTGGACCCGACGTGCGCGAGCTGCTGCAGGACGGATGGCCCACCGCCTGTGTCGATGACGGCGGCTTCGGCTATGTCGCCGCGTTCAAGGCGCATGTGAACGTGGGCTTCTTCCACGGCGCGTCGCTCGACGACCCCAAGGGGCTTCTCGAAGGCGCCGGCAAGCGCATGCGGCATGTGAAGATCAGGTGGGGCGAGTCGGTCGACAGCGCGGCGCTCGAAGCGCTGATCGCGGCGGCCTATGCGGATATGCGCCGGCGGCTTCAGCTCAGCTGAAGGCGGTAAACAGGATTGCCACGACGACCACGTCGAGCGAGCGCAGCAGGAAAGCGAACAACACGGTCATCGAACTCGGGCCCGTCTGGAAAGGGTTACCAAGTTCTTAATGCAAGCGCGGGGCCGCCGGGAGTCCTTTCTCCCATTGGGCTTTTCGGTCCCGGTCTAGATCTCCGTCTTGGTGATGCGTCCCTTTTTGGGACGCCGGTCGGCGTCGCCGGAGTATTCGGCGCCGAGATAGGTGGTGCGCGCCCGCTGCAGGGTTTCTTTCCCGCCCTTCAGCCCGCGCCGTTGACCTTCGCCGAGCATCTGGGCCGTGACGCCCGCCTCAGCGGACAGCGCGTCGTTCTGCAGCGCATCCTTGGCTTCGCCGATCGGGACGGGTTGGCGACTCTCCGCGGAAGATTGGTCGGTCGCACGCCGGCCCGGCGAGCGCGGCTGGCCTGTCGCCTTTCGGTCGTCGCTCATCGACGTTCGCTCATCGATTTTGGGCGAGCTTTTCGATCTGGCGGCGCATCTCTTCCATCTGCGCCCTCATCTCGTTGATCGTCTCGCTTTCCGAAGCTGCGGCGGGCTGCGGCTGCGCCGCTGCTTGCGGCTTGGCGGCAACGTCCTCGGCCTTGTAGGCGAAGGGCGAGAACATCTTCATCGCGCGATCGAACAGGGCGAGGTTCTGGCGCACCTGCTCCTCGTAGATCTTGACGCCTGGCGTCGCGCCGAAGGCGCCGGCGAACTGGCTGCGGAACTGCTCCTGCTGGCGCGTGAAGGCGTCGAGCGACATCTCCAGATAGGTCGGCACCAGCGCCTGCATGTTGTCGCCGTAGAAGCCGATCAGCTGGCGCAGGAACTGGATCGGCAGCAGGTTCTCGCCGCGGCTCTCTTCCTCGAAGATGATCTGGGTCAGGACCGATCGGGTGATGTCCTCGTTGGTCTTGGCGTCATAGACCACGAAGTCGACGCCCTCGCGCACCATCTCGGCCAGGTGGTCGAGGGTGACGTAGGCGCTGGAGTCGGTGTTGTAGAGCCGGCGGTTCGCGTACTTCTTGATGACGATGCGCTCGCCCGAGGGGCGCGCACCGTTCTGGGCGTCGGACAAGGCTGCTCCCCTTATCTGTTGCGGCGCATTATCGCGGATGCGAGCGCGCTCCGCCAGTGGGGCATAACATCAAGCCGTACAAGGGTTTTGACTGGCCGCCCACCCGCCTGGCTTGACGCGGCGGCCGATTTTGAGCCTATGCGCCCCATCGCATTAACCCAGACGCGCGTTGGGCCTCTCCCGCGAAGCCGGGGCCCGCGTCCCCTCATCCCTTCGGCCTCCCCGCCGGAGTCGGGGACGTTTTCCGCGCCGCAACCAGGAACCAAGCCATGGTCGACATCGTCATCGCCTCCGCCGCCCGCACCCCCGTCGGCTCCTTCCTGGGCGCCCTGTCGAGCCTGCCCGCTCACGAACTCGGCAAGGTCGCCATCGCGGCCGCGCTGGAACGCGCCGGGGTCGAGGCGAAGGACGTGGACGAGGTGATCCTGGGCCAGGTGCTGCAGGCGGGCGAGGGCCAGGGCCCGGCGCGTCAGGCGTCGATCGCCGCGGGCGTGCCGGTGGAGGCGCCGGCCTGGAGCCTGAACCAGCTCTGCGGCTCGGGCCTGCGCGCGGTCGCGCTCGGCATGCAGCAGATCGCCCAGGGCGACGCGGACATCATCGTGGCCGGCGGCCAGGAGAGCATGAGCCAGGCCCCGCACGCGGCGATGCTGCGCAACGGCCAGAAGATGGGCGACCTCGGCTTCGTCGATACGATGATCAAGGACGGCCTGTGGGACGCCTTCCACGGCTATCACATGGGCCAGACGGCGGAGAACATCGCCGCGCGCTGGCAGATCACGCGTCAGGACCAGGACCAGTTTGCGGTGACCTCGCAGAACCGCGCCGAGGCGGCGAAGAAGGCCGGCAAGTTCAAGGACGAGATCGTCCCGGTCACCATCAAGGGCCGCAAGGGCGACACCGTCGTCGACACCGACGAGTTCATCCGCGACGGCGTGACGCTGGAGGGCATCTCGGGCCTGCGTCCGGCCTTCAACAAGGAAGGTTCGGTCACCGCGGCCAATGCCTCGGGTCTGAATGACGGCGCCGCGGCGCTGGTGCTGATGAGCGCGGACGAAGCCAAGAAGCGCGGTGTCGAACCGCTGGCGCGCATCGTGTCGTGGGCGACCGCCGGCGTGGAGCCGGAGATCATGGGCACCGGTCCGATCCCCGCGTCGAAGAAGGCGCTGGAGAAGGCGGGATGGAGCGTCTCCGACCTCGACCTTGTGGAGTCGAACGAAGCCTTCGCGGCGCAAGCGATCTGCGTGGTGCACGAGCTTGGCCTGGACGCGTCCAAGGTCAACGTCAACGGCGGCGCCATCGCCATCGGCCATCCGATCGGCGCCTCCGGCGCGCGCATCCTGACCACCCTGCTGCACGAGATGAAGCGTTCGGGCGCCAAGAAGGGCCTCGCGACCCTGTGCGTCGGTGGCGGCATGGGCGTGGCTATGTGCGTCGAGCGCGATTGATTTCTAAGAACAACAAAACTCGGGACGAGGAAACGATATGGCGAGAGTGGCGATGGTTACCGGCGGAACGCGCGGCATCGGACGCGCGATCTGCGAGCGTCTGAAGGCCGACGGGTTCAAGGTTGCGGCCGGCTATTCCGGCAACGAGGAAGCCGCCAAAGCGACCGCTCAGGAAATTGACGTGGTCGTGGTCAAGGGCAACGTCGGCCACTTCGAAGACTGCACCCGCGCGGTGAAGGAGGTCGAAGACCAGCTCGGCCCGATCGAGGTGCTGGTGAACAACGCCGGCATCACCCGCGACGGCTTCTTCCACAAGATGACCCCGGACCAGTGGTCCGACGTAATCCGCGTGAACATGGACAGCGTCTACAACATGACGCGCCACGTGATCGAAGGCATGCGCGAGCGCGCCTGGGGCCGCATCATCAACATCTCCTCGATCAACGGCCAGAAGGGCCAGGTCGGCCAGACCAACTACTCGGCGGCCAAGGCCGGCATGATCGGCTTCACCAAGGCCCTGGCGCTGGAAAACGCCCGCAAGGGCATCACGGTGAACTGTATCGCGCCCGGTTACATCGACACCGACATGGTGGCTTCCGTGCCACAGAACGTGCTCGACGGCATCATCGCCCAGATTCCGGTGGGCCGCCTCGGTCGCGGCGAGGAAATCGCGGATATGGTTGCTTTCCTTGCTGGAGAGCACGCCGGATATGTCACAGGGGCCACGCTCGCCCTCAACGGCGGGCAATATCTGGTCGGTTGACGCCGCGAGGCCGTCAAAAATCCGCCCCGGTCGCCACGCATGACCGCCGGTATGGTTGAATCCGTCCGCATACGGCCGGCCCTGGCGCTGGCCGTCATCGGCGTCGCTTGGCTTGCCGTGCACGCGGACTCCTGCCTGGCCCGGGGGGGAGATCAGCATCCCACCACCCTGCGCCGGGCGGTCACCGGCGAAGAGGCCGACGACGGCCGCAACGCGTCCATGCCCCCGGTCGCCCACTATGTGGCAGGCGACGGCGACCGATTCATCCTGGACAAGTCGGGGCCGGTGGCCTTGCTGCGGTTCGAGCACGCCGAGGAGATCTGGGCCCTGCGCCCGACGCCGGGTCCCAACGGCGACACCATCTACCGCAACGACATCGGCCAGCCCGTGCTGCGCTTCACGCGTCTGGGCGGCCTGACGCTGTTCACCCCGCACCAGCCCTGGGGCGAGGCGGTGTCGGTCGAGGGGCTGGCGCCGGTCACCCGCATGCAACGCGGCAGCCTGGCCATGCTGGTCCAGGCGCACCAGAACGCGATTCTGCACATCGGCCGCGCCATGGGTCACAAGTTCACCCTCGAGGCGGAGGGCCAGGGGGCCGAGTGGCTGTTCGCCGACTCGCTCAACATCCTTACCGACACCGTCGAGAAACTGGCCGCGTTGCGCGACGGCAGGCCCTATCTCAACGCCATCCGCGAGATCCACCTGCATCCCGCCAAGCGGATGGACGCGCGCCTCCACAACGGCGTTCTCGACATCGCGATCAACCCGTCCGAGGGCATCGCCGGCCGTCCTTCGTCGGGCCGCATCGCGCAGGCGATCGTCAATCCGCGCTAAAGGCGCGTTTCAGCCCTTGAACACATCCTTTGCCGCGCGCACTTCCCCGAAGGCTTGCGCGTCGCTGTCGGCGCTCACCAGGCCAGGCGCGCGCAGGAACGGATTGGTGGCCTTTTCCAGGCCGATGGTCGTCGGCACGGTCGGTTCTTTTCGTTCACGCGCCGCGAACACCTGATCGGCGCGGGCCTTCACCCCGGCGTCGTGGTCCACCGACAAAGCAAAGCGCGCATTGGCGGCGGTATACTCGTGCGCGCAGTAGACGCGCGTGTCGTCGGGCAGGGCCGCGAGCGAAGACAGCGACGACCACATCTGCTGCGGCGTGCCTTCGAACAGTCGGCCGCAGCCCATGGCGAAGATGGTGTCGCCGACGAACGCCACGCCGTCCGCGCGATCGAAATAGGCGATGTGACCCAGCGTATGGCCGGGCGTCGCGATCACCTGAAATTCCGTCTCGCCCAGCATCACCGTGTCGCCGCCGTCGACGGTGCGGTCGAGCGGCGCAATGCGCGTCACCTCCTGCGGCCCCACGATCTCGCAGCCGGTGATCTCCTTCAGCCTGGCGTTTCCGCCCGCGTGGTCCGGATGCCAATGGGTGTTGAAGATGAAGTCGAGCTTGCCCCAGCCGGCCTTCTCCAGCTCGGCCAGGATCGCGTCGACGTCGGGGGTGTCGATGGTCGCCGTCTTCCCCGTGGCCTGATCGCGGATCAGAAAGCCGTAGTTGTCTTCGAGGCACGGGATCTGGCGAACGTCGAGCGGCATGGGGGTCTCCGGGGCGGGATCGGGCGCGGCCTTTAAACCCGGCGCGTCAGGTTTTGGCCCATAAAGTTTTCGGACTGGGTTTCGGGCTTATATTGGCTTCGAACGGATAAGCCGAGAGCATGCGCCGCGACGTCCTCGAACTCCGCGAATTCTACGCCCAGCCGCTCGGCCGGGCGGTCCGCGACCTGCTCAGCCGCAAGGTGGGCGAGAAGTGGGGCGACGCGGCGGGTCTGGACGTGCTGGGCCTGGGCTACGCCACGCCCTTCCTCGACCGCTTCGCCGCCGCGCGCCGGGTGGTGGCCGCCATGCCCGCCGCCCAGGGGGTCGAGACCTGGCCTTCGGGCGCGAGGAACCGCGCCTGCCTGGTCGAGGACGCCGCCCTGCCGTTCCAGAACGCCCTGTTCGACCGGATTCTGATCGTCCACGGCCTGGAGGAGAGCGAAACCTCCGCCGCCCTGCTGTGCGAGGCGGGCCGGGTGCTGGCCCCGTCGGGCCGGATCATCGTGATCGCCGCCGCGCGCGGCGGGCTGTGGTCGCATGCGGTGAAGACACCCTTCGGCCACGGCCGCCCCTTCACCCGTGGCCAGCTCGAAACCTTGGTGCGTGAGGCCGACCTGGAGCCCGTGGCCTGGTCCCAGGCGCTCTACGTGCCGCCCTGGACGCCGCTGATGCGCTGGGCCGACGGGTTCGAGCAGGTGGGCTCGCGCGTCTGGCCGGGGTCGGCGGGCCTGGTGCTGTTGGAGGCGGTGAAACGCACCTTCGCGCTTCGCGCCAAGCCGGTCCGCGCCAAGCTGGCCAATCCGCTGCCGGGCGTGCTCGCGCCCCAGCCGACGCCCGCGCCCGCCGGCATGACCCACCGGCGACTTCGATCCCGCCGCTGACAAACTTCGATTCCAACCGCGTGGGAATATCCCTAGGGTCCCGGCGATGCAGCGTCTGATCCTTCTGCGCCACGCCAAGGCGGAACGCACCGCAACCTCGGGCGACGACTTCGACCGCGCGCTCTGCGAGCGCGGCAAGCGCGATGCGAAGCTGATGGGCGAGGTGCTGGCCGAGCGCGGCGTCCGGCCGACGCGGGCGTGGGTCTCGCCGGCGCTGCGCACGCGCGAAACCTGGGCCGAGGCGGCGCCCGCGTTCGGTTTCGTCGAGGCGCGTTTTCTCAACGATCTCTATCATGCAACCGCCAGCCTGATGCGCCGGTTGATCGAGGGCGACGAAGGTGAGGACGGAACGGTGATCCTGGTGGGGCACAATCCGGGCCTGCATCAACTGGCCGTCGATCTGCTCGTCGAAGGCGCCGCCGGCGCGCGCGAGGTCGATCGCATGCGCGGACGTTTTCCGACCGCGACGGCGGCGGTGTTCGACATCGACGCCGCCGGACGCCCGGTCTTCGACGGTCTTTATCTCGCCGCCGACCACGGCGGCGGAGGCGGGGAATAGGCGTGTACGATCTCGCCGCGCGCGCTCTGCGCACCCTCGACCCCGAGCGCGCCCACACCCTAACCCTTGCCGCGCTGAAGACCGGTATCGGTCCGCGCATGCACGGTCCCGACGATCCGATCCTGGCGGTGAAGATCGCGGGTCTCGCCTTTCCCAACTGCGTCGGCCTCGCCGCCGGTTTCGACAAGAACGCCGAGGTTCCCGACGCGATGCTGCACGCGGGTTTCGGCTTTGTGGAATGCGGCAGCGTCACGCCGAAACCGCAGTCGGGTTCGGACAAGCCGCGGCTGTTTCGGCTCAGCGAGGATCGCGCGGTGATCAACCGCATGGGCTTCAACAACGACGGCCTCGAAGCCTTCGCCACGCGCCTGGCCATCCGGCGCGCGCGGGCGGGGGTCGTGGGCGCCAACCTCGGCGCCAACAAGGATTCCGAAGATCGCGTCGCCGACTATTGCGAAGGGCTGAAGCGGCTGTGGGGCCTCGCCTCATACTTCACGGTCAACATCTCGTCGCCCAACACGCCGGGCCTGCGGGCGCTGCAGACGCGCGCGGCCCTGGCCGAGTTGCTCGGCCGTCTCAGCGCGGTGCGACAGGCTCTGCCGGGCCAGGCGCCGCTGTTCCTGAAGGTCGCGCCCGATCTCGACGACGACGAGATCGAAGGCGTGGCGGAGGCGTGCCTCGCCAATGGTGTCGACGCCTTGATCGTCTCCAACACCACCACCGCGCGCCCGACATCGCTCAGGTCTTCGCTGCGGAACGAGACCGGCGGGCTGTCCGGCGCGCCCCTGTTCGAGCCGTCGACGCGCGTGCTGCGCAAATTCGCCGGCACGCTGCACGGACGCCTGCCCCTGATCGGCGTCGGCGGGATCGCGTCGGGCGCCGACGCCTATGCCAAGATCCGCGCGGGCGCCAGCGCGGTGCAACTCTACAGCGCCATGGTCTATCAGGGTCCGGGCCTGGTGAAGCGGGTCAAGCGCGATCTGGCGCGGCTGCTGCGCGCGGACGGCTTCGTGTCGGTGGTCGAGGCGGTGGGTCTCAGATGACGAGGCTTTTCTCGGCGTCCGAGTGATCCCGCTGGCCGCAGGCGGCGGGCACGCGGCCGTCGAGACCCTCGCGGAACAGGCCGCCGATCTCGCGCACCGCGATCTCCGCCTCGGGCGCCACGCCCGCGAACGCCGCGAAGCCGTGCACCAGGCCGTCGTAGCAGCGATAGACCAGCGGCACGCGCGCGGCCCGCAGCTTGCGCGCATAGATCTCGCCCTGGTCGACCAGGGGATCGAAACCGGCGGTGACGATGATCGCGCAGGCGAGACCCGACACGTCGCCGGCGCGGAGCGGCGACAGGCGCGGATCGGCGGGATCGTCCTCCGGGCCGAGATAGTGGCCGAAGGCCCAGCGCAGCGCGTCGCGCGACAGCGGCCACGCGTCGGCATAGGTTTGCATCGACTGGCTGTCGCTCGCCGCATCGAGGATCGGATAGATGAGCAGTTGCAAGACCGGCTGCGATTGGCCCAGCCGCTTGCGTTCCTGACAGATCGCCGCCGCGAAGCCTCCGCCCATGGATTCCCCGCCGACCGCGGCGCCCGTAGCGCCGTAGCGCGACGCATTGACCGCCGCCCATTCGTAGGCCGCCAACGCGTCTTCGAACCCGGACGGAAACCGGCTTTCGGGCGCCAGGCGATAGGCCGGCGCGAGCACCGCCGTGCGTCCGATGCGCGCGAGTTCGGTGCAGAGGCCGTCGCTGGCGTCGAGGTCGCCGACCACGCCGGCGCCGGCGTGGAAGAACACCAGCATCGGCGCGCGCGGGTCCTGATCCGCCGGCCGGTAGAGCCGCGTGGTCATCACCGCGCCGGGGCCGTCAAGCAGGATGGTCTCGGTCGAGACGCCCTTCTCGGGTTTGGCGGCGAAGGCCCGGGTCATCTCCGACCAGTCCGCGCGCGCGTCCAGGGGGTCGGTGTCGGGCGACAGGCGCGGACCGCGCCACGCCTTGCACAGGAACTGAAACTTGGGATCGAGCGTGCGGCCGCCGCGATAGATCACCCCGCCCCCGGCCATGACCCGCAGCACCGGCTCGGGCAATGAAAGCGCCGTCCGGTAGAGCATCCGCTGGAGCGCCGGATCGGCCATCTGACTCAACCTCGTTTGTCGATTCCCCGACGACGCGATCTCAACCGATGCGTCGCCGGTCCGCAATCCCGTCCCGCGAAGGGCGCGGAACCGCGTCCGGAAAACGCCCAGGTTAGGGCAACGGTTCACGCAGGTCAGGCCGCCGTCGTGAATTCGCCCGAATGAACCCCGCCCAATGCACGTGGGGCGCTTATGGCGTGGCGAAGGGGCGGCGACCGGCCCTATGCTCGCGCAAAGAACGGCGGCCGCATGCGCAGACGCACTTTCACCCTGACCGCGCCTTTGGCGGGCTTCGGTCTGACCTTGGTCGGCCCCGCGCGCGCGCAACCGGCGGCGTCACCCGCGCCTGCCGCCGCCGACCTGATCGGACCGATCCTGGCGGAGACCAAGACGCCCTCCCTCGCCGGCGCGGTAGTCGCCCGCGATGGCCTGCCGTGGCTCGAGGTCGGGGGCGTGCGCCAGGGTCCCGGTTCGGCGGCGGTGACCAAGGACGACCTCTGGCACCTGGGCTCCAACACCAAGGCGATGACCGCGGCGCTCTACGCCAAACTGGTGGAGCAGGGGAAAGCCCACTGGGGCGCCACCGTGCCCGAGCTGTTTCCCAAGTTGAAGGTCGACGCCGTGTGGAAGGCGACGACGGTCGAGGCGCTGATGTCCCACACCGCCGGCCTCTCGGATAAGCCGCTGGTCGATCCGGCGTGGCTGGTCAGTGCGCGCAGCGATCCGCGCCCTCTCGCCGAACAACGCCGGGCCTTCGCCGCGCGCGCGTTCCATGCGCCGCCGGCGGGAAAACCCGGAAGCTTCGAATACGCCAACGCGAACTTCATCATCGCAGGCGCCGCCATCGAAGCCATCGCCGGCGCGCCGTGGGAGGACGTGATCCGCGCCGAGCTGTTCGCGCCGCTGCACATGGACAGCGCGGGCTTCGGCGCCCCGACCGGCGACGAGCCGTGGGGCCACACGGCCGACGGGACGCCGGTCGATCCGGCCGGGATCGCGGACAATCCCGCCGCGCTCGGACCCGCGGGTACGGTGCACGTCTCGCTCGAGGACTACGCGAAGTTCCTGCGTCTGTTCATCACCGGGGGCGGCGACTTCCTCAGCCCCGACAGCATCAGGCGGCTGACCACCCCCTACAGCGACGCGGACCAGAGCTATGCGCTGGGTTGGGGCGTCTACAAATCGCGGCCCTGGGCGAACGGCCCGGTGCTGTTTCACGAGGGGTCGAACACCCTGTGGGACGCCGTCGCCCTGGTGGCGCCCGCCCGGGGCCTGGCCTTCATCGGCGTGTCCAACGACTTCGCGCTTGGCCATAAGGCGACCACCGCCTTGATGCTTAAACTGATTGGACTTTTCGCCCCGACGACCCCCTCTTCTGGGCCCGCCCCGGGTCCCCCTCAGGCCTCGCCGCAACCCCCTCCCCATTGACCGCGCGTTCCGCGAGAGGCAGAAAACCGTCGCAATCCGAGACTTTGGCCGCCGATACACAGGCGTGGGCCTCGGCCCGACGCCCCGAACTCGCTGCTTTCAGGGTGGATTGCCCGGGGACCGCGTAACAGGTCCTCCTGGAAACAGAGACGTTTGGGAGATCAGGATATGCCTAGCGGCACGGTTAAATGGTTCAATACGACCAAGGGTTTCGGCTTCATCCAGCCTGACGAGGGCGGCCCGGATGTGTTCGTCCACATCTCGGCGGTCCAGAAGGCCGGCATGCAGGGCCTGAACGAAGGTCAGAAGGTCAGCTACGACATCCAGATGGAGCGCGGTAAGAGCGCCGCGGCCAATCTGAAGGCGAGCTGAGCCTGAGCCACGCGAAATGATGACGGGCCCGGGGGCGACCTCGGGCCCGTTTTTTATGCGCCCCAGTCCCAGGCGCCCCAGTCTCAGGCGCCGGAGGGGGTTTCCGGCAGCACCGGCGGGGCAGGCTCGGCTGAAGCCAGGGTCGAACGCTGCGCCAGCACCACCCCGGCCAGCAGCACCACCGCGCCCACGCCCTGCATGAGCGTCACCGGCTCGCCCAGGAGCGACCAGCCGAGCGCGGCGGCAGCCACAGGCTGGATCAGCACCACCACCGAGGTGAGCGACGCCGGCAGCCGACCCAGCGCCCAGGCGATGGCGCCCTGGCCGGTGGCGTGCATCAGGCCAAGACCTGCGCAGGCGAGCCAGCCCCCCGGCCCCGCGGGAAAGATCGGCTCGTGCAGCGCAAGCGCTGCGATCAGCAGCGTCGGCACCGCCGCCACGCTGGTCCACAGCATCAGGGCGGCGGTCGACACACCCTCGCGCCGCTGCAGCCGCACCACCACGAAGTAACCGCCGTAGAAGAGCGCCGCGCCAAGCGCGAGCAGGTCGCCGAGCACCGGCTGCGTTCCCAATCCGCCCGATCCCTTCGCCGCAGCCATCACGAAGGCGCCGCCCAGCGCGAGCACCAGCGCGCCGAGGAAGGCGACGCTCGGCCGTTCCTTGAACATCAGCCAGGCGACCGCGGTGACGACCACCGGGGTAGTGTTCGAGAGCGCCGTGGCGTTGGTCACCGAGGTGTAGCGCACCGCGTAGTGCCAGATCCCGAGATCGATCGCGAACAGCACGCCGGCCCACAGGCCCGCCTTCACCACGCCTGCGCGCAGCGTTCCTTTCGCGCGCAACGCCGGCCACGCGAGCAGGGGAACCGCGAACAGCATGCGCCAGAAGCCGCCGGCGGCGGGGCCGGTCTCGGTCAGCCGCGCCAGGATCGGCGCGAAGCCGATGACGCAGGCGCCGGCGAGGAGCACCGCGAGCGCGAATCGGTTCGAGGTCGAAGGCGCGGTCATGACTCCCCAATGCGTCGCGGAACCGGGTGCGTCAAAGCCTTAGTCGAAGCCCAGTTCGGACCGCAGGGCCTGCGCGCCGACGCCGCGGGCGCGCAGATCGGCCAGGGTCTCGGCGCGGTCGCGTTTGGCGAAGCGTTTGCCCTCAGCGTCGGTGAGCAGGGGGTGATGGCGATAGACCGGCTCGGGCAGGTCGAGCAGCGTCTGCAACAGCCGCTGCACGTGCACGGCCTCCTGCAGGTCGGCGCCGCGGATCACGTGCGTCACGCCCTGCAATGCATCGTCGACGACGACGGCGAGATGGTAGGCGACGCCCGCGTCCTTGCGCGCCAGCACCACGTCGCCCGCGCTTTCGGGCCGTACACGGACGACGCCGGTTTCGCGGTGCATGCCTGTGCCTTCTTCGATGAACGCGAGCCTGTCGAATCGCGCGCCCAATTCCTCGCGCGCGCGATCGAGCGACAGTCGCCATGCGAATGGCTTGCCTTGCTCGATCAACGCGGCTTCTTCATCCGGCGGTAGCGGCCCGCCGCGATAAAGCACGCCGTCGGGTCCTTCGCCGGGTCCATGCGGCGCGCGCCCGATCTCGTCGAGGATCTCACGCCGCGTCTTGAAACAGCGATAGACGAGACCGCGCTCGCGCAACCGGTCGAGCGCCCGGCGATAGTCGTCGAAGTGTTGGGACTGGCGCCGAACCGGCGTCTCCCATGCGAGCCCGAGCCATGCCAGGTCGTCATAGATCGCGTCTTCGAACTCGCGACGGCAACGCCCCTGGTCGATGTCCTCGATCCGCAGCAGGAACCGCCCGCCCGCCTCACGCGCCGCCTGATACGCCGTCAGCGCCGAATACGCGTGCCCGCGATGCAGCAATCCGGTGGGGGAGGGCGCGAAGCGGGTCGTGAAAGTCATGCTCCCACTAAGCCCTTCCTTCATCGAGGGTGAAGGGAGAAAAGGGTGCGTGACCCGCTCCGCCCCCACCGCTCCTCAGATCAAGCGCATGCGCGAGAAGCTCGTCGGCCTCGATCCTGCGCTGGCGAAGGTCGACGCCGAGACGCCGGTGTTTGCGTGGCGCACTCGCGACGGCGGCTACATGGGCTTGCTCGAGATTCTGGTGGCGCAGCAGGTCTCCACCGCGGCGGCGAACGCCATCTGGGCCCGGTTCATGACCGGCGTAGGCGAGGCGACGCCCGAGCGCGTGCTCGCGACCTCCGAGGAGAACCTGCGCAGCTTCGGCCTGTCGCGGCCCAAGGTCCGGTACTTTCGCGCTATCGCCGAGGCGGCGGTCGAGGGGCGCATCGACTTTGCCGCGCTCGGCGCCCTGGACGACGAAGCGGCGCTGAACGATCTGCTCAACCTTCCGGGCGTTGGGCGCTGGACCGCCGAAATCTATCTGATGTTCAGCGAGCACCGGCTCGACTTCTTCCCCGGCGCCGATATCGCCCTGCAGGAGGCGATCCGCTGGGCCGACGGGGCCGAAGTCCGGCCCGATACCGCCCAGGCCAACGCCCGGGCCGAACGCTGGTCGCCGTATCGGAGCTGCGCGGCGCACATGCTGTGGCGCTGGTACCGGGCGGTGAAGTCCGGTGACGTTCCGCGGCCGACCGTGGCCGCTATGTCATAGAGCCGTCGCGGGATTTCGCTTATAAGGCGCACGAATCCTGGCGGTTGCGGTGATTCTGCCTCCGCCCCTCCGGGACGAAAGGAGGCGCGTCTTCAGTCAGGGCGTATTTCTTTTTCCGTACACGGCGCCGGCTTTGTCGCGATCGGTCGCGGCCATGGCCTGCGTGATCGACGGCATTCGTCCGGAGGGCCTGCCATGCAGGTTCTGACGAACCCCCCATCCGGCTGGCCCGCCCTGGTGTTGAACGCCGACTTCCGGCCGCTCTCCTACTATCCCCTGTCGCTGTGGCCCTGGCAGGAGGTGGTCAAGGCCGTGTTCCAGGACCGCGTCGACGTGGTCTCGTCCTACGACAAGATCGTCCACTCGCCCTCGGTCGCCTTCCAGCTGCCGAGTGTGGTCGCGCTGAAGCAGTACATCGACCAGGACCGTCCGCCGGCGTTCACCCGGTTCAACCTGTTCCTGCGCGACAGCTTCGCGTGCCAGTACTGCGGCTCGTCGTCGGAACTGACATTCGATCACATCATCCCGCGCTCGCGCGGCGGGCGCACCACGTGGGAGAACATCGTCACCGCCTGCGCGCCCTGCAATCTGCGCAAGGGCGGCCGCACCCCGCGCGAAGCCGCCATGCACCCGGGCCGCACCGCGCACCGGCCCAACATGTACGAGCTGCAGGACCTCGGCCGCCGCTTCCCGCCGCACTACCTGCACGAAAGCTGGCTCGACTACCTCTACTGGGACATCGAACTGGAGCCGTAGCGCTGGCGGCTACCGAAACTTGGACGGCCCGCGACGATCTCGCGGGCCGCAGCGCCCAGGAGAATGTGTTCCGGTCGCCACAGAATCGTTCACAAAACGCTAACCATGATTGACGGCCACGCTTCCCGCTGGGCTTAGATAGCGTTGCTATCATTTCGAGGGGGAATGACTGGCTGCGCTCTTGGCGCTCACGCACGCCGCGTTCCGCAAAGAGACTATGCCCCCCAAGAAATAGAGTTGAATTTACAAGGGCTTAGTCGGCCGCGACGTTGCGCGCCCGGTTCGGTGAGCGGAGAAACGGGCATGGGCGGGACCAATGACGGACGTGAACCGAAGGTCGGGTGCCCGACATTAAGCACTCGTTTTCAGCCCGCTCGACGTCCCCGCCCCCGCCGTGAAGCGCTCCTCTGCGCCGCGGCCGCGTCGGTGGTGACGCTGAGCCTGGCGACCCTCCCCAGGCCGGCTCACGCCGCCCCGATGGTCGATCTGGTCGAAATGCTCGACGTGGTGACGCCGCAGATGGGCCAGCCGGTGCTCAACCCCGACACCGGACTCACCGAGACCGTGGCGCAGGTGCTCTCGAACGGGGTCGTGCTCACCACCCAGAACCACGTCATCGTGCTGGCCAACACCGTCGGCGAGACGATCACGCTGAGCCAGTACAGCACCACACAACATAAGTTCGTGTCTTACGACTACACCGTCACCAAGGTGTACACGAACTCGACCACCCACGATGTGGATTCCGTCAAGCTGTTCAAGGACGGCTCCAGTCCAAAGGTCTACGAGACGGTCAGTCTCGTTCAAAATCACTCGCCGATTCCCGAATACAACGGCGGCTCGGGATCAGGCGTGGTGGATCAGAGCCCGCCGCCGAAGGCGGGATCGGTGCAGATCATCAAGGCCGGCGCCGACGGCGGCACGGGCAATCCCGGCATCGGTGTCAATTTCGGTTTCTTCACCGTCGAGATTACGCCAGGCAACGGCGGTCCGGGCGCGCCAGGACCGGATCTGAACTTCAACTTCAACGGCGCCTACAACTCATCGACCGTGAACACGCCCGCGATCCAGGTGATCAGCCAGGGCGGCAACGGCGGCGCCGGCGGCGTATCTATCGGCAACATCCCCGCCGGCGAGGGCGGCATGGCGGGCCCCGGCGGCAATGTGTCGGTGACGGTGGACGCGGTCATCGCGACGCACGCCGACAATTCCGCCGGCGTATGGGTTGAAAGCCGCGCGGGCCACGGCGGCGATGGCGGCGCGGCCTTGCTGTTCGGATCCGGCGGTGCGGGCGGCGGCTCGACGCACGGCGGCGACGTCTACGCCGACATTGCGAGCGGTTCGTTCATCCACACCTATGGAAACAACTCGCCGGGCGTTCAGGCGGAGAGTCTCGGCGGCGCGGGCGGCGGCGGCGGTTTCAGCATCGGTATCGTCGGCCTGGGCGGTGACGCGAGCTACGGCGGCGACGGCGGCGACGTCGTGGTGCATCAGAACGGCACGATCATCACCGAAGGCAACTTCTCGTACGGCGTGGTCGCGGAATCGATCGGCGGCAGCGGCGGCGACGCGGGCACGTCGGTGGCGTTCGTCACCCTCGGCGACGACGGCGCGGCGGGCGGCAATGGCGGCCTTGCGGCCATCTACGCCGGCGCCGATTCGATCACCATCACGCACGGCAAGTACGCCGCGGGGCTTCTTGCGCAATCGATCGGCGGCGGCGGCGGCGACGGCGGCGTTTCGGTTGGCCTCGTTACGCTCGGCGACACCGGCGGCGGCGGCGGCGACGGCGGCGCTGCGAAGATAGATCTCGCTCAAGGCGCCTATGTCGAAACCACCGGCAACGCCTCGGCCGGCATCGAAGTGCAGTCCATCGGCGGCGGCGGCGGCAGCGCGGGCGTGTCGGTCGCGGGCGTCGCGCTCGGCGGCGACGGCGCGGGCGGCGGCAATGCGGGCCGCGCGTCCGTCTATTCCTACGGCGACATCGTCACGCGCGGCGCCAACTCGGATGGCGTGCTCGCGCAATCCATCGGCGGCGGCGGCGGCACGGCGAGCGGCGCGTTCGGCATCGTCGCGCTCGGCGGTTCGAGCACGACCGGCGGAAACGGCGGCACGGTCAGCGTCGCTCTGCTCTCCGGCGGTGAGGTCATCACCCACGGCTACGGTTCCGACGCTGTGGTCGCCCAGTCCATCGGCGGCGGCGGCGGCGTCGGCGCGGGCGACGGCGGTCTCGTCGCGCTCGGCTCGACCGGCGGTCCCGGCGGCAACGCCGGTCGCGTGAGCGTCTACAACGGCGGCCTGATCGAAACCTACGGCGCCCAGTCGCGCGGCATCTTTGCGGAGTCCATCGGCGGCGGCGGCGGTCACGGCGGCGACGCGGGCGGACTCGCGGCGATCGGCGGCAGCGGGGCGTCCGGCGGCGTCGGCGGCGACGTCTTTGTGAGCAACACCGGCCAGATTTCGACGCACGGCAACATGTCCTCCGCCATCGAAGTGCAGTCGATCGGCGGGGGCGGCGGCGACGGCGGCAATTCCGGCGGCGTCTTCCTGGTGATCGGCGGCAGCGGCGATGTCGGTGGGAAATCCGGCGACGTGCATGTGGCCGACTACGGCTTCCTGTCGACGCAAGGCAACGACTCCGACGGCATTCTGGCGCAATCGGTCGGCGGCGGCGGCGGCAACGGCGGCTCCGCGGTGGGCATCAGTATTTTTGCGGGCGTCGCTATCGGCGGCGCGGCGGGCGGCGGCGGCGGCGGCGGCGATGTCTACGTCGCTCTGGAGCCGCAGCAGGTGAATACGCCCGGCGGCGTCGAAACCATCAATCCGCAGATCGTCACCACCGGCGATCGGTCGGACGGCGTGTTCGAACAGTCCATCGGCGGCGGCGGCGGCGCCGGCGGCTTCGCGGTGCAGGGAACGATCGGCTACGTCGCCGCGATTTCGATCGCGCTGGGCGGCAGCGGCGGCGACGGCGGCGACGGCGGCGCGGTGCACCTGACCGGCAATGTCAGCATTCTGACCGAAGGCGAACACTCGGACGGCATGGACGTCCAGTCGGTGGGCGGCGGCGGCGGTACGGGCGGCTTCGACGTGTCGGTCGCAGCCGCCGGCGCCATCGTCATCCCGGCCGGCGCCGTTTCGGTCGGCATCGGCGGCTCGGGCGGCGAAGGCGGCAATGGCGGTCAAGTCTACCTGACGTCCGGCGGCGCGATCCAGACCGAAGGCAAGTTCTCCACCGGCCTGTTGGCGCAATCGGTCGGCGGCGGCGGCGAGGGCGGCTTTGCGATCTCCGGCGGCGTCAGCGGCGCCGGCGGTGTTGCCACCAGTGTTGCGGTCGGCGTCGGCGGCGAGGGCGCCTATGGCGGCTTCGGCGGCTATGTGAAGGGCGGCGTCACCGGCAACGTGGCGACCTACGGCGAACATTCTGACGGCGTGGTCGTTCAGTCCATCGGCGGCGGCGGCGGCGCGGGCGGATTCACCGTGGTCGGCGGCATCTCGGGCGCGGGCATCGGCGCGCTCGGCGTTACGGTCGGCGTCGGCGGCGCCGGTAAAGGCGGCGGCTCGGGCGGCGAAGTCTTCGCTTACGGCGGCGGCGTCATCACCCGCGGCGACTTCTCCACCGGCTTCCTCGCGCAGAGCGTGGGCGGCGGCGGCGGTTCGGGCGGCTTCGACGTCTCGGGCGGCATCACCGGCGCGGGATTCGCGAGCGGCTCGGTCTCGGTCGGCGTCGGCGGTGACGCAGGCCAGGGCGGTGCGGGCAGCCGCGTCGAAGCGCATATCACGGGACCGGTGCTGACGACCGGCGCCTTCTCCGACGGCGTGGTGGTGCAGTCCCTCGGCGGCGGCGGCGGCGACGGCGGCTTCAACGTCACCGGCGACATCACCGGGTCGAGTGCGGCGGCGGCGGCCGTCGGCATCGGCGTGGGCGGCAACGGCGGCGCGGGCGGCGTCGGCGGCGACGTCTACGGTTATGCGCAAGCGATCGTCACCATGGGCAATGTATCGACCGCGTTCCTGGCGCAGAGCGTGGGCGGCGGCGGCGGCGACGGCGGCTTCAACGTGTCGGGCGACATCGCCGGGTCCGGTTCGGGCGCCGGCGTGGTGACGATCGGCGTCGGCGGCGACGCGGCCGGCGGCGGCGACGCGGGCAATGTCACTGGTCACGTCGCCGGCATGGTCATCACCTACGGCCATCAGTCCGACGGCGTCGTCGTGCAGTCGATGGGCGGCGGCGGCGGTCTCGGCGGCTTCGCCGTGTCGGGCGGTGTGGCCGGCTCCGGCGGCGGCGCGGGCGCCGTGTCGGTGGGTGTCGGCGGCGCAGGCGGCAACGGCGGTAACGCGGGCACGGTCACCGCCTATTCGGTCTCGATCACGACCCACGGCGTAGAGTCCACGGGCTTCCTGGCGCAGAGCGTCGGCGGCGGCGGCGGCGCGGGCGGGTTCGCCGTGTCCGGCGCGATCGCGGGCTCGGCCGCCAGCACCGGCGTGGTGGGGATCGGCGTCGGCGGTTTCGGCGGCAACGGCGGTCACGGCGGCGACGTCTACGGAAACGTGGTCGGCAATATCCTGACCATGGGCGACCTGTCCGACGGCGCGGTGGCGCAATCGATCGGCGGCGGCGGCGGCCAGGGCGGCTTCAGCGTGACCGGCGGCATCACCGGCTCCGGCGGCGAAGCGGCTTCGGTCGGCGTCGGCGTGGGCGGCTTCGGCGGTTACGGCGGCTATGCGAAGGACGCCACGCTGCACATTGCGGGCATGGTCGACACGCAGGGCGCGCAGAGCGACGCGATCCTCGTTCAATCGGTCGGCGGCGGCGGCGGCGACGGCGGCTTCAATGTCGTCGGCGATATTTCGGTCACCGGCGAGGGCGCGGGCGCGCTCAGCGTCGGGGTCGGCGGCGCGGGCGGCGCCGGCGGCACGGCGGGGACCGCCATGACGCTGGTCTACGGCGTCACGGTCAACAACGTGCTGATCGCGACCGAGACGAGCGGAGACAACTCGCGCGGCGTCGTTACGCAATCCATCGGCGGCGGCGGCGGTTCCGGCGGCTTCAACATCACCGGCGGCCTGGCGGCGGCGCAGGCGGGTTCCGGCAGTCTCGACGTGGGCGTGGGCGGCAGCGGCGGCGCGGGGTCAAGCGGCGGTCTGGTGATCAGCTACATCGTCGGCGACGTCTTGACCGCGGGTAACAACTCGCAAGGCGTGCTCGTTCAATCGGTCGGCGGCGGCGGCGGCTCCGGCGGCTTCGACATCTCGGGCGGCGTGAGTTTCGCGGGAACCGGCGCGGGCGCCGTCGACGTTGGCGTAGGCGGCTTCGGCGGCGGCGGCGGCGCGGGCGGCACGGCCTATAGCAACGTGATCGGTGCGGTGCAGACGCTCGGCGACAACGCGTCGGCTGTGACCGTTCAGAGCCTGGGCGGCGGCGGCGGCGAAGGCGGATTCAACGTCGACGGCGGCGTTGCGGTGAATGTGAATGCCGGCGGTTCGGGCACGCTCGACATCGGCGTCGGCGGCTTCGGCGGCGCCGGCGGACACGCGAGCAACGTCACGGGCGACCTCACGGGCAGCATCCTCACCTACGGCGACGGCTCGCACGGCATCCTGGTGCAGAGCGTCGGCGGCGGCGGCGGCGACGGCGGCTTCAACGTTACGGGCGGCCTCACGGGTTCGAGCGGCGCGGCCGGCAGCATCGACGTGGGCCTGGGCGGTTTCGGCGGCGCCGGCGGTTACGCGGGCAGTGTCATCGGCAGAATCAACGGCGACGTCACCACCAAGGGCGACGACGCGTTCGGCGTAACGTTGCAGAGCCTGGGTGGCGGCGGCGGCGAAGGCGGCTTCAACGTCACCGGCAGCGTTGCGATCGCTTCGACCAATACGTCAGGCGCGGCCGACGTGGACATCGGCATCGGCGGCTTCGGCGGCGCCGGCGGCGATTCCAGCGGCGTGCATGGCACGATCGTCGGCAACGTGACCACGCTCGGCGACTATTCGCACGCGATCCTGATCCAAAGCGCTGCGGGCGGCGGCGGTGACGGCGGTTTCAATGTGACCGGCGGTCTTTCCGGCTCGGTCGGCGGCGGCGCGGGCGGCGTGAACGTCGGCCTGGGCGGCTTCGGCGGCAGCGGCGGTGACGCGGGCGCCGTCTACGGCTTCATCACCGGCGACGTGGGCACCGAGGGAAACAACTCTTTCGGCGTCACGGTGCAGAGTCTGGGCGGCGGCGGCGGTGAAGGCGGCTTCAATGTCACCAGCGGCCTGTCGGTCGCTTCGACCAACACCTCGGGCGCGGCCAGCCTCGACATCGGCATCGGCGGTTTCGGGGGCGACGGCGGCGATTCCGCCGCCGTGCACGGCAACATCACCGGAAACGTCACTACGCTCGGCGACTATTCGCACGGCGTCCTGCTGCAGAGCGCCGCGGGCGGCGGCGGCGACGGCGGCTTCGACGTGACCGGCAGCGTCTCCGCCTCGCTCGGCGGCGGCGCGGGCGGTATCGGTGTGGGTCTCGGCGGCTTCGGCGGCGGCGGCGGCAACGCAGCCGGCGTCTACAGCGCTATCGCCGGCGATGTGTACACCCGCGGCGCCGACTCGTTCGGGGTCACGGTGCAGAGCCTGGGCGGCGGCGGCGGCGACGGCGGCTTCAACGTCACCGGCGTCATGGCTTTGACCACGTCGAGCACGGTGAGCGCGGGCACGATCGGTGTCGGCATCGGCGGCTTCGGCGGCGACGGTGGTTACGCCGGCAATGTCACCTCGGCGATGACCGGCGACATCACCACCCGCGGTGACGACTCCCACGGCATGCTGGTGCAGTCGATGGGCGGCGGCGGCGGCGACGGCGGCTTTGACGTCACCGGCAGCCTCTCCGCGTCGAAAGCCGGCGCGGGCAACATCGACGTCGGCCTCGGCGGTTTCGGCGGCGGCGGCGGCTATGGCGGCAACGTCATCGGAAACATCACCGGCGACGTCTGGACCGGCGGGGACAATTCGTTCGGCGTCACGGTGCAGAGCCTGGGCGGCGGCGGCGGCGACGGCGGTTTCAACGTCACCAGCGGCATGGCGATCAGCGCGTCGACGACCGGCGGCGCCGGCGACGTCGGCGTCGGTATCGGCGGCTTTGGCGGCGCGGGTGGTAATTCGTCGACAGTGCACGGCGGCGTCTACGGCGACGTGACGACCATGGGCGACCAGTCGCACGCCATCCTGGTGCAGAGCGCAGCGGGCGGCGGCGGCGACGGCGGCTTCAACGTTTCCGGCGGCGTGTCGCTATCCACCGGCGGCGCGGGCAATGCCGACTTCGGTCTCGGCGGCTTCGGCGGCGGCGGCGGTCGTGCGGGCAACGTCTACGGCACAGTCGTCGGCGACACCTGGACGCAAGGCGATCAGTCGTTCGGCATTTCGATCCAGAGTCTCGGCGGCGGCGGCGGCGACGGCGGCTTCGACGTCACCGGCGGTCTGGCGGCCAGCATCGGCGCCGCAGGCGACGCCGGCAATTTCGGCTTCGGCATCGGTGGTTTCGGCGGCGATGGCGGCAATGCCGGCGCCGTCGTGGGTTCGGTCGACGGAAACGTCGTGACGCACGGCGACGACTCGCATGCGATCCTGATTCAATCGCTCGGCGGCGGCGGCGGCGACGGCGCGTTCAACGTGACGGGCGGCGTCGCAGCGGCGTCTCTCAACTCCGGCAATATCGATTTCGGCCTCGGCGGCATGGGCGGCGGCGCGGGGAACGCCGGCAGCGTGCGCGGCACGGTGGACGGAACCATCGTCACCTTCGGCGACGACTCCTTCGGCGTCACCATCCAGAGCCAGGGCGGCGGCGGCGGCGACGGCGGCTTCAACGTCACCGGCGCGCTGTCGCTCACCGCGGCGGACGTCGATGCCGGCGCCACAGCGAACATCGGCATCGGCGTGGGCGGCTTCGCCGGCGGCGGCGGCAATGGCGGCAATGTACTCGGCAATGTCACCGGTATGGTGGTCACTTACGGCGACGACTCGCACGGCGTCCTGATGCAGAGCGCGGGCGGCGGCGGCGGCGACGGCGGCTTCAACATCACCGGCGATGTCGCGCTCTCCACCGGCGCCAACGGCTCGGTCAATGTCGGCATCGGCGGCTTCGGCGGCGCCGGCGGCGACGGCGCGCGCGTCATCGGGACCGTGACCGGCGATGTCGGGACCTACGGCGATCGTTCGTTCGGCGTGGGCCTGGAAAGCGTCGGCGGCGGCGGCGGCAGCGGCGGCTTCGATGTGACAGGCTCGCTGACTATCACCACCAGTCCGCGCTATTCCGGGTCGGTGGGCTTTGGTCTCGGCGGCTTCGGCGGCGGCGGCGGCTCGGCCGGCATCGTCATCGGCACGGTGAGCGGCGAGGTCGTCACCCACGGCAGCTATTCCGACGGCGTGATCGCCGCGTCGCTCGGCGGCGGCGGCGGGATCGGCGGCGCCAGCATCGTCGGCGACTTCGCGCTCGGCACCGGCGACACCGGCACGCTCGGCATCGGCATCGGCGGCTTCGGCGGCGGCGGCGGCTCGGCCGGCGACGTCAACCTTGCGCGTTACGGCAATACCTTCACCAACGGCCTCGATTCCGACGGCGTCACGGCCCAGAGCATCGGCGGCGGCGGCGGCGACGGCGGCCTGAACATCACCGGCGGCGTGGCCGCGACGCGCGGGCCCAATGCGGGCGCCGCGATCGGCATCGGCGGCTTTGGCGGCGCGGGCGGCAACGCCGGCAACGTCGTGTTGGCGGTCAGCGGCGACGTGCAGGCCACCGGCTCGGACGCGCCGTATGTGTACACGGCGGCCAACTCCCCGCTGCAACAGCTTCTGGGAGAATCGAACCCGGGTTACACGAGAATTCTGCACGGTTCGAACGGCATTGTCGCGCAGTCCATCGGTGGCGGCGGCGGCGCCGGCGGCATCGACATCTCGGGCCAACTCGATCTGTCGACCCCGAACAATCCAGCCGCGGCCTCGAACGGTTTCACGCTCGGCATCGGCGGCTTCGGCGGCGCGGGCGGCAATGCCGGAGAGGTCTACCTCAGCGTGGACGGCTATTCGACCAAGCTCGCCCACGTGACCTCGGTGGGCGACGACATGGCGGGCGTCATCGCACAATCGATCGGCGGTGGCGGCGGCGACGGCGGCATCAACGTCAGCGGCGGCCTGTCGATGGATGGTCAGCTGACCATCGGCGTCGGCGGCGCCGCCGCCAACGGCGGCACGGGCGGCGACGTTCACGCGAGCGTCTACGCCGACATCTCCGCCGAGGGCCGGCGGTCGCGAGGCATCGTCGTACAGTCGATCGGCGGCGGCGGCGGCCTCGGCGGCATCGACATCGCGGGCGGCGTCAGCGCGAACACCGTGGGCGATCAGCCCAGCATCAGCTTCGGGCTCGGCGGCATCGGCGGAGCGGGCGCGTCTAGCGGCAATGTCGTTGTCACCCAGTACGGCGACATCGCGGTACAGGGCTACGATTCCATCGGCGTGCTCGTGCAGTCGATCGCCGGCGGCGGCGGCGCGGGCGGCCTCAACGTCGTAAACGCCACCAATCTGCAGGTTGCGGAAGCGCAGGGAACGGGCGTCGCCATCGCGGTCGGCATCGGCGGTTCGGGCGGCGCGGGCGCCAACGCCGGCGACGCCACGGTCTTCAGCTATGGCGCCATCCTGGTGAACGCGACGGATAACCCCGTCGTGGTCGCGGCCACGCCGGCGCCGGGCGCGCCCGAGTCGGTGTTCAACGCTTCGGCCGCCGTGTTGGTGCAGTCCATCGGCGGCGGCGGCGGAGCCGGCGGCGTCAACATCACCGGCGCCCTCGCACCGAGCGGCACGCCGGTCGGGATCAGCGTCGGCGGCTCGGGCGGCGACGGAGGCAACGCCGGCGACGTGACGGTATGGCGCGGCTACGACAGCTCGACCGGCGCGCTCGCAGCGCACGCCACCCAAATCGAAACCGTGGGCAATAGCGCCGACGGCGTCGTGGCGCAGTCCATCGGCGGCGGCGGCGGCGACGGCGGCATGAACACCACCGCCACCTTTTCTAAGCCTGCGAATGCGCTGAACACGTCGGCGATGTTGATCAACGTCGGAGGCGGCGGCGGGGACGCCGGAATGGCCGGCAACGTGACGGTCCACGACAACGAGTCCATATTCACCTACGGGGTCAACTCGACGGGCATATTGGCTCAGTCGATCGGCGGCGGCGGCGGCAACGCCGGAGTCAATGTCGGCGGCGGCGTGACGACGGTTCAATATGCGTTCAGTATGACGACTGGCGGCGGAACCGGCGACGGCGGCGACGGCGGCGCCGTTTCGGTCGTGCATACCGGCGACATCATCGCCCTGAGTGCTGGATCCTTCGGCATCGAGGCTCAATCGATCGGCGGCGGCGGCGGCAACTCCGCATTCACCTTCGGGGGTCCGTTGCTTGCGGTTAACAAGGTCAGCATCTCGATCGGTCGTGATGGTGGAACCGGCGGCACCGGCGGGACCGTCTATGTCAGTTCGACCGGAATCATCGAAACCTACAGCACCGGCATTGTCGCCCAGTCGATCGGCGGCGGCGGCGGCGAATCGGGTGAGTCGAGCATCTTGGCGCTTGCCGCTCCCATTCCGGGATCACCGCATACCAACTTCCTGATGGAAATGGCGGTCGGTCTCCAGGGCGGCTACGGCGCGACCGGCGGCGACGTGACGGTGAAGAGCTACGGCGAAATCTTCACATCGGGCGAGCACGCTCAGGGCATCCTGGCGCAATCGATCGGCGGCGGCGGCGGCGAAGGCGGCGCCATCACCTTGCTCGATCCTACGCCCCTGGCGGCGGCGCTGATCGGCGTGGGCGGGAGCGGCGGCACGGGCTCTACGGGCGGCTATGTTCATGTCGAAAACGCCGCGTTGATCGTCACCCAGGGCCACGACGCCGACGGCGTTCTCGCCCAGTCGATCGGCGGCGGCGGCGGCTACGGCGGCATGGTGCGAACCGTGCAGCTCGACTTTGGCAACGAAGATAAGAGCGACTTCCAGACCGGCGTGTCGGTCGGCGGCGCCGGCGGCTACGGCGCCGACGCGGGCAAGGTCACCGTGACCAACACGGGCACGATCGTGACCCACGGCATCGGCGCTTATGGCGTCGGCGCTCAGTCGATCGGCGGCGGCGGCGGCGTCGGAGGCGCGGTGTTCAACGCGGATGCGACCATCGGCGTGTCGAACATGGCGATCGACGTCAACGTCGGCGGCGTCGGCGGCCACGGCAGCGACGGCGACACCGTCACCGTCACCAACAACGGCCTGATCGAAACCTTTGCCGAGGACGCCGTGGGCGTCGAAGCCGAGTCCATCGGCGGCGGCGGCGGCAACGGCGGCATGGTGGTGGTCGCCAACGTCGGCTTTGCGTCGCCGGACAAAGAAGTCAGCATCCACACCCTCAACGTCAACGTCGGCGGCAAGGGCGGCGTAGGCGGCACGGGGGGCGACGTCTTCGTCTACAACGCGCCGCTGACCGGGGGCGTGCAGTTCTCGGGCGACATCGTCACCCACGGGGAAGGTGCGTACGGCGTGCTCGCACAGTCCATCGGCGGCGGCGGCGGCGACGGCGCGAACGTCTTCACCCTGCTCGGTGAAGTCACCGGCGAGAACAGCGCCGGCTTTTCGCTGAACGTCGGCGGCAATGGCGGCCAGGGCGGCGACGGCGGCAATGTCACCGTGAAGAACCTGGGCTTGATCGAAACCTACGGCGACGGCGCCCACGGGATCGTGGCGCAGTCGATCGGCGGCGGCGGCGGAAACAGCGGCATCGCGGCGTCGATTTCTGCTCAGTTCGCGGGGCTGTCGTCGCCAGGCGCGGTGATTCAACAACCGGCGATCACGGTCGGCGGCGGCGGCGGTGACGGCGGAAACGGCGGGGTGGTCACCGTCGTCAACGCCGGTGAAATCATCACCAACGGCAAGAACACCGACGGCATCCTGGCCGAGAGCATCGGCGGCGGCGGCGGCAACGCCAACGTGGGCCTGACCCTCGATCCGAACGCCGTCTCCATGGTGCTGTCGAACAGCTTGTCGGCGCTGATCGGCGGCACGGGCGGCGGTCACGGTGGGACGGGCGGCCTCGTGACGGTCACCCAGTCCGGCGACATCACTGTGCTCGGCGCCGGCTCGCAAGCCATCGACGCGGAGAGCATCAACGGCGGCGGCGGCGTCCTCGCCTTCACCGCCGAGCAGCTGATCAGCCTCCCGGGCATTTCGTTCATCGGCGAGAACGAGCCGCCCGAGCCGACCGATCCGCTGCTTTCGGCGGCGGCCGGCGCCTCTCAGGCGACCGGTTCGAGCGGCGGCAACGTCACCATCAACATGACCGGAAGCATCGGCGCAGCCGGCGCCGACAGCGTCGGCCTGTTCGAGCAGTCGGTGGGCGGCGGCGGCGGAACGCTTCGCTTCAACGTCAGCATGGGCGCGGCCAGCGAGGACACGGCGGACGGGCCGGTGTCGGGCGTCGGCTTCGGCGCCGCGCTCGGCGGCCAGAACGGTTCGCACAACGATGGCGGCGACATCACCTCCGATCAATCGGGAATAATCCTGACGACGGCGGCCAATTCGCCAGGCGCTTTGGTGCAGTCCATCGGCGGCGGCGGCGGTCGTGCGATCCTCGACATCTACGCGCCCACGGGCTCGACGGTGGATGCGATCAACCTCAGTCTCGGCGGCCAAGATGGATCGTACGAGTCGGGCGGAAACATCACCTTCACCCACGCCGGCACGATCGAAACCACGGGCGTGCTGTCCCAGGGCGAGATCATCCAATCGGTCGGCGGCGGCGGCGGTCAGGCGAGTCTCTATCTGCACGGAGCGGACGCGGACCAGACCGCGGTCAACGTGACCATGGGCTCCGACGGCGGCGCGAACCTGAACGGGGGCGACATCGACGCGAGCTTCTCGGGCGGCATCGTCACGACGGGCGACCACGCCAACGGCCTGTTCATCCAGTCGGTCGGCGGCGGCGGCGGTGAAGCGCAAATCGAGGGCGCTGGTTCGCTCAACGTCACGTTGGGCGGCGGCGCCGGCGATGGCGGCGACATCTCGCTGACCAACCTCGGCGGGATCTACACCTTCGGCGACGGTTCGAACGGCGTGTTCCTGCAGTCGATCGGCGGCGGCGGCGGCGCTACATTCATAGGCATCGATCCGCCGAACGTGACGCTTCAGGGCAGCGGTATCGGCAACGGCGGCGACATAAGCTTTATCCAGACCGGCGACATCGCGGTCATGGGCGCCAACGCTACCGGCATCATCGCGCAGTCGATCGGCGGCGGCGGCGGTTATGTCGAAGGCGCGTTCCACGGCACGGCCGGCGGCGTGGGTCAGGGCGGCGCCATCACGCTCGTCATCGACGGCGAGATCATGGCGCTGGAGTTGAACGACACCGGCGTGTTCGCCGAGAGCACGGGCTCGCTCGGCGGCGGCAATATCGTCGTCGACGCGCTGAAGGATATCCGCGGCGGTTCAGGCACGGGCGTCGGCATTTCCATCGACGGCGGCGCGGACAACGTGATCAACGTCCTCACGTCGCTCTCGGCGGTGTCGGGCAATGCGATCACCGCGACCTTCGGCAACGACACGGTCAACAACACGGGCCTGGTCGTCGGCGACGTCGACCTGGGCGGCGGGGTCAACGCCTTCGACAACGAACTCGGCTCGACCTTCATCGCGTTCCACAAGATCGCGTTGCAGGACTCGTCGGCCGGCTCGTCGGGCGTGTTCACCAACAGCGGCGAGTTCCAGATGGGTCTCTCCGCGCCGCTCGTGCCGATCGACCTGCTCAATGGCGCAACCTTCGGCAACGTCGATTCGCCGAGCGATCCGCGGTTCAACCTGCTCTATGGCGCACGCGTCATCGAAACGGTGAACCTGACCGGTTCGTTCGTGCAGACCTCGACCGGCCACCTCGACTTCGACGTGGCCTTCGGGCCGTATCCGTCCGACCTGGTCAACGTCAGCGGCGACACCACCGTCGCAGGCACAGGCGACGTCATCCTCACCTGGCTGCAGGACAACCATCCGGTCACCCTGTTCGCGACCAAGGGCACGGCCACCGATGACGGCCTGCAGATCGCGCCGACGCTGGCCATCGATTACGGCATCGTCGCCAACGCGATCGGCATCCAGCTGACCATCGACACCAACTTCGGTCAGCCCTTCCTGACGCCGAACGAACGGCGCCTGGGTCATCACATGGATTCGGCGTTGGGCGCCGGCGGCTCGGCCGGCATCGGCCGCCTGCTGGCCTATCTCGGCAACATGACCTCGGGGCAGGAGAAGCTCTACCAGCAGGTCTTCGACCAACTGAACCCTGAGCCCCTGGTCGCGCCGCTGCGCGCGCAGATGCTCGAGGCCAATGCCTTCGGCGACGACCTGTTCGGGTGCTTGTCCACGACCACCACCACGGTGGACAAGGACTGCGTCTGGGCCAAGGGCGGCGGTTTCGCCGAGCGCGGCGACGCCATGGGCGGCTACTGGGACACGCGCGAGATCGGTCAGGACGTCTCGGGCGGTTGGCAGCGTCCGATCGACGGACGTTGGTCGATGACCGCGGCGGCGGGCTATCAGAACATCACCGACCTTTCGGTGAACAACGGTCGCGGCCGTGCGAACGGCCAGGGCGGCGATCTGGGCGTCGGCTTCCAGCGTCGTTCGCCCGACGGCTGGGCGTTCGGCTTCGGCGTCACCGGAGGATGGACCTCGCTGTCCATGGCGCGGCAGGTCGACGTGTTCCAAGCGGGTGTCGGTCGCTCCACCGTGCAAACGGGTTACGCCCAGGCGCAGGTGAACGCGTCCAAGCTCTACACGAACGGCAAGTGGTTCGTGCGCCCGGAAGTGCAGCTCACCTCCACCATGCTGCGCACCAACGGGTTCCAGGAAACGGGCCTCGCGGGCATCGGCGTGCGGAGCGACGGCGACACGCACTTCATCGAAGCGGCGCAACCGGACCTCGCGTTCGGTCGCGTGCTGTACGATGGCGACACGCAACGTGCGGAGCTGACGCTGAAAATTGGCGGCCGCTTCTCCAGCAACAACGACCTGTTCCTGCCGATCAGCTTCATCGGCGCAGGTCAGGGCGCGCGCCCGGCCTTCATCGAGACCCCGTACAACGCGGCGGCCGGAACGGCCTCGGTGGATCTCAGCATCTTCGGCAGCGGCCCGCTGTCGGTGGACGTCGACTACACAAGCGAGTTCGGCAAGGCGACGTCGAGCCAGCGCGGCAGCCTGGACTTCAAGCTCAAGTTCTGAGGCTGATCGTCATCTGAAATGGAGACGGCCCGCGACGCGCTCGCGGGCCGTTTTCGTTCAGCGGCCTCAGGATCAGCGCAGGTCCAGCGCCACCGTCTGACCGTCGTGCGTCGCGACGCGCTGCATGATCACGAGCGCGGCGCCGCTGCCGTGCGCGGGCTTGGCGCGGGCGATCAGGAACCAGCCGCCGTCGGGCAGGTCGTGGAAGGCGAAGCGGCCATCGTCGCCGCAGGAGGTCGAGCGCACGTAGCTGGTGTACGGCGGCGCGCCGTCATTGCCGGAGCGATCGCGCACCGCCTCGACCGAAGCGACCGCGTGCTGGTCGGAACCGTAGAGGTGCAGGGTCCGCGCCGCCGAATAGGGCGTGTCGGGAGTCAGGGCGACGGAGCCGCCGGCGCAGGTGAAGGCGCCGGACGTCTTGGTGCGCAGCGCGACGCGGCCGGTGATGCTGTTGGAGCCTTGGCCGTTCGACCAGGCGAAGTCGCGCGCGTCGAACCGGTCCGGCGACCCGGGCGGCGGCGGGGAAGGCGGCCGATGGGCCGGCATGCGGGGCAGGGGCGGCGGGCCTTCGCCGGTTTCGCAGGCGCCGAGCGCCAGGAGGGACCCGAGGACCAGCAGGGGGAGGATCGTCTGTTTCATGGCGAAGGTCGTTTTACTCCGATCCGTGGCGGAAAAAGGTCGCCCGCAGGTCACACTTTCTCGCTGATCTTGATCGCGGCCTTGCAGCCAAGCCGGATGAAACCGGCCAGAAGCGAATAGCCGGGGGCCTCGTGGGCCCCTTCCTCGATGGCGCGGTCGCGATGGGCCAACTCGTCGTCGCGGAACTTGGAAAGCTCGGCCGCAAGCTCCGGATCGCGTTCGGACAGCTCGTCGATCTGGTCGGCGTAGTGGGCCTCAATCACATCTTCGACCGCCTCGGTGCAGGCGTGGGCGGCTTTCTCGCCCATCAGGGCGGTGCCGACGCCCAAGGCAAAGCCGGCGGCGCGCCAGACCGGCGCCATCAGGGTGGGGCGCACCCGGTGGTCGGTTAGCAGGCGATCGAACCGCTTCAGGTGGACCTGCTCGTGGCCTTCCATCTCGACCAGGGTCTCGGAGACCTCGGCCCGGCCGGCGGCCTGTTCGAAGACGGCGCGCTGGCCCTGGTAGATGCAGACCGCGCCGAGTTCGCCGGCATGATCGACCCGCAGGATTTCGCTAAGGCGCCGCTTAACCGCGCCCATCCCAGGCCGAGGCGGAACCGGGCTAGTCGGCACGGGGGGCGTCCCCCTTGCGCCGGATCGAGGCGACCAGGCTGATTCCCGCCAGGATGGCCGAGGCGATGGCGTTGTAACCCGCCATGGTCAGGCCGCCCATTTTCCAGGCGATCACGTCGCACATGGGGGTCGCGACATGCTTTCCGGCCAGCATCGCCTTCATCACCGCCATGTCGAAGCCGCCGCCGGGCGAGCCGGTGCAGGTCGATGGGCCCTTCCACCACTTCATCTCGACGCCGGCATGGAAGGTGGCGATCACCGTCCCGGCCACGAATACGCCGAACAGCAGGAGCGCGGCGAGCTTGGGCGTCCCGCGCGAGCGGAAGAACAGCGCCCAGACCGTCGCCGGCAGCGAGATGGCGATGGCGAACCAGTAGATGTCGCGCTGTTTCAGGCAGAGGTGGCAGGGCGCGAGACCGCCGAAGCTCTCGAACGCATGGGCGGTGGCGAGCGCCGCGACCGACGCCAGAAACGCGAAGGCGACCCACCAGCGGATGACGAAACGAAGCCCGTTCATGGCTCGCAGGCGTACACGCGCCCGGCGGCGGCGTCGAGCGGGCGGATAGGGGGCTCAGCCGAAGATAAAATGGATCCCGATCAGGGCGGCGATAACCACAACCACCGCGATGGAGCCCCAGAGCACCAGGTTCTTCTCCACCTGATGCTGAACGGCGGGGCCGTAGCGCTTGGTAAGCCAGGCGCCCAGAAAGAACCGCGCGCCGCGGGTGATCAGGCAGGCCAGCAGGAACTGCCACAGGGGGAAGTGGGCCACGCCCGAGGCGATGGTGATGATCAGGAAGGGGATGGGAATGAACCCCTTGCCGATGATCAGCCAAAACCCGAAGGTTTTAAAAAGCTTGCGGTATTCGACCAGGTCGACGTGGTGGCCGGTCAGGGCGATGATGTGGACCCCCACCGGGGTCAGGTAGTAGCCGATGGCGTAGCTGACGCAGCCGCCGGCGATCGAGGCGACCATGCACAAAAGCGCGTACCACCAGGCGCGCTTGGGGCGCATCAGGATCATCGGCGCCAGCATCACGTCGGGCGGAATCGGCAGGCAGATCGCCTCGATGAAGGCATGGCCGGCGAGCACGAACGGGGCGCGTTCGCTGGCGGCCTGCCTCAGGAGCCAGTCGTAGAGCGGTCGCAACAAGAGGGATGATCCATGCGTGAAACCGAGCGCTGCTAGCAGGCTTTTGCGATTAAGTCTCGCGGCCGCGCGCCGCGCTTGGCGGGACCCCGGGCGCGCACTAGGTTCCCGGCCGCGTCCGCCTCCCAGGAGCCCGCCCGATGACCGCCTCCCCCAACGATCCCCTCGGCCTCGACGGCTTCGAGTTCGTCGAGTTCACCAGCCCCGAGCCGGACCGCATGGCCGAGACCCTGGTCAAGATGGGCTTCACCGCCACCCACCGCCATCCCGAGCGCGACGTGGTCCGCTATCATCAGGGCGGCATCAACATGTTGCTGAACCGCTCGGCCGAAGGTCAGGCGGCGGCGTTCCGCCAGGCGCACGGGCCCTCGGCCAACGGCATGGCGTTCCGCGTGGCCGACGCGGCCAAGGCCTATGATCTGGCGCTGGAGCGCGGAGCCAAGACGGCCGACGCCTCGACCAGTGCGCTGGGAGCCGGCGCCAAGGTGCTGCAGGGCATCGGCGGCTCGCTGCTGTATCTGGTCGACCGGTTCGGCGAGCGCGGGTCGATCTACGATTCGTGGGCGGCTATTCCCGGCGCCGCGGCCGAAGAGGCCAGGAACGACGTCGGCCTCTATCTGCTCGACCACCTGACCCACAACGTGCGGCGCGGCGAGATGCGCACCTGGTCGGGTTTCTACGGCCGGGTGTTCGGCTTCACCGAGCAGAAGTATTTCGACATCAAGGGCCAGGCGACCGGCCTGTTCAGCCAGGCGATGATCGCGCCGGACCGGATGATCCGCATCCCGCTGAACGAGAGCCAGGACGAACAGTCCCAGATCGAGGAGTTCCTGCGCCAGTACAACGGCGAAGGCATCCAGCACCTGGCCCTGGCCACCAACGACATCTACGGCACGGTGGAAAAGCTGCGCGCCCGCGGCGTGGAGTTCCAGGACACCATCGAGACCTATTTCGAGCTGATCGATCAGCGCCTGCCCGGCCACGGCGAGGATGTGGAGCGGATGCGCAAGAACCGCATCCTGATCGACGGCTCCGACGAGGAAGGCCTGCTTTTGCAGATCTTCACCGCCAACATTTTCGGCCCGATCTTCTTCGAGATCATCCAGCGCAAGGGCAACCAGGCCTTCGGCGAGGGTAATTTCCAGGCCCTGTTCGATTCCATCGAGCTCGACCAGATCCGCCGGGGGGTGATCAAGGTTGACGTCTGATGAGGCTTCCGTCCGACCCGGCTTTTGAGTACCCAGGGCCCTTCGGCGGCCGCTTCCGGACCGCAAAGGCGGAGGAATCTCATGGACGGTCGTACGCTTCTCGGCGCCCTGGTGCGCGTCATCGGCTTCGGCACGGCCCTGTTCGAGGTGGTGCAACTGGTGCTGCAACTGGTCCAGCTCGCCGCCATCGGCATTGTGGCGGCCAAGCAGCCCGGGGCCGGCGACGCGGCGTCGGCGGCCATGCAACAGGCGGTCATGCCGATCCTCATTGCCCTGATTCTGGCCGCGCTCGGCCTGTTGCTGCTTCGCCGCGGCGATGCGGTGGCCAACTGGGCCTATTCGGAGCGTGGCTCGCGTCGCGGTCCCTCCCCGACGGTGGCCGCCGACAAAACGGCGCCGGCCAAGCGCGCTGCGCCCAAGGCCGCCGCGCCCAAGTCCGAGGACTGAGATCGCTCCATAGCGAGGGCGCGACATGAGCGCCGCCGCGACCGTCATTGCGGCGGCCGCCGCACGCGCGCGGCGCGAGATCGTGCAAGCGCTGCGCGACGGCGGCGCCTTATCCGAGGCGTCGGCGACGTCCTATAGGCCCCCGTCCCATCTTTGCGCGCGGGTGCTGGCGCGCATGATCCGTCAAGGCGTCGTTCACGAGACGGCCTCGGGCGATGTCTGGCTGGACGAACCCGTCTACGCCGCGCGTGCGGCGGCCGGCGTACGCACGATCTTTTTCATTATGCTGTTGGTCGTCGCGGCGGCGGTGATCGGAACCCTCATCCGTTTGGGAATGCACTCATGAGCAAGCGCAACTGGCTTCCGGTGAAGGGCGCCGAGGGTGAGCACTCGCGCCAGGCCCATGCCGACCTGCCCGAAGGCTCCTACGAACGGGAAATGTCGAAGGAAGGCTTCTTCGGTCCCGCCGCGTTTCTCTATCACCGGCGGCCGCCGACCGGCTGGTCGAGTTTCGAGGGGCCGCTGCGGCCGCGCGCCTTCGACCTGAACGGCTTGAACGAACCGTCGCCGTCGCCGTGGAGCGCGCCGGTGGTGCTGCACAACAGGTCGGTCGAGATCCGCTTCTGGAAGCTCGCCGCGCCGATGCCCGATCTCGCCCGCAACGGCGATGGCGATCAACTGTTGTTCGTACACGACGGCGAAGGCGACCTGTTCTGCGACTTCGGCCACATGCCCTTCACCAAGGGCGATTATCTCTACCTCCCGCGAGGGACGATGTGGCGCCTGGCCCCGAAGGGCGCGCTCGCGGTGCTGATGATCGAGGCGACCAACACCCACTACACCCTGCCCGATCGCGGGCTGTTGGGACCGCACGCCGTATTCGATCCGGCGATGCTCGACACGCCGCACATGGATCAGGCGTTCCGCGCGCATCAGCAGAGCGACGGGGAGACCCGCGTCCAGATCAAAAAGCGCGGCGAGATTTCGGTCGCGACCTATCCGTACAATCCGCTCGACGCGGTCGGCTGGCACGGCGACCTGGCGCCGGTGAAGCTGAACGTGAAGGACATCCGTCCGGTAATGAGCGCGCGCTATCACCTGCCGCCGAGCGTGCACACGACCTTCCTGTCGGACCGCTTCGTGGTCTGCACCTTCGCGCCGCGTCCGTTCGAGACCGATCCGGGGGCGATCAAGATCCCGTTCTTCCACAACAACGACGACTTCGACGAGGTGCTGTTCTACCACGCCGGCGACTTCTTCAGCCGCGACAACATCGATGCGGGGATGATGACCTTCCATCCCTCGGGCTTCACCCACGGGCCGCATCCCAAGGCGCTGAAGAACATGCTGAGCCAGACCAAGCCCGCCACCGACGAATACGCGGTGATGATCGACGCCCGCGACCCGCTCGAGGTCGGTCCCGGCGCCGCGGCGGTCGAGAACGGGGCCTATGTGAACAGCTGGAAGACGCCGGGCTGAAGCCAAGCCTTCCAAAGTCCGGCCTTCTGCCGCGCACCCCATTTGACCCCAAGCGGCGACGGGTTCACCGTGTGCGTTCGTTGAACGGACCGGACGACCGACGGTCGCTCGGGGAACGGATCGTGTCGCAGCCAACTGTGGGGGAGTCGGGCGGATCGCACGCCATCAAGGCGGCGGGGTCGGAACTGCTGCGCGACGCCGCTTGGTTTCCTCACCGGCTCGACTTCGAGCGCGGGGTGGCGGTCTTCACCCGCACCAATCGCGACGCCCTGTCCGCCCAGCCCTTCCTTGACGCCCGCTGGGAGCGACGTGGCAGCGCCTCGGCGACCCTTCCTTTGGCCGTCCTGGCCGATGCGCCGGCGCCGCCAACCCCGCCGGGGTTTATCTGGCACACCGCCTTTTGCTGCTCGACCTTGATCGCAGCCTGCCTCGACTGGCCGGGCGTGAGCCTCAGCCTGAAGGAACCGGTGGCCCTGGCCGACTTCGCCATCGCCCGCCACCGGGGCGACCCGCGCGCCGACGCCGCCACGCTGGAGGGCCTGGTGCGACTTCTCGGCCGTCCGTTCCTTCCGGGTGCGCGGGTTCTGATCAAGCCCAGCAACGCCGCCAACGGCTTGGCCGAGGCGGTGGCCGAAATGGGCGGCCCGGCGCTGTTGTTGCACTCGGGCTTGCGGCGGTTCCTGCTGGCGGTGGCCAAGGGCGGGGAAGCGCGGCGCGGTTTCGTGCGCCAGCTGATGGCGCGCTGGGCGTCGCAGCCGGACGCCCGCTTCGGCCCGACGCAGGTGGCGCTGTTCAGCGATCTTCAGGTCGCCGCCCTGGTCTGGCGGCTGCAGATGGACGAGCTGTTAGGCGCGGCGCGGAAACTCGGTCCCCAGCGCGCTCGCTTCCTCGACTGCGACGTCTTCCTGACGGACCCGCGCGCGACGCTTTCGATGTTGGACGCGCACTTCGGCTTGGGCCTCGGCGCCGAGCGCATCGAAGAGACCCTGCGCGGCCCCAAGCTGCGCCAGCACGCCAAGACCCCGCGCGAAACCTTCGACGCCGACGCCGAGAGCCGCGATTTCGCCGACGCCCGGTCGGCGCTGGGTCAGGAGTTGGAGCAGCTCGAAGCTTGGTGCGCGGAGCTGATGGGTCCGCCGCCGCCCTCGATGGCCCCGGTTCACGGGGCGCGACTGGCGCTCGCCTGATCCTTGTCCCGGCGAAATCTTGTGGGGATTAGGGGCCGGGCCCATGTTCGAGCGATGACGATTTCCGCCAACGCCGAACTCGAAATCCTCGCCACTGAGGAGTTGGGCCACGCCTGCACCCTGTCCTGGCGCGAGCTCGCGCGCATCACGCCCTGGGGCGACGCCTATCGCGGCTTTACCCCCTCCGGCGCCGAGGTGGACATCGAGCGCGCCTATCTCTGGTCCGAGGGCGAGGAGGGCGACGTCCTCTGCGAGGTTGTGGTTCGGGGTCTGGGGACCGAAGCCCAGGCGGCGCGTCTGGTGCGCAAACCCGGGGCCTGACCCTCTGCGGGTCCCCAAGTTCTCCCCGTACGCGAACGATTCCCCGCTGAGCGCCGCCCTGGCTGTATGCTAGGGTTACCAGGCGCGCGAGTCCGGGGACGAGGCATCGTTCCGCGCGCGAAGGGGTCCGGACGAGGGGGAGGAGCTCGCGATGGTCGGGCAGGATTTCGACAGCGATCCGGTTCAGCCGACGCACCACGCTTTTCTCGGCGCCGGCCTGGGCGTGCACCTGTTCTACCTCGTCCTCGCGGTGATCCTGACCGCGATCATCTTCCACCTGATGAACCACTATTGGCTCGAACCCGACCGCCGTCGCCGGCGCCGGCTCGCCATCTACGATTCCATCGCCAAGGCCGCGAAGACCGCCTCCGAATCCCGCGGCATGGGCACCCTGGGCGCCGCGCAGTCGCTGGTCGGTTTCGTGCGCGGGACGCTGCCGCATACGTTCAAGCTGACCGGCGGCTTGAACGAGCATCTGAAGAAGCTGGAAGACGTGATCGCGGGCAAGACCAAGCCCGCGCCGCCGCCGGCGCCTCCGCCGCCCGCGCAACCGTCGTCGGACCTGACGCCGGCGCAGCAGGCGCGCGAAGCCGCCTTGGCCGGCGGGACCACCGTGATCATCGCCAACACCACCACGGCCGCTTCGGCCGCCGCCGCCTCGAACCCGGGCGGCGGCGTCTATATGCCCGGCTCGGCGGCGCCGGCAGGATCGGCGACCTCGCTTACGCCCGAGCAACTCGCCGACGAGGCGCGGCGCCTGATCGAGGCCTTTCGGGGCTGGTGGGGCCAGGCTCCGCTGCGACTGGCCGAAATCGAAGCCGCCCAAAACGAACTGGTCTGACGAGCGGCTCTGAGGCCGCCTTCGCGGTCATCGGAACCCCGTAGCTCGACGGCCCGTTTGCTTGCCGACGCGCGTTCGCGTCCGGCGAGGGTGAGGCCATGCCCGACGGTTTCGATTTCGACCCGGCGCTCGTTTGCGGCGCGCCGCCCTTTCTCCTGTTCGTCGTCGGCGCGGTCTTGCTGGTGGCGCTGGGCGCGGTGCTGGGGCTGTCGCTCGCGCGCTTCGACGTGGAGCAGCGGCGCAGCCGCGCGGCCGAGCTGATCTACTATTCCGTCTACGAAGATATCGCGCTGGCCCTCGCCGCCTACGGTCCGGCGACGGTGCCCGCGGCGTATAAACTGGGCGTCACCCTGCGCATGGCGCTGGGTCCGCTGCTCACCCTGGCCACGTCGCTGTCGACGCCGTTGAAGAAGATCGACGCGGTGGAGAAGGGCAAGTCGAAGGACCCGCCCGGCTCCGCCATCGCGGTGGAGACGCAGAAGGCGCGCGCCGTGAAGGTGACGGCCCCCGCCAACATTCTCGTCGGCGGAACACCGGTGGTGCTGTCGTGCGGCTGCGTCGGCGCCTGCACCTGCAAGAGCGCTGCGACCTCGGTGGGCAAGCTCGAGTCCTACGAATACGTCCTGACCGCCACCGACCAGATCGAGGAGTCGCGTCGGGCCATCGAGGCCATCGCCGCCTTCTGGGTCCGCCGCGACATCGTCATGCAGCTGCTGCGCTGCGGCGACGTCCTGGTCTACCCGAGGGTTCGACCGCGCCTGAGCGGAATCGGCTACAGCGGAACGCGGGTGGCCCTGAGCACCAGCCGCGCCCCCTAGGCCCCGGCCCAGAACAGGCCTGTTACCCGGCGGCGGGAACGCGCTATAGGCGAGGGATGAAACTTGCCTCCCTCAAGGCCGGGCGCGACGGCCGGCTCGTTGTCGTCTCCGACGATCTCCACCACTTCACCGATGCGGCCCTGATTGCGCCGACCCTGCAGGCCGCCCTGGACGACTGGGACCGCTGTGAGCCGCTGTTGCGCGGCCTCTCAGAGAGTCTCAACCACGGCTCCGTGCCCCAGGAGCGGTTCCACGAGCACGAGGCGGCCGCGCCCCTGCCGCGCGCCTATCAGTGGGCGGACGGTTCGGCCTACGTCAATCACGTCGCCTTGGTGCGCAAGGCGCGCGGGGCGGAGATGCCGGAGAGCTTCTGGACCGACCCCTTGATGTACCAGGGCGGCTCGGACGGCTTCCTCGGCCCGCGCGATCCGATTCCGCTGGCCGACGAAAGTTGGGGCTGCGATCTCGAGGCCGAGGTCTGCGTCGTCACCGGCGACGTGGCCCAGGGCGCGAGCCGCGAGGAGGCGCTTGCCGCGGTGCGCCTGGTTGGTCTCGTCAACGACGTCAGCCTGCGCAACCTGATCCCGAACGAACTCGGCAAGGGATTCGGCTTCTTTCAGTCGAAGCCCGCCTCGGCGCTTTCGCCGGTCTTGGTCACGCCCGACGCGCTCGGCGCCCGCTGGCGCGACGGCAAGTTGCACGGCGAGCTGCAGGTCGGGCTGAACGGGGCGCAGTTCGGCAAGGCCGACGCCGGCGTCGACATGACCTTCGACTTCGGCCAGCTGATCGCGCACGCGGCGAAGACCCGCGCGCTCGGCGCCGGGACGATCATCGGCTCGGGGACGGTGTCGAATCGCGATGCGGACGGCGGCCCCGGACGGCCGGTGAAGGATGGCGGTCTCGGCTATTCCTGCATCGCCGAGGTGCGCACGGTCGAGACCATCCTGCACGGCAAGGCCTCGACGCCGTACCTGAAGGCGAGTGACGTGGTGCGCATCGAGATGCTCGACGACAAGCACCACTCGATCTTCGGCGCCATCGAACAGACGGTAGGTTGAGACCGGACCGTCAAAGGCTCTTAACCCCGACTAGCGGGATGGGCTGGGACGCTCGCGCACATAGACGGGCTTCGGCTCGAACATCGAGGCGGCCCAGCTCACCAGGCTGATCACGATCGAGCCCAGGATCGCGGCCCCGAAACCGTGCACGCTGAATCCGCGCAGCATCATGGCCACCAGCTCGAGCATGGCGGCGTTCACCACCAGCAGGAACAGCCCCAGGGTGACGATGGTGAAGGGCAGGGTCAGGAAGACCACGATCGGGCGTACCAAGGCGTTGACCAGGCCCAACAGGATCGCCGCCGCCGCCAGGGAGCCCAGGCTGCTCACATGAATGCCGGGTACGATCCGCGCGGCCAGCCACAGGCCCGCCGCGGCCACCAGGACTCTCAGAAGAAATCGCGCCATGTCTGGGAGATCGTGTGGCGCGGCGGGGCCGTCAAGGGCGGCGCCGCTTCTGGTTGAACATGATTGACGAACCCCGCGATCCGTGGCGTCCTGCCGCATGTGGGAGTTCTTCGTATGCTTAAGCTTTCCCCGTTCCACTGGATGGGCGTCGGCCTGCTGTTCGTCAGCGTGAGCCTGGCCCTCTGGTCGATCGGTCCCGACAGCCTTCATACCGATCAGGGCGATCTGATCGTGGGCCTCCTGGCCGGCTGCGGGCTCGGCATCGAGGTCATGGCGCTGATCAAGCTGCGCCGCGCGGACTGATCCGCAACCAAACCCGACAACAGCGCGTTCGCTCCGGGCAACCTTATGCATACCCGGAACAAAGCCGATGCGTTCAATCCTGCTCTATCTGATCGGCATCCCGATCCCGATCATCCTGCTCCTGGCGATGTGCACGCATCACTTCTGAGATGCATCATCGCGAGAGAAGATGCTCCGCCGTCGCGAAGTCCGCGACAGCCGTGCCCACCGACTTGAACAGACTGATGTCGTAGTCGCCCGGCGCGAAGGACGCGCCGCTCAACAGGGCGGGAAGGTCGAGGACGCGCGCGGGATCGAGCGCGCCTGTCGCAACCGGCTGGGACAGATCGCCGGCTTCGTGCAAGGCGGCGCGCGTATCCGTTGCGATATTCGCGCGGCGCACCGTGTCGTCGTCGGCTTCGCGCATGTCGGGGCGAAAACCACCGATGAGATCGACGTGCGCCCCCGGCGTCAGCAGCTCTCCGCGCACCAAAGGTTCGGTCGCAAGCGTCGCGCAGCTGATGAGCGCGGCCTCGCCTTGCGCGGATTCGAGATCGGCGATCGCGACCGCGGGTACGCCTTCCATGGTCAAGACCTCGGCGAGCGCGGCCGCCTGTTCTTGCCGACGCGCCCAGATCAATACGCGCTGGAACCTGCGCACGGCGCAATGCGCCCGGATCAAATGCGGCGCCAGCGCTCCGGCGCCGACCATCAGCAGGGCGCCTGCAGTCGTCCCCGTCATGCGCGACGCGGCGAGCGCGGATATGGCGGCAGTACGGATGAGGGTCAGGTATTTCGCATCGAGGATGGCGCTGGGCTCTGCGTCGTCGCCCAGCAGCATATAGCCGCCGTCCACGGTCGGCTTTCCGCGCGCGCTGTTGCGCGGCAGCACCGCGACCATCTTGACCCCGATGCCGCCGCCGTTACGCCACGCGGGCATGACCAGCAGCGTCCCGTCCTCCTCGGTCTTGCCCAGGGCGTGATGTCCGCGCGGCGGCGCGGTAATGTCGCCGGTGAATGCCTGGGCCAGCGCCTCGATCAGGGCGCGCGGGTCGTGGCGTTCAGCGATCGCCTGGCGGTCGAGGAAGATCACAGGGTGGCCCGGGCCAGGCGAATGCCGGCTCGGGCGCCGCCTCCAGTCAGCATCTCAGCGCCGATTGTCGTCCGCATTCGCCCCGTTCCTCGCCGAGTCCTAAACGGGCGGTCGCCCCAGGTCAAAGGCCAGGAAGCCAAGCCGGCTCGGGGACGTTTTCTCGAAATGAGCGCGATTCGGATCGGGACCTCCGGATGGGTCTACCGTCACTGGCGGGGCGGCTTCTATCCGCAGACGACGCCACAGCGACTGTGGTTCGAACACTACGCCGCGCGCTTTTCCACCGTGGAGTTGAACGGGAGCTTCTACAAGTTGCCCACCGAGACGGCGGTCGCGCGATGGCGCGACATGGCGCCGGACGGGTTTCTGTTCGCGTGGAAGGCGTCACGCTTCATCACCCATATGAAGCGGCTTCGCGACGCGGAGGACTCGCTGCGCCGGATTTACGCGCCGATGCAGGTTTTGGGCGACAAGCTGGGACCTTGCCTGTTTCAATTGCCGCCAAAGATGCCGCTCGATCTTCCGCGCCTGGCGGATTTCCTCGCGCTATTGCCGAAGGACCGGCGTCACGTCGTCGAGTTCCGCCATCCGAGCTGGTTCGCCGACGGCGTGTTCGATGCGCTACGGCGTCACGACGTGGCGCTTTGCATCTCCGATCACCGCGACGCGCCCGCGCCCTGGATCGCGACCGCGTCCTTTGTCTATGTGCGCGGCCATGGGCCTGGCGGCCACTATGACGGCTCCTATTCCGCCAAGACATTGCGCACCTGGGCCCAAGCGCTCGACCGCTGGCGCGCCGAGAGCCGCGAGGGGTTCGCCTATTTCGACAACGACATCGGATGCGCAGCGCCGGGCGACGCGCAGCGGCTGATCGACGCCCTCGACAAGGCCGAACCGGCGCGGCGCCCGAGTCGCGGGCCCGCTAGATCTGCGGCGGCTGAGGCGCCTGCGCTGCACCGGTGAAAGACCGCGCTTCCCCCAGCCTCATGCCGGATTCTTCCGCGTCCTCGCCCATGTAGCGATCGTATTCCTCCAGATAGCGTTGGGTGACGTGGGCCTGCAACGCGGGATTCGCCTTGCGCTTCAGGTCGGGAAACCACTCGCTCTCTTCCTTGTAGACGTGGTGAAGGACCGCGCCCTCGAGATGGCCGAACTTGTCGAGGAAATCCTTGCCCATCGGGTCCATAAGCTCGAGCGCCGCCAACTGCATCTTGGCCGCCACCTGTTCGGTGTAGGCGGTGTTCGCCGACATCTTGGAGTCCGCATCGGCGATCGCCGGATAGACCGTCGCCTCTTCCGCCATCGAATGGCCGTTGAGCAAGGTCCCTAACCGCTTCAGCGCCCGCAGACGTTGTTCGGCGCCGTCTGCCGCTTTCACCGCGGCAAAGGCTGCTTCGACGCCTTCGTGATGGTCGAGAATGACCGACAGCCAGTCCCCCGGTTCGGCGCAGGCGCGCGCCTTCGCATGGGCTTCGCGTCGCTTCTCGTCGCTCTCGGGCGGCGTGACGGCGGAAATCATCTTGTCGAGAATGGCCATGGTTGCATTCCTGTGGTCGATGCATGCGAACACGCCGCACGCGGCCAGGGTTCCGCGGCGCAGGTCTGACTCAGCGTTTGCAACGCCGCTGTATTCGGTGGACCCAAAGCAGGACGTTGCCGCCGCGAATTCCCCATAAAATGGCTGCAACCAAGGGCGTGCGTCAGCGCTCTCCTTGCGCCGCCGTCGCGTCGGCCCGCGCCGCAGCGCCGCCGGTGGGCAAGATGGGTGTTCCGCCGCCGTTGTGCTGAGGCTAAGACTTTGAATATTCGGGAGGCAGAAAGGGGATTTTGCCAGGCTTGCTTTCAGTGAGACTTTGCCTAACCTTGGGAAACCGTCACGCGGCAACAGCTACGCTTGCGCCGCCCAAAGGGATATCACGGTGAGCCTCGACCGCGCCGTCCGCAGTCTCGGATTACAGGATACCGACGCCGCCGTCTTCGCGTCGCTCTTTGCGTCGCAGCGGACCCTCGCGAAATCTGAACTGCTTACCGACGAAGGCGCCCGCTCACCCTTCGTTTCGATCCTCGTCGACGGATTCGCGCAAGCGGTTCGGGTTCTTGCCGACGGGCGCCAGCAATGCCTCGCGCTTTTCCTGCCCGGCGATTGTCTCGACCTGACGGCGCTCGTGCTCGGACGATCGAGCGCCGCGACTCGCGCGCTGACCCTCGCGACCGTGGCCCAGGCGCGCATGACCGATGTGCAGGCTCTGATCACGGAACGGCCGCAGATCGGTCGGGCTCTGTGGCGGGCGACCGCGCTGCGCGGCATCGCCACCGAGGAATGGCTGGTGGGGCTCGGGCGTCGATCCGCCTTCGAACGGCTGGCGCACCTGATGTGCGAAGTGATGCACCGCATGCGCGCGGCGGGCCTCGCTTCGCATGCCGTCTGCGATTTTCCGCTGACCCAGACCGACCTCGCCGACATGCTCGGCCTGTCGTGCGTGCATGTGAACCGAATGGTTCAACAACTGCGCGCCGAAGGCCTGATTCAACTTGGCCGCGGCAGACTCACCATCTGCGACGAGCCGCGCTTGACCGAAGCCGGGGGTTTCCAGGCCGACTACCTCGGCCGCTCCCCGCCCCCAGCAAGGAAGACCGATGAGACTTTTCTACTTCGATATGGTCTCGCCGACCCGGCGTGACCGGGACGAGGTGGGGATCCTGTACCCCAGCGTGGACGACGCGTACCTCGAAGCCCACCGCGCCGCCGTCGAGATCAGCCGCGATCTGTTGTTGAGGAGCGGCGGCGGCGACCCAAACATCTATCGGTTCGAGATCTTCGACCGGGACCGCAACCTTGTGCTGGAGGTGCCCTTCCGCGAGGTGCTGAATCCGGGCGCGGGCGCGCGGGTGCGACCGATGGAAGGCGTCATGGAGAGCCTGCACCGCAACCTCGCCCGCAGCCGTGCGCTGAAGGCGGAGCTGGCGGTCCAACTGGCCGAAGCCCGGCGGTGCGCCGGCAGCATGTCCAACCGGCTGGCCAAGGCCGCTGCGGGGTGAACCCGCCCCGCCTGACGGGGGGGCGGACAAAGAAATTGACCATGCCGCTCGCTTTTCGCGTTAAGGTGATAAACGCTATCGAGGGCAGAGCATGGCGAGGCGCGAAGCGCCCTTTCCGATCGTAGGCGTCGGCGCGTCGGCCGGCGGCGTGGAGGCGCTCGAGGGTTTCTTCCGTGGCGTCCCGGAGAATTCCGGCTGCGGCTTTGTGGTCGTGACCCACCTCAATCCGGAACGGCGAAGCCTGTTGCCGGAAATCGTCGGTCGCTACACGTCCATGCCGGTCCACGTGGCCGCCGACGGCGCGGTGGTGGCGGCGAACGAAGTCCACATCCTGCCGCCCGACGCGATCCTCGACATCGAAAACGGCAAGCTGCGGGTCCGGAAACCCATCTCGCTGCGCCGCGAGCGCAAGCCGATCGACATCTTCTTTTCCGCGCTGGCGATGGACCAGGGCGAATGCGCCGCGGGCGTTGTGCTGTCAGGCGGCGACGGCGACGGCACCCTCGGCGTCAAGGCGATCAAGGAGCGCGGCGGGCTGACCATCGCCCAGTCGACGTCGGACAGCAGCGGGCCCAACTATCCCGACATGCCCGAGAGCGCGATCGCCAGCGGCATGGTCGATATCGCCACGCCGGCGGAGCAGATGGGAACCCGCCTGGTGGAGTTCGCGGCCAGCCTGCTGAACTTCGAGCGGTTGATGGCCGACGAGCGCCGCGACGATGACGATAAGGCGCTTAACGACGCGCGCCACGAGATCTGCGCGATCATCCGCAACCAGCTTGGCCACGACTTTGCCGGTTACAAGGGCAAGACCTTCCTGCGCCGCGTGCAGCGCCGGATGCAGGTCAACCACCTCGACAGCCTCGAGGCCTATATCGAGCGCCTGCGCCAGGAGCCGAAGGAGGTCAGCGCGCTGTTCCGCGACCTCCTGATCAACGTCACCAACTTTTTCCGCGACGCGGACGCCTTCAAGGTGCTCGAGGAACAGGTCATTCCGAAACTGTTCGCCGGCCGCGGCGCCGAGGATGCTATCCGCGTCTGGGTGCCGGGATGCGCCACCGGCGAGGAAGTGTTCTCCATCGCCATCCTGATGCAGGAGCACATGCAGCGCCTTGCGGCCAAGCCGCGGGTGCAGATTTTCGCCACCGACATCGACGACCACGCGCTTTCGGTCGCGCGCGCGGGCCGCTATCCGGAGGCTTTGCTCGACAGCGTCTCCGAAGAACGACGCAAACGCTTCTTCACCTATGACGACGGCAGCTATCTGCTGACCAAGGACGTGCGCGACATCTGCGTGTTTTCACCGCACAGCGTGATCCGCGATCCGCCGTTCTCCAGGCTCGACCTGGTCTCGTGCCGCAACCTTTTGATCTATTTCGGCGCGGATATGCAGAACCAGGTCATTCCGACCTTTCACTACGCGCTGAAACCCGGCGGCTATCTGTTCCTCGGCACGTCGGAGAACGTCTCCCAGTTCGCCGACCTGTTCACCGCCATCGACAAGAAGAACCGTGTGTTTCGAAGCCGCGAAGACGCCTCGCGGGTTCGCTTGCCGCTCAGCGTTTCGGGCTTCCGCCCGGCGCCCTTCACCCCCGCGCGGTTGACCGGCTCGCATGGCGCGGGGCCGGTAGCCCTCAGACAATCGGTCGAGGGTTACGTGCTGGAGCGTTTTGCGCCCGCGCACGTGGTGGTGAACCGCGACGGCGACATCGTGTTCTACTCCGCCCGAACCGGAAAATATCTCGAGGCTGCGCCCGGCGCGCCGTCGCGCCAGCTGTCCACCCTCGCGCGCAAGGGCCTGCGGCTGGACCTGCGCACCAGCCTGCGCGAGGCGATCGAAACCGACGCCCGCGTGGAACGCTCGGGCATCGTTGTCGAGGGCGAGGACGACCGGGTTCAGCGCGTCGACCTGGTGGTCGAGCCCATGCGCGATTCGCCGCCCGAAGAGCGCCTGTTCCTGATCCTGTTCACCGACGTCGGACCGATGTTGAGCCGGCAGGAGGCGGACAATGCGACCGACCGATCGGACGAATCCTACGTGCAGTTGGAGCGCGAGTTGCGCGATACGCGCGAGCGCCTGCAGTCGCTGATCGAGGAATACGAGACCGCCCTGGAGGAGCTGAAGTCTTCCAACGAGGAGCTGGTGTCGGTCAACGAAGAGGTCCAGTCGACCAACGAAGAACTGGAGGCCTCCAAGGAGGAGCTGCAGTCGGTCAACGAGGAACTCCACACCGTCAACGCCGAGCTGAACGGCAAGGTCGACCAGCTCGACCGCGCCAATCTGGACCTGACCAATCTGTTCGAGAGCACGCGCGTCGCCACCGTCTTCCTCGACCGCGACCTGGTCATCCGCAGCTTCACCCCCGCCGTGTCGGAGATCTTCAAGATCCGTCCCAGCGACCGGGGCCGCCCGCTGACCGACCTCGCCGGCCACGTCGAACTGCCGGGATTGCAGGACGACATCCGCAAGGTGTTCGCCACCGGCGAGACAGTGGAGCGCGCCGTCGACCACGAGAGCCGCGGCGCGAAATACCTGCTGCGCCTGGTCCCCTACAAGGACTCGGACAAGATCTCCGGCGTGGTGCTCACCTTCGTCGACGTCACCACCCTTGCCAATGCCGAGGCGCACCAGCAGGTGCTGATCGCCGAACTGAACCACCGCGTGAAGAACATGCTGGCCGTGGTGATCAGCATCGCCGAGCACACCTACAAGGACGCGCCGGACGCCAAGGCCTTCAAGGACCGCCTGGTCGAGCGCATCAAGGCGATGGCGAAGAGCTATGAACTGCTGGCGCGCGAGAACTGGACCGAGACGCTGATGCGCGATCTGGTGAAACCCCAGCTCGCGCCCTACGGTCCGGATCGGGTCGCCCTGAACGGTCCGCAGTTGCGGCTCAACCCAAAGCAGGCGCTGTCGGTGGGCATGGTGCTGCACGAACTGGCGACGAACGCCGGAAAGTACGGCGCGCTCAGCCAGCCGGACGGTCGCGTCGAGCTATCCTGGGACGAGCACGCGCACAACGGCGCGCAGGAAATCCAATTGGCCTGGCGTGAAATCGACGGCCCTCCGGTTTCGGAGGAACGCAACACCGGCTTCGGCTTGAAATTGATCGAGCGCGAGACCGTGCGTGGCTTGGGCGGCGCGTGTAACATCCGGTTCGACCCGACGGGCCTGCAGGTCTCGCTCAGCTTCCCGAAGGAGGCGCCCAATGAGTGACGGCGCGCGCCCGAGAATCCTGATCGTCGAAGACGAGTGGCTCATCGCCGACCTTCTCGAGGCCATGCTCGACGAGTTGGGATACGACGCCGTCGGTCCCGCATCCAGCGTGCAGGAAGCGCTGGAGCTCATCCAAGAGCAGGCCGTCGACGCCGCGCTCCTCGACGTATCGCTCGGCCGGGTGCGCAGCTACCCTGTCGCCGAGGCTTTGATGCGTGCCGGTACGCCTTTCCTGTTCCTCACCGGCTATATCGACGGCGATCTGCCGGCCCAGTTCAGGTCGGCCCCGGTTCTCTGCAAGCCTGTGTCCCTTGTCGAACTGAAGGCGCCGTTGGAGCAGTTGGTGTTGACGGACGCGCGGGCCAGATCCGAGAAGACATCGACCGACGTCTCTCTATCGCGCTAGCGCATCGAGATCGCGCACCGCGCCCCTTGAGGCGCTGGTTGCCAGCGCCGCATAGATTTTCAACGCGGTGGAGACCTTGCGCTCGCGTATCCGCGGCTTCCACGCCTTTGCGCCGCGTGCGCTCATCGCGGCGCGTCGTTGATCGAGCGTGTCGGCGTCGATCGCCAGGTACAGGCGGCGTGCGGGAATGTCGATCTCGATGGGGTCGCCGTCTTCGACGAGCGCGATCGCGCCACCGTCCGCCGCCTCGGGCGACACATGGCCGATGGACAGGCCCGAGGTGCCGCCGGAGAAGCGGCCGTCGGTGATCAGGGCGCAGGCCTTCCCCAGGCCTTTCGATTTCAGGTAGCTGGTGGGATAGAGCATCTCCTGCATGCCGGGGCCGCCGCGCGGACCTTCGTAGCGGATCACCACCACATCGCCCGCGACGACGCGTCCACCGAGGATGGCGGACACCGCCTCGTCCTGGCTCTCGAACACGCGCGCGGGACCGGCGAACACGAGTTCGCTGTCGTCCACGCCCGCGGTCTTCACGATGCAGCCGTCCGGCGCGAGGTTGCCGCTGAGGACCGCGAGTCCACCGTCGGTGCTGAACGCATGCGCCGCGTCGCGGATGGCGCCGGTTGCGCGGTCGAGATCGAGCGCCTCGAACCGCCTGTCCTGGCTGAAGGCGACCTGGGTCGGCACCCCGCCGGGCGCGGCGCGATAGAAGCGTCCGACGTCTTCGCGCTTGGACTGCGCCACGTCCCAGTTCGTCAGCGCGTCGGCGAGGGTGGGGCTGTGCACGGTCGGAAGACCGCTGTGAAGCAGGCCCGCGCGATCGAGCTCGCCCAGGATCGCCATCACCCCGCCGGCGCGGTGCACGTCTTCCAGGTGGACGTCGGCCTTGGCGGGGGCGACCTTGCACAACACCGGGACCCGGCGCGACAGCCGGTCGATGTCGGCCATGGTGAAGTCCACGCCCCCCTCGTGCGCGGCGGCCAACAGGTGCAGCACGGTGTTGGTGGATCCGCCCATGGCGATGTCCAGCGTCATGGCGTTCTCGAACGCTTCGAAGCTCGCGATCGAACGCGGCAGAGCGCGCGCGTCGTCGTTGTCGTACCAGCGCCGCGCCAGGTCGACGACCAGGTGGCCCGCCTCGACAAACAGGCGCTCGCGATCCGCATGCGTCGCCAGCACCGAGCCGTTGCCCGGCAGGGCGAGGCCCAGGGCCTCGGTCAGGCAGTTCATCGAATTGGCGGTGAACATGCCCGAGCACGAGCCGCAGGTGGGACAGGCCGAGCGTTCGATCACCGCGACCTCGGCGTCGCTGACCCGCTCGTCGGCGGCCGCCACCATGGCGTCGACCAAGTCGAGCGCGACCGTCTTGTCCTTGATCTGCGCTTTGCCGGCCTCCATCGGTCCGCCGGACACGAACACCGTCGGAATGTTCAGCCGCAGCGCCGCCATCAGCATGCCGGGCGTGATCTTGTCGCAGTTGGAGATGCAGACCAGCGCGTCGGCGCAGTGAGCGTTGGCCATATACTCCACGCTGTCGGCGATCAGCTCGCGCGAGGGCAGGCTGTAGAGCATGCCGTCGTGGCCCATGGCGATGCCGTCGTCGACCGCGATGGTGTTGAACTCCTTGGCCACGCCGCCGGCGCGCTCGATCTCGCGCGCGACCAGCTGGCCCAGGTGCTTCAGGTGCACATGGCCGGGCACGAACTGGGTGAACGAGTTGGCGACGGCCACGATCGGCTTGCCGAAGTCGGAGTCCTTCATGCCGGTGGCGCGCCACAGCCCGCGCGCGCCCGCCATGTTGCGGCCGTGGGTTGTGGTGCGGGATCGAAGCTGCGGCATGAGCTGTCCTTTGGGTTATCCGGCCGCGCGAAGCGGCGCCGTGCGCCTTTGCCGGGCGGCAAGCTTGTTGAGGGCGTGAACATAGGCCCGCACGGCGGCGACCACCGTATCGGTGTCGGCGCCCTGACCGTCGACGATGGTTCCGTCCGCATCGAGGCGCACGCCGGCGCGGGCCTGGGCGTCGCAGCCCTCGGTCACCGCCTGGACGCTGAAATGGGTCAGCCGCGCCGCGTGCGGCGCGATCGCGCGCACCGCGTTGAACGCCGCGTCCACCGCGCCGTCGCCGCTCGCTTCGGCGCAAACGCGCTCGCCGTCGATCTCCAGCTCGACGACAGCCTTGGGTTCGCCGTGACTGGTCGCGCGGGCCTCGAGCGAGACGAGGCGCACGCCTTCCTGGCGCCGCGCGACGGTCTCGTCGACAAGCGCCAGGAGATCGTCCTCGTAGACCACCTTCTTGCGGTCGGCGACGGTCTTGAACGCGGCGAAAGCAGCGTTGACCGTGGCCTCGTCCAGGTCATCGAAGCCCAGCGCCTTCAGCTTTTCGCGGAAGGCCGCGCGGCCGGAGTGTTTGCCGAGCACCAGGTTCGAGCGGGTCCAGCCGACGCTCTCGGGGGTCATGATCTCGTAGGTGCCGGCGTGTTTCAGCATGCCGTCCTGGTGAATGCCGCTCTCGTGAGCAAAAGCGTTGCGGCCGACGATGGCCTTGTTCGGCTGCACGTCGAAGCCGGTGACCGCGGCGAGCAGGCGCGCGGTTTTCAGAATGCGGGTGGTCTCGATTCCGGTGGTGAACGGATAGGCGTCGCGGCGCGTACGCATGGCCATGACCGCCTCCTCCAGCGAGGCATTGCCCGCGCGCTCGCCGATGCCGCTCACGGTGCATTCGATTTGCCGGGCGCCCGCGTCGACGGCCGCGAGGGCGTTGGCGACCGCCAGCCCCAGGTCGTTGTGGTTGTGGGTGGAGAAGATGACGCTGTCCGCTGCCGGGACCCGGGCGCGGACGTCCTCGAACATGCGCCGGATGTCCTTTGGCGTCGCATAACCGACCGTATCGGGCAGGTTGATGGTCGTCGCGCCCGCCGCGATGGCGGCTTCGACGGCGCGGCAGAGGAAGTCGGGCTCGGTGCGGGTGGCGTCCTCCGCCGACCACTCCACATCCTCGCACCGATTGCGGGCAAGGCGCACCGAGCGCGTAATGGCGTCGATCACGTCGTCGGCCTCCATCCGCAGCTTGTGTTTGCGATGCAGCGGGCTGGTGGAGATGAAGGTGTGGACGCGCCTGCGCTCCGCCGGCGCCAGGGCTTCGGCGCAGGCGGCGATGTCCGCTTCCGCCGCGCGCGCGAGGCCGCAGATCACCGGACCCTTCACCCCCTCCGCAATGCGGCGAACGGATTCGAAATCGTCGGGGGAGGCGACCGGAAACCCGGCCTCGATCACATCGACGCCGAGTTGGGCCAGGGCCTCGGCCATGCGCAGCTTTTCGCCCGCGTTCATGGAGAAGCCCGGCGACTGCTCGCCGTCGCGCAGGGTGGTGTCGAAGATGAAGACGCGGTCGTGGGGTACAGGTCCGAAGGAGGGGTGATCGAACATCTGGGCATCCGAGGTTGAGGGTTTTCGACAGGCAGACGCGGCCCGAGCACGAGGCTCAGGCGCGCCTAAGTCGAAGACGCCGCAACGTCGCGGACCGGTCAGTTCTGCGCACGATCCACCAGCTTGTTCTTGGCGATCCACGGCATCATGCCGCGCAGGGTCGCGCCAACTTCCTCGATGGGGTGCGCCTCGGCGCGTTCGCGCAGGGCCATGAACTCCGGCGGCCCGTTCTTGCCGCGCTTGCGGCTCTCGTTCATCCAGTTGCGGGTGAAGGTCCCGTCCTGGATTTCGGTCAGCACGCGCTTCATCTCGGCCTTGGTGTCGGCGGTGACGATGCGCGGGCCCGAAACGTACTCGCCGTACTCCGCGGTGTTGGAGATCGAGTAGTTCATGTTGGCGATGCCGCCTTCGTAGATCAGATCCACGATCTGCTTCATCTCGTGCAGGCACTCGAAATAGGCCATCTCCGGCGAATAGCCCGCCTCGGTCAGGGTTTCGAAACCGGCGCGGATCAGTTCGACCACGCCGCCACACAGCACCGCCTGTTCGCCGAACAGGTCGGTCTCGCATTCCTCGCGGAAGTTGGTCTCGATGACGCCGGACCGGCCGCCGCCCACCGCCGAGGCATAAGCGAGCGCGGTTTCCAGCGCATGGCCCGACGGGTTCTGCTGCACGGCGACCAGGCACGGCACGCCGCCGCCCTTCTGGTACTCGCCGCGCACGGTGTGGCCCGGCCCCTTGGGCGCCACCATCGACACGTCGAGGCTTGCCTTCGGCTTGATCAGGTCGAAATGGATGTTGAGGCCATGCGCAAACATCAAGGTCGCGCCGTCGCGGATGTTGGGCGCGATCTCCCGGTCGTAGATCTCCGCCTGCAGTTCGTCGGGGCAGAGGATCATCACCACGTCGGCCCAGGCCGCCGCCTCCGCGGGCGTGGTCACCGTCAGGCCGTCCGCCAGCGCCTTGGCGCGCGAGGCCGAGCCTTCACGCAGCCCCACCGTCACCCGCTCCACGCCGGAGTCGCGCAGGTTCAGCGCGTGGGCGCGGCCCTGGCTGCCATAGCCGATTACCGCGACCTTCCGGGTGGTGATCAGGCTGAGGTCGGCGTCGCGGTCGTAGTAAACTTTCATGGCAGGTCCTCGGTGTGGGTCGTGGGCGAGCGCTCGGCGCCGCGAAGGATGGAAAGCACGCCGGTGCGGGAGACCTCGACGAGGCCCAAGGGTCGCATCAGCTGCTCGAAGGAATCGATCTTGTCCGGCGCGCCGGTCAGTTCGAAGACGAAGCTTTCGTGGGTGGTGTCGATCACCCGCGCGCGGAAGATCTCCGACACGCGCAGCGCCTCGACCCGCTTGGCGCCCTTGCCGCGCACCTTGATCAGGGCGAGCTCGCGTTCGGTCGAGCGCGGGTCGCCGCCCACGTCGGTGACCAGGCGCACGCAGACCAGCTTTTCCAGCTGGGCGCGGATCTGATCCAGGGTGTGCGGCATGCCGCGCGTCACCACGGTGATGCGCGAGGTGTGCTCGGCGTGGTCGGTCTCGGCCACGGTCAGGCTTTCGATGTTGTAGCCGCGCGCGGAAAACACCCCGACCACGCGGTGCAACACGCCGGGCTCGTTATCGACCATCACCGCGAAGGTCGCACGCCGCGGCGTCTCCGTGGCGTGGCCCAGGAAATAGGCCGATCCGGACTGGGGGGCGGGCAAGGGCTGCATCACACCAGCCTTCGGCCCGCGTCGTCGATGGCGTTCGAGAAGTCGACCACCGTGTCGTCCTGGGGCGCCAGCATCATCTCGTTGTGCGCCTTGCCCGAGGGGATCATCGGGAAACAGTTCTCGGTCTTCGACACGCGGCAATCGACGACCACAGGCCCGGGCGTGTCGATCATCGCCTGGATCGTCGCGTCCAACTTCGCCGGATCGTCGACCCGCAGGCCGCTCGCGCCATAGGCCTCGGCCAGCTTCACGAAGTCGGGCAGGGAGGCGGAATAGGAGTGGCTGTATCGCCCGCCGTGCAGCAGCTCCTGCCACTGGCGCACCATCCCCATCCACTCATTGTTGAGGATGAAAACCTTCACCGGCGCCTGATGCTGAACCGCGGTCGACAGCTCCTGGATGGTCATCTGGATCGAGGCTTCGCCCGCGATGTCGATGACCAGGGCGTCCGGGTGCGCGATCTGCACGCCGACCGCAGCGGGGAGGCCGTAGCCCATGGTGCCCAAGCCCCCGGAGGTCATCCAGCGGTTGGGCTCGTCGAAGTGGAAGAACTGCGCCGCCCACATCTGGTGCTGACCGACCTCGGTGGTGACGTAGACGTCGCGCCCGCGGGTCAGGGCGTAGAGCCGTTCGATCGCCTGCTGCGGTTTGATCACCGCGTCGTCAGTCCGATAGCCAAAGCCGTCCCGCGTGCGCCAGCGCTCGATCTGCCCGCGCCAGGGCGCGAGCTGCGCGTTGCGATCAACCGCGGGCGCCAGCGCGTCCCACGCCTCGATCATCTGCGCCAGCACCTCGCCCGCGTCGCCGACCAGGCCCACATCGGCGCGGATGACCTTGCCGATGGACGAGGGGTCGATGTCGATGTGAATCCGCTTCGAACCGGGCGAGAAGGCGTCCGGCCGTCCGGTCACCCGGTCGTCGAAGCGCGCGCCCACCGCCACCATCACGTCGCAGCCGTGCATGGCGTGGTTCGCCTCGTAGGACCCGTGCATGCCGCACATGCCGAGCCACTGCGGATCGCTCGCTGGAAAGGCGCCCAGCGCCATCAGCGTGGAGGTCACCGGCGCGCCGCAGCGCTCGGCGAACGCCCGCAACAGCGCGCTTGCTTCAGGTCCCGAATTGATCACCCCGCCGCCGACGTAGAGCAGCGGCCGTTGCGCCTGGGCGATCATCTCCACCGCGTGCGCCACCTGGGCGCCGTTGGCGCGGCGCGTGGGGCGATAGCGCTGCTCGAACTCGGCCTTGGCGGGCTTGTGGTAGGGCGCGGTGGCGAATTGCACGTCCTTGGGCACGTCCACCAGCACCGGTCCCGGCCGGCCGGAGGTTGCGATGTGGAAGGCCTCGTGCAGGGCGCGGGCGAGCTGGTCGGGGCGGCTGACCAGGATGTTGTGTTTGGTGCACGAGCGGGTGATGCCGACCGTGTCGCACTCCTGAAACGCGTCCGAGCCGATCAAGTGGGTGGGCACCTGGCCCGAGATCACCACCATCGGGATCGAGTCCATCAGGGCGTCGGCGATGCCGGTCACCGCGTTGGTGGCGCCTGGGCCCGAGGTCACGAGCACCACGCCCGGGCGTCCGGTGGAGCGGGCATAGCCTTCGGCCGCGTGGGTCGCGCCCTGTTCGTGGCGCACCAGCACGTGACGCAGGCGCGGCTCGGCGTGCAGCGCGTCATAGATCGGCAGCACCGCCCCGCCCGGATAGCCGAACAGAACCTCGACGCCCTGGTCGATCAGCGCGCGCACCACGATTTCGGCGCCGGTCAGCATCTCGGCGTCAGCGACGGGGGCGGGCGGTTCGCGAAGGGCCTGGTGGAGGGACATGGGACGAGCTCGAATTTCAGGTCAGGATTTCGGGCAAAGAAAAAGGGCCCCGAAGGACCCTGTGTGCGCGCGACCGTTCGTGTGATCCGTGGGATCACCCGCTGGCGGCCGCGCTTCGAATAAGTACCTGACGCACGCGAGGTGCTCCCGATTTCGGCGCGAAACCTGTCATCGGATTTTGCGAGCGTCAACCGGGGCGCCGCGCCCGAGCCCTCGGCGAGCGCCGGAGGCGGATGAATTCGAGCCCGTCGATCCCGCGCGGCGCGGGTCGCCGCAATCCCGCAGCGCAAAAGGGATTTTTGGCGGCGCACAAACGTCCGGATCGATCCACCTGAACGACGCTCAGTCGGGGTCAAATATTTTTTCTCAGGGCCGATTTAAGAAAAATTACGAAAGAAAATTTCGCGGACCCCCTTTTCGGATCGCTGCGCCTCTGGTCTTATGCAGGCTGAGGAGCCAGATCGCCCGTGACCCAGCGCCTGACCGGAACGACCAAATTCGCCGCCGAGCCCATGGCTTCGGCGCGTGAAGTCATGGCCGCCCGAGCTCCGATCGCGCCGAAAGGCGCGCTCCTTTTCGTAACGCTTATTAGCCCCCTCAGTGGAGCGGAGCGACCCGGCGCCTGACAAAGCACGGATCGCAGGTCACGGACCCCGCTCCCGAACAGGAGCGGGGTTTTTTGTGTGTGCGATCCGCCAGGAGATCAACTGGATGGAACACGCGACCCCGCCTCAGAACGCCGCTGACACCGCCCCTTTGGGACGGCGCCGATGAAACCGCTCGCCTCGTACATCTGGCTGAACGGCGAGATCACCCCCTGGGCCGACGCCAAGGTCCACGTGATGAGCCATGCGCTGCACTACGGCACCTCGGTGTTCGAAGGCGTGCGCGTCTACGACACGCCGAACGGGCCCTGCGGCTTTCGCCTCACCGACCACATCCGCCGGCTCGCGGATTCGGCGCGCATCTACGGTTTCGAGCCGCCCTTTACGACCGGTGAGATCGTCGAGGCGTGCAAGGCGGTGGTGCGCGCCAACGGCCTGACCAACGCCTACCTGCGTCCCATCGCCTTCCTGGGCGAGTGCGGCATGAGCATCGTGCCTGCCGACGAAAACATGCACATGGACGTCGCGGTGGCCGCGTTCCCGTGGGGCGCCTATCTCGGCGATGAAGGGCTGGAGCTCGGCGTCGACGTCTGCGTGACGAGCTGGCAGCGCTCCGCGCCCAACACCGTGCCCATGGGCGCCAAGGCCGGCGGCAACTACCTGTCGAGCTACCTGATCTGCCGCGAGGCCAAGCGCCGCGGCTACGTCGAAGGCCTCGGCCTCGGCACCGACGGGCGCCTGTCCGAAGGCGCCGGTGAGAACCTTTTTCTGGTCAAGGACGGACGCCTGATCACGCCACCCGCCGCCTCCTCGATCCTGGTCGGCATCACCCGCGACAGCGTCATCCAGCTGGCGCGCGACGCCGGTCTCGAGGTGGTGGAACAGATCTTGCCGCGCGAGGCGCTCTACCTCGCCGACGAGATTTTCATGACCGGGACGGCGGCGGAGATCACCCCGATTCGTTCGGTGGACGACATCGCGACGCGCTGCGCGGGTCCGGGCCCGGTGACGCGGCGGTTGCTGAAGCTGTTCCAAGGCCTGTTCACCGGCGAAACGTCCGACCGCTACGGCTGGCTGGAGCCCGTCACCGAGATCGTATCGGAGCAGGCGCATGCGGCCGAATAGGACCCTGTTCGACAAGGTCTGGGACGCGCACGTGGTCGAGCCCGAGACCGCGGCGCAGCCGGCCGTGCTCTACGTCGACCTGCATCTGGTGCACGAGGTCACCTCGCCCCAGGCCTTCGCCGAACTCGACGCGCGTGGGCTGAAGACGCGCCGGCCCGACCGCACGGTCGCCACGCTCGACCATTCCACCCCGACTCTCCCCGCCGCTGCCGGCGGCGCGCGGCCCTATGCGAACGACGCCGCGCGCCGCCAGGTCGAAACGCTCGAGCGCAATTGCGGCGTCCACGGCGTGACCCTGCACGGCTGGGACAGCGACGCGCGCGGCGTGGTGCACGTGATGGGGCCCGAGCTCGGCCTGACCCTGCCCGGCATGACCGTGGTCTGCGGCGACAGCCACACCGCGACCCACGGCGCCTTCGGCGCGCTCGCCTTCGGCATCGGCTCCAGCGAGGTCGCCCATGTGCTGGCGACCCAGACCCTGCTGCAGCGCAAGTCAAAGACCTTGCGGGTCACGGTCGACGGCCGGCTGCCGTCGGGCGTCGGCGCCAAGGACCTGATCCTGGCGATCATCGCGCGCCTCGGCGTGGGCGGCGCCACCGGCTGCGTGATCGAATACGCCGGGACGGCGATCGAAGCCCTCGACATGGAAGGGCGCATGACCGTCTGCAACATGTCGATCGAGGCCGGCGCGCGGGCCGGCATGATCGCCCCTGATGCGACAACCATCGCGTGGCTGCGCGGACGTGCGCATGCGCCCCAGGGCGAAGCGTTCGAACGCGCCGCTGCGGCGTGGCTGACCCTCGCCTCGGACCCCGACGCGCGCTTCGATCGCGAGCTGCGCATGAACGCGGCGCAGGTGACGCCGATGGCGACCTGGGGCGTGTCGCCGGACACCGGCATGCCGCTCGATTCGCGGGTGCCGACGAACGATTGGGGCCGCGACGCGCGCGCCTACATGGGCCTCGAAGCCGGCCAGGCGCTCGCCGACGTCGGGGTCGACGTTGTGTTCGTGGGCAGCTGCACCAATGGGCGCCTGCCCGACCTGCGCGCAGCGGCCGATGTGTTGCGCGGACGGCGCGTGCGCGACGGCGTGCGCATGCTGGTGGTGCCGGGCTCCGAACGGGTGCGGCGCGAGGCCGAGGCGGAAGGTCTGCACGAGGTGTTCCTCGCCGCCGGCGCCGAATGGCGCCTGCCCGGCTGTTCCATGTGCATCGCCATGAACGGCGACCAGGTCGCGCCGGGAAAGCTCGCGGTCTCCACCTCGAACCGCAACTTCGAAGGCCGCCAGGGTCCCGGCGCGCGCACGGTGCTGGCCGGCCCCGCCGCCGCCGCCGCCGCCGCGGTTGCAGGGCGCCTCACCGATCCGCGGCCCTATCTGGAGGCGGCCCATGGCTGAGCGACGTGAACCGTTCCGCGTCCTGACCTCGAACACCGTGGTGTTGGCGCGCGACAATATCGACACCGACCAGATCATCCCGGCGCGGTTTCTCACCACCACCAGCCGCGCGGGCCTCGGCAAGGCGCTGTTCAACGACTGGCGCGCCGATCCGGACTTCGTGTTGAACCGGGTCGATCCGCGCGACACCCGCGTGCTGGTGGCCGGGCGCAACTTCGGCTGCGGCTCGTCGCGCGAGCACGCGCCCTGGGCGCTCCACGATTTCGGCTTCCGCGCGGTAGTGTCGACCGAGATCGCGGACATTTTCACCTCCAACGCGCTGAAGAACGGCCTGCTGCCGGTGGTCGTCGACGACGCCACGCACGCGCGGCTGCTCGAACGGCCCGGCGAGGAGGTCTCCATCGACCTCGAGGCGCAGACCCTGTGCTCGGGCAATCACGTCACCGCATTCGAGGTCGAGCCCTTCGCTCGCGAATGTCTGCTCGGCGGTGTCGATCCGCTGGGCTGGCTGCTCGAACGTCTTCCCCAGATCCAGGCTTACGAACAAAGGCGCGCGTCATGAAAACCCACAACATCGTCCTGCTGCCCGGCGACGGAGTCGGGCCCGAAGTCACCGACGCCGCCCGGCTGATCCTGGCCGCGGTCTCCGACCTCTGGGGTCACGACCTGCGCACCAGCGTGAAACTGATCGGCGGCGTCGCGCTCGACGAGACCGGCGAACCGTTGCCCCAAGCCACGCTCGACGCGTGCCTCAAGGCCGACGCGGTGTTCCTCGGCGCGGTCGGCGGTCCCAAGTGGGACGGCCATGAACGGCGGCCCGAGGAAGGATTGCTCGGCCTGCGCCAAGCCATGGGCCTCTACGCCAACCTGCGCCCGGTGGAGGTGACCCCTCAAGGCGCCGTCCGCTCGCCGCTGAAGGCCGACGTGGTCAAGGGCGTCGATCTCCTGATCGTGCGCGAGCTCACCGGCGGCGCCTATTTCGGCGAGAAGACCCGCGAGGCGGATCGCGCCACCGACCTCTGCGCCTATTCGACCCACGAGATCGAGCGGGTGGCGCGCGTGGCCTTCCGCGCGGCGCGCGAACGGCGCGGTCACGTCACCTCCATCGACAAGGCCAATGTGCTGGAGACCAGCCGGCTTTGGCGCGAGACGGTGACCCGCCTCGCCCACACCGACTTCCCGGACGTGGAACTGGAGCACGTGCTGGTGGACGCCGCGGCCATGCGGTTGATCCAGAAGCCGCGCGCCTTCGACGTGGTGCTCACCGAAAACATGTTCGGCGATATCCTCAGCGACGAGGCGTCGATCCTCTCGGGCTCCATCGGCATGCTGGGCTCCGCCTCCCTGGGCGACGGCGGTCCGGGCCTTTTCGAGCCGATCCACGGCTCGGCGCCGGATATCGCCGGCCGGGATATCGCCAATCCCATCGGCGCAATCTTGTCGGTCTCCATGTTGTTGCACTATGGCTTGGGTCTCATCGACGAAGCCGAGGCGGTTCGCTCCGCGGTGACCGCGGTGTTGGCGTCCGGTCGTTCCACCGCCGATCTCGGCGGCTGGGAAAGCTGCTCGGCGTTCGCCTGGGCCGTGGCGCAGGCGCTGCGGAATACCCGCACCGCCGCCTTGCACGGCCGACTTATGCACTGGGGTTGAGATGATCCGTATCGTACCGTCGCAGCCCCCCGTTCCCGAGCCCTCGTCCGATCCCGATTTCTATCGGGTCAACCGCCTGCCGCCCTACGTCTTCGAGGAGGTGAACCGCCTGAAGGCCCGCCTGCGCGCCGAGGGCGCCGACGTGATCGACTTCGGCATGGGCAATCCGGACATGCCCACGCCCGAGCACATCGTCGACAAGCTGGTGGAGAGCGCGCGCAATCCCGACGCCCACGGCTATTCGGTCTCGCGCGGCATCGTGGGCCTGCGGCGCGCCATGGCCGGCTATTATGCCCGGCGCTTCGGGGTGAAGCTCGATCCCGATCGCGAAGTCGTGGTGACGCTCGGGTCAAAGGAGGGCTTCGCCAACCTCGCCCAGGCGATCACCGCGCCTGGCGACGTGGTGCTGTGTCCGAACCCGGCCTACCCGATCCATGCCTTCGGCTTTCTGATCGCGGGCGGCGTGGTGCGCCACGTGCCCGCGCTCACGCCCGAACAGTATCTCGCCGGCCTCGACGAGGCCGCGCGCAACTCCTCGCCGCCGGCGCGGGCGGTGGTGGTCAGCTATCCGTCGAACCCGACGGCGCAATGGGTCGGCCTCGACTTCTATCGCGAGATTATCCGCATCGCCCAGGCGCACGACCTGCTGGTGCTCTCCGACGTCGCCTATTCCGAGATCTACTTCGACAACAATCCGCCGCCGTCGATCCTCCAGGTCGAAGGCGCGCGCGAGCGGGCGGTGGAGATCAACAGCCTGTCGAAAACCTACGCCATGGCCGGCTGGCGCATCGGCATGGTGGTGGGCAATGCGCGGCTCTGCGCGGCGCTGATGCGGGTGAAGTCCTACCTCGACTACGGCGCCTTCACGCCGATCCAGGTGGCCGCGACCGCGGCGCTGAACGGACCGCAGGATTGCGTGGACGAAATCCGCGCCACCTATCGCAGCCGCAGAGACGTGCTGGTCGAGGCCATGGGCCGCGCGGGCTGGGCCATACCCTCGCCGCCGGCCTCCATGTTCGCCTGGGCGCCGCTACCCGAGCGCTTCAACAACATGGGCTCGGTCGAGTTCGCGAAAATGCTAATGGAAGAGGCGCACGTGGCCGTGGCGCCCGGCGCGGCCTTCGGCGAGGGCGGTGAAGGCTTTGTCCGCATCGGCCTGGTCGAGAACGAGCACCGCATCCGCCAAGCGGCGCGCAACGTCAAGGCGCTGATCGCGCGCGCGGCGGCGTAATGGCGCGCGATCTCAACCGCTTTGTGCATCTCGGCCGCACCGCGCCCGCCAAGGCGACGGGCGAAGCGCGCTCGCGCGCGTTCGGCGAGGTCTACCAGCCGTTTACGCCCGGCCAGTCCGCGGGCCAGTCCTCGCGCTGCGCCCAGTGCGGCGTGCCCTTCTGTCAGTCGGCCTGTCCGCTGCACAACAACATCCCCGACTGGCTGAACCTCGCCTCGCAAGGCCGTCACGAGGAGGCGTGGCGGATGGCGGCAGCGACCAGCACCATGCCCGAAATCTGCGGCCGCATCTGTCCGCAGGACCGGCTGTGCGAGGGCGCCTGCGTGCTGGAGCAATCCGGCTGGGAGGGCGTGACCATCGGCTCGGTGGAAAAGCAGCTCGGCGACATGGCGTTCGAGAACGGCTGGGTCGACGCGATCCGGCCGCATCGCGAACTCGACCGCTCCGTCGGCGTCATCGGCGCCGGGCCCGCGGGTCTCGCGGCGGCGGACCGCCTGCGTGAGCGCGGCTATGCGGTAACGATCTACGACCGGCATGATCGGCCGGGCGGCCTGCTCGTCTACGGCATTCCCGGTTTCAAGCTGGAAAAGTCGGTGGTGGAGCGGCGCACGCGCCGCCTCGCCGACGGGGGCGTCACGTTCGCGATGGATTTCGAAGTCGGCCGCGACGCGTCGCTGGAAGAGTTGCGCACGACCCACGACGCGGTGCTGATCGCCAGCGGCGTCTATAAGGCGCGCCGGCTCAGCGCGCCCGGCTGCGGCTCGCACGGTCTCTCGCCCGCGCTCGACTATCTGATCGCCTCCAACCGCAAGGGCTTCGGCGACGCCGTGCCGGACTTCGAGTCCGGGCGGCTGAATGCTCAGGGCCGCGACGTGGTGGTGCTGGGCGGAGGCGACACCGCCATGGATTGCGTGCGCACCGCCGTGCGCCAGGGCGCCCGCTCGGTGGTCTGCGCCTACCGCCGTGACCGCGAGAACATGCCCGGGTCGGCGCGCGAAGTGACCATGGCGGAGGAGGAGGGCGTGCGGTTCGAATGGCTCGCCGCGCCCAAGGCATTGCTCGCCGACGCGCGCACGGTGGACGGCGTTCGCTTCGCCCGCATGCAGCTCGGCGCGCGCGACGCGCACGGCCGCCGCTCGGTCGACGAGACGCCGGGCGCCGAATTCGACCTGCCCGCCCAAATGGTGGTCGAGGCCCTGGGCTTCGACCCGGAAGATTATCCCACGCTCTACGGCGCGCCGGATCTCGCGCTCACCGACCACGGCGCGGTGCGACTTCGCTCGCCCTCGAGCATGACCAGCCTGCCGGGCGTGTTTGCCGCGGGGGACGCGGCGCGCGGCGCGTCGCTGGTGGTCTGGGCGGTGCGTGACGGCCAGCGCGCGGCCGTCGATATCGACCGCTGGATCAGCGCTCAAGCGAGCGAGGCCGCGGCATGAGCGAGGATATCCGCCGATATCTCGACAATCGCGAGCGTTTGATCGCCGCCCACGCCTACGACCCGGCGTCGGAGCACGACGCCTGCGGCGTCGGCCTCGTCTGCGCCATCGACGGCGGCGCCCGTCGCGAAGTGGTCGAACTGGCCATCCGCGCCTTGAAGGCGGTCTGGCATCGCGGCGCGGTGGCGTCGGACGGCAAGACCGGCGACGGCGCCGGCGTGCTGGTGGGCCTGCCGCAGGGCTTCTTCCGTCAGCAGGTGCGCGCGATCGGCCACACGCCGCGCGACGGCGCCATGGCGGTGGGCATGGTGTTCCTGCCGCGCACCGACCTCGCCGCCCAGGAACGCGCGCGCACCATCGTGGAGAGCGAATGCCTGCGCGAAGGCTTCTACATCTACGGCTGGCGCCAGGTTCCCGCGGTGGTGGGCGCGGTGGGTGAACGCGCCGCCGCCACCCGGCCCGAGATCGAGCAGATCATGCTGGCCGCGCCGGACGGCGTCGAAGACGAGGCGCTCGAACGGGCGCTGTTCCTGTGCCGTCGTCGCATCGAAAAGGCCGCGGCGCGGGCGAACCTGCAGGGCTTTTACGTCTGTTCGCTGTCGGCGCGCTCGATCGTCTACAAGGGCATGTTCCGCGCCGAGGACATCGACGTCTTCTATCCGGACCTGCGCGACGCCGGCTTCGAGTCGGCCTTCGCGCTGTTCCACCAGCGCTACTCCACCAACACCTTCCCCGAGTGGCGCCTCGCCCAGCCCTTCCGCATGCTCGCCCACAACGGCGAGATCAACACGCTGAAGGGCAACGTCAACTGGATGCGCAGCCATGAGATCCGCATGGCGGCCAAGGCCTTCGGCGACCGGCGCGAGGACGTAAAGCCGGTCATCCAACCCGGCGGCTCCGACTCTGCCGCGCTGGACAATACTTTCGAGGTGCTGGTGCGCGCGGGGCGGTCGGCGCCCATGGCCAAGGCGCTGCTGGTTCCCGAAGCCTGGTCCAAGCACGCGCACCTGATGAAGCCCACGCACCGCGCGCTCTACGCCTACTGCAACGCGGTGATGGAGCCCTGGGACGGACCCGCGGGCCTCTGCGCCACCGACGGCGCCTGGGTGATTGCGGGCAAGGACCGCAACGGCCTGCGCCCCTTGCGCGTCGCCGAAACGTCCGACGGCTTGCTGATCGTGGGCTCGGAAGCGGGCATGACCGGCGTCGACGCCGCGCGCATCGTGCGTCGCGCGCACATTCCGCCCGGGCGCATGATTGGCGTGCACCTGCCCACCGGTCGCCGTTTCGACGACGAGGCCCTGATCGACGAGCTGGCGGACAAGCACCCCTATACCGACTGGCTCGAGAACATGGTCGAGCTCGAGCCGCTGGTCGGGCCGGGCGAGGAACCGCGCCGCCTGTTCGGCGATGCGCTGCTGCGCCGCCAGTTCGCCGCCGGGCTCAGTCACGAAGAGGTCGAGACCATCCTCGACGCCATGGTGCTCGACGGCAAGGAGGCCATCGGCTCCATGGGCGACGACACGCCGCTCGCGGTGCTGTCGGACGAGTACCGCCCGCTGTCGCACTTCTTCCGGCAGAACTTCAGCCAGGTCACCAATCCGCCCATCGATCCGCTGCGCGAGGCCGGGGTGATGAGCTTGAAGACGCGATTCAAGAACCTCGGCAACATCCTGGTGGAGGAAGAGACCCAGACCGACGTCTTCGTGCTGGAAAGCCCGGTGATCACCACCGGCATGTACGAACGCATGCTGGCGCACTTCGGCGAGGACCAGGTCGCGGTGATCGACTGCACCTTCGAGGCGCCGCCGGAACATGCGCGCGCGGGCGAGGCGCTGCGCGCGGCGCTCGATCGCGTGCGCGACGAGGCGGTGGCGGCGGTGCGTGCAGGCGCGGGCCAGATCGTGATTAGCGACGAGGCCGCCGGCGCCGACCGCGTCGCCCTGCCGATGATCCTCGCGGCCGGCGGCGTGCATGCGCGCCTGGTCGACGAAGGCCTGCGCAGCTTCGTCTCCCTGATCGTGCGGTCCGGCGAGTGCCTCGACGCGCACGGCTATGCGGTTCTGGTGGGCGTGGGCGCCACGGCGGTCAACGCCTATCTGGCGCAGGAGGTGTTCCTCGACCGGCTGGAGCGCGGCATCTATCCGGGCCTGACCCTGCGCGATGCGTGCCTGAACTATAAGGCCGCGATCGAGGCGGGCCTGATGAAGATTCTCGCCAAGAAGGGGATCGCGGTCATCTCCTCCTACCGCGGCGGCTACGAGTTCGAGGCCGTCGGCCTGTCGCGCGCCCTGGTGGCGGAATTCTTTCCCGGTTTGCCGTCGCGCATCTCCGGCATCGGGCTTGCGGGCATCGAGGCCAAGACCGTCGAACTGCACCGCAAGGCTTGGCGTCCGGGCCGGGTGCATCTGCCGGTGGGCGGTTTCTACAAGGCGCGCGCCGAGGGCGAACGCCACGCCTTCGAGTCGAAGGCGATCCACCTGCTGCAGGACGCGACCACGCGCGGCGACTATCGCCGTTTCAAGGCCTATTCCGAGTTGATGCACGCCCAGGCGCCCTCTGCGCCGCGCGACCTGCTCGGTTGGAGCGAAGCGCCCGCGGCCGTGCCGCTGGACGAGGTCGAGACGGTCAACGAGATCCGCAAGCGGTTCGTGACCCCCGGCATGTCGCTGGGCGCGCTGTCGCCCGAGGCGCACGAGACGCTGAACATCGCCATGAACCGCATCGGCGCGCGCTCGGTGTCGGGCGAGGGCGGTGAGGATCCCGAGCGTTACCGGGCCCGTCCCAACGGCGACAATCCGAACTCGGCGGTAAAGCAGATCGCGTCCGGTCGTTTCGGCGTCACCGCCGAATACCTCAACCAGTGCCGCGAGATCGAGATCAAGGTCGCGCAGGGCGCCAAGCCCGGCGAGGGCGGCCAGCTGCCGGGCTTCAAGGTCACCGAGTTCATCGCGCGCATGCGCCACTCGGCGCCCGGCGTGCCGCTGATCTCGCCGCCGCCGCACCACGACATCTATTCGATCGAGGACCTGGCCCAGCTCATCTACGATCTGAAGCAGATCAACCCCGACGCGCGCGTCTGCGTGAAGCTGGTCTCCATGTCGGGCATCGGCGCGGTGGCCGCGGGCGTGGCCAAGGCCAAGGCCGACCTGATCCTGATCTCCGGCCACGTAGGAGGCACGGGGGCTTCGCCACAGAGCTCGATCAAGTTCGCCGGCTGTCCGTGGGAGATCGGCCTTGCCGAGGCGCACCAAGTGCTGACGCTCAACGACCTGCGCGATCAGGTGCGGCTGCGCGCAGACGGCGGCATGCGCACCGGTCGCGACGTGGTGATCGCCGCCATGCTGGGCGCGGAAGAGTTCGGCATCGGGACCGCTTCGCTGATCGCCATGGGCTGTCTGATGGTGCGCCAGTGCCATTCCAATACCTGCCCGGTCGGCGTCTGCACCCAGGACGAGACGCTGCGCGCCAAGTTCACCGGCTCGCCGGAGAAGGTGATCAACCTCTTCACCTTCATCGCCCAGGAAGTGCGCGAGACCCTGGCCCAGCTGGGCGCGCGCAGCCTGAACGAGGTGGTGGGCCGCACCGATCTCTTGCGCCAGGTCAGCCGCGGCGGCGCCCACCTCGACGACCTCGATCTCAACCCGCTGCTGGCGCGGGTGGACTCCGGCAAACCCATGTTCTGCGCCGAGCCGCGCCGCAATGCGGTGGCGCCCTCCCTCGACGACCGCATCCTCAGCGACGCCGCGCCTTTGCTGGAACGCGGCGAGAAGATGCAACTCACCTACGAGGTCGCGAACACCATGCGCGCCATCGGCACGCGCGTGTCGTCGCACATCGTGCGCGCCTGGGGCATGACCGGCCTGCGCGCGGGCCATCTCGACCTGCAGCTTTCCGGCGCCGCGGGCCAGAGCCTGGCGGCGTTCGCCGTGCAGGGCTTGCGCATCGACCTGACGGGTGAGGCCAACGACTATGTCGGCAAGGGCCTGTCAGGGGCGACGGTGATCGTGCGGCCGCCCGTGTGGCGCCCCGGCCAGGCGATCATCGGCAACACGACGCTCTACGGCGCCACCTCGGGCGAGCTTTATGCCGCGGGCACGGCGGGCGAGCGCTTCGCGGTGCGTAATTCCGGCGCAACCGCGGTGGTGGAAGGCTGCGGCGCGCACGGCTGCGAATACATGACCGGCGGGTCGATCGCGGTGCTGGGGCCCGTGGGCTGGAACTTCGGCGCCGGCATGACCGGCGGCGTGGCCTATGTGCTCGACGATGCCGGCAGCCTGCCGGACCTCCTGAACGGCGAGACCGTCGAGCTGGCGCCCGTCGCCGGAGCGTCCGCGATGGACCTGCGCCGCCTGATCGAAGCCCACGCCGCGGCGACCCGGTCGCCCCTGGCCATAGGGTTGCTCAGCGATTGGGCGGCCGCGCTGGAGCGGTTCGTGGAAGTGGCGCCGCGGCGACCGAGCGAGGGTCAGGCCCGCAAACGCGCCTGACCCGCTTCGCTAAACGTCGTATTCCACCCTCCGGACTTTGAAGGCGCGTCCCCGCGACGCGACGCAACCGTGCCCAAGACGAACAAATCCGGCGCAGCCCAGGCGATCCGCGACGCGAAAACCCTGGTGATCAAATGCGGCTCGGCCCTCGTGGTCGAGGGCGCCGAACCGGCCGCGGACCGTACCCGCGCCATCGCCGACGACATCGCCCGCCTGCGCGCCGAGGGTAAGCGCGTGGTGCTGGTGTCTTCCGGCGCGGTGGCGCTCGGCCGCGGTCGCCTCAAGCTCGAGCGCGGTCGCCGGCTCGACGAGAAGCAGGCCGCCGCCGCCGTGGGCCAGGCGGCCCTGATGCAGGCCTGGCAACAGGCGCTCGCCCCGCACGGGATCGTCGCGGCCCAGGTGTTGTTCACCCGCGCCGACACCGAACACCGGCGCGGCTGGCTGAACGCGCGCGCCACGGTGGACGCCTTGCTGCGTCTCGGCGCCCTGCCGATCGTCAACGAGAACGACACCGTCGCCACCGAGGAGATTCGCTACGGCGACAACGATCGTCTGGCCGCGCGGACGGCCCAGATGGTGCGCGCCGACGCCCTGGTGCTGCTTTCCGACGTCGACGGCCTCTACGACAAGGATCCGCGCCGCCACGCCGACGCCACGCACGTGCCGGTGGTTCGCACGCTCGACGCTGAACTCTTCGCCATGGCGGCCGGTCCCAATGCGACGGCCAAGCTCGGCTCGGGCGGCATGATCACCAAGCTGCAGGCTGCGGAAATCGCCCGCGCCGCCGGCTGCGCCACCATCATCGCACTCGGGTCCGTCCCGCATCCGATCGCCGCCGTGGAAGGCGGCGTGCGCGCCACCCTGATCGCGGCGGAAACCTCGCCGGCGACGGCCTACAAACAGTGGATCGCCGGCCATCTTGCATCGAAAGGCGTGGTGCGCGTCGATGCCGGCGCGCTCGCGGCGCTCATCGGTGGCAAGAGCCTGCTGCCCTCCGGCGTGACAGGCGTTGAGGGCCGTTTCCACAAGGGCGACTGCGTGACCGTGCGCGATCCGGACGGCCGCGATTTCGCCCTCGGCCTGATCAACTATGGCGCCGAAGAGGCGGCTCGCCTGTGCGGTCGCCGCAGCGCCGAGATCGAGACCGTGCTGGGATACCAGGGTCCGTCCGAGCTGATCCACCGCGACGACTTGGTGCGGATCGAGCGGGTGGCGTCATGAGCGCCCTGTCAGACATGATGATCGCCATGGGTCGCGATGCGCGCGCGGCGGCGCGCGAACTCGCGCAGGCCCCGTCGGAACAGCGCACGGCGGCGATCGAAGCGATGGCTGCGGCGCTACGCCGGCGCGGCGGCGAGATTCTATTCGCCAATGACCTTGACGTAGCAGCGGCGGAGAAGGCCGCGCTCGCGCCGGCGCTGATCCAGCGTCTGAAACTCGACCCGGCCAAGGTCGAAGCCATGGCGCGGGCTCTGGCGGCAGTGGCCGCGCAACCTGATCCGGTCGGCGTCGAGCGCGCGCAGTGGACGCGGCCCAACGGCCTCGACATCCGCCGGCTAAGTACGCCGATCGGGGTGCTGGCGATCATCTACGAGAGCCGCCCGAACGTAACCGCAGACGCAGCAGCCCTCTGCCTGCGGTCCGGCAACGCCGCGATCCTGCGCAGCGGCTCCGAAGCCTTGCACAGCGCGCGCGCCATCCACGCCGCCGTGGTCGAAGGCCTCGAAGCCGCCGACCTGCCGCCCGCTTGCGTGCAGCTCGTCCCGGTTGCCGATCGCGACGCGGTGGGCCATATCCTCGCCGGCCTCGACGGCGCCATCGACCTGATCATCCCGCGCGGCGGCAAGAGCCTGGTCGCCCGCGTCCAGGCCGAGGCGCGCGCGCCGGTGCTCGGCCACCTCGAAGGCCTCTGCCACACCTACCTGCACGCCGCCGCCGATCCGGAAAAGGCGCGGCGCATCGTCGTGAACGCCAAGCTGCGCAATGTGTCCGTCTGCGGCGCGACGGAAACCTTGCTGGTGGATCGCGCGGCGGCGCGGCGACTGCTGCCGCCGGTCGCGGCCGATCTGATCGCAGCGGGCTGCGCCCTGCGGGGCGACGACGCGGCGCGCGCGCTCGTTCCGCTAATGACTCCGGCGAGCGACGACGACTGGGCCTGCGAATACCTCGCGCCGATCCTGGCGGTGCGGGTGGTCGACGACCTGGACGCGGCGGTCGATCACATCCGCCGCTGGGGTTCGGGCCACACCGACGCCATCGTCACCGAAGACCCGACGGCGGCCGAGCGTTTCGTGGCGGCGGTCGACAGCGCCATCGTCCTGGTCAACGCCTCCACCCAGTTCGCCGACGGCGGCGAGTTCGGCTTCGGCGCCGAGATCGGTATCGCGACTTCGAAACTCCACGCCCGCGGCCCGGTCGGCGCCGAACAGCTCACCGCCTACAAATACGTTGTGCGGGGGGAGGGTCAGGTGAGGTCCTGACATCCATCAGGCGGGTGGTGCCCCAGGCCGGACTCGAACCAGCACGTCCTCACGAACAACAGATTTTGAGTCTGCCGCGTCTACCATTTCGCCACTGGGGCACAGGGCGGGGGCGCAATCTAACGACCGGTCTCTCCGGGTCAACGGGGGGATCGGCCTTCCCGGTCTGGAGGGCCGCAGGGCCTTGTCTTTTCAGGGGTTGAGCGCCTTGGGGCCGCTGACGAAGCGGTTGTTGCGCACATAGAAGCGCAGGGGGCGGTGGGCTTCCTTGGTCAGGCCGATCCGGGTGCTGACGCCGATGTCGATCTCGCCGCGCGGGCCGCCGGCCAGCCACAGCGGCCCCGGTTTGCACAGGTCCAGGCCGTCGAGGCGGCGGTCGATGGCGAGGGCTTGGGCCAGGCGTCCCGGTCCGCGCGCCAGATCGCGAAGCGCCTCGATCCCGCGATGGCGCCGCATGATCTCCACGCCGTCGAGCGGCTCCAGCGCACGGATGAGAACCCCGGCGCCGACGCCCGCGGCTTCGCTCGACACGTTCAGCATCCAGGACACGCCATAGGCGAGATAGACGTAAGCATGGCCGCGGCTGAGAAACATCGCGCGATTTCGCGGCGTCTCGCCGCGAAAAGCGTGGGCCGCAGCGTCGCCGAGCGGATAGGCCTCGGTCTCGACAATGCGTCCGCTGATCACGCCTTCGGCCGTCTCGCGCACCACCTGTTTGCCGATCAGGTAGCGGGCGAGATCCACGGTATCGACGGGCAGGCCGGAGCGGGCGAGCGGTTTGCGCACGGCCCGGCCGACGGATGCGGTCACATCGGCGGCCTTCGCCATGGCGTCCCCACTCTGCGGATCCAATCCTCGAAACGCGATTCCCCGCGTTTGTCGCCGCAGGTCAGGAACGACGCGGGCCCTATCGCAGTTGGGCGATTCTCGACTCCAGGAGGATTGACCATGGCGGCTGCGAAATCAAAATCCAACGCGGGGCGCAAGGCGAAGGGTCGCCAGGAAGCGCCCGAGCCGGAGGATCTGCTGCTCGACGAACTGCGCGGAATCTACAGCGCCGAAAAGCAGTTGACCAAGGTCTTGCCGCGGCTGTCCAAGGCGATTCAGAACGAAACCCTGCGCGAGGCGCTCGACCGCCGCGTGGAACAGGGCCAGACCCTTACCGAAAATATCGAGGAGGTGTTCGACGAGTACGAAACCACCGCGGGCCGGACAAAGAACGCGGCGGCCGAGGGCCTGATCACCGAGGCGCAGGAAACCGTCCAGACCTACGCCGGCGGACCGGAGCTGGACGCCATGCTGATCGGGGCCATGCAGAAGACCGAGCATTACTGCATCGCCGCCTGGGGCACGGCCAAGGCCTTCGCCAAGGCGATCGGCGAGGACGAGATCGTCGCCTCGCTGGAGCGCGCGCTGGACGAGGGCAAGAGCTTCGACCAGGCGCTGACCCGCCTCGCCGAGGACGAGATCACCCCCGCGATCATGGACCAGTACGAAGAGGTCGGCGGCGAAGAGGCTCGGGCCTGAGCGCTTACGCCGCCGTTTTCGCGGGCAGAAAGCGCGGGTTGCGCAGCAGGGCGGCGCTGACCAGGGCGACGATCAGGCCCACCGGCGCGATCTCGGTGAAGGTCATGCCCATCCGGATCAGCGGATTGGCGTAGCTCTTGCGCATGTCGTCCATCTCGGCGACGAGCTTGGCGTAGGCGGCGCCGGTGACGCCGGCGGTGCGCTTGGACGCGAGGATGCCGGCCGTGTACTCGTCGATGAAGCGGTAGTGGGTGACCGCCAGATAGGCCTCCCAGACCGCCACGTAGGCGAGCGAGGCGACCAGTGCGATGCCGAGGCCTATGCCGAGCGCCGGCAGGAACTTGATCACCCCGCCCTTCACCTGGTCCCGGTACTGGCGAACGCCGACAAGGACGGCGGACAGCGCCACCAGCATGACCAGATAGCCGAGCGCAAAGCCCAGCGCGGTGTTGGCGGTGTGATGCCCGCCGCCGGTCAGGGCGAAGCTCGCCGCGCTGCCCACGATGATGATGAGGCCCCCGATCAGGCCCCAGGTCAGGATGATGCGCGTCATGGTCGTCTCCTTCGCTGCCGCGAGTCGAGCGGAGGATGGGCTCAACGACGAGGAGAAAGCTATCACCCGAACGGGTGAACCGGCCGGATCAGGAAGTTGGGGTCAGGGCCAGGATCAGGGAATCAGCCGCAATTCCCGCGCCTTGCCGATCGCCTGGGTGCGGCGGCTGACCTCGAGTTTCTCGAACAGGTTCGACAGGTGGGTCTTCACCGTATTAGGGGACAGCTCCATCGTGCGGGCGATCTCCTTGTTGGACTGGCCCGCGGCCAGACGCTCCAGCACCCGCACTTCCTGCGGCGTGAGCCCGAGCGACGTCACCGCCTGGTCATTGCGTTCGAAGCCGCCCTGCCGCCGCGCGGTCAACCGCCAGCCCAGCCACGCCCCGCACGCCGCGAAGACCGTCGCCACGATCCCGACATAGACCGGCGCCGGAAACGCGCGCACGACGTAGCCGTACTTCAGGAACTCGAGCGCAAAGGCGGCGACCGCCAAGACAACGCCCCAGATGACGACGGTGCGGATCATTTCGCGCGCGGTTTCGCTGGCCTGGTCAGCCGATCGTACAAAAAGTCGGCGCCGCCGCCATAAACCTCGACCATGTTGGAGAAGGTCGAGGTCATGTCATGCACCTCGTCCGGCACAACCTTGAAGGTCGCGTCCGCCCCGTGCGCACGCAGCAACGCCGCCAGCGACATCCCCTGGTAGAAGTCGACGTTTCGGTCGTCGTCGCCCTGCACCAGATAGATGGGCGCTCGCAGGTCGCCGATCCTGGCCTCCGACGAAAACTGCACGCGATCGCCGAAGAACTCGTGCACCCCGGCCATGTCGAAGCCGGCCTCGAAGATGTCGGGATAGCGCGTCAGCGCCTGGGCCGTGATGTAACCGCCCCAGCTCAGGCCATAGACGCCGACGTGACGCACTTTCAACTCACGGTGGGTTTTCAGATAGGTCCCCGCCGCGGCGACATCCATCATCTCGGTCGCGCCGGCCGAACCCCACCCCGGCGCGTTACGGAACGCATAGCCGCGCATGATCGAGGAGCGATACTCCACCGACAGCACCACGCATCCCTTGCTGGCGAGATACTGGTTGGTCTCGTAGAGCACCGAATAGGCGTCCATATAGTGAAAACCCGGCAGCATCTGCCGCTTGATGCCGCCGTGCGCAAACACCACGCCGCAACCGTTCGGATGCGCGGGAACGAACAGCTGCCCGTAAGCCGTGGCGCCGTCCGACGCCTTCAACTCGATCAACTTCGGCTCGAGCCACGCGGTTGGGTAGGTCGCGGGCAGGGCGGGGAGCGCGGACGCGGCGGCGGCGCTCGTCGCGCGCACGCGGATCTGCGGCGGCTCGGCCCAACCGGCCTCGACATAGGCGAGCGTGCCGTTCGCCATCGGCGCCGGGCCCCATTGATCCGCCTTGCCGGGCGTGATCGGGATAATCGTCGCGCTCGCGACGTCGACGTGAGCGATATGCCGGCGGCCGAGATCGCCGATGTTGGTGGCGGCGATCAGCGACTTGCGGTCGGGCGTTTGCGTAACCGACTCGATTTCGCCGTCGCCGCGCGTCAGCAGTTGCGCCTCGCCGCCCGCGACCGGAACCGCGTAGAGGTGGCGCCAACCGTCGCTCTCCCACGGGAACACGATGCGATCGTCGGCGGTCCAATAGAGCTGCTCGCCCGGATTGCCGGTTTCGGTCGCGTCCTCGTCGAGCGGATAGAAGGCCGAGCCCACGCCCGGCTTCGCCTGCCAGATCTGGTGCACGCGGTCGGCGCCGACGTCGTAGAGCGCGAGCGACCAGGGCTTTTCGGCGACGAACGGGCCGTCGTAACCCAGGTTATAACCCGCCTCGCGCGGCACGTTCGAGCGTATGAAGGCGATCTTCGATCCATCCGGCGACCAGATCGGCGCAAGATCGTCGGTCCCCTTTGGATGGTCGATCGGCGTCGTGCGGTCGCTCGCCAGGTCGTAGACGAACAGGCGGTCGCCGCGGGCGTAGAGCAGCTTCGATCCGTCGGGCGAGAACGTCGCGTCCGACACGCGGCCCGGGACAAAGACCGAAGCGTCGCCGACCCGCACGCCGCCCGCGCCACCGCGGAACAGGGGCGCGATCATCAGCCCCTTCTCGCCGGTGAAGACGAGGCGGCGGCCGTCGGGCGTGAACATCGGGTCTTCGCCCTCGCCGATCAGCTTCGGCGCTTGTCCGGCCGCAGTTCCGCCGACCCAGAGCTCGCGCATCGGCTTCTTCGGCAGCGCCCGAGGGTTGGGCACGTCGCCGAGCTTGTTCGGGCGTGCGCCGCGCACATAGGCGATCAGGTCGCCGTTCGGCGTCAGCGCGATGTTCGACAGCGCCTGACCGTCATCACCGCCGTACGCGATATAGCGCCGCGCCCGGGCTTCGACGCCGAACAGATAGACCGCACGGCTTTCGCCTTCGCGCGATACGAAGGCGCCGGTCGTTCCGTCCGCCGAGACGATCGGCTGGTAGGACAGCGGCGCGTCGAGATAGCTCGCCGCCGAACCGCGCGTAACGGCAGGTTCCGGCGCGACCGCCGCCGAGCGCGTCAGCTGGGCGTCCGCGGCGCCCTGCGCATGACGGGTGAAGGCGATGTCGCGGTCGTTCTTCCACCGCGGATCGGTGTCGGTCGCGAAGCTCGGGTCGACGTAGCTCAGGCGATCGTGCGCGAAATCGTAGACCGCGATGAAGCCCCAGCCGTAATAGCGCGGCGGACTCAAACCCACGAACGCCGGATTGGCGCGCGGCGCCTCCACCGTCCAGTCGCCGCGCGGGTTCTCGAAGGCGATGCGCGATCCGTCGGGCGAGAAGGCGATCTTGCCGACCGCGCCCTTGATCTCGAACAGCTTGCGCGGCGCCGGCCATGCGGCGTCGGGCGAGGCGCGCTCCGCGCCCCAGAGGCAATGGCACCCCGCCGGCGCCCAGACTTCGTGCAGCCCGTCCGGCGAAACGACCGGCCCGTCGACGCCCTGCCCGAAGGCCGCGCCCGCCGCCAGTGCCGCGGCGGCGACCGCGCTTCCAAAAACGATCCGCATGTGACCCTCCCCCGTCTGGCTTTCGCGGTATACGATTTCCCGAGTGCGGCCCGGACGCAAGCCGCCGCGACGCTTTTGTACCAGGGGAACCGCCATGAACCGCCTCGACCGCCGCCAGCTGCTGCTCACCGCCGGATCCGCCGCCGCCCTGGTCGCGCCGGTCGCCGCCCTCGCCCAGGCCCCCTCGGGTCCCGAAGGCGCGAAGCTCGAGGCCCTGCTCGACGCCTTCTTCCACGAGCAGTTGCTGCGTAGTCCCGAACAGGCGTCCAACCTCGGCCTCGACACCGGCGACCTCGCGGTCCTGCGTTCGAAGCTGAAGGATCGGTCCGCCAAGGGGCTGGCCGGCGACCGCGCGGCGATGCGCGATCGGATGGCGCGGCTGAAGAGCATCGACCGCAGCAAGCTCAATGGCCCGGAGACGATCGACTACGACACCCTGGTCTTCGTCACCGACAGTTCGCTGAAGGTGCACGAGCTCGACATCGGCGGCGAAGGGTTCTCGCCGTCGCCCTATGTGCTGAGCCCGATCACCGGCGCCTATCAGAGCGTACCGGACTTCCTCAACACCAAGCACCGGGTCGAGAACGCATCGGACGCGCAGGCCTACCTCGATCGGCTGCACGCGTTCGCGACGGTGCTCGACGACGACACCGCGCGGCTGCGCCACGACGTCGCCGAAGGCGTGATCCCGCCGGATTTCCTGATCGACACGACCATCACCCAGTTGAACCAGCTCGCGGTTCCCGCCGACCGGTCGGGTCTGGTGGAGTCGCTGGCGCGGCGCGCCAAGGACAAGGGCCTCGGCGACGGTTGGCGCGACAAGGCGTCGGCGGTCTATGCCGCGAGCGTGCTGCCGGCCTTGCAGCGCCAGATCGCGGCGGTGCAGGCGCTTCGCCCACGCGCGACCCACGATGCCGGCGTCTGGCGTTTCAAGAAGGGTCCCGACTTCTATCGCGCTAACCTGCGCTACACCACGACCACCAATATGACGCCGGAGGAAGTCCACAAGATGGGCCTCGACCAGGCGGCGGAAATCAGCGCACGGCTCGATGGCTTGTTGAAACAACAGGGCTTGACCCAGGGCACGGTCGGCGAGCGCATCCAGTCGCTCTACAAGGATCCGAGCCAGTACTATCCGAACACGGACGCGGGCCGCGAGCAGACGCTCGACTATCTGCGCGGCCGGCTGGAAGCGGTGAAAAAGCGCCTGCCCACGATGTTCGACCGTATCCCCGATCAGCAGATCGAGGTGCGCCGCGTGCCGCCGGCCATCGACGCCGGCGCGCCGGGCGCCTATTCCGAGGCGCCGTCGCTCGATCACAAGCGTCCGGGCATGATCTTCTTCAACCTGCACGACACGAGAGAACACCCCAAGTGGGACCTGGCCACGACGCTCTATCACGAGGGTCTGCCCGGACATCAGCTTCAGGGCGGCATCGCCCAGCAGTTCGCCACCATTCCGACGATCCGGCGCACCATGTACTTCTCGGGCTACGGCGAAGGCTGGGCGCTCTACGCCGAACAGCTGGCCGACGAGCTCGGCATGTACGAGGACGACCCCCTCGGCCGGATCGGCTATCTGAAGGCGCAGATCTTCCGCTGCGGCCGCTGCGTCGTCGACACCGGCATCCACACCATGCGCTGGAGCCGTGAACAGGCGGTCAAGTACCTGATGGAACTCGACGGCGACGCCGTGGGATCGACGACGCGGGAGGTCGACCGCTACTGCGCCATCCCGGCCCAGGCCTGCAGTTACAAGATCGGCCACACGGTGTGGAACCGGCTGCGCAATCGCAGCCGCGCCCAGCTCGGCCCGCGGTTCGACATCCGCGCCTTCCACGACGCCGGCCTCGTCCCCGGCGCCATGCCGCTCGACGTGCTCGACCGCGCGATCGCCGACTGGGCGCGGACGGTTGAGGCCTGAAGGTCAGACCTTTCATGTTGCCTGTTCAAGTTCCGATATTTGTGATCGGCGCTGGG
>DASZMV010000066.1:0-79075 GCA_035551675.1 Caulobacteraceae bacterium | reverse complement strand
CGCTGGCGGTGGCGAAGCCCGGCAGCGGCACGGCGCCGCGTTCGACCGCGCGCCGGATCACCGCCGCGCGCGTGTTGGGTGCGACAATGATCTCCGCGCCTGCGTCGGCGGCCTGGTCGACGATCTCGGGCTTCAACACGGTGCCGACGCCGACGATCATCTCGTCGCCGAATTCCGCCTTGATGCGCCGCAGACTGTCGAGGGGTTGCGGGGAGTTCATCGGCGTCTCGATGATGCGCACGCCAGCGTCGTGTATAGCGCGCGCGATATCGACCGCCTCCTCGGGCGTGACGCCCCGGATGATGGCGATGATCGGCGTCGTCGCCAATACTTTCTCGAAGTTGGCCTTGTCGAAGGTCATAAGCCGCCTCCTTGTGCGAGGGCGCGAAGGCCCGCAAGCGCGGCCTCGTCGCCGTCAAAGCTTTCCGAGCGTCGGCCCTTGTGGGTCAGCGCCATGGCGTACCAGCCGCACAGCCGGTCGTCGCCCAGCAGGGCGATGGTCTCGTCCTCGCCCACGCCCAGCAGGCGCGGCAGGCTGGCGATCTCCGACCCGATCAAAAGGCCCGAGAGATAGGACGTCGCCGACCGCGCCGGGAGACCGCTGGCGACCACCCGCGTGCGCACGGTGAACAGGCGCGCCGACAGTTCGCCGCCATCGGCGGCCGCTTCGACGCCTTTCAGGAACGCTTGCGCGTCGTCGGCCGGCGCGTCGGATTTCAGCACCCCATGACGCGACAGAACGTCGAACAACTCGCCGGTCATGGCGGTGAGAAAACGCACGACTCTGCCATCCTCGACCAGCGCCCATTTCGCGTGGGTGCCCGGATGGCAAACGATGTGACGTCCTTGAGCGCGTGCAGAATCGCGCGCGAGCCATCCGAACAGCTGTGTCTCCTCCCCGCGCATGACGTCGAAACCGCCGTCCTCGAGGCCAGGCCCGCGCAAGCCCGGCACGATGCGCGACCGGTCGTCCGCCCGATACAGTCCCGCAGCGAGATCGCTGAGCGACGCGGGACAGTCGACGTAGGGAACCGCGGTCCAGCCGAGCGCGGAACCGATCATGCCGCAGAGAACGGCGGGCAGATCCTGTGCATTCAGCGCGGGCCGAACCTCGTCCTTGAACCGCTGTTCCGCCTCGCCCGGCGCGAGCTTGGCGACGCCCAGAGCAAACTCTCGCTTCGCCTCGACCGCGCCGTTTACGCCCAGCACCCAGGCGCGCAGGTTGGTGGTTCCCCAGTCGCAGGCGAGGAGTGCGCCCATCAGTGACTTTCCCGCGCCACCGCGTCACCGCTGGCGCCCACGAGGAAGTCGAGGTCGCAACCGCGATCGGCCTGCATGACGGTGTCGATATAGAGCCGCGCCCAGCCGCGGTCGTATTTCGATGTCGGACGGTTGGCGTCCCAGAACTTCTTCCGTTCGGCCAGTTCGTCGTCGCCGACCAGCAGTTCGAGCTTGCGGCCGGGGCCGTCGAGCGCGATCTCGTCGCCGGACTTCACCAGGGCCAGCGGACCGCCGGATTCGGATTCCGGCGCCACGTGCAGGATCACCGTCCCGTAGGCGGTTCCGCTCATCCGCGCGTCGGACAGACGCACCATGTCGCGCACGCCCTGCGCCAGCAGCTTGCGCGGCAGAGCCATGTTGCCGACCTCCGGCATTCCGGGATAACCCTTGGGCCCGCAGCCCTTCAGCACCATCACCGACGAGGCGTCGATCGGGAGCGCCGGATCGTCGACGCGGTCGTGGTAATCCTCGATGGAGTCGAACACCACCGCGCGGCCGCGATGGGTGAGCAGCGCCGGCGTCGCCGCGCTCGGCTTCACGATGGCGCCTTGCGGCGCGAGGTTGCCGCGCAACACCCAGACGCCCGACGACGGTTCGAACGGTTCGGCGCGCGTGCCTATGACCTCGCGGTTATAGCAAGGCGCGTCCTTGACGATCTCGCCCTGGGTCGGGCCCGTAACGGTCGGCGCGTCGGCGCGCAGCAGATCGCCGAGCTCGCGCATCACCGCCGGCACGCCGCCGGCGTAGGCGAAGTCCTCCATCAGATACTTGCCCGACGGCATCAGGTTCACCAGCAGCGGGACCTCGCGCGCGATGTGGTCGAAGTCCTCGAGGTCGAGCGGAACGCCGAGGCGCCCCGCGATGGCGAGCAGATGCAACACCGCGTTGGTCGAGCCGCCGATGGCGGCGTGCACCAGGATGGCGTTCTCGAACGCCGCGCGGGTGAGGATCTGCGACAGCTTCACGTCCTGGTTCACCAGCTCGACGATGCGCCGCCCGGTCAGGTGGGCCAGCGTCTTGCGCCGCGAATCCACCCCCGGCAGGACACCGTTGCCCGGCAAGGCGATGCCGAGCGCTTCGGTGAGGCTCGACACGGTCGACGCAGTGCCCATGGTCATGCAGACGCCGTGGCTGCGCGACATGCCGCTCTCGGCCGCCATGAATTCGGCCATGGACATGGTCCCCGCGCGCACCTCTTCGGAGAAGCGCCAGACATCGGTGCCGGAACCGATGTCCTGACCGCGGAACTTGCCGTTCAGCATCGGGCCCGACGACACCACCATGGTCGGAAGATCGACCGAGGCCGCGCCCATCAACTGACCGGGCGTGGTCTTGTCGCAGCCGCCGAGCAGCACGACGCCGTCGATCGGATTGCCGCGGATCGATTCCTCGACCTCCATGGCAAGCAGATTACGGAACAGCATGGCGGTGGGCCGCATCTGGGTTTCGCCCAGCGACATCGCCGGAAACTCCACCGGCAGGCCGCCCGCCTCCCACACGCCGCGCTTCACTCGCTCGGCGATGTCGCGCAGATGCACGTTGCAGGGGGTCAGCTCAGACCAGGTGTTGCAGATGCCGATCACCGGGCGACCGTCGAACACGTCGTCGGGCAGACCCTCGGCCTTCATCCAACTGCGGTGGATGAAACCGTCGCGGTCGAGCTTGCCGTAGCTGCGGACGCTGCGAAGGGGTTTGCGGCTCACGGCGGTCTCCGGGTTGCGGGTCAGGCGCGAACAAGCACTCGCGGCCCCCGTTCATAAACGCCGCGCCCGGGATTTACGATCCTGTCCCTGCGCTCCGCTCAGAGCGGACGAGGGAGATTCTCATCCGCCGAACGGCGTTTGCGGGAAACCGTTGACCCCGGGATCGAAGCTGAACAGGCATCCGGCCAGGGGCTGGCTGTCCAGCGCCAACTCGCTCAAGCCATCCCGCGCGCTGGTCACGTAGAGGGTCGCGAGGTCCGGACCGCCGAAGGCGCAGCTGGAGGGCTGTTCCACCGGCATTTTCACGATGCGATCGACCGAGCCGTCGGGGCGATAGCGGACGATGCGCCAGCCGCCCCACTGGCAGTTCCACAGGCAGCCTTCCGCGTCCATGGCCGAGCCGTCGGGCGAGCACTTGTCCGCCTTGGTGTCCGCGAACAGGCGCCGCGATCCGAGCGCGCCGGTCTCGGGGTCGAGATCGTAGGCCCAGATCACCGCACTCTTGGAAGCGGCGACGTAGAGGGTCCTGCCGTCGGGGCTGGTGACCAGGGTGTTGGGGATGCACAGGTTCTCGATCATCCGCGTGCAGGTCCAATCGGGATCGAGGCGATAGACGGCGCCGGTATCGGCGCTTTCGGCGTCGTTCATGGTCCCGAGCCAGAAGCGGCCCTGGGCGTCGGTGTGTCCGTCGTTGGAGCGGTTCATCGGCAGGTGAGGTTCGGGATTGTGCGCCGGTTCGAGCGCGCCCTTGTCGGTGTCGAACAGGGCGAGTCCCTTGTCGGTGGCCACCAGCAAGCCTCCCGCGACCCGCGGCGCCAGCGCGCTGGGCCTGCAGTCGAGCGTCCACAGTCCCGAATCACCGGTCGCGGGGTTCAGCCACTCGATCAGGCGGCTTCTGATATCGACCCAGTAGACCCGGCCTGCGACGCAATCCCACACGGGGCCTTCGCCCAGGACGTTTTTGCGCGAGGCGGCGACGGCAATGTGGTCGGTTTCCATGAGCACGTCGGTTTCTCCTGCCTGCGTAAGCCCTTTGTCTGCCTAAGCACCGGCGGCGCGTCCTGTTCCCGAACCGACACACCCCGCCACAGACGAGCGCCTGCGACACACAGTCAGGCTTGTTCGGATTTCATTCAGCTAGAGGGAGTCTAAAATAGCGACTCAAGTTCCGGGAGGGGTCCCGTGGTTCAAGTCAGCTATTCCGACGTCTTTTCCATCAAGCACGAGCGCGAGCACGACGAGGAGATCGCCGAAGGCGACCTTGTCGGCACGGGTCCGAACCTGCACCCGCACCATCGGGTGATCGCTGTTCACGGCGACAAGGCCTGGATCCGCAACGTCCAGAACGGCCTGGACGCGGTCACGCCCGTCAACCGTTGCCGTAAGATCCCCGACTCTGGCTGAGCCCGGCCGGGCGGTCGAAAGCCTTCAAAAAGCAAGGCGCCGACGAACCAACCGGCCCGCCGCTCGTTTAGGCGAACAGGGGCCGGCCGCTGATCCGCGCGTGCGGGAGGGTTTGTCATAATCACCACCTTCATGTTCGCGACGGGGATTGAGAACTCCATCCCCCGGATCAAAAAGGGCACGGCGCGCGTGGACCAGATGGAGGTCTGCGGGCACTACAAGCACTGGAAGACCGACTTCGACTGCGTCGAGGACCTCGGCATCCGTTTCCTGCGCTACGGGCCGCCGCTGCACACCACCTTCCTGGGGCCGGGCAAGTACGACTGGACCTTCACCGACGAAGTGTTCGCCGACCTGCAGCGGCGCGACCTGGTGCCGATTGTCGACCTTTGCCATTTCGGCGTGCCGGACTGGATCGGCGATTTCCAGAACGCCGACTTCCCCCACTATTTCGCCGAGTACGCCAAGGCGTTCGCGCAGCGCTTTCCGTGGGTGCAGCTCTATACCCCGGTCAACGAGATGTTCATCTGCGCCACCTTCTCGGCCAAGTACGGCTGGTGGAACGAAGAAGGCGTCACCGACCGCACCTTCGTCAATGCGCTGAAGTACATCGTCAAGGCCAATGTGCTGGCGATGAAGGTAATCCTGGAGGTGCGTCCCGACGCGATCTTCATCCAGAGCGAGTCGTCGGAATACTTCCACGCTGAGAATCCCGCCGCAATCCGGCCGGCGGAGGTGCTGAATTCGATGCGGTTCCTGTCGCTCGACCTGAACTATGGACACCGTGTCGATTCGGAGATGTACGAGTATCTGTTCGCCAACGGCATGACCTACGAGGAGTATCACTTCTTCCTCGAAAACCGCCTGAAGCACCACTGCATCCTCGGCAACGACTACTACTGGACCAACGAGCACCGGGTTTCGGCGGACGGCGCCACGCGCGCGTCGGGCGAAATCTTCGGCTACAGCGAGATCACGCGGCAGTACTACGACCGTTATCGCCTGCCGGTGATGCACACGGAAACCAACATCATCGAAGGCGCCCACGGCGACGAGGCGGTGAACTGGCTGTGGAAGGAGTGGGCGAACGTCCTGAGCGTGCGCAATTCCGGTGTGCCGACGGTGGGCTTCACCTGGTATTCGCTGACCGACCAGGTCGACTGGGACACCGCGCTGCGCGAACAGAACGGGCGGGTCAATCCGCTGGGGCTCTACGACCTCGACCGCAACATCCGCGCGGTGGGGCGCTCGTACCGGCAGTTGATCCGCGACTGGGCGACGGTGTTGCCGACGCAGAGCGTCTGCCTGTCGGTGCCGGTGTCGCTGCCGTCCGAGCACGAACAGCCGATACCGAAACGCCACCGCGCCGAGGCGCGCGCGCTGCGCACGGCGGAGAAGATCCGGGAAGGGTCGGCGAACTCATGAGCCAGCGTGTCACCATCGCCAACGCCTGTTTCGATCTGGAGCTGGATCCGGGCGCCGGAGGCGCGGTGACGCATTTTCGCAAGAAGCGGGACGGCGGGCCGGCCGAACCGATCTTCCGCGACGCGCCCGGCGAGCTGAACGACGCCGGCGAGGCCTCGGCCTTTCCGCTGGTGCCGTTCTGCAACCGCATCCGCGGCGGCCGCTTCAATTTCCGCGGCCGCGAGGTGACGCTCGCGCCCAACATGAAGGGCGATCCCTCGCCGCTGCACGGTCAAGGCTGGAGACATGCCTGGGACGTGGCGGAGGCGGAGGAGAATTGCGCCGAGCTGCGCTATTCGCACGCGCCCGGCCAGTGGCCGTGGGCCTACCAGGCGCGGCAACGGTTCTGCCTGGACGGGTCGGGCCTCGATTATACGCTCAGCGTGCGCAACGTATCGAACGACCCGATGCCGGTGGGGCTCGGCTTCCATCCCTATTTTCCGAGCGACGAACAGACGGTGCTGTCGACGCGGGTCGACAGCGTCTGGGCGGTGGATGTGGACACCCTGCCGATCGGACGCGAGGCGCCGACGGGCCGTTACGATCTGCGCGACCGCAAGATCGACGCCGCGGACCTCGATAACGGCTATGGCGGCTGGAGCGGAGTGACAGAAATGAGCTGGCCCGACCGCGACCTGCACGTGCGCATGAGCTCACCTACGGCGCGCTTCTTCCAGGTCTATGCGCCGGAGTCCGGCGGCGTCTTCGTCGCCGAACCGGTCACCCACGCCAACGCGGCGCTCAACCATCCCGAAGCGGAGTGGCGCAGTCTCGGCCTGCGCGTCCTGGCGCCGGACGAGGAAATGCGCCTGGCGGTGCGGTTCGACGTCTCGGCGGCGTGAGGAAGAGAAAGGAACCACGAACCTCACGAACACCGCGCCTTTGGCGCGGAAGAAGATTGACCACGGAAAACACGGAAAGCACGGAAAGGCGTCGAGCGCTGGTCGCGCGTAGCGCAATCTAGAATTCGAGATGCGCCTGCGGCGCGGCGCTTCTCTCGTTCGTGTGGTTCGTGAAGTTCGTGAGGTTCGTGGTTCCTATTTCTTTCCGTGCTTTCCGTGCTTTCCGTGTTTTCCGTGGTTCAAATTCTTTCTTAGAAATACGTCGCCATCGCCCCAAGCACCTTGCCGTTATCGTCCACCTCGAACAGGACGCGCCATTTGTCGAAGGTGGTGCAGGGGTGGGAAATGCCGAAGCCGACCTGGTCGCCGAACTTCAGAACGCAGTCGGGACCGGCGGTCAGGTGCGCGTGCTGGTCGGACAGGCCGGTGACCTTCACGCCGTCGAGCGGCTGCGTGGTCGCGTGGAGCCCGGGGCGCATCCAGGCGATGGGCTTGGGCAGGTCGATGTCGAAGGAGACGTCTCTACGGCCGAGCGTGGCGTACCAGCGGTCGGGCTCGGGATGGGAGTTGATCTCGGCCCAGACCTCGACAGCGGGGCGCAGGCGGCCGGGCGCGCCGGGGTCGCCGTGGGTGCGTTCGAGCAGGCGGTTGAACGCCGTCTCGTAGTGCAGCGCATCGTGGGAGACGTAACAGCCGCTGCGGATGACCACGAGCTTGTCACCCATGTCCGCTTCGCCCAACAGGCGCGCGGCCATGTCGAAGAAGCGCGAACCGCCGGCCGACAGGATCACCGGCCCCTCGGCGGTGAACAGGCCTTCGCGCGCGCAGGTCTCCGCGGTCCAGACCGTCGTGGCGAACAGCGCCTGCACATTGGGCTCCATGGCAGCGTCGGCGCCGCCCGGCACCACGCCTTCGAAGGCGGAGACTCCCGCGAGCGCGAGACCCTTCACGCCCTTTAGCCAGCGCGCGAGATCGAGCGCTTCCTCGACGGTGCGCATGCCGGTGCGCGCGCCGAGGTGGCCGATTTCGATGAGCACCGGGATCGGCCGGTTAAGGTTCGCGGCCTCGGCCGCCGACGCCAGCAACTGCGTGCCCTCGCGCGAGTCGACGTAGACGTAGAGCTCGAAGCCGGGATCGCGCGCCATCTCTTTGGCGAGCCACAGGGCGCCGGATTTGGACGCGATCTGGTTGGCGTAGAGCACGCGCGGCACGCCGAAGCGGCGATAGGTGCGCAGGTGGCCGATGGTGGCGCAGGTCAGGCCCCAGGCGCCGTCGTCGAACTGGCGCTGGAATATCTTGGGCGCCATGGGCGTCTTGCCGTGCGGACAGAACACCACGCCCGCGTGACCGGCAAAGGCGCGCATCCAGCGGCCGTTCGCCTCCAGCGCCGAACGCCTGAGCACCGCGGCCGGCAGGAGCAGGTCCTCGTGCAGCGTCCATCCCGCGTTGGCGACCTCGCCCACGGTGATGCGATCGGTCGAAACGGGAAGGCCCTTGGTCGAGGCGTCGAGCACCAGGGCGTCGTGGGCCGCGAGGTCCAGCTTGATCGGCTTCAGTTCGGGTTCGAGGAGCGCCATGGTCGCCTCATGCTCAAAGCAAGGGTTTCTATCGCGCACAGGCGTCGCGAGTCACGCGGCAGGCTTGCGCGTCTTTACCAGGGCTTCGGGTGCGGCGGCGACGGCGCGGGCGATGGTCTCGATCAGAGCCTGGGGATTGACCGGCTTGGTCATGAACAGCTCGACGCCGATGGCGGCCCATTCGGCGCGGTGCTCGTCCAGCGCGTTGGCGGTCAGGGCGATGATCGGGGTCAGGTGATTGGGGCCGCGGCCGTCGCGGATGCGGGTGGAGGCCTCGATGCCGCCCATGACCGGCATCTGCATGTCCATCAGGATCACGTCGAAAGCCCGGGCGCCCGCGAGGTCGACCGCGTCCCGCCCGTTCTCCGCCGGCGTGACTTCGAAGCCCAGCGGTTCGAGGAACAGGCGCACGATACGCCGGTTCACCTCGTGGTCCTCGACCAGCAGCACCGTCCCAGCGTGGCGGCCCCCCGCGCGCGGCGCCTCGCGCGGATGCGGCGGGATAATCGCGGGGCCGGCGTCGACCAGCGGCGTCTCGAAGCGGAAAATCGACCCGCGGCCCGGCGCGCTTTCGACGCTGAGTTCGCCGCCCAGCAGTTCCGCGAGCCGCCGGCTGATCGCGAGACCGAGGCCCGCGCCGCCGTACTGGCGCGCGACGCCCGCGTGCGCCTGTTCGAAGGTCCTGAACACGCGCTCGGCGGTTTCGCCATCCATGCCGCAGCCGGAGTCTTCGACCTCGGCGACGAGCCGCTCGCCCTCGGCGTAACAGCGCAGGCGCACCACGCCCTCGTCGGTAAACTTCACCGCATTGGAAAGGAGATTGAACAGAACCTGCTGGAAGCGCAGCGGGTCGGTGAGGATGCGATGGGGCGCATCGTCGATGTCGAGCTCGAGCGCGACTCCCTTGGCTTCCGCCTGGGGCCGCCAGAGCCGCGCGGCGGCTTCGAGTTTGCGGGTCAGATCGAAGCTGGCGCGTTCGACCACCAGCTTGCCGGACTCGATCTTGGACAGGTCGAGAATGTCGCCGAGCAGTCCCATCAGGACTTCGCTGGAGGACGCCAGCATCTCCACGTGTTCGGCCTGATCCTTGTTCAGCGGCGTCTTGCGCAGCAGGGCGGCGGCGGCGACCACGCCGTTCATGGGCGTGCGAATCTCGTGGCTCATCACCGCAAGGAAGTCGGACTTGGCGGCGCTGGCCGCGACGGCGCGTTCGCGCTGGTCCTCGGCGAGGTCGCGTGCGGCCTGCAGGTTGCGCGAATTGCGGTCCATGGCGCGCACGGCGGCGACGACATGCACGACATAGACCAGCGACCCTATCGTCATCACGCCCATGCGCGCGAAGTCGTGACCGATGAAGCCGGCGACGATCGGAATTCCCATCAGGTAACAGCAGTGCGGGACCCACGCCGCGATCAGCGCGCGCGGTGACTTTTCGAGCTGCAGGGAGATGTTCAGAAGCGAGCCTGCGGGCTGCAGCATGGCGAACGCCTTGCCGACATCGCCGCAACCGAACCAGAAGTAGACCGAGATCGAGGAGTAGATCAGCGCGTTGACGCCGATGGAAACGGCGTAAAGCCGCTTGCGCCACAGCGGGGGGTCGATCTCGGGACGCCGCAGGATCGGGGTCGCGACGACGGTGTCCAGCGCCTGGGCTGCGGAAACCGCGGCCAGCCAGAACAGCGCGGGACCCGCGCTGGACAGCACCCAGGCGGCGCCGGCGAGGAACAGGGCGAAGCCGATCCGCGTCGGCAGGTCTCGCACCCGCGACCGCGCAAAAGCTCCATAGGGACTGAACGCTTCCATCGGGGCCCCCGCCCTGAAAGCTTCGCGCAAGCTTCGCAAGATTTCGTAAACGAACTAGGCCGGATTGCGACCCGGGGCCGTGGCCGTCAGGCTCAGTAATCGGCTTTCAGCGAAAGGTAGAAGTCCGACTGGCCGGCCTCGCGCGGATGCTCGACCCCCGGGCCCCCCGAAACCAGCAGGGACCAGTGCTTGGTCATTTTTACCTGCCCGCCGAGGTTAACCACCGTCCAGTCGCGGCCGAGATCGGTGTCGGCGGTCTGGTGATAGACCTCGGCCCCCAGCATGAAGCGTTCGCTGAGCTGGCGGGTTACGGTCAGCCCCGAGATCCAGAAGTTGCGGTTTCCGGCGCCCGGATTGATCTGATAGCCGCCGCCGCCGAACACCGACCACTTGCCGAAGTCCTTCTGGGCCCAGATCGGAATGAGCAGGCTCGCATGTCGATCGCCGTGGCGGTCGAAGGCGGTGGGCAGAAAGACCCGCGGGAACACCGCAACGTCCAGGCCCGCCGGCCCGTCCTGGTGCAGGAATTTATATTTGGCGGCGAGTTCGACGTCGCCCATGCCCCAACTCGAATTGTCGTAGCCGGCGGGAATGACCGCGGTGAGCTGCAGATTCTTGGCGCCGCCGTAGTTGAAGTCGAGGCCGGCCTCACCCGCGGTGTCGCCCGGCGTGTGGGTTCCCTCGGTGAAGGTGTAGATTTCCCAGTGACCCTGGTCGGTGGGCTCCGGGTCGTCGGTGATGAAGGGCGGTCCGGCGAAGGCGGGCGACGCGAGCCCAAGCCCGGCGGCGAGCGCGGCTACGCAAAGGATGGTCTGGCGAACCGAAGCGGACATGACGCCGCGTTCTGACAGAACCGCGCCGTCTTCGCTACCCGCGTGGGCCGCAGCGGCGATCAGCGACGTCATCGGAGTCCTTGGCCAGGTCGATGTCATCTGAACGTCGCCGTTCGCGGGCCCAGGCGGGAGGCTGGTTGCAGCCCGCAGCATCCGGGTGGACCACCGACGTAGCGCGCGGTACGCCTTGGCGTCTTGCCGAGGGAGGGTTTGTATGGCCGGTCCGTCTCGTCGTGAGTTCGTCGCGATTGCGTCAGCATTCGGCGCCGCGCTGGCTTTCACGCAAGGAAGCGCGCGGGCGTCTAGTCTGAAGGCCGTCGAACGCCGCGACCTCTACCCCGAGGGCGTCGCATCCGGCGATCCGCGTCCCGACAGCGTGATCCTGTGGACGCGCCGTCCGCCGGTCGCGGGCGCAGCCGCGCGGTCGCTGACCTGCGAGGTGGCGCAGGACCCGGCCTTCAAACAGGTGGTCGCGACGAGCAAGGTCACGCCCTCGGGCGACGCCGATTGGACAGTGCGCGTGCTGGCGGCGGGGCTGAAGCCGGCGCGCGAATACTTCTATCGCTTCGTCGACGACCAGGGCTTCGCGAGCCGCGTCGGACGCACGCTGACGACGCCGGCGGACGACGACGACCGGCCGGTGCGCTTCGCCTTCGCCAGTTGTCAGATGGTGCCCGCGGGCGCGTGCAACGCCTATCGCCGGATGATCTTCGAGGACGAGCAGGCGCCGCCGGATCAGCGGCTGGGTTTCGTGCTGCACCTGGGCGACTTCGTCTACGAGATCGTCTGGTATCCCGAAGACCGCGCGCAATATTACGCGCGGACGCTGCGCGACGTGGTGCGTTATCCACACGGCGAGAAGATCACCAACTTTCATGTCCCGACCGACGTCGACGACTATCGCGCGCTGTACAAGGGCTATCTGTCCGACCCCGATCTGCAGGACGCCCGCGCGAGATTCCCGTTCGTATGCATGTGGGACAATCACGAATTCTCGTGGAAGGGTTTCCAGGGCCTGCAGGTGTTCGACAAGGTGCGTGCGGCGCAGACCCGCAAGGTCGCGGCGTGCCAGGCCTGGTTCGAGTATCAGCCGGCGCGCGTGGTCAAGACCGGCGGCGACGTATCGCTCGATCGCTTTGTCCCGCCCAAGGTGGTGGACGCGCCGGTTACGACCTTCGACGCGAACGGCCTGGGCGAAGAGCCGAACAACATTCTGGCGATCCATTCCCTGACCATCTATCGCGCGTTCCGCTACGGCAAGAACGTCGACCTGATCCTCACCGACAACCGATCCTACCGCGGCGATGCGGTCGCGGACTCGGACCTGATGGCGCCGTTCGATGCGAAGGATTTTCCCTTCGCATCGGACCAGAATGCGATCGAAATCCTGGATGCGGGCAAGCGCTACGACGGCGGCAAACCGCCGGAGACGATCGCCTTCGGCGGGCAGCAAATTCCGAACCTGCGCAGGGACGCCGAGCCGATGACCATGCTCGGCGTGAAGCAGAAGGTGTGGTTTCTCGATCGCCTCGGCAAGTCGAAGGCGGCGTGGAAGATCTGGGGCAATCCGGAGGGATCGCTCGACTGGCGCGTCGATTTTCAGAATCTGCCACCCGAACTCGGCTTGAAATGGCCCGGCGCCGGCTTCGCGACCATGGGCGGCGACGACTGGTCCGGCTATTTCGCCGAGCGCGCCGAGATTCTCGACTTCGTGAAGACGCGGAAGATCGGGGGCTTCGTCAGCGTCGCGGGCGACCGCCACGCGTTCTTCGCGGGCGTGCATTCCAAGAGCTTGCCGCCGCGCGATTTCGAGCCTGTCGCCCTCGACTTCGTGGGCGCCTCGATCTCCTCGCCCGGTCTCGGCGAATCGATCACCTACAATGCGCCGAAGGATAGCCCCATCCGCGCGGTCTATGTCTACGCGCCCGCCGACGGAGCGCCGGTGCGTTCGGCCGCCGACTTCACCGTGCGCCACGGCGTACGCTCGGCGCTGGAGCTGCAACGCACGCACGACCGCGAGGCGGCGCTGAAACTGCGCAACCCCGACCTATCCCCGCACCTGTCGTTCTTGGACAGCGGCGCCCACGGCTATGCGGTCGTGACCGCGGCGCCGGACACCATCGATGTCGAGTTCGTCTCCATCCCTCGCCCCCTCATCCGCAACACGGCGCCCGGCGGCGGCCCCATCGCCTACCGCGTGGCGCACCGCGCGGCGTTATGGGCTCCCGGTGAAGCGCCGAAGCTGGTGCGGACGAAGGAGGAAGGCGAGATGCCGCTCGGCGCCTAGGCGCCGCGCGCGGCGACGCGGAGCGAGTCGCGCACGCGGTCGAGGGCGCGGGCTACGGGGCGGCGTTCGCCCATCTCGGCGAGACTCCCGCCGAGGGCGAGCACGCAGTGGCCGTGCACGGTGGCGACCAGCGAGCGGGCAAGGACGACGATGCGATCGTCGATCGGCCGGTCGAGCGCGCGGCTGATCTCAGCCTCGGCGATGGCGCCGAGCTTGGCGCGTTCGGCGCGCTCGTCTTCAGGCATGACCATCCCCGGCGGCAGACGATGATCGAAGATCGCCATCCAAAGGTTCGGGTTCGCCTGCGCGAAATCGAAATAGGCCTGGACCAGAACCGCGATCCGGTCGCGACGTCCCGCGCGGTCCAGGGCCTCGCTCATGAAGGCCGTCCACGCGGTGAAGGTGCGCGTGTTGATCGCCATGACCAGGGCGTCGAGGGTCTCGAACACGTTGTAGAGCGTGCCGACGGAGTAACCGACGCGTTCGGCGACCTTTCGGGCGGAGAAACGGTGGAAGCCGACCTCGCCCATCAGGCGGCGGCCCTCCTCCAACATCAGGCTGCGCAGTTCTTCGCGGCTGTGGTCGGATCGTCGGCCCATATCTCTTCCTAGGGGAAAAATTGAGCAGTGTCTATTTTTTAATTGAACACTGCTCAATTCTCCCGTAGAGGTGCGACCCGGGATCTGGAAAGCCCATGGGAGAGGCCGGATTATGAGCAGCGCAGCCGCCACCGCCCGCCGGATGCTGAGCGCCCTCTTCGCCACCGGAAGCGAGGACGACCTGATCGCCCGCCAGCGCCAGGGGGCCGGCGCGCCCTCGGGCCCGTCCATCCGCCCCACAAGGCGTTGCGACTCCGCAGTCACGGCGGCCCACTGGCGCACGCTGAGGGCGGCCGGCGCGGCCGACGAAACGGACGAGGCGGTGCTCTGCGACCCCCAGACCCGGGCGGAGCTGCCCGCCTACGGGAGCAACATCGAGAACTGCATCGGCGCGGTGCGCGTGCCGGTGGGCGCGATCGGGCCGCTGCGCATCAACGGCCTCTTCGCCAAGGGCGACCACTATGTGCCGCTGGCGACCACCGAGGCGACGCTGGTGGCGTCCTACGGGCGCGGCGCGGCGCTGATCTCGGCGGCCGGCGGGTGCGCTGCGGCGGTAATCGCGGAGGGCATCCAGCGCGCGCCGGGCTTTGCGTTCAAGGATCTCGCCGACGCAGGCCGCTTCGTCCGCTGGGTGCTGGCTGAAGAAGACACCCTGCGCGCGGCGGCGCAGGCGACGACGCGTTACGGCAAGCTGGTGGGCCTGGCGCCGCATATCGAGGGCAGCTGCGTCTACCTCTCGTGCACCTATACGACCGGCGACGCGGCCGGTCAGAACATGGTGACCATCGCCACCGAGGCGCTGTGCCGCACCATCGAAGCCAACTGCCCGGTCAAGCCGCTCTACTGGTTCGTCGAGACCAACCTGTCGGGTGACAAGAAGGCCACGGCGATGGCCTTCGCGGGCGTGCGTGGACGCAAGGTCTGCGCCGAGGTGGTGCTGCCCGCCGAACTCGTGCACGCCCAGCTGCACGCCACCACCGCGCGCATGCACGACTATTGGCGCATGTCGGCGCTGGGCGGCGTGATGTCCGGTTCGATCGGGGTGCAGGGGCACTATGCCAACGGCCTCGCCGCCCTCTATCTCGCCACGGGCCAGGATGTGGCCTGCGTGGCGGAGTCCGCCGTCGGCGTCACGCGTTTCGAACTACGCGAGAACAACGCGCTCTATGCCTCGGTCACCCTGCCCAACATCGTCGTGGGCACGGTCGGCGGCGGCACGGGTTTGCCGACGCAACAGGGCGCGCTGTCGATCCTCGGGCTTGCGGGCGCGGGCAAGGCGCGGGCTCTGGCCGAGGTGTGCGCCGCGCTGTGTCTCGCGGGCGAGTTGTCGATCATCGGCGCCCTGGCCGCCGGTCATTTCACGCGGGCGCACGCGACCCCGGCAAGACGCACGCGCGTGGAAAGCGAGCGCGCGTCGTGACAACGCCCGCATCCACCTTCCGGCCGCGCGCGCTGGCCCCCAGGCTCTGGACCTACCAGGCCGAACGCTTCCCGCTGGTGAAGCACGGCGGTCTCATCCTGGTTTTCTCCGGCGGCGAAGCGGTGTTCGGCGCGCTGGTGCGCGGGGTTGCAATCGACTGGGCGGCGGTCGCCACAGCCGCGATCGTCTGCCTGACGCTGTTCGCGCAACTGCGCATCTCGGACGAACACAAGGACCGCTGGGAGGACGCGCGGTGGCGTCCGGAACGACCGGTGCCGCGGGGTCTCGTCAGCCTGGGTGAGTTGCGCGCGGTCGCGGGCGCCGGGGCGCTGGTGCAACTGGCGGCGACCTTGGCGCTGGATCCGCGCCTGCTGCCGGTGCTCGCCGTGGTGTGGGGCTGGATGGCGCTGATGAGCGTGGAGTTCTTCGCGCCGCGCTGGCTGAAGGCGCGGCCGGTGATCTACCTCGTCACCCACATGGCGGTGATGCCGCTGATAGCGCTCTACGCCGTGGCCTGCGGGGCGCGGGCGACGGTGCTGCTCAGCCCGAGCGTCGGAGCGTTCCTGGCCATGGCCTTCCTGAACGGCGTCGTACTCGAGATCGCGCGCAAGAGCTGGGCGTTGGAGGACGAACGGCCGGGGGTCGATACCTATTCACGCCTCTGGGGCCCGCGCGGCGCGGCGCTGGCCGTCGCGATCGCCGCGACCGGCGCTTCGATGCTGGCGATGACGGTGCAGTCCTCGCTCGGCACGGCACGCGCTTTCCACCTGGTCGTCGCCGCCGGCGCCGCGGTGCTGATCGCCGCCGCCGTCGACTATGCACGACGGCCTCGCACGGCGTCGGCCTCGCGTCTCGAGTCCGCGTCGGGCCTGTTCGTGCTCGCAATCTATCTGGGCGTCGCGTGGGCGCCGGCCGTGTGGCGGGCATGGTCATGAACGTATCGACCCTGAAGGCCGCGATCCTCAAGGGCGGCGACGCCCTGGACCTGGCGCGCGCGGGCGCCAAGGGCGCCGTGCTGGCGGATCTCGCGGAGAGCTTTCCGGTGCCGCCCTTCATTGTCGTCCCCACCGACGCCTTCGACGCGGACGGCCTGAGGCCCGATGTACGTGGCGCCTTGGCCGCGGAGATCGCCGTCCTCGGCGTGGGCCCGTTCGCAGTTCGCTCCTCCGGCGCGGAGGAGGACGGCGCAGCCGCTGCGCACGCGGGTCAGTTCGAGAGCCTCTTGAACATCCCGGCCGCCAGGGTCGAGGCCGCGGTCGAGCGGGTGTGGCGTTCGGGGTTCTCCGCACGGCTCGGCGCCTATCGCCGCGCACACGGGCTCACCGGCGCGCCGAAGCCGCCGGCGGTGATGATCCAGGGCATGATCGCCGCCGACAGCGCCGGCGTCGCCTTCACCGCCGATCCGGTAAGCGGCGATCGCGACGTGACGGTGATCAGCGCCACGCGCGGCCTCGGCGATCGATTGGCCTCGGGCGAAGCCGACGGCGATACCTGCCGCATTCATCGCAGCGGCGCGTGGCTGGACGGCGCCCACGACGCGACCCTGACCGACGCCCAGGCCTTGGCCGTCGCCGACCTCGCATGCCGCGTCGAGCGTCGCTACGGCGCCCCGCAGGACATCGAATGGGCGTTCGAGGGCGGCCGGCTCTATCTGTTGCAGTCGCGGCCGATCACCGCCCTGCCGAGCCCGGCGCGCGGCGAGACCGGCGTCTGGGACAACGCCAACATCGTCGAGAGCTATCCCGGCGTCGTCAGCCCGTTCACCTACAGCTTCGCGCAGCGCATCTACGGCCACGTCTATCGCGCGTTCAGTGCGATGATGGGCGTCAGTCCGCGCGTCATCGCCGGCCATCGCGCCACCTTCGACACGATGCTCGGACGTGTGCACGGTCGTGTCTATTACAACCTGTTGGCCTGGTATCGGGCCCTGTCGCTGTTCCCCGGCTTCAAGGCCAACCGCGCCTTCATGGAACAGATGATGGGGGTCGGCGAGCCGCTGCCGGCGGACCTGACCGAGCAGATCGCGCCGACGCACGCCTCGGCATGGGCCAAATTCGCGGACCGGGCGAGACTCGCGCGGGTGCTGGCGCGTCTCGTCGTCGCCAACGCCACGCTGCCGCGCACGATCCGTCGCTTCAACGCGCGCCTGGACGCCGCCTTGGCGGAAAGCGACGCCGACATCCAGTCACTGTCCGCCGTGGCGCTCGCCGAACGCTTCCGCGCACTGGAGGCGCAGTTGCTCGAGCGCTGGGACGCGCCGCTGATCAACGACTTTCTGTGCATGATCGCCTTCGGCGCGTCGCGCAAGGCGCTGGAGCGCTGGACTGGCGCGGAAGGACTGGCGTTGCACGCCGACGTGATGATCGGCCAGGGCGACATCGTTTCTGCCGAGCCGGCGCGCCTGATCCGCGCTATGGGCGAGCGCGTGCGCGGCCGCGCGGCGTTGATCGAGCGCCTGAGCGCCGGCGACGCGGTGGCGGCATTCGCAGATCCGGAACTCGGGCCGATGCTCGACGCCTACATCGCGCGCTTCGGCGATCGCTGCACCGGGGAGTTGAAGCTGGAGAGCCTGACGCTGCACGAAGATCCGCGCGCGCTGCTATCGGCGGTCTCGGCGGCGGCGCGCGGCGTTGCGGAACCGCGCCCTGCGTCGCCCGACGCGAGCGAGACGCTGGGGCGCCTGTTCCGGGGCAAACCGCTCAAGCGGCTTGTCGCCGCGTGGCTGCTGGCCTGGGCGAAGGCGCGGGTTCGCGATCGAGAGAACCTGCGGTTCGAACGCACGCGCTTGTTTGGGCACGTGCGCCGCATCGTGCGCGCCTCGGGGCGCCGGCTGACCGAGGCAGGCGTGCTGGACGACGAGGACGACGTCTTCCTGCTCACGGTCGAGGAATGGCTGGGCGCCGTCGAAGGCGGCGCTGCGGACCGCAATCTCAAGGTCCTCGCCGCCCTGCGCGGGGTGGAGATGGAAGAGGACGCGGAGCGGCCCGATCCGCCGGAGCGGCTGACGGTGCGAGGCGGATTCCTTGCCGGCCTGGAAGCCGCCTGCGCGGACGTCGCCGTACACGACGACGGATCGGAACGGACGCGCCGCGGACAGGCCTGCTGCACCGGCGTGGTCGTCGCGCGCGTGCGGGTGGTCACCGATCCGCGCACCCAGTCGTTGGAGCCCGGCGAGATCCTTGTCGCACGGCACACCGATCCGGGTTGGATCGCCGTCTTCGCCAATGCTGTCGGCGTCATCGCCGAACGCGGAAGTCTGCTGTCCCACTCCGCCATTGTAGCGCGGGAGATGGGCGTGCCGTGCGTCGTAGCGCTGAAGAGCGCGACAAGCTGGCTTAAGACCGGCGACCTGGTGCGGCTCGACGGCAGGACCGGCCGGGTCGAGCGGATCGGGGCGGACCAATGAACCGCGCACGGTCCGAGATCGAGATGCGCGCGCGATTCGACCAGATCCGCTATGCCCAGGTGTGGGAGGACGCCGACGTCCTGCTGGCGGCCCTGCGGGTGACGCCCGGCGACACGGTCGTGTCCATCGCCTCGGCCGGCGACAATGCGCTCGCGCTGTTGACCCGGCGGCCGGCGCGCGTCATCGCGGTGGACCTCAGCGCCGCGCAACTCGCCTGCGTGCGGCTCCGCGTTGCGGCCTATCGCACGCTTTCCCACGCGGAGTTGCTGGAGCTGATGGGCTCGCGTCCGTCGGTCCGGCGCGGCGATTTGCTGAGCCGGGTGGCCCATACCCTGGGCGCTGAGGATCAGGCGTTCTGGGCCGTACGACGCGAGGACGTGATCCGCCATGGCGCCGCCGGCGCCGGCCGGTTCGAGAACTACTTCCGCCTCTTTCGCACCCGGCTTCTGCCGCTCGTGCACGGCCGCGCCACCGTGGACGCGCTGCTGCAGCCCCGAGCGCCCGACCAACGCGCCGCCTTCTACAACCGGCGCTGGAATAGTCTTCGCTGGCGTTGGTTGCTGAAGACCTTCTTTTCGCGCCTGGTGATGGGGCGGTTGGGACGCGATCCGGCGTTCTTCGATCACGCGGAGGGCGGGCTCGCGGAGCAGGTCGCGCGGCTCACCCGTCACGCGCTGGTGGATCAGGACCCGTCGCAGAACCCCTATCTGACGTGGATCCTGACCGGACGCCACGGCGAAGCGCTGCCGTTGGCGTTGCGGCCGGAGTATTTCGAGGTCATCCGCGACAACCTCGACCGGCTCGAGCTGCGTTGCGCCGCGTTCGAGGTCTTGGCGGACGAGGGCGTGTACGCCGACGCCTTTAACCTGTCCGACGTCTTTGAATATATGTCGCCCCAGGCCCACACTGACGCCTATGCCGCCGTGCTCGCGAGTGCGCGGGCCGACGCGCGGATCGTCTACTGGAACATGATGGCGCCGCGCCGCGCACCCGAAGCGATGCGCGCGCGAATTCGCACGGACGATACGTTGGAGCGCGCCCTGCACGCCCGTGACAAGGCGTTCTTCTATCGCGATCTCGTGATCGAGACCGTCGCGTGATCGTCGCCCTCGCGATCAGCGTCTGCAAGATCCTCGGCTCGGTCGCTCTGCTGACCGCGGTGCTCTTCGGCGCGACGCGACTGACGCGCCGCCTGAAGCTGCAGCCCGAGGTCGGCCGCAAGCTCGTTCACATGTCGCTGGGGCTTTACAGCCTCACCTTTCCGCTTCTCTTCAGCGCCGCGTGGGAGGCGGCGGCGACCTGCGCCCTGGGCGGCGTCGTGTTCCTGATCGCGCGCCGCAGGCCCGCGCTCGGCGACGGCCTGCACGGGGTGCAGCGGCGCTCCTACGGCGAGTTGATGTTCGCTCTGTCGGTCGCCTTGCTGTTTTACCTGAAGGACGGTCACTACGTTTTCGCGCTGCGCGGCGGACAGACCGGCCCGCAGCTGATCCTCTATGTCCTGCCGCTCTCGATCCTCACCCTGTGCGACGCTGCCAGCGCGCTGGTCGGGGTGAACTACGGGCGCATCCGCTTCCCGATCGAAGGCGGGGTGAAGAGCCTTGAGGGCGTGATCACCTTCATCCTCACCGCCTGGCTGCTCTCGCTAATGGCCTTGCTGACGCTCACCGACCTGCCGCGCACCGAAGTAATCGTCCTGGCCTTGGTCGTGGCTCTGTTCGGCGCCCTGTTCGAGGCGGCGAGCTGGCGCGGGCTGGACAACCTGTTCATTCCGCTGGGACTCTATTTCATCCTCGCCAATCTGATCCCCCGCGGCCTGGAGGGTCTGCTCGTCGCATCCCTGACCTTCGTAGTCGTCGCGGGCGGCCTGATGATGCTCGGCGTGCAGCGCGGCGTCAGTCCCCACGTGGTGGCGAGCGGATCGATCCTGCTATTCTGCGTCGAGATCTTTGCCGGGCCGCTCGCGATGCTGACGCCGGCCGCCGTGTTCTGCGTCTACTTTGCGGTCTGGCGCCGCGGCGAGCGAAGCGGGCATGCCCATGACGCGCTGGACCTGATCGCCGTCATGCTCGCCCTGGCGCTCGGGATCTTCGTGCTGAGCAACCTGATCGGCCGCGATACGATCTTCGTGTTCAACCTGACGTTCGCGAGCCTCGCCTGCGGCGTTCTGGTGCGCTTCGGCCGCTTCGGCGCCCCGGTAACCCTTACCGGCGTCGCCGCGATCTGCCTGATCGGCCTCGTGCGCGCGTTGGCGGCGCCATTTTCCGGCGCTAGCGCCGTCGCGTTCGCCGCGGCCGGCGTCGGCGTCGTAGGACTCGTCGCGGCGGTAGCGTGGCTGCTGAAGCGGGCCTCGCCCGCGCGGCCCTGGGTCAAGCTAAGCGCCCTGAGTTTTACCGCGGGACTGGCCGCGCTCTTGCTGCCCGTGGACGTCTGGCCGGCGACGGCGTGGACCACATGAGTGCGCCTGAAAGCGTCGCGTCAGCGGGCGCCGAACTGAAAATCTGGCGCGCCGCGCCCTCGCTGGAGGGCCGGCGGACCGCCGCGGTCGGCGCCTTCGCCTGCGACACAGCCAAACAGGGCGCGCAGCTCTTGCGCGACGTCGTGGGTCGGGTCGCCGACGAAGGCTTCGACGCCGTCGTCGGTCCCATGGATGGCGACACCTGGTCGCGTCATCGGCTGGCGGTGGAGACCGACGGCCGCCCACCCTTCCTGATGGAGCCGCACAACCCGCCGCGCCACGTCGAGGCGTTCGACCGCGCCGGTTGGGCCGTGATCTCGCGATACGCGTCGGCGGAGGGACCGCTCTCAGCTCCCGACCGCAACACCGATCCCCAAGGCGTGGTGTTGCGCGCGTTCGATCCGTCGCGCGCAATCTCGGACCTGGAGCGCATCCACGCCCTGTCGCTCCGCGCCTTCAGCGTCAACTTTCTCTACACGCCCCTGTCGTTGAACCGTTTCCTCGCGCTCTACCGGCCCCTGTTGCCGGCGCTCGATCCCGAGCTGGTGGTCCTGGCCGAGGACGAAGCCGGCGCTCTGCAGGGCTTTCTGTTCGCCGTGCCCGACATGCTCGACTTCGAGGCGGAGCGCGCCGTGGTGTTGAAGACCTATGCGTCGCTGCAGCCGGGTCTTGGGTCTTCCATGGCGCGACGCCTATACGATCGCGCGACGGCGCGCGGTTACCGGCGGGTGATCCATGCCCTGATGCACGAGGATAATCTTTCCGCGCGCCACAGCGAGCGCCTGGGCGCGACGGTCTTCCGGCGCTACGCGCTTTGGGGGCGTCGGCTGTGACCGCCTCCGACGGTCTCGTCGCCGCCTTCCTCGAACACGCGGAGGCGCGTCCGGCGACGCCGGCCCTTATCGACGGCGGCGGCCGCGTCACCAGCTACGGCGCCCTGGCGAAAATGTCGGGCGCCCGGGCGAGAGGGTTCAGGGACGCCGGCATCGACGCCGGCGACGTGGTGCTGGTCGCGCGCGGCGTCTCGGCGGATCTGTACGCGGACCTGCTGGCGCTGTTCCGTCTGGGTGCGGTCGCCATGTTTCCGGAACCCGCAGCGGGCCTGGCGGGTCTCGACGGAGCGGTGAAGGCGGCGCGGCCGAAAGCGATGATCGCGGGGACGCTGGGACGCGGCTTGCGTCTGGTCTCGCCCGCGCTGCGCGGTTTGCCGTTGTTGCCCCAACCCACAGCAGGCGAAAGGGGCGACGGTCCGTGCGAGCGGTGCGTCGCCGAAGCGCCCGCGCTCATCACCTTCACCAGCGGGTCCACCGGGCGGCCGAAGGGAATCGTGCGCAGCGTCGGCTTTCTCGAGCTGCAGCACACGTTGCTGGAGCGGATCCGGCGCACGACGCCCGACGACGTGGACCTGATTTCGCTTCCGGTATTCATTCTCTCGAACCTGGCGTGCGGGGCGACCAGCGTGCTGCCCGCGGGCGATCTCCGCAGACCCGCGCGTCTCGATGGCCGTCGCCTCGCGGCCCAGATGGCGACGCATGGCGTCAACCGGGTCGTCGCGCCGCCGGCCGTCTGCGCGCGGTTGACCGCGCAGAGATTGAATGGACTCGACGCGGTGTTCACCGGCGGCGGCCCGGTGTTTCCAAACCTGCTGCACGCGCTGCACGCCGCGGCGCCGGCGGCGGCCCTGCACGCGGTCTACGGTTCGACCGAAGCCGAGCCCATCGCGCACATCGATTTGAACGCCATCGGCGAGCCGGACTGGCGGGCGATGAGCGACGGCGAGGGCCTGCTGGCTGGAGCGCCCATACCGGAGGCCCGCATCGCGATCCACGATCGCGAAATCGAGGTCGCGGGTCCGCACGTGAACCGCGGCTACCTCGATCCGCGCGACGACATCTCGACCAAGCGTACGCGCGGCGACGCGCTTTGGCATCGCACCGGCGACGCCGGTCGGCTGGATGCGCAGGGACGGCTTTGGCTGCTCGGCCGCCGCGAGGCGAGCGACGGCGCGCTGCACCCGTTCGCGGTGGAGACCGCGGCGCTGAGCTGGCCCGGCGTGCGCCAGGCGGCGCTGCTGGCGGATACCGACAACGCGCAGCTTTTCGTCGTCGGCGAACACCTCGACCTCGCCGACCTGTCGAAGCGCGCCGCGCGGCTGGGCGACATCCGATGCCGGATCGTCGGCGCGATCCCGATGGACCGCCGCCACAACTCCAAGGTCGACTACACGGCGTTGAAACGGCGGGCAGCGCGGTGACCCCTGCCGATCGCGTGCGCCGCGTCATCGCCGCGTGCTTCCCCGCGGGCGCGCTCGGTCACTTCTGGTGGGTGGGCAAGCACGGGCTCATGTACTTCGGCCCCGCGCCATCATGGGCGGTGTGGTTCTGGTATTTCCTGTGTGCGGTGGACTTCGCGGTCTGCGCGCTGTTGCTCTTGCGGCCGCGCATCGGGTTGATCGCGGGGCTGGCGACCATGGCTTTCACCCTGTGGGTCAACTGGACCTGTTTCCCGACCTTCGAGCTCGGCTTCAACTATGTGCTGATGATCCTGACCGCCTTCGGCGTCGCATTCGCCGCAGTCACGCCTTGGCTTTGGCAGGCCACGCCTAGGCGCCGTTGCGTAGGAAGGCGACGACGGGATGGTCCGGTCCGCAGTAGCGGCGTGCGCGGGCTATGACGAGCGGCGTGTCGCCCCATTTGTTGGGCAAGGCGGGATTGGCGCCGGCGGCCACGAGACGCTGCGCGACGCGAACCACGCCGGCCTTGTCGTGTGTCGGGTTGCGCTCGCAGACCTCCATCAAGACGTGCAGCGCGGCGTTGCCTTCCGAGTCCAGATGCCAGTCCGGCCGCCATCCCGCGTTGAGATAGAGCTGCAGGCGCGCTTCATCGAGCGTGAGAACCGCGTCCGCTACATCGGCCGAGTGAAAGCGTGGAACGGCGACCGCCACGGGTGGCGGCGCCGCAGGCGTCGCAGACGACGCCGTCGCACGCACATAGATGAACCCGGCGGCCAGGATGCAAGCCGTCGCACTGACGGGAAGCGCGAACGAAAGCCAAGAATGTGGCTTGCGGGTCGCGGGGGGCGGCGCAAGGTCGTCTACCGCGTCGACAAGCAGGCGGTAACCGACCTTGGGGAGCGTCTCGAGCGTGAAGGCCGGCGCGGTCGCCGCTGCCAGGGCCCGCACTTTCGCGATCGTCCGTGAGACCGCGTCGTCGCTCACCACACGTCCTTGCCAGCATGACTGAACAAGTTCATCGCGCGACACCGTGCCGCCGTTCGCCTGAGCCAAGATCACCAGGGCCGCCATCGTCTGAGCCTGGATGCGAATCTCGCCCTGCGCGCCGATCACCCGGCAGGCGGACGGCGACACCTTGAGCCGGCCGAGTTCGAAGTCCGCACGCTGCGTCAGGTGAGTGCGTTCGTCCATGCCCCGCCTTGCCTCAGAAGTCGGAAAAAGGTCGGCGGAGCGGCGCCTCGAGGTCGGGCGAGCAGCGGGCGGCGCACCTAATGTTCGAAAGGGAAAACAGGACCCGGTTCATCGCGCCCGGGTCCTGGGCGTCTGCGGGAGAAGAATAGGTATGTTCGACAAGTCTGGAATGCTCGTCGCTTTCATGGCGGCCCTTGCCCTTTTTTCATTCACCGCGCCTGTCGCCCAGGCACAACCGCAGAATCTCTTATGGTCGGCAAGACAGGACGGCTGGTCGGCCATCCAGATTCATGACGGTTGCTATTTGATATTCTACCAGGACGGCTGGGTGAAGGGCTGGGGCGGGTATGCCGCGCCGGACCTGAAAGTTTCCGTTCCGGAAGGTCAGTGCGACTCGGGCGGCGTGGCCGAGGGGCCGGTCACCATCGAGTTCGTCTGGACGATGCAGAACTACCACGTGATGATTCAGCTGGAGGGGACCGCGCACCAGGGCGTGCTGCAGGGTCCCGGCAAATTGACCGTCGGCGACGATGAGAACGACACCAGCTTTCACCTGCGCGAACTCGGCGATGTGAGAAATCCCATGCCGAACTTCTACCGCGACGGCTGCGAGTACAACGACGACGCCAGTGGCGCCTTCAGCGTACCCGCAGACGAGAAATGCCAGGCGTCGGGCGCCCAGGCGATGATCGAGCAATTGCGCCAGGCAGGCTTGATCGGCGGCGGAAGCGCCGGCTCAAGCACGCCGGCGCCGACGCAGCCGACGAGCGCGGCGGCGAAAGGCGACGTTTTCGGAAAGTGCGTGTCGCTGGCGGCCGAGGAGAAGCGCGGCATCCAGGATTACTGGTCGCTGAACAACGCCTGCAGTCAGGCCATCACCGTCCGCTATTGCTTCAAGGCGAACACCGAGAACGCGGGCAACGAGGCGCTATGCAGCCGGTCCGAATATCGCACCAACGACATCAAGGCGAACGGCAAGCTCGATTTCACGTGGAGCCTGACCGACGAAGGCACGCCGATGTCCAACGGGGATGTGGCGGGGCCAAACGCTCTCAAGGTCTACGGTTTTGCCTGTACAGAGGGCATGACTCCGCAAGTGTCCTTCGACTCCGGCAGGCTCGCGTTCGGGGGATGCTCCTGACCGGAGCGGCCTGGAGGCGCCGATGGTTGGCGGTGAGAGAGGGATTCGAACCCTCGATAGGCTTTCACCTATACACGCGTTCCAGGCGTGCGCCTTCAACCACTCGGCCACCTCACCATTCCGACGGCGCCCGAGGCGCCCCCCGATGCGGAAAATCGGGGCCGGCCGGTCAGGGCCGTTCGAAGGCCGGTCTCTATACGCAGGCCGGGGGGCTCCGACAAGTTGGCGTTGGGTCCCTGGTGCGCAGCCGGCCGAGGCTTACATTGGGAGCAGGCCGGCGGCCGGACGCCACCGCGGCCCCCAGGGAAAACCCATGCTGAACAAGACCCTCGACCTGCCGACCGCCGAGAACGCCCTGCCCGGCCGCCCCGACCCGATCCGCACCGATGTGAACCATGTGGTCAGCGGCCATCCGCTGAAGGGGCCCTATCCCGACGGCATGCGGACGGCGATGTTCGCCATGGGCTGTTTCTGGGGGGTGGAGCGGCTGTTCTGGCGGCTGCCGGGGGTGTGGGTGACGGCGGCGGGTTATGCCGGGGGCTATACGCCCAACCCGACCTATGAGGAGGTCTGCTCAGGCAGGACCGGCCACGCGGAGGCGGTGCTGGTGGTCTACGACCCCAAGGTGGTGAGCTATGGCGACCTGTTGAAGGTGTTCTGGGAGAACCACGACCCGACCCAGGGCATGCGCCAGGGCAATGACCAGGGCACGCAGTACCGCTCGGCGATCTACTATGCGGACGAGGCGCAGCAGCACGAGGCGCAGACGTCGCGCGACGCCTACAGCGCGGCGCTGAAGGCCAGGGGCCTGGGCCCGATCACCACCGACATCGAACCGGCGCCGAAATTCTATTTCGCCGAGGACTATCACCAGGGCTTCCTGGAGAAGAACCCGGGCGGCTATTGCGGCCTGAAGGGAACCGGCGTCGTGTGCATCGGCGTCGACGAGGACGCGTGACCTTCGAGAAGATCAAGAAGATCGCCCTCGCCCTGCCCGGCGCCACCTACGACGTGAAATGGGGCGCGGACCGGTGCTTCAGCGTCGGCGGCAAGATGTTCTGCGTCGCCGGGCATGAGGGGAACGCGAAGCCGCGGTTGACGCTGAAGGTCTCCGACGCGTCGTTCCAGATGCTGTGCGACGAAGGCGTGGCCGAGCCGTCGCCCTATCTCGGCCGCTACAAGTGGGTGACGTTCAAGGGACCCGACTCCGTGCCCGACGACCAGCTGGCGGCCTATATCAAGACCGCGCACGCGCTGGTCGCCGCGAAACTGCCCGGCAAAGAGCGCAAGGCGCTGGGGATCGGCTAGGCGCGTTCTGCGCGCGCCGCATAGCAGCCGCGGAGCGCGTAGTGCAGTTGCACGTAATCGACGGCGGGCTTGGCGAACATGGTTTCGAGGGCGGCTTCCAGGTCGGCGCCGTCGACCAGCGCCGCGTCGATCATCATGTGATCCTTGTCGAAACCGCGCACCGACAGCGCGCGCACGCGGAGCGCCGGCGGGACTTCGTCGACACGGTCGTAGCGTTGGTGAGCGCCTTCACGGACGAAGATCGCATGGCTGGCGCGAAACGGCGTGGGCGCCGGCTGGTGTTCGTAGTTCAGCAGCAGCACGCGCTCGCCCGGGCGGGCGTCTTCCAGCGTGATGCGGCAGGGGGCCGAGCGCTCGGAGTCCACCGGAACCCAGCGGGCGGGCTCGGCGGCCAGGGCCTCGTCGGACAGGGCGAACAGGGGGGCGAAGGCGCCGGGGTCGAGGCCGGTGATACGGAAAGACATGCAAGCTCCTCTCGGGATCGACAGAAGTATCGCCGCCTTTCCGCGCCGGGGCTTCCCGCCGCTTGCGCTCGAATTATTTCGTTGGCGGCGACGCGCTGACGAAGCTTCCGGCCGGTCCCGGATATTCCACCGGGCTTTCCCAGCCGTCGGCGGAGACGGACGATACGCCGAAGAACCAGTCGTCGATGATGACGTTGTCGAGCTTCAGCGTGGTTGCATTTCCGGCGGAGCGCACATGGCTCCAGGTCGGCTCGGTCGTGGCGCGCCACCAGACGCGATAGTCGGCGGCGCCCCGCGCGGCCTTCCAGGTCATGGTGGTGTCGTCGCTGACGCCGCCTTCGATTTTCACGTCCTCGGGCGGTGCGGGCGCCGCCGCCAGCGAGGCGAGCGTCACCGCATTCAGCCGCGTGACCTTGGCCAGGTATGGGAAGTCGACGCCGGAAATAACGTCTCCATAGGCGATGCCGTTCTCGACGCGAACGTCCTGGTGCTGACGGTGATAGTTCTCCGCGGATTCAGTCACGCGCACGGCGGGATAGCCTTCAGCGAGAAAACGAACCTGGTCGCCGCCGCGGCCGTAGCGATCGGTGCGGTAGATCATCTTCACACTCAGGCCCTGCACATAGCGGGCGGAAAGGTCCTCCATGTAGCGGGCGAGGTTGCGCGACGGGCTGTCGAGTTCGCCCCCGTTGTAGCGGCGCCGGGCCGCCTCGGCGTCCGTCTCCACCGCCTTTGTGCCTTCGGAGAACACCCGCACGTGGGTGTCGTCGTGCACGCCGTTCATGCCGTGGCTGTTGCCGATGATGTCGTTGTTCAGGTCCGCCTCGACGCGCCAACCGTGGGCCTTGGCGTAGTCGACGATGACCTTCCCGCCGTCGAGGCCCTGCTCCTCGCCGGAATCGGCGGAGTAGACGATGGTGGCGGCGAACTTGTGTTTGGACAGGACGCGCGCCGCTTCCATCAGGGCCGCGACGCCCGAGGCGTCGTCGTTGGCGCCGGGCGCGGCCTTGCTCGTGTTCATGGTGTCGGAGTTGCGCGAGTCGAGGTGACCGGTGATTACCACCACGCGATCGGGATCGCCGGTCCCGCGCTGGATGGCGACGACGTCCATCACCTCGGTCGGTTTGTCATAGCGCTTACCACTAAACATTTCCGAGGGGGTGACGATCTCGAGGCAGCCGCCGCAGTCGTGCGAATAGTCCTCGAACTGGGATTTCACCCAGCGCCGCGCGGCGCCGATGCCGCGCGTGTCGGAGGTCGTCTCGCTGATGGTCGAACGCGTGCCGAATGAGACCAGCTTGGCGATGGTGGCGTGCAACCGCGCGGCGCTGACGTCGCCGGCGATCGTGTGCAGCAGGGCGTGGTCCTTGCGGGCGGGACCCGTCGCGGCGCGCGCACGATGCGCAGGTGGGACAGCGGCGGCGACGGCGAGGGTGGATGCGGCGGCCAGAGTCAGGCCGGCGATAAGGGGCGTAAGACGCATGGTTGAACCCGTTCGATGACGCGCGACTGTGTCGCGATCACCGCTCGCGTGCAAGCGCCTCTAAAATCCTCGCGCTGAAGCGCAGAACGGGAAAGAAAAAGGCCCGGGAAACCGCTTTCGCAGGGATAGCCGGAAATATTATTGCGCTGCGGCGCGAACCCGCCGCCTAAGCCATGTTCAGGATCGAGGCCAGGCGGAAGTGCACCGTCTTGCGGCGGAAGTCGACGGTCACCGTCTCGAAGATGCGCATCAGGTCCATGCCGAGCATCAGGGCCGGCTCGTTCTGAAGGCCCCAGAGGCTAAACGTGTGCAGGTCCGCGAACGCGATCGGGAATGTGGAGAAGTGCACCCCGCCGAGACGCATCTCCGGCACCAGGGCGACCTGGCCCGGCACATCCTGGCCGGTGGCGCCGTGGATGACCACATCGACCGGCGTGAAGTTGCGATCGGCGGTCTGAGCCTGGACCGCGCGGCGCATGGCCATGTTGCCGACGGTCTTCTCGGCGCCGGAGTCGATGAAACAGGTGATCTTCTCGCGGGCGGCGGAGGCGTCGACGATGGTGAGCTGGCCGAAGCGCTGACGCGCGGGAACGACGATGTCCGAGCTGGCCGCCATGAGCGAGTGGGTCGGCGGCTCGGTGAAGCCGTGCTCGAAATAGGAATAGGCGATGTGAGCGGTGTTGCCGACAAAGTCAAAGGTGAGGACCCGATCGACGAAGGTATCGATGCCGAGCAGGCCGTCGGCGTCGAGGTCGACCCGGTTCAACAGCGGCACGTCCTTGATCGGCGCGTCGATATCGCCGGCTTTCAGGCTGCGCACGTTGACGGTCTGAGCGTCCTCCACCCGCGCGATGCCATGAATCTTGGTGGGCGTGCCCGCGGGCAGCTTCAGGTCGGCGGCGATTTCGGTGGCGATGACCGAACGATTGGCGCCGGTGTCGATGACGAAGTCGTAGGGGCCCTGGCCGTTGATCCTGACCTTGGTGGTCAGGCGCGAGGAGCGGTCGCGCTGGCCGATCAGGGTGCCGGTCTGAGGCGTCGGCGGCGGCGGTGTTGCGCCGGACGACGGCGGGACCTGCACCGGCTGTTGCGCAAACGCGGCGACCGGGGACGCCGCAAGCGCGCCCAGCACCCCCATCAGAAGCCGGCGGTCGAGGGGAAAGTCCAGGCTTAGGCCGCTGGATTTGTGGGCGTCTGGGCGGCCACGCAGGTCACTCGTCATCCGTACAGTTGGGGCGTCGAGCGCCGCCAATCCCCCGTTCCGGGCGACTATCCGCCCGGCTGGGGCGGTCCGCAACTCGGCCGCTACCAACCGTCACGAACTCGTTGCAAAAGCGAGACAAGAGAGGCCGATCGTCCGCCCCGGATTCTCCGCTTTCGGAGACCTAACCCTGACCAGCCTCTCGACCTTCGAACCCCACGCCTTTCTGAACACGCTCGCGGTGCTTGCCATCGCCTTCGTGCTGGGCGGGCTGATCGGGTTCGAGCGCCAGTATCGCCAGCGGACCGCGGGCCTGCGCACCAATCTCTTAGTGGCGGTGGGGGCGGCGGCCTTCGTGGACCTGGGCTACCAGGTGTTCGGTCCTGAGGGCGTGGCGCGGATCGTGGCCTATGTCGTCTCCGGCATCGGCTTCCTCGGCGCCGGCGTGATCATGAAGGAAGGCGCGCAGATCCGCGGCCTGAACACGGCCGCGACCCTGTGGTGTTCGGCGGCGGTCGGCGCCTGCGTCGGCGCGGGGTTGTGGGCCGAGGGCGTGGCGCTGACGGTGTTCGTGCTGGCCGGCAACACCCTGATGCGACCGCTGGTGAACTACATCAACCGCCGCCCGATCAGCGAGGGCGACACCGAGGCGCTCTACCGGGTGCACCTGGTATGTTCGCCAGGCGACGTGTCGGAAGCGCGCGACCTTCTGTTCCACGAACTGGAAGGCGCGAACTATCCGATCCAGGACATCGAGACCCTGTCCGAGGGCGAGGAACAGGTCGAACTCGGCGCGGTCCTGGTGTCAAACACCGCCGAGAGCCGCGTGCTGGACGACATCGTCGCCAATCTGGAAAAACAGGACGTCGTGGAAAGCGCGACCTGGACGGTCAGCACGATGACATAAGGATTGGAACCACGAACCTCACGAACCACACGAACGTGCGCGCCTAAGGCGCGAAAGAACTTTTTAGCCACGGAAAACACGGACAGGGACCGCAATTTTGATCCGCGCAGCGCAGTCATGTTTCGAGGCGCCTGCGGCGCCGCGGCACTCTTGTTCGTGTGGTTCGTGTGGTTCGTGGTTCCTATTTCTTTCTTTCCGAGCTTTCTGTGTTCCGTGGTTAAATTCTCTTACGACACCGCCGTCTTTTCCGGGGCCGGATGCGTCTCTTCGGCTTCTTCGATGAAGAAGCGGTCGGCGCCTTCGTCGAAGGCGTAGGCTTCGGCGAAGCGGCCCCACTGGGTCGCCGCCTTCAGGGTCTCGGCGGCGTATTCCTCGCTCATGAAATCTTCGAGTTCGTCGCGGAAGCGGCTGGCCGGCGCGGCGTGCGCGGGGCGGTCGTCGAGCACGCGGCGGATGTGCGAGGCAAGCGGCACATAGGCGAGCAGGTGCTTGGCGAACAGTTGTTTGCGCGCGTCCATTTCTGATTCCGCATAGCGCCGCCCTGCGGGCGTGAGCTTCAGGTCGCCGCCGGCCAGTTCGGCGAAGCGGAACAGCTGAAGCGTTTCGGCGATGGGGAACAGTTCGTCGACCTCGAGCTGCACCGCCGCGGCGAGTTCGGGCAAGTCGGCCTGACCCTTGAACGGCGCCGCCGCGACCGCCTCGATGAGACCCGAGAAGCTGTTGGTGGAGACGTGGGGCAGCACCATGCCGATGCCGGTGCCAGGAAACAGGCCTTCGCCGGACGGGCTGGCGGCGGTCTTCATGGTCATGCGCTGGTAGATGTCCTCGACCAGCGCACGGAACGCCGGGTCCTGGCGGTTGCGCGGCTGCGGCAGGTCGACCTTCACCTCGGCGGCGATGCGGCCCGGGTTGGACGAGAACACCAGGATGCGGTCGCACATCAAGACCGCTTCTTCGATGTTGTGGGTGACGATCAGGATCGACTTGATCGGCATGCGACCCTCGCACCAGAGGTCGAGCAGGTCGGTGCGCAGCGTCTCGGCGGTCAGCACGTCGAGCGCCGAGAAAGGCTCATCCATCAACAGCACCGACGGGTCGACCACCAGCGCGCGCGCCAGGCCCACACGCTGGCGCATGCCGCCGGACAGCTCCTTCGGATAGGCGTTTTCGAACCCGTCGAGACCGATGAGGTCGATGGCGGCGAGCGCGCGCTTGCGCCGCGCCTCGGGCTCGACCCTCTGGGCTTCGAGGCCCAGTTCGGTGTTCTCCTGCACCGTCAGCCAGGGGAAGAGCGCGAAGCTCTGGAATACCATGGCGACGGTGGTGGCGTGATCCTGGTCGGGGTACGGCGGAAAGACGATGCGGCCCGACGTCGGCGTGATAAGGCCCGAGATCGACCGCAACAGGGTCGACTTGCCCGATCCCGAACGGCCGAGCAGGCCCACGATCTCGCCCTCGTAGAGATCGAGGTTGACGTTATCGAGCACCAGCAGGTTGGCGCCCTGGCTGCGGCGATAGGCGTGGCTGAGGTCGCGCACGCTGACCAGGGGGCCGTCGTGCTTCAGCATGGGATCGCGATCTTCGGCGAGGCTCATGACAAAGCTCCTTTAATCGAGACGCAGACGACGCTCGCCGAACTGGAAGAGCGGGCGCCAAACGGTGCGGTTGAACAGAACGACGAAGACGGACATCACCGCGACGCCCAGGGCCACGCGGTGGTAATCGCCGATGGCGGACGCGTCGGCAATGTAGGACCCGAGGCCCTTGGCCTCCACCTTGGCGCCGCCCCAGTTCACGACTTCGGCGACGATGGCGGCGTTCCATGCGCCGCCCGACGCGGTGAGCGCGCCGGTGACGTAGTACGGGAATATGCCCGGCAGGGCGAAACGGCGCCACCACTGCCACGAGCGCACCTTGAACAGGCGCGCCGCGTCCTTGAGGTCGGTGGGCAGCGAGGACGCGCCGGCGATTACGTTGAACAGGATGTACCACTGGGCGCCCAGGATCATCAGCGGCGAAAGCCAGATGTCGGGATTGAGATGCGCGCCCGCGATGACCAGCACCGCGAACGGGAAGAGGACGTTCGCCGGAAAGGCGGCGAGGAACTGGGCGATGGGCTGGAGCCGTTCGGCCCAGCGCGGATTCATCCCGATCCAGATGCCGATCGGCACCCAGACGATGCTTGCGATAACCACCAGGACCACGACCCGGATCAGGGTCAGCAACCCCAGACCGAAGGCGCCGAAAACGTCGCCCAGCGACAGGGTGCGCATGATGAAGTCGCCGATCAGCCACACCGAGACGGCGACGGCGCCCAGCAGCAGCGCGAGCCACGCCGCGTCGATGGCCTTGCTCGTGCGCGGACCGATGTGCAGCGGCGGCGCCTTGGGCGCGCGCTTCCAGTCGACGCTGGACATCAGCTTGGCGGGCCACGACAGCGGCGTAAACAGCAACCGTACGGCGCGGGTGCGCCGGATCAGGTCGTAGAGCCACGACGACGGTTGTTCCTCGGAGGCGGTCTGCTCAAACCGGAACTTGTCGGCCCAGGCGACGATGGGCCGGAAGAACAACTGGTCGTAGGCGAGGATCACCAGCGCCATCGCCCCCACCGCCATCGCCACCGCGCCCATGTCCTGACGCTCTTCGGCGATCATGATGTAGGAACCGATGCCGGGCAGGTTGATGGTGGTGTGACCGACGGTGAACGCCTCCGACACGACCACGAAGAACCAGGCGCCGGACATGGACATCATGATGTTCCAGACCAGCGCAGGGGTGGCGAAGGGCAGTTCGAGCCGGATGAAGCGGCGCCAGGGCGACAGAGCGAACTGCTGACTCACTTCGCTGAGGTCGTTCGGGATCGTCTTCAGCGACTGGTAGAAGCTGAAGGTCATGTTCCAGGCCTGGCTGGTGAAGATCAGGAAGATCGCCGCCACCTCCGCGCCCATCTGGCTGCCCGGAAACAGGCCCAGGAAGAAAGCGTAGGTGAAAGTCAGGAAGCCCAGCACCGGCACCGACTGCAGGATGTCGAGCGCCGGCACGATGACCATCTCGGCCTTCTTGCTCTTGGCCGCGAAGGTCGCCGTCACGAAGGTGAACAGCAGCGACACGCCGAGCGCGAGGAACATTCGCAGTGTGGTGCGTAAAGCGTATTCGGGAAGGCGCGCGGGATCGAGGCTGACCGGCTCCATGGTCAGCTTGGACAGGGGCTGCGCCATCTGGGTCGCGCCGTGGCCGACCAGAATGACGAGCGCGATGAGCAGGACGAAGGCGATCAGGTCGGCGCGGTTCGGCGCCGCTCCCTGCGGCAGGAAACGCGCGAGCGGCGGAGCGCCTCTACGGTCCTCGGTTAGGAACACCATGGCTCACCTCGGGGTCGGCCGCCTGGACCGCCGCGGGCAAGCCTGAAAGATCAGGCCGGACCGGACGCGCTCGGCGGCGCCTTACGTCGACTTGGACTGTCGCTGGGCATGAATCTTAAGGTTGGTTGCGGAGTGTCCGTGGACCCTGGGGCCCGCGGACGCCAAGGGCAATGGCGCGGGCCGCCGGGCAAGTCAAGCGCGCAAAAGCCGCTGCGGGTTGGATCAGAGCGGCGAGTCCGCGACGCCGGCTTCGCCGTCTTCGTCGCCCCAGGCCACGCGCTTACCGTCGGGCGAGATGGCCAGCGCCGAGATGGCCGCGCCCTTGTCGGCGCGCAGACGTTCCACGCCGCGCGCGGTGAGGTCGGCGATCCAGACGCGGCCGTCCTCGAGGCCTGCGGCCAGCACCGGGCCTTGCGGCGCGCCCGCGACTCTCGTCACCCGCGCGCCGTCCTCGTGGCCGATCTCGGCGGCCTGTTTGCCCATGGGACCGTTGGCGCCGGAGAAGGGCCAGACCACCGCGCCCTCCGCGCCCGAGGTCGCGAGCAGGGCGCCGTGCGCGAGGAACGACAGGCTGCGCGGCTTGGCCGGATAACCGCCCATGCGCATGTCCTTGGCGTCGGCGACGCGCCAGCCGTGCAGCGCATTCTCCTGCATGCAGGAGATCAGGAACTTGCCGTCGGGGCTGAACACCACGGCGACATGCGACCCGGCCCATTTCAGCATCGTCGGCTTCTGCCCCTCGATACGGGCGAACCACAGCGCCGCGCCGCCGTAGGTCGCGCAGGCGAGACGACGACCCTTGGCGTCGAACGCCAGGTTGGCGACCGAGCGTTCGTGGGTGAAGACGCGGCTGAACTTTGCATCCTTCGCGTCGATCACGCGCGCCTCTTTGCCGCAGGCGAAGGCGATGAGGTTCGATTCCGCGCTCGACGCCACCGCGTCGATCCACTTGCCGGAGATGGCGCAAAGTTCCTTGGCGCCTTCAAACGTCGACCAGACCACGCGGCCGTCGTCGCCGCCGGTGATGACGCCCTCGCCCGACGGGTGCGCCGCCGCGCATTGGATCCCCGCGTCCGGATGCGCCTCGATCGTTTCGCCGCTGTCGAAGCGCACCGTTCCGTCGCCGAGCGCAAAGGCGCAGCAGCCGTCCTTGCCGAACACGGTCTCGACCACAAAGGCCCCGAACGAAAAACTCATGCGTCTTGCGCGATGCAGGCTTCGAAGCCGGCGCGCAGTTTCACCTCATCGAGGTTGCGGCCGATGAAGACGGCGCGCGACCAGCGCCGCTCGTCCGCGCCCCAGGGCCGCTGCAGATCGCCCTCGAGGATCATGTGCACGGCCTGGAAAACGAGGCGCCTGTCCTCGCCCTTCACGTCGATGATGCCCTTGCCGCGCAGGATGTCGGGGCCCTGCTCGGCCAGCAGGCGGTCGAGCCACTGGGTGAAGCGCTGGCCATCGATCGGCTTGTCGGTCGACAGGGAAATGCCGCGAATGTCTTCGGCGCCCGCGTGGGCGTGACCGTGATGATGGTGGTCGTGGTGATCGTGATCGCAGTCCTCGTCGTGCACGTGACCCGGCTCGCCGTGCGCGGGATTGAGGAACTCGGGCTCCAGCTCGACGATCCGTTCGAGATCGAAACCGCCGCGGCCCAGTACCTGATCGAGCGGCACGTTGGAACGGACCGCGCGACGGATCGGCGCCAGAGGATTGAGGCTGCGCAACCGCGCCTCGACCGCTTCGAGTTCGGCTTCGCTGACGAGATCGGTCTTGTTGAGGATGATCTGATCGGCGAAGGCGATCTGCTCGCGCGCCTCCCTGCTGTCGTCGATGCGTTGGCCGACGTGGAGCGCATCCACCACCGTGGTCACGCTGTCGAGCTTGGTCTTGGCCTTGATCTCGTCGTCGACGAAGAAGGTCTGCGCCACCGGGCCGGGGTCGGCGAGGCCCGTGGTCTCCACCACCACCGCGTCGAAACGGCCTTTGCGCTTCATCAGGCCGGACAACACCCGGATCAGGTCGCCGCGCACGGTGCAGCAGACGCAGCCGTTGTTCATCTCGAACACCTCCTCGTCGGTGTCGACGATCAGGTCGTTGTCGATGCCGATCTCGCCGAACTCGTTGACGATGACGGCGTAGCGCTTGCCGTGGTCCTCGCTGAGGATGCGGTTCAGGAGCGTGGTCTTACCCGCGCCCAGATAGCCGGTGAGCACGGTAACGGGAATCTGCGACATGAAAGGTCCGGTCTTTGACGAGCGGGCCGTGATGTAAGCCCTGGGCGGCGCGTGCGGAAGGTCCGGCCCCGATCCGCCGCGTGGCGCCCGCCAGCCTCATCCGCCGCCCGATCAGGAGCACGCCCAGGGGGCCGCGCCGAAAGCCTGGGCCAAGCCGTTCCGAGGGTAGCCGAGCGGCGGCGGGAGGGTTTTCCTTTTTGGGCCCTCGATTTAGGGTCGCGGTCCCGGGCTTTCCGTTGACTCGCAAGCGCGCCGCTGTATAAAGCCCGCCTCCGCCCGCGGGACCCCTCGCGGGCGCAACTGTTTTTGTCCGACAAAAGGCGCGCGCCATGTACGCGGTGATCAAAACCGGCGGCAAGCAATACCGGGTCCAGGCCGGCGATCTGCTGGTCGTGGAAAAGCTCGACGGCGAGCCGGGGGCCGAGATCAAGTTCGACTCCGTCCTGATGGTCGGCGACGATAAGGGTTCGACCCTGGGCGAGCCCCTGATCTCGGGCGCGGCGGTGACCGCGACCCTGATCGAGACCCGCAAGGGCGAAAAGGTTAAGATTTTCAAGAAGACCCGCCGTCAGGGCTATCGCCGCACGCGCGGCCACCGCCAGCCGGAGAGCGTGCTGCGCGTGACCGCGCTGTCGGGCGACGGCAAGTCGGCCAAGTGGGACGGCAAGGTCGAGCTGATCACCAAGGCCGAGATCAACCTGCGCGCCCGCGGCCTGGCCAAGCCGGTCGCCCCTGTCGCCGAAGAGTCCCCCAAGGCCAAGGCAAAGAAGGTCACCCCGGCCAAGGTCGAGGTCGAGAACGTGGTGGAGGACGACGCCAAGTCGGCCATCGTCCACGCCCAGGTCGTCGAGCACGCCGATCCGGCCCCGGAAGCCGCGCCCAAGAAGGCCGCGAAGCCGAAGACCGAGGCTAAGGCCGACGCCGGCGAAACCAAGCAAGCGGCGCCCAAGAAGGCGGCCGCGAAGAAAGCCTCGAAGCCCAAGTCGGGCGACGAGGAATAGGAACAGAGTTCAGGAGCGCACGTCATGGCTCACAAGAAATCCGGCGGCTCGTCGCGTAACGGCCGCGATTCCGAATCCAAGCGCCTCGGCGTGAAGAAGTACGGCGGCGAGCACGTGCTCGCGGGCAACATTCTGGTGCGCCAGCGCGGCACCGAATTCCACCCGGGCGACAACGTCGGCCTCGGCCGCGATCACACCCTATTCGCCCTCGTCCAGGGCGAGGTGAAATTCTCCAAGAAGCGCAACGAGCGCCGCTTCGTGTCGGTCATGCCGGCCGATCAGCAAGCCAAGGCCGCCAAGGCGTAGTCTGGAACACACAAGTTTCCGGGTCGCGCCGCAAGAGGGCGATCCGGACGAGAAACTCCAGCGGGGAGTCCGGATCGCCGGGCTCCCCGTTTTGATTCCCGCTGGAGCTCTCAGGCCGAACACAGGAGACCGGCCATGTGTGTGATCGAACCGACACCCGTTCTGGAAACCAGACGTCTGCGTTTGCGGGCGCCCGAGGCGCGTGACCTTGCGGCCATCACCCGCTTCTGCGGCGAGATTGACGTTGCGCGCATGACCCTGAGCATTCCGCATCCGTACGGTTCCGACCACGCCGAGGGGTTTCTGAAATCGGTTCAGTCGCTCGACCCTGCGCGCGAGCGCGTGTTCCTGATCGAACACGAGCAGGACGGACCGGCGGGTATGGTGGGCTTCCACCGCGCGGATGACCCGTACCCGGAGATCGGCTATTGGGTCGCCAAGCCGTTCTGGGGGCGCGGCTTCGCCACAGAGGCGGCGCAGGCGGCGGTCGACTGGGCGAAGCGGGCCTGGAAGAAGCGGGTGCTCGCCGCGAGCCATTTTGCGGACAACCCCGCCTCGGGGCGGGTGCTCCAGAAGTGCGGCTTCCTCTACACGGGAGAGGTTAGGCGCAAACGCTGCCTCGCGCGGGACGCCGAGGTCGATACCCGAATGATGGTCTGGCTGGCATGAGCGGGCCCCAAGAACTTGGTACGCCTCGACCTTTTCCCTCACATACGCGAAAACCCCGCCGATGAAGTTTCTCGACCAGTGCAAGGTCTATATCCGCTCCGGCGACGGAGGCGGCGGCGCCGTGTCCTTCCGGCGGGAGAAGTTCATCGAGTACGGCGGACCCGACGGCGGCGACGGCGGCCGGGGCGGCGACGTCTGGATCGAGGCGGTCGAGGGGCTGAACACCCTGATCGACTATCGCTACCAGCAGCACTTCAAGGCGCAGACCGGCCAGCACGGCATGGGCAAGCAGAGGAACGGCGTCGGCGGCGAGGACGTGGTGCTGAAGGTTCCCGTCGGCACCCAGGTCTATGAGGAGGATCGCGAGACCCTGATCGCCGACCTCGACCAGGTGGGCGCGAGGATCCTGCTTGCGCGCGGCGGCAACGGTGGTCACGGCAACATCCACTTCAAGGGCCCGATCAACCAGGCGCCGCACTTCGCCATGCCGGGTCAGAAGGGCATCGAGCGGTGGCTGTGGCTGCGCCTGAAATTGATCGCCGACGCGGGCCTCGTCGGTCTGCCGAATGCGGGCAAGTCGACGTTCCTGGCGGCGGTGAGCGCGGCGACGCCGAAGATCGCGGACTATCCGTTCACCACGCTCACGCCCAATCTCGGCGTGGTGAATTTGTCGGCGGAGGAACGGTTCGTGCTCGCCGACATTCCCGGCCTGATCGAAGGCGCCGCGGACGGCGCGGGCCTCGGCACCAAGTTTCTCGGCCACGTCGAACGCACCGCGGTTTTGATCCACCTCGTCGACGCGACGGCGCAGGATCCGGCGGCCGATTACGCGACGGTGCGAACCGAGCTGGAAGCCTACGGCGAGGGGCTCGAAGACAAGGTCGAGATCGTTGCGCTGTCGAAGATCGACGCCCTGTCGCCGGAGCTGCGCGACGAGGTTGCGCAGGCGTTCGAAGGCGCTACCGGGATCAAGCCGATGCTGGTGTCGGGCGTGTCCGGCGAAGGCGTCAACGACCTGCTGCGGGTCGCGCTGCGCGACATTCGCGACGGCCGCGCGGCGGAAGCACGAGCGAAAGCGCCGGAGCCCGCGCCGTGGCGGCCGGAATGAGGGCCAAACTAGCGAGGACCCATGTGGTTCGCCGGCCCCGCGCCTGAAGCGCCATCGCCGCGGCATGGGTCGCTGAACGCGGGCCTGCACCTCGAACCCGGCATGCGCGTGGGCCTGCTCGGCGGTTCGTTCAATCCCGCGCACCCGGGTCATGCGCACGTGGCCGAAACGGCGCGGCTGCGCCTGCGCCTCGATCGCGTCATCTGGCTGGTGTCGCCGCAGAACCCGCTGAAAGCGTCGAACGACACCGCGCCGCTGAAACAGCGCATGGCCAGCGCGCGTGAACAGGCCGACGGGCCCAAGATGATCGTCTCGGACTTCGAGACCCGCATCGGCGCCCGCTACACCATCGACACGCTGCGGGCATTGAAGGCGCGCTATCCGGGCGTGCATTTCGTCTGGATCATGGGCGGCGACAATCTGGCGACCTTTCACTGCTGGCGCGGCTGGACCGATATTTTCCGCCTGATGCCGATCGCGGTGGTCGCGCGGCCCGGCTCGCTGCTGGACAGCCGCTTCGCCCCGGCAACCAAGCGTTTCGCTCACTGTCGCCTGCCCTCGCGGGCGGGCGCGCTGCTGGCTACGGCCAAGACGCCGGCCTGGATCTACCTGCGCGCGCCCCTGAACGCCGCCTCATCGAGCGCGATCCGGGGTTCCGCGACCCAGCGCCGCACATAAGCCTGGCTGTCCCGGTAACGTCGGGACCCCACATGACGTAAGCGGCGGCCCGTGCTAGGCTATTCCGTCGCTTTTGAGCCCACCTTTAAGGAGCATCCGCTGGCCCGCCCTCCCGCGCGTAAGAAGATATCGGACGCCGTTTCCAACACCGCGCACGAGTCCGACCCGGTCAAGCCGCTCCGCGACGAAGACGCCCCCCTGCACTCGCTCATCCTGGCGCGCCTGGATGACGACAAGGCCGAGGACGTCGTCCTGATCGACGTGAAGGGCAAGAGCTCGTTCGCCGACTTCATCGTGGTGGCGTCGGGCCGTTCGGCGCGTCACGTGGGCGCCCTGGCCGATCACCTGCTGCGCGCCCTCAAGGATGCGGGCTACGGACGCGCGCGCGTCGAAGGTCTCCCGCAGGCCGATTGGGTGCTGATCGATGCGGGCGACGTGATCGTCCACCTGTTCCGTCCGGAAGTGCGCGCCTACTACAACATCGAGAAGATCTGGTCGGTGGACACGCCGGGCGGACACCTCGGCCTCAGCGTCGGCTGACGCACGCTTCATGAAGATCGCCGTCATCGCCGTCGGGCGCCTGGGTCGCGCGCCCGAGGCCAACTTGGCGCGCGACTGGTGCGAACGCGCGACGACGCAGGGACGCGCGTTGGGGCTGGGGCCGGTCGAGGTCGTCGAGGTCGAACCGCGCAAGCCCGGCAAGCCGTCCGAAGGCCAGGCGTTGATCGAAGCCGCCGGCGCCGGCGCGTTCATCGTCGCGTGCGATGAGCATGGCGAGACGTTTCCGTCGCGCGCCTTCGCCGACCGCATCTCCAAACTGCGCGACCAGGGCGAACGCAAGCTGGCGTTCCTGATCGGCGGCGCCGATGGGTTGTCGGAGGACGTGCTGAGCATCGCGAAGTTCAAGCTCGCGTTCGGCCCGCAAACCTGGCCCCACGCCCTGGCGCGCGCCATGCTGGCGGAACAGCTCTATCGCGCGGTCACCATCCTCTCGGGCTCGCCGTATCACCGGGACTGAAAGACTAGGAACCAAGAAGGCCACAAAGACCACGAAGGAAGGCCGGGACTACGGTGCATTCAAAGCCTTGGTTTTGCGCCCTCGGCGGCGTGAAAGCGGTGAAGCCGCTTTCCTCTTCTTCGTGGCCTTTGTGGTCTTCGTGGTTCATTTTCTTTTTTCCCGACCGCGCCTACCCTCCCGCCCATGCGTCGCGCACTCCTGATCGCCGCCACCCTTCTGATCGCCGTCGCGCCATCGCATGCGCAGACGGGATCGCAGGCGGATGCGTTGAAGGCTGAGGCGCAGGCGGTGGCGAACGAGGCGGCCGCGCTTAAGACGAGGCTCGCGGAGCTGATGCGCCAGCAGCAGCAGGCGTCGGCGCGGGCCGGGCCTCAGCAGGCCAAGCTGAACGCGCTGAACGCCGAGGAAGAGGGCCTGCGCGCCGAGATGGACCGGAACCGCGGCGAACTCGGCCGCCTGCTCACCGCGCTCGAGCTCTATTCCAAAGATCCGCCGCCGGCGCTGCTGGTCTCGCCGCGCTCGGCAAACGATGCGGTGACCGCCGCGATCCTGATGCGGGCCGTAACGCCGAGCCTGCAGCAGCGGGCCAAGGTCCTGACCGAACGCGCGGAAGCCTATCAGCAGGTGCGTCGCGAAGCCGCCCTGGCCGAGGGCGCGGTGTTCACCGACGAGAGCGAGACGCTGGAGCGACGCGCCGAGATCGAACGGCTGATCGGCGAGAACGCGGGGCTGGAGGCGCGGCTGCGCGCCGACCAGTCGGCGGCGACGCCGCAGGCGCGGGCGCAGGCGGAGCAGGACGCCGCCCTGGGCGGTCTTGTCGCGGGCATCGGCGGTCAGGAGCCGCGCGCGCCCCTGATCGCGGGCGACCCCGGCCGGCTGCAGGCGCCGGTGGTGGGAACCAGGCTTGCGGCCCAAAGCGGCTGGAGCTGGCGCACCGGCGCGGGGGCCCAGGTGTTTGCGCCGGCGTCCGGGCGGGTGGAGTACGCCGGGCCCTTGAAGGGCTGGGGCAATGTGCTGGTGATCGGCCTCGGCGGCGACTGGCGCGTGGTCATGGCCGGGCTCGACCGGGTCCAGGTCAGGCCGGGGGCGCAGGTCTCCTCCGGCCAGGGTGTCGGGGCTATGGGCCTAGGAACACGAGAATCCGGAGCGCCGCAGCTCTACATGGAGCTTCGCCGGGGGCCAAACGTCGCCGATCCGGCGAGGCGCCTCGACGCGGGCTGAACTCCCTGGTTTGATGCGCGCTAACGCTTTCGCCACGAATTGGTCGTGGTGATGGTCTTTCTGGTTTCCCCGCGGCGTCCCGACGTCCATCCGGATGGGGGACCCCTAGCGTGAGGCTTGCATGCGCATTCCCAAACAGCTCCTCCTGGTCGGCGTCAGCGCCATGGTCGTCGGATGCGGGGCCTTCGCCTACGCCAAGACCTCCGCCTACATCCAGGACAACGACTCGATCCACGAGATCGCCCTGTTCGGCGACGTGGTGAACATCGTCCAGCAGCAGTATGTGGTGAAGGTCGACCAGAAGAAGCTGATCGAGGCGGCGCTGGACGGCATGCTGTCCTCGCTCGATCCGCACTCCAACTATTTGAACACGTCCGAGCTGAAGGACCTGCAGGAGACCGCCGAAGGCTCCTACGGCGGCCTCGGCCTCGAGGTCACTTCCGAAGACGGCGCGATCAAGGTGATCACGCCCATGGACGACACGCCGGCCGGTCGCGCGGGCGTGCAGGCGGGCGACTACATCACCGCCATCGACGGCCAGAGCGTGCTGGGTCAGAACCTGACCGATGCGGTGAAGTCGATGAAGGGCGCGCCGGGCACCCCGGTCTCCATCACCGTCGTGCGTCCGGGCAAGGACCCCTTCGATCTGAAACTGACGCGCGAGATCATCAAGGTCCAGTCGGTGAAGGAACACGCCGAGGGCGACTACGGCTATCTGCGCATCACCAACTTCAGCGAAAAGACCGGCGACGATACGCGCGCGGCGATCCTGAAGCTGCAGCACGACATTCCGCACATGAAGGGCCTGGTGCTCGACCTGCGCAACAATCCCGGCGGCATCGTCGACGCCTCGGTCGAGACGGCGGACTGTTTCCTGAACGGCGGCGAAGTGGTCACCCAGCGCGGTCGCGATCCGCGCGACGTCGAGCGCTACAACGCGCGTCCTGACGGCGACATGCTGAAGGGCCTGCCGATCGTGGTGCTGATCAATCCGGGCACGGCGTCGGCGGCCGAGATCGTGGCCGGCGCCCTGCAGGACCGTCACCGCGCGACGATCGTGGGCATCACCAGTTTCGGCAAGGGTTCGGTGCAGACGGTGATCCCGATCCGCAATGGCCAGGACGGCGCGCTGAAGCTGACCACCGCGCGTTATTACACACCGTCGGGCCGCTCGATCCAGCGCACCGGCATCGACCCCGATCTCGAGGTCGCGCAGTCGAAGGAACAGGCCGACCGCCTGGCCGACGACAAGTTCCAGTTCAGCGAGGCGTCGTTCAAGAACGCGCTCAACGCCGACGAGGGCAAGGTGCGCAAGGCCCCCCACATGCCGTCGGAATATCCGCCGGCGACCTTCGACACCAAGAAGGGCGACTATGAGCTTACCCGCGCGCTCGACGTGCTGAGCGTGGGCGGCGACCTGAACAAGCTGAAGCGCGGCCCGACCACCACGGTCGCCGCCACCGACGGCAAGTTCGTCCCGCCCGCGGCCAAACCGGCCGACCCGAAGGCGAACCAGAACTGACCCGAACACCTTGCTGGACCGCACCCGCGTGGTCCACCGTAAGGCCCGGTCAACGAATCCGGTCCTAGCTCTTGTGCACGCTGACGGGGAGGCGCGCATGATTCGGAAAAAGCGTTCGTGGACCGCGTCGATCGCCTGCGGCCTCGGCCTGATGTCGTTGTTGGGCGTGCTCGCCTTCCATTTTCCGACCTTACTGACCAGCCAACAGTTCCGCGTGACTTATACCGAGGGCTTCGCGCGCAGCCTGCTGCTGGCCGGACTGGTGGCCGCCTTCTCCCTCGGCACCTTCGCCGTCCTAACCGACCGCGATCGCAAGGTGGCGTTGACCGGCGTGCTGAGCGCGGGTCTCGCGGTTCTGCTCGGCGGCGCGACAACGCCGCTCGGGCGTATCGGGCAGACGCCCTTTTCGCTCGGCCTCGACTGGTTCCTGATCAGCTTGGCGATCTCGGCGCTGGTGTTCATTCCGCTCGAACGGATGATGGCGGTGAAGCCGTTGTCGCCGCTGCGTCCCGAATGGCGCACGGACATGGGCTATTTCTTCATGAGCCACATGCTCCTGCAGTTCATCTTCATCACCGTCACGGCGTCGACCGCAACGGTGGCCGCCTTCGCAGCGTTTCCCCCGCTTCGCGCCTTCCTGCAGGGGCTGCCGGTGTGGGTGCAGTTTCTGCTGTGCGTGTTCTTCGCAGATCTGTTCCAGGCGGTCCTGCACCGCGCCTATCATAAACTGGGCTTCCTCTGGCGTTTCCACGCGGTGCATCACTCCAGCCGGCACATGGACTGGCTGGCCGGCAGCCGGGTGCATCTGCTGGAAATCATCCTGACCCGTTGTTCGGTGCTGCTGCCGCTCGTCGTCCTGGGTTTTTCGCCCAACGCAGTGAACGCCTATGTCGTGCTGGTCGGCGTGCAAGCGGTCCTGGCCCACGCCAATATGCGTCTCGACTTCGGGTGGCTGGAATATGTGATCTGCAGCCCGCGCTACCACCACTGGCATCACGCCCGCGACGACGCCTACGTCGATGCCAACTACGCCATCCACTTGCCGGTCATTGATTGATCATGGGCACCTTCCGCCGGCCGCGCTCGGGGACCTGGCCGGAGGAATACGGCGTCATGGAACTCGAAAGCGTGCCCTCCGGATTCTGGGCCCAGCACGCCATGCCGTTCGGTCGCCGGACCGCGTTCAAACGTTATGTCGGAAGCGAATCCTGACCGTCTCCGTTAGGGTTCCTTAACTCCCGGGACGCGATCTTGGGGGGCGATGTTCGCCAAGCGCCAGCCCGCCTTTGCCGGTCCCCAGGTCCCGCCCGCCCAGGGCAGGGGCCTGCGCGCGCTCGTCGATTTCGTGAAGCGGCCGACGGTGGCCGCGGCGGGCGCGGGCGTTCTGGTGCTGGTCGCGGCGGCCGGCCTGGTCGTGGTGCTCGGCGATCCGCACGCGGGCGCGCCCAAGGTGCGTATCGCGCTGAACCGGCCCAAGGCGGGCGATCCGAACGTCGCGCCGGGCGCCGGCATGCAGGCGTTCACGGTCGATTCGCTCGGCATGTACCAGGACCTGACCACACCGGGCTTCGATCCGAATAACCAGCCGCCCATTCAGGGCGCCGCCACCATCACCTTCCCCGACGGCGGCGGCTCGGCCGCGAGCAGCGTGCCGAACGGAAGCTCCGCCCCGGTCGCGCAGCCGCCGCTGCGCCATTTCGCGGCCGACCCCCTGCCCGCCGCCCCCATGCCGGGCCTGGCGCAGCAGAGCCCGCTCGGCCCCCTGCCGATCATCGCCGGCAACGGCGCGAGCGCGTTTTCGTCCTATGCGCGGCCGTTCAAGTCCAACGGCCAACCCAAGGTCGCCTTGATCGTCGGTGGCCTGGGCCTCAACCCGGCCTCGACCAAGACCGCCATCGAGCGCCTGCCGCCGGAAGTGACCCTGTCCTTCGTGCCCTATGCCCAGGGCCTGCAGGGCTGGATCGACCTTGCTCGCGCCAACGGCCACGAGGTGATGATCGAGATCCCGATGGAGCCCGCGGACTATCCGGACAACGACCCGGGTCCCTACACCCTGCTCTCCAGCGCGAGCCCGCAGGACACGGCCCGCCGGCTCGACTGGCTGCTCAGCCGCGCCACCGGCTATTTCGCGGTGACCAACTACCTCGGCGGCAAGTTCGTCGGTTCCGACCAGGGCATGGGCGCCTTCCTCGGCGAACTGAAGACGCGCGGCGTCGGCTTCATCGACGACGGCCAGGCGCGCCGTAGAGCCGGCGGCTATGCGCGCGCGAGCGCCGACGCGGTGATCGACGACCAGCTGTCGGCGGAAGCGATCGCGAGCCAGCTCTCCGACCTCGAGCAGACCGCGCGCGTGAAGGGCCAGGCGCTGGGCGCCGGCTTTGCCTATCCGGTCACGGTCGAGGTGGCGGCGCGCTGGATCGATGGTCTGAAGGCCAGGGGCTTGCAACTCGCCCCGGCTTCGGCCATCGCGCACCGGTGAGTGCAGAGACCGAACACGACCTTTCGAAATATCGTCCCAACGTCGGCATCGTGGTGTTCAACCGCGACGGCCTGGTCTGGCTCGGCCGCAGGCACGCGACGCAGCCGCCGTTCAACTGGCAGTTCCCGCAGGGCGGCGTCGACGCGGGAGAGTCATTCGAAGAGGCGGCGCGGCGGGAGCTGGAGGAAGAGACCGGCATCCGGTCGGTGAAGCTCTTGGCGGAAACCGAAGGCTGGATCGTCTACGACTTCCCGCCCGGCTACGGCGGCTCGAAAGCGGCGCGTGGATTCCTGGGACAGAAGCAGAAGTGGTTCGCCTATCGCTTCGAAGGCGAGGACCGCGAGATCGACCTGGAAGGCCACCACGAGATCGAGTTCGACGCGTGGAAATGGGCGAAACTCGAGGACGCCATCGAAACGGTCGTACCGTTCAAACGCGCTTCGTACGCCATGGTGATTGAAGCGTTCAGACGCTTCGCGCGCGCCTAAGCTCGTCCCCGCGAAAGCGGGATCCAGGCTTTTTTGTTTTTGGTTTGGAGCTTCGCAATGCGCGCCGTGACTCCGCGCGCACGAAACATCGCTCGCACTTAGCGCTGCTAAAAAAACCTGGGTCTCCGCTTTCGCGGGGATGAGCGGAGGTTAGGGATGTCTATCCCGCGTCGCCCCAGGCGCGGTAGAGCGACGAGCACACGTAGGAGAGGCGGGTGCGGTTTTCCCAGTCCATCTTCTCGCCTTCCAGCGCGAGCACCTCGTTCAGCTGATACAGCAGCTCGCGGTTGGTCTGGTCGGAGACCAGGCTTTCCATGAAGGTGATGCCGACGAGGCGTTCGCCGCGCGTGACGGGCTTCACCTGGTGGATGGTGGTGGACGGATAGACGATGCCGGCGCCCGGCTTCAGCTTGAAGTCGATGTCGCGGGTGCCCAGGCGCACCGACAGTTCGCCGCCGTCGTAGCTGTCGGGTTCGTTCAGGAAGATGGTGCAGGACAGGTCCGAGCGCAGCGGACGCTGACCGAGTGGCAGGAAGGCCGCGTCGGAGTGGGCGCCGTAGTTCATGCCGGGCTGGTAGCGGGTGAGCAGAGGCGGGGCGATCATCTTGGGGAAGACGAAGTCGCGCACCTCGCCCGAGCGCTGCAGCGCCTGGTGCATCAGCTGGGCGGATTCCTTGTAGTGCGGATCGCCGTAGTCGAGCTGGGTGTTGTTCTTGACCTTGGAGTGCGGGTTGGTCGCGCGGCCGTCGACGAACTTCACCACCTTGGCCAGCTCGCGCAGGCGGGCGACCTCTTCGGGGGTCAGGATGTCGACTTCCAGGAACATCGGCCTCTCCGGCTGAACCCTGAACCTAGCGCCGCTCGCGGCCGAGCGCGAGCCGGATCAGGCCGATGCCCGCGATGACGGCCCACGCCGCCTCGAGCATGGCGGCGGCCAGGTTGAATTTGAAATAGAGCGAGGCCAGCACCAGGGCAGCCCCGAAGAGGTTCATCAGCAGCGCTGTGAGCCCGTGCGGGTCCAGCCGCTCGAACTGGATGCCGGCGTAGGCGCCGAGGATGAGCAGCGCGCCCAGGACGCCGCCGATGTCGCCGAGGCTGGCGGCGCTGACGGTCAATGCCGCTCGGGATGCACGCGCTCGTCGTGCTCCTCGGCGTGTTCGGCGAGGATGGTCAGGCCCCACGGCGTGACGTCCGCGAAACCGCCCTTCACCAGGAACGCGCGCTTCACCGAGCCGTCGTGCACGAACACGAAGCCTTCCTTCAGCGCGGTCATGAACGGCGCGTGGCCGGCCAGGACGCCGAAACCGCCCTCGGTTCCCATGGCGTCGACCTGATCGACGTCGCCGGAGAAGACCTCGCGCTCGGGCGAAACCAGGGAGAAGTGCAGACGACCGGTGGTCATTACGCTTCCGCCGCCATCTTCTCGCCCTTGGCCACGGCTTCTTCGATGCCGCCGACCATGTAGAAGGCCGCCTCGGGCAGGTGGTCGTACTGGCCTTCGCAGACGGCCTTGAACGACTTGATGGTCTCTTCCAGCGGCAGGAACTTGCCGGGCGTGCCGGTGAACTGTTCGGCGACGTGGAACGGCTGCGACAGGAAGCGCTGGATCTTGCGCGCGCGCGCGACGGTCAGCTTGTCCTCTTCCGACAGTTCGTCCATGCCGAGGATGGCGATGATGTCCTTCAGCGCGCGGTATTGCTGCAGGATTTCCTGCACGCGGCGCGCCACCTGGTAGTGCTCGTCGCCGATCACCAGCGGATCGAGAATCCGCGAGGTGGAGTCGAGAGGGTCGACTGCGGGGAAGATGCCCTGGGCGGCGATGTCGCGCGAGAGCACGGTGGTGGCGTCCAGGTGGGCGAACGAGGTCGCCGGCGCCGGGTCGGTCAGGTCGTCGGCGGGCACGTAGATGGCCTGCACCGAGGTGATCGAACCCTTGGCGGTGGAGGTGATGCGCTCCTGCAGATTGCCCATCTCGGTGGCGAGCGTCGGCTGATAACCCACCGCCGAAGGAATACGGCCGAGCAACGCCGACACTTCCGAGCCCGCCTGGGTGAAGCGGAAGATGTTGTCGATGAAGAGCAGCACGTCCTTGCCCTCTTCGTCGCGGAAATATTCCGCTTGCGCGAGGCCGGTCAGGGCGACGCGCGCACGCGCGCCCGGAGGCTCGTTCATCTGGCCGTAGACCAGGGTGCAGCGCGAGCCTTCGGTCGAGCCGGTCTTCGGGTCGACGTTCACCTTCGACTCGATCATCTCGTGATAGAGGTCGTTGCCTTCGCGGGTGCGTTCGCCGACGCCGGCCAGCACCGAGTAACCGCCGTAGGCCTTGGCGATGTTGTTGATCAGCTCCTGCATGGTCACGGTCTTGCCCACGCCCGCGCCGCCGAACAGGCCGATCTTGCCGCCCTTGGTGTAGGGGCAGAGCAGGTCGATGACCTTGATGCCGGTGACCAGCACTTCGGCCGAGGTCGACTGTTCGGCGAAGGACGGCGCTTCCGCGTGGATCGGACGCATGAACGGCGTGTTGATCGGACCCGCTTCGTCGATCGGCGCGCCGATGACGTTCATGATGCGGCCCAGCGTCGCCGGACCGACCGGCACGATGATGCCCGCGCCCGTGTCGGCGACTTCCTGGCCGCGCACCAGACCTTCGGTGGTGTCCATGGCGATGGTGCGCACGGTATTCTCGCCCAGGTGCTGCGCCACTTCCAGCACCAGGCGAAACGGTTCGCCCGTCCGCTGGTCGGTGTTCGAGGTTTCCAGCGCATTCAGGATCGCGGGCAACGCGCCGTCGAACTCGACGTCGACGACGGCGCCGATGACCTGCACGATGCGGCCCTTGGCGGCGATGTTGGCTTGGCTTCCGTCCATGATTACGGTCTTTCGGTCAAAGGGCTTCCGCGCCGGAAATGATCTCGATCAACTCCTTGGTGATCTGAGCCTGGCGCGAGCGGTTATAGAGAAGGGTCATCTTGGCGATCATGTCGCCGGCGTTGCGGGTCGCGGAGTCCATCGCGCTCATCTGAGCGGCGTAGAAGCCGGCGTTGTTCTCGTACAGCGCGCCCAGGATTTGCACGGCGATGTTGCGCGGCAGCAGGGTGGCGAGGATGGTCTCCTCGTCGGGCTCGTACTCGTAGGCGGCGCCGCCGAGGTCGATGGGCGGAGCGTTGGGGTCGACTTCCGCGGGGATCAACTGCTGAAGGGTCGGGGTCTGGGTGACCACCGACTTGAAGCGCGAATAGATCAGGGTCGCGACGTCGAACTCACCCGCCTCGAACATCGCCAGCACGCGGTCGGCGACGCCCTGAGCGACGCCGAGGCCCGGCGTCTTGCCTGCTTCGACGCTCTCGACAATGTTCTGGCCGTAGAGACGACGCACCTGGTCGCGCGCCTTGCGTCCGATGGTGATGACGCGAACGGTCTTGCCCTGGGCGAGCAGGGTCGCAATGTGCTCGCGCGCCAGGCGCGCGATGGACGAGTTGAAGCCGCCCGCCAGACCGCGGTCGGCGGTGGCGACGATGACGAGATGGGTCTTGTCGGAACCGGTACCGATCAGGAGCTTGGGCGCGCTGGGGCCCGAAACGCTGGCGGCCAGGTTGGCGATGACCGAAGCCATGCGGCGTGCGTAAGGCCGCGCGCGCTCGGCCGCCTCGGTGGCGCCGCGGAGCTTGGCCGCCGCCACCATCTGCAGCGCTTTGGTGATCTTCTGCGTGGCTTTCACGCTCGAGATCCGGTTGCGCATCTCCTTGAGACTGGCCATGGGGCTTAACTCGTCCTCAGGTCCAGGGTCAGGCGAACGCGGCCGAGAAGGCCTCGAGAATCGACTTCAGTTCGGTTTCCAGTTCCGGCGTCAGCGTCTTGCCGGTGCGCACCTTGTCCAGCCACTTGGTGTTCTTGCTGCGCAGTTGCGCCAGCAGTTCGGCCTCGTAGCGGGTGACTTGCGACGCGGGGATCTTGTCGAGGTAGCCGCGGGTGCCGGCGTAGATCACCGCTACCTGTTCCTCCACCGCGAGCGGCGCGTACTGGGGCTGCTTGAGCAGTTCGGTCAGGCGTTCGCCGCGCGCCAGGAGACGCTGGGTTGAAACGTCGAGGTCGGAGCCGAACTTCGCGAAGGCCGCCATTTCGCGGTACTGCGCGAGCTCGCCCTTGATCGGACCGGCGACGGTCTTCATCGCCTTGATCTGGGCCGAAGAGCCCACGCGCGACACCGAGATGCCGACGTTCACCGCCGGACGGATGCCCTGGTAGAACAGGTCGGTCTCCAGGAAGATCTGGCCGTCGGTGATCGAGATCACGTTGGTCGGGATGTAGGCCGACACGTCGTTGGCCTGGGTTTCGATCAGCGGCAGCGCGGTCAGCGAACCGGACCCGTTGTCCTTGTTCAGCTTCGCCGCGCGCTCGAGCAGGCGCGAATGCAGATAAAACACGTCGCCCGGATAGGCTTCACGACCGGGCGGGCGGCGCAGCAGCAGCGACATCTGGCGATAGGCGACGGCCTGCTTGGAAAGGTCGTCGTAGATGATCAGCGCGTGCATGCCATTGTCGCGGAACCACTCGCCCATGGCGCAACCCGCGAACGGGGCCAGGAACTGCAGCGGCGCCGGTTCCGACGCGGTGGCGGCGACGACGATGGTGTAGTCGAGCGCGCCGTGATCCTCGAGCGTCTTGACGATCTGGGCGACGGTCGAGCGCTTCTGGCCGATGGCGACGTAGATGCAATAGAGCTTGGCACCCTCGTCACCCGAGGCGTTGACGGCCTTCTGGTTCAGGATGGTGTCGATGGCGACGGCGGTCTTGCCGGTCTGACGGTCGCCGATGATGAGCTCGCGCTGGCCGCGGCCGATCGGGATCAGAGTATCGATGGCCTTCAGGCCCGTCTGCACCGGCTCGTGCACCGACTGGCGCGGAATAATGCCGGGCGCCTTCACGTCGACGCGCCGGCGTTCGGCGGCTTCACCCAGCGGGCCCTTGCCGTCGATCGGTTCGCCCAGCGGGTTCACGACGCGACCGAGCAGCGCCTTGCCCACGGGCACGTCCACGATTTCGCTAAGACGCCGGACTTCGTCGCCTTCCTTGATCTGGCGGTCTTCGCCGAAGATCACGATGCCGACGTTGTCGCGTTCGAGGTTGAGGGCCATGCCCTTCACCCCGGCCTTGGGGAACTCGACCATCTCGCCGGCCTGGACCTTGTCGAGGCCGTGCACGCGCGCGATGCCGTCGCCGACGGACAACACCTGGCCCACGTCGGAGACGTCGGCTTCCTGGCCGAAGTTGGCGATCTGCGTCTTGAGAATCGCCGAGATCTCGGCGGCGCGAATGTCCATGGTCTTACGCTCTCTTCAGGGCGAACTTGAGGGAGTCGAGGCGGGTCTTGAGCGAGGCGTCGTAGAGGCGCGATCCGACGCGCACCTTGACGCCGCCCAGGATCGACGGATCGACGGCGGTGGTGATTTCGGGCGCCTTGCCCAGCGCCTGCGACAGCGCGGCGGCGAGGCCCTGACGCTGGGCGTCGGTCAGCGGAAGCGCGGTGGTGACGGTGGCGGCGACCACGCCGCGGCGCTTGTCGTCGAGCTTGCGGAAGCTCGCGATCACCGCGCGCAGCTGCGAGGCGCGGCGGTTTTCGGCCAGCAGACCCAGGAACTTGACGGTGACGGGCTGGAAGCCGGTCTGTCTGGCCAGCGCATCCAGCGCCTTGGCCTTGTCTTCCGAGGCGAAGGCCGGGGAGGTCAGCACGCGGCGCAGGTCGGCGCTTTCGCCGATCATGGCCGAGAGCTCGTTCAGGTCCTGGCGGACCGCGTCGACCGCGCCGGTTTCGACCGCCAGGTCGAACAGCGCCAGCGCGTAGCGCTCGCCGACTTCGGTCTCTCGGAAATCGTCAGCCACCTGGAACCCGACCCGTGTTTTGAGACGCCGTTCGCGACGCGGGGCCGCGAGGCTAAAGACTTGAACCGCTTGGGAAAGCACGAACGAGGCGGCCTTGAGAAAGACCGCCCCGCGCGAAGCCGGGCGCCTGATAGCACGCAGTTTATGGCGCTGCAACATGCGCGAAAGCACCCGCCGGCCCTTGTGGAATCAAGGTCTTGATGCCCGGTCGCCGGACGCCGATAGAGGGCTGCGGCGACCTGTCCGCCGGCCCCGGACGCCTCGATGCAAGAGCTCACCGCCCTCGCCTACGATCCGAGCGCCTGGGTGGCCCTGCTCACCCTGATCGTGCTGGAGGTGGTCCTCGGCGTCGACAACCTGGTCTTCGTCGCCCTGCTCACCAACAAGCTGCCCGAGACGATTCGGGCCCGGGCGCGCAGCGTCGGCCTGCTCCTGGCCCTGGTCCTTCGGCTGGTGCTGCTGGGCGCCCTGGTCTTCATGACCAGCCTGACCGAGCCCGTGGTCACGGTCATGGGCCACGGCTTCTCGATCCGGGACCTGATCATGGTGGCGGGGGGCCTGTTCCTGCTGTGGAAGTCGGTGACCGAGATCCACGACCACGTGGACCCAGACCCGGAGCGCAGGAAGGACTCCAGCCCGGCGGCGACCGCCTTCGCCATGGCCATCGTTCAGATCCTGCTGCTGGACCTGGTTTTTTCCATCGACAGCATCCTGACCGCGGTCGGCATGACCAATCAGCTGCCGATCATGTTCCTGGCGGTGACCATCGCGGTGCTTCTGATGCTGGTGGCGTCGGGACCGCTGGCGCGGTGGATCGCCAAGAACCCCACCGTCGTCATGCTCGCGCTGGGGTTTCTGATGATGATCGGCATGGTGCTGATCGCCGACGGCTTCGGCGTCGAAGTGCCCAAGACCTATATCTATGTCGCGATGGGGTTTGCGGCGGCGGTCGAGTGCCTGAACGCCCTGGCCCGGCGCGCCAGACGTCTGCGGGGGCCTTCCTCACATTAGATTTGGCCTCACACTAGAGATGGGGACGATTGGTTTTCCCGCAACGCTGTTCCGCGTGGTAAACCGCCCGCCCTTCGGAGTGTCCTCATGACCGTCGAGCCAAAGCCCGCCGAGATAACGCCCGTCGAGGCCAGCCCCCAGGAACGGCGCATCACCGTGATCGCGCTGATGATCGTGCTGCTGATGAGCGCGATGGATCAGAACGTGGTCGGCACGGCGATGCCCCGTATCGTGGCCCAGTTTCAGGGTCTCAATCTCTATTCCTGGATCACCACCATCTATCTCCTCACCTCGACGGTGACGGTGCCGATCTGGGGCAAACTCGGCGACCTGTTCGGGCGCAAGGGAATTCTGCTGGTAGGGACCGTGGTCTTCCTGGCCGGGTCTTGGCTGTGCGGCCTCGCGGGCGAAATCCCGGACCTGCCGTTCCTGCACGGCGGCATGGTCCAGCTGATCGCCGCGCGCGGCCTGCAGGGCGTCGGCGGCGGCGCGCTGTTCACCAGCGCCTTCGCGGTGATGGCGGACCTCTATCCGCCGCGCGAACGCGGGAAGCTGTCGGGTTATTTCGGCGGCATGTTCGGCGTGGCGGCGCTTGTCGGACCGGTGCTGGGCGGTGCGTTGACCGACTACGCCACCACCGACATCGGCGGCTTCGTCATCGAAGGGTGGCGCTGGTGCTTCTACGTGAACCTGCCGCTCGGGCTTCTGGCGCTGTTCATGATCTGGACGAAGACGCCGGCGCTGAAGGGCGGCCGCGGCGGCAGGGTCGACTTCCTCGGCGCGTTGTTGCTGGTCACCGCCTTTGTTCCCTTGTTGCTCGCGCTCAGCGGGCGCGGCGGCGAAAACGAGGCCGCCGCGGCCTGGTCGTCCCAGCAGCTTCTGATTCTCTATGGCGTCTTCGGCGCCTCGCTTCTTCTGTTCCTGATCACCGAATGGTTGTTTCCAGAGCCGATCCTTCCGCTCGGCCTGTTCAAGACGCCGGTGTTCACCTGGTCCAACATCGCCGCCTTCATCGTCAACATGGCGTTCATGGGCGTGATGCTGTTCGTCGTGCTCTATCTGCAGCTCGGCTTGGGCGTGCCGCCGGCGCGAAGCGGCATCGCCATGCTGCCGCTGCTGTTCGGGTTGATCGGCGCCGCGATCATATCGGGCCGTCTGGTGACCAAGACCGGTCGCTATAAGCCAATGATGATCGCAGGCGGTCTGTGCCTGGTCGGCGGACTGTTCCTGCTGACGCGCATCGACGCCCACACGTCGCTCGTCGGCGTCATGGTGCGCATGTTCGTGCTCGGCATCGGCCTTGGACCGTCGCAAGGCCTGTACAGCGTGGCGATCCAGAACGCCGTGCCGATGGAGAGAATCGGCGTCGCGACAAGTTCGAGCCAGTTCTTCCGGCAGATCGGCGCCACGGTCGGCGCCGCCATCTTCGGCGCGATCATGAACCAGTCGCTGAGCAAGGAGATGCTGAAGGTCGGGACCACCGGCGGCCATCCGATGAGCTTCTACGCCCTGCAGCAGATGTTCCTGAAGAACGCCATGGCCGGACACCACGCCAAGGCGCTCGTGCTCGATCCCCCGATCCGCGCCGCCTTCGCCGCCGCCATGGCGGACGTCTTCATGGCGGGGTTGGTAATCGCGATCATCGGTTTCGTCGTAACCCTGTTTATTCCCGAACTCCCGCTGCGATCGCGGCTTCCGGGCGCGCAGAAGGCCGAGCCGCTCGCCGAGCCCGGCGAAGGCGTGGTGGCGGGCGCACTGGGCGAAGACGCGACGCCGGAGACGCCGTCGGCATAGAGGCCGGCGGGCCCTTGATGCGGACGGCAGCGCGAACCGCGCCGCAGGCGCCGTTTGGATGAAGAGACCGCAGAGAAGCGCAGAGCCGGCAGTGATGAAGCCCCACTGAGCGCTCAATCTTCCTCTGCGTGCTGTGCGTTTAATTGGCGCTGCGCGCCGACGCAGGCTCAACGGACGCGCATTCTGCATTACGCCAACAACGCGCGATTTACAGAAAACTGTACGGATCCACGTCGACCACGACGCGCACCGAGGACGGGACCTTCACGCGCGAGAGCCAGGTCGAGACCAAGCCCTGGACGTCGACGCGGCGGTCGGCGCGCACCAGGAAGCGTTTGCGGCGGCGGCCTCGGATCAGGCTCAGCGGCGCGTCGGCGGGACCATAGACCTCGGCGTCCTCGGCGTTGGGCACCGCGGCGGCGAGCGCGCGCACCACGCCGTCCAGCGCGGTTGGATTTTCGCTCGACACGATGATCGCGACGAGGCGGCCGTAGGGCGGGAGCTTCGACGCTTCGCGATCGGCGCTTTCGGCGGCTACAAAGGCGTCGCGGTCGCGCGCCTTCAGGGCCTGCATCACCGGATGCTCCGGCGTCCAGGTCTGCAGCAGGGCCCGCCCCGGATGCTCCGCGCGGCCGGCGCGTCCCGCCACCTGCGCCAGGAGCTGGAAGGTGCGCTCGCCCGCGCGCAGATCGCCGCCCTTCAAACCCAGATCCGCGTCGACCACGCCGACCAGGGTCAGCATCGGAAAGTTGTGCCCCTTGGCCGCGGCCTGGGTCGCCACCATCACGTCGATCTCGCCGCGCTCCATGCGCGCAATCAATTCGCGCGCGGTTTCGCCGTCCGGCGCGGTGTCGGAGGAGAACACCTCCACCCGGGCTTCGGGGAACAAGCGCTTCACCTCTTCTTCGATGCGTTCGACGCCGGGGCCGATGGCGACGAGCGAGTCCGCCGCGGCGCAGTGAGGGCAGGTCTTCGGCTTGGGCATGGAAAAGCCGGTCAGGTGGCAGACCAGGCGACCGGTGTAGCGGTGCTCGACCAGCCAGCTGTCGCTGTCGGGCGAGGTCATGCGCTGCCCGCACGCCTTGCAGATCACCACCGGCGCATAGCCGCGGCGATTGAGGAACAACAGCGCCTGTTCGCCGCGGGCGATGGTCTCTTTCAGCGCCGTGACCAAAGGCGCCGACAGCCAGTGGCCGTGCTCGGGCGGATGCGCGCGCAGGTCGATGAGGTCGACCTCGGGTTCTTCGGCCCGCCCATGCCGCGCCGCGAGCCGCAGCCAGCGATAGCGGCCCTGTTCCACATTCCACAGCGTTTCCAGCGACGGTGTCGCCGACGCCAGCACCACCGAGGCGGTCTCGATGCGTGCGCGGGCGATGGCGAGATCGCGGGCATGATAGATGAAACCGTCGTCCTGCTTGAACGAACCGTCGTGCTCCTCGTCGATGACGATGAGTTTCAGCGTGCGGAACGGCAGGAACAGCGCCGAGCGCGCGCCGACCACGATGCGCGCGCGGCCGTCGGCCACCGCGTCCCAGACCTTGCGGCGTTTGGTCGACGAGATGGCGGAGTGCCATTCGGCCGGCTCGGCGCCGAAGCGTTCGGTGAAGCGTGCGATGACGGCCTGGGTGAGCGCGATCTCGGGCAACAGCACAAGAATCTGGGCGTCGGGATCGGCAGCCAACTGGTGCGCGACGGTTTCGAGATAGACCTCGGTCTTGCCCGAGCCGGTGACGCCGTCGAGCAGGGCGACGCGAAACGCGCGCTCGTCGATCATGGCGTTCAGGGCGCGCGCGGCGGCTCCCTGGCTCACACTCAGTTTCGCCTCGGCGTGGGCCGGATCGGGCCTGGGCCATTCGCGGGACGGCGGAACGTCTTCGATGTCGAGCACGCCTTCGTCGAGCAGCGCCTTCACCACCCCGGCCGAGACTCCGGCGACCTTGGCCAGGCCCGCGGCCGTGGGCGCGCCGGCGACGGCGGCTTCCAGCACGCGTTCGCGCGCGGGCGTGGGGCGCGCGGTCGGCTTGCCGGTGACGAACAGGCGCCTGGACGGGCGCGGCGGCTCGGCGCGCAGGCCCCGCAGTGCGATGGCCAGCGGATCGCCCGGCGGCGCGACCTGCCAGTGGGCGGCCCATTCGACAAAGCTGAGTGTCCCCACCGGCAGGGGTTCGACCTCGACGCGCTCGAGCACGGGCTTCAGCGGCCGGTTGAACCCGGCGCCGTCCTTCAGGCCGCGCACCACGCCCCAGACCTCGCGCGGGCCGAGCGGCACGATGACGTGGTCGCCCACCGCCACTTCGAGCCCGTCGGGGATCTCGTAGTCGAAGGCTTCCGCCAGCGGCAGGGGCAACAGGACCTGGGCGATTCTCACGGCTCTATTCTATCTGGGGAGGATCGGGACTTTCGACGACCCAAGCTCAGCCGGGGGATTTTGTCGCGCGCCGAATCCGCGTGGACTAGGAAGACGGCGCAAATCCCAAAGGATCTCCCCATGCAGCTCTTCGTGGACACCGCCGATACCGCCCTGATCGCCGACCTCGCCTCGACCGGCCTGGTCGACGGGGTGACCACCAACCCGACCCTGATCGCCAAGGCCGGCCGGCCCATGGCCGAGGTGATCGCCGAGATCTGTTCCCTGGTGGACGGCCCGGTCTCGGCCGAGGTGGCGGCGACCGAAGCGGGCGCGATGATCCGCGAGGGCGAGAAGCTGGCGGCCATCGCCCCCAATGTGGCGGTGAAGGTCCCCCTGACCTGGGACGGGCTGAAGGCGACTCACGAGCTGTCGCGCCAGGGCATCCAGGTGAATGTGACCCTGTGTTTCACCGCCTCCCAAGCGCTGCTGGCGGCCAAGGCCGGGGCGGGGTTCATCTCGCCGTTCATCGGACGGCTGGACGACTATGGGGCCGAGGGGATGGACCTGATCCGCGAGATCCGGGCGATCTACGACAACTTCGAGTTCGACACCGACATCCTGGCCGCCTCGATCCGCACCTCGGCCCACGTGCGCGACGCGGCCATCGCCGGCGCCGACTGTGCGACCATCCCGCCGCAGGTGTTCAGGGACCTCGTCAAGCACCCCTTAACCGAAAAGGGTCTTGAACAGTTCATGAGCGACTGGGCGAAGACGGGGCAATCGATACTGTGACCACGCGTGATCTCATCGCGGCGAACGATGCGCCGGAAATCGATCCCGCCGAACCCAAAGCGGGCGAGCCCTCCTGGCCCCAGGTGCGCGCCTTTCTGCAGGCCCACCCCGAACACCTCGCCCATGACCGCGAGCTGCACGAGACGCTGCACTTAAAGCCGACCGGGCCCAACGTGGTCGACTTCGGCCGCGCGGCCCTGGCGAGACTGGAGGCGGTCGCCGCGCGCGAGAGCGGCGCGCGCAAGGCGATCGAACAGGTCGCGCGCGCCAATTTCGCCGCCCAGGCCCAGACCCACGCGGCCGTGATCGATGTTCTGGAGAGCCGCAACCACACCGACCTCGCGCGCCGGCTCGACGACGCGGCGCGGCATCGCTTCGGCCTGGTCACCGGCGTCATCGCGCTGGAGCGTCCGGGCGGCGTGCCCCACGGCTGGCGTCCGCTGGAAGAGAGCGTGGTCGACATGCTGCTGGGCCCCGACGGCCTGTCGCGCCTGGGCCAAGACACCGGCAACGAGGGCATGTTCGCCGAACGGGCGGCCGAGGTGAGGAGCTCCGCCCTGGTGCGCTTATCGCTGTGGTCGCAGGCGCGCCCGGCCTTGGTGGCGTTCGGGTCGCCCGATCCGGAAGGCTTCTCTCACGACATGGGCGCCGAGCTCGTGGCTTTCGTGGCCCGGGTGGTCGAGCGTACGGCGGAGCGGTGGCCCGTCCTGTAGCCCAACCCGAGCGCACCGCGCCGACGCGCGAAGCGCTCCTTGCCTACATCGCCTACATGCGCGACGAGCGCCGTTCATCACCGCGCACGCTGGAAGCCTATGCGCGCAACGTCGGCGACTATCTCGGCTTCCTCGACACGCACCGCGGCGACGCGCTGAGCGTCGGCGCACTCGGCGAGGTGACGGCCGCGGAACTGCGCGCCTATCTCGCCTCGCGCCGCAAGGGCGACAGCGCGCTGGCGCCGCGGTCGCTCAGCCAGCTGATCTCCGCCATCCGCGGCTTTCACAAATGGCTCGACCGCCGACTCGACATCGCCAATCCCGCCGTGGCGCTGGTGCGCGGTCCGCGTTTGCCGCCCTCGCTGCCGCGGCCGGTCAGCGAAGATCAGGCGAAGGGGATGCTCGAAGAGTCCGAGGCCGATCCCGACGCGGCGGCGTGGACGCTGGCGCGCGACCGCGCGGTTCTGACGCTGCTTTACGGCTGCGGCCTGCGGATTTCCGAAGCGCTGTCGCTGACGCGCGCGGACGCGCCGTTGCCGCAGGTGCTGCGCATCAAGGGCAAGGGTTCGAAGACGCGCATCGTGCCGGTGCTGCCGGCGGTGCGCGAAGCGGTCGACGCCTATCTGAAAGAAGTCCCCTGGCCCTTGCCGCCGACCGAGCCGCTGTTCCGCGCCGCGCGCGGCGGGGCGCTGTCGCCGCGCCAGGTGCAGGCGACGGTGCAGCGCTTGCGCGGCCGCCTCGGTTTGCCGAAGAGCGCGACGCCGCACGCGCTGCGCCATTCCTTCGCGACGCATCTGTTGGGCGCGGGCGCGGACCTGCGCTCGATCCAGGAACTGCTCGGCCACGCCTCGCTGTCGACCACCCAGAAGTACGCCGCGGTGGACGCCGAGCGCCTGTTGAAAGCCTACGCCAAGGCCCACCCCCGCGCCTGACCGGTTCCAAGCCTGCGGCTGCCCAGGACCGGAACCCTGAGAAGCCACGGCTGAAGCGGGCGATCTGTCCACGAGTCCAGCGGCCCCGGGCGGCAAGACGCGGTTAAGCCCTGGGGGCTATGCTGGCGGGCAAAGGCGGAGGCCCGTCATGTCGTCCATCCGAACCCGGCGCGTTACCGCCGACCACTTCGAGCCGGAGATCGCCGATCCCCAGGACCAGCGCCGCCTGCGCGGCCAGCTGGAGCAGATCGACTACACCGCCTTTGCGTCCAACCGCGAAGTGCTCGCCCGCGTGGTGGGCCAGGTCGACGCGGCGACCTTCCAACGCGTGGCGGTGACCGCCGCCCTGGCGCGCGCGGCGTGGGTAAAGGAAGCGCTGGCGCTATCGAGCGGCGAAACCCCGGTCACGCGCGAACGCATCGCCAAACTCGGCGAACTGCGCGCCGCGTTCGAGGAACTCGCCGAGGCCTATGAGGGCCTGCGCCGCATGGTCGAGCGCAGCTACCTCGTGGTGCGCGCGGAGTAAGCACCCCATACATCCGCTCATCCCCGCGAAAGCGGGGACCCAGGTGTTTTCCGCCTGCAGCAGCGATGTTTAGTTCGAAGATGTTCGCACCGACGCGCGCACTCAACCTCAAAACAAAAAAGCCGGGGTCCCCGCTTTCGCGGGGATGAGCGGGATTAATAGCAATTCCTGTTCGTGCTTTTCGTGTTTTTCGTGGCTCGCTTTTCTCACGCCTGCATCGTCCAGCCTTCGACGCCCATGGCCGCCTGGCGCACCGCTTCCGAGCGCGTCGGGTGGGCGTGGCAGATGCGGGCGAGATCTTCCGAGGCGCCGCCGAAGGCCATCAGCACGCAGGCCTCGGCGATCATCTCGCCGACTTCCGGGCCCATCATATGCACGCCGAGCACGCGGTCGGTTTTAGCGTCGGCCAAGAACTTCACCAGGCCTTCGGTCTCGTGGTTCACCTTGGCGCGGCTGTTGGCGCTGAAGGGAAACTTGCCGGTCTTGTAGGTCACGCCGGCGGCCTTCAGCTGTTCCTCGGTCTGGCCGACCCAGGCGACTTCCGGGTGAGTGTAAACCACGCTCGGCACGAGATTGTAGTCGGCGTGGCCGGCCTTGCCCGCGATCAGTTCGATGCAGGCGACCGCGTCGTCTTCCGCCTTGTGCGCGAGCATGGGTCCTAAGATCACGTCGCCGATGGCCCACACGCCGGACGCGCTGGTGCGGAAATGGTCGGTCGGAATAAAGCCGCGCGCGTCGGGTTGAACGCCGACGGAGTCGAGGCCGAGGTTCTGGGTGTACGGGCGCCGTCCGATGCAGACGAGCACCACGTCGGCCTTCAGCTGTTCCGCCGCGCCGCCGCCGGCCGCGGGTTCGACCGAAAGCGTTACGCCGTCGGGCGCCGTCTTCATCGACGTCACCTTCGAGCCGAGTTTGAACTTGACGCCTTGCTTGGTCAGCGCGCGCTGGAACTGAGTCGCGATCTCGCTGTCCATGCCCGGTGTGATGCGGTCGAGGAACTCCACCACCGTGACCTCGGCGCCGAGGCGGCGCCACACCGAACCGAGCTCGAGGCCGATGATGCCGGCGCCGACCACCACCATGGACTTCGGAATCGACGCCAGGGCGAGCGCGCCGGTGGAATCGACCACCTGACGCTGATCGACCACCACGCCCGGCAGGCCCATGGGCTCCGAGCCGGTGGCGATGACGATGTTCTTGGCGCGCAGCACCTGCTTCGGTTGGGCGCTGAACGCGCCCGCGCTGCCGTTGAAGGCCGGAGGAACGGCGTCGCCGCCCAGCGGGCTGACCTCGACCGAACCCGGACCCATGATCCGCCCGCGGCCCTTGATCCAGTCGACCTTGTTCTTGCGGAAGAGGAACTCGACGCCCTTGGTCAGCGCGGTCACGCTCTCGGCCTTGGCCTGCATCATCTGGGGCAGGTTGATCCTGGGCTGCACCTCGATGCCGATGGTCGCGAAGTCGTTCGACGCCTCCTCGAACCGCTCCGAGGCGTGCAGAAGGGCCTTGGACGGGATGCAGCCGACGTTCAGGCAGGTGCCGCCCAGGGTCTCGCGCATCTCGACGCAGGCGACCTTCAACCCGAGCTGGCCGGCGCGGATGGCGGCGTTGTAGCCGCCCGGCCCGCCCCCGATGATCACGACGTCATAGTCGGCGGCAGGCGCGGCGGGGTCGGCCATGGGAGCAATCCTTGGAGCAGGCAGGTTTGGGGGAGGCTGATTTGGGGAGGCTGGGGCGCGGGCACACTAGTCGCTCGACCGGGGACTTCAACCGCGGACCGGGCCTAAAAAGCCCAAGCTGGATTGCAGCGCAGCGGTACATTTCGCACGTGCGATAAGCGCCGCGGGAGACGGCAGTTCCTTACGCAGAAAGGGTTAAGGCCGCGATTGCCTGTAACCAACCGTGATCGAATTGCGGTCCGCGGGGCTTGCGGATTGTGCATTGCAGCGTAAATTGAAGCCGTTCAACGTCCTCGACGTTGACGGCGCTCATTTGGGCGTTTCCTCCCCATGACCCTCAGGCCGCGCCGCAAGGCGCGGCCTTTTTTTCGCTCAGGGGCGCAGCGCGGTTTTCCAATCGGTCGCGAGCAGCCTGTCGCCGACGGTTTCCAGATCGCGCTTCAGCTTGGCGAAGCCCGCCGAGGGCTCGAGCCGGACCTCGTCCAGATAGAGCGAACGGTCGATCTCGATCTGCAGGCAATGATAGCCGCCGGCCGGGCGGCCGTAGGTTTCGGTGGTGAAGCCGCCGGCGTAGGGCGTGTTCAGCCCCACCACATAGCCCAGCGCCTCCAACGCCTCGCGCACCGTCTGGGTAAGCCTCCGCCCGCAGGCCGCGCCGTGCCGGTCGCCCAGCACCAGATCCGGCCGTGTCCGTCCGCGCTGGGCCTCGGATCGCGAGGCGGCCGACGGCATCGAGTGCCAGTCGATCAGCACCGCCAGGCCGAAGGTCTTGCGCGCCTCCATCAGGAGGCCGTGCAGCGCCCGGTGGTAGGGCCGGTGCACCGCTTCGATCCGCGCCCGCGCCTCGGCGAAGGAGAGCTTGCGGGCGTAAACTTCCTGCCCCTCGCCGACCACGCGTGCGATCGAGCCCAGACCCGCGGCCACCCGCGCGCTCTGCGACCGGGCGTAGGCCGGCAGGCGGCCGTCGAACATGGCGGGGTCGAGCTCCCAAGGATCGCGGTTCACGTCCACATAGACCCGCGCCACCCGGCAGAGCACCCCGGCCACCCCGCGCTCGAAGGCGGGCGCGATCAGCTCGTCCACCAGGGCGTCTTCGGAGCGGCGGAGCGCATGGCCGTCCAGCAGCGAGGCGGACAAGAGGGCCTGGGGGTAGATCCGCCCGGAGTGGGGCGAGGCGAAAACCACCGGGGTCGACAGCTTTTCCCGGCGCCGAAGGTCGAACGGCGCGGTCTCGCCAGGGTCGGCGCGCGGCTGTTCAACGGTTTTGACGGGCGGCATCTCTGAAATCATCCCGGCCCCGCGCTCTGACGTCAACGCTCCCCTGCGATCAGGGGTTCGGGTCGTTTGGGATTGGCCGGCCCATCAAGCTTAAGAAACCGGCGATCTGGCGAACCTGTGGGCGACCGCTCCACCGGCGGGTGTTTTCATGCCCGGTTTACATACGGCTTGCTAAGGTCATTCCGTCTCGACCGCCGCAAACGCGTACATAAAAAAACATGGCCCGCATTCTCCTCGCCGAAGACGACGATTCCCTGCGCGGCTTTCTGGCCCGCGCGCTCGAACGGGCCGGCCACGATGTGCGGGTCTGCGAAAACGGCGACGACGCCCTGGCCGCCCTGATCGACGGGCCCTGGGACCTGCTGCTGACCGACATCGTCATGCCCGGCGCCGACGGCATCGAGGTCGCCCGCCAGGCGGCCGTGGGCCAGCCGGACGTGCGCATCATGTTCATCACCGGCTTCGCCGCCGTCGCCCTCAGCGCGGCCCAGTCGGCCCCCCAGGCCAAGGTCCTGTCCAAGCCCGTCCACCTGCGCGAGATCGTCGCCGAGGTGGAGCGGATGGTCGCCGCCTAGGAATTCCAGGCAAAAATCGCCGCCTTGCGCCCCTGGGGCCCGTAAGGCTATATCCCCGCCCTTCCTGGGTTCGGACGCGTAGCTCAGCGGGAGAGCACTACGTTGACATCGTAGGGGTCACAGGTTCAATCCCTGTCGCGTCCACCAACCTTCTTCGCTCCTCCGGAGCTTCGAAGGTCGAGTTCTCCCTCGCAGTCGAAGAAGGTTGTCCTTCGTAGCCTTGGCGAAGAAGGACGGCGCCGCCCGCTGTCTCACCGACATCGCCAACTCGTCAGGTCCGCGCGCTTCGGCGCCGTCGCTTTGACGCGCCATGATCTGCGGCCGGCGCGCGGCGCATTCGGGCCCGCTGGCGCTGCAACCGTCTTTGTGTTCAATCTGTGAGAGTACGGAGTATTGGACCATGCGGGGGCGTTCAAAGTTCATCGTTATGAGTGCGCTGGCGACGGCCGGATGGCTTGCGACGTCGGCGGCGGCGGCGGAGCCGTGCCACCTGAGCAAGTACTTCGACCTGCCGGTCGACATGGAAGGCCGGGCGGCGATCGTCTCCACCAAGATCGACGGCCAGGAGGCGCGCTTCGAGGTCGACACGGGCGCTTTCTTCAGCACGCTTACCGCCGAAGCGGCGGACCGCCTGAAGCTCAGAACCGTGCCGACGTCGAATGTCCTGATAGTGGAGGGGATCGGCGGCTCCGCCGGGGCGACGGTGGGTGAAGCGAGCGATTTCAATTTCGCAGGCGTGCCTCTCAAGCACGTGCAATTCGTCGTCGGCGGTCGCGACTATTACCCTGACACCGTCGGGCTGCTCGGCGAGAACCTGCTGAGCTGGGCCGATGTCGAATACGACTTCGCGCACGGGGTGATGCGCTTCATCAAGGTCGAGGGCTGCGGTGACAAGCCACTGGCCTATTGGTCCAGAGGCAATTACGGCGTGATTCCGATCGACGCTTACAATCCGCCAGAGTCGGCCCATATCAAAGGCACGGTCAAGATCAACGGCCGCTCGGTTCGAGTCATGTTCGATACCGGGAGTAGCGTATCGGTGCTGACGCGACGCGGGGCCGAGCGCGCCGGGGTGAACATGGACGGTCCCGATGTGAAGTCCGCCGGTCTTTCGAGCGGGATCGGCCGCGGGGTGGTCGAGACCTGGACCGTCCCCATCGACAGTTTCGCGATCGCCGACGAGCAGATCAAGAGCACTCGCCTCACCGTCGTCGACAAGATGAGCTTTGCCGATGTCGACATGCTCTTGGGCATGGATTTCTTCTTGTCCCATCGTGTGTTGGTGTCGCGCAGCCAGAAGAAACTCTATTTCAGCTACAACGGCGGTCCCGTGTTCCGTCTGGACGAGCCGACTCCGCCGGCGCTCAGCAGGGAGGCCGGCGCGCCGGCGGCCGCCTCCGACAAGCCAGCGGACGCAGACGCGTTGGGGCGCCAGGGAGAGGCGCTTATGTCGCGTCGCGATTTCGTCGAGGCGCTGCGGGCGTTCGACCAAGCGGTGGCGCTCGAGCCCAAGGCGCCGCAGCGCTACATGGACCGCGCGGGAGCGCATCGTGCGATGGGTAAAATCGACTTGGCGAGAGCCGATCTCGACCGGGCGCTCGAGCTGAAACCCGACTTCACGCCCGCCCTGCTGGCGAGAGGCGACCTCGCTCTGGGCGCCAAGGATGTCGTGCGCGCCGAGGCGGACTTCGCCGCAGCCCTGAAGGCGGCGCCAACGGGTGGCGACGTTCAGCTCCAGGTCGCGGAAATCTATGACCTCCATCATCGTTGGGCCGAAGCCATCCCTCACTACGACGCATGGATCGCGGCGAATCCGAAGGACGGGCGACTCTGGGACGTTCTGACCAACCGTTGCGCCGCGCGGGGCATGGTCGGTGAGGACCTCGACAAGGCGCTGGAAGATTGCAACGCGGCGCTCAGAAAGGGACCGCGCAACTCCGCGGTGCTCGACAGCCGCGGCTTGGTGTACCTGCGTCTTGGTCGCCTCAAGGAGGCGATCGCGGATTATGACGCGGCGCTGAAACTGCAGCCGAAGCTGGCCTGGTCGCTCTATGGCCGCGGGCTGGCAAAACGGCGACTGGGCATGAAGGCGGAGGGCGACGCCGATATCAAGGCCGCCTTGGCGCTGGCGCCTCGGCTGGAGGCTGAAGCGAAGGAGATCGGGTTGAGCGACTCCGAGCCGGCGAAGGCCGAGGCGATGCCCAAGACGTAATCAGGCGACGCGCGTACGCCCGGCGTCGATAAAACGTCACACGACTGTCGGAGGTTACGCTCCGGCAGGGCAGGCATCCCATGACGACAGCGGATCGACGGCGATTTCTGAAACTTGCGGCGGCGGCCGGGGCGTTGGCGTCGCCGGCGACGATCGCGCGGGCGCTGGCGATCGCACCGGCGCGGCGGACCGGGACGATCATGGACGTCGAGCACGTGGTGATCCTGATGCAGGAGAACCGCTCGTTCGACCATTACTTCGGCGCGATGCGCGGCGTGCGCGGTTTCGACGATCCACGGCCCATCGACCTGCCGAGCGGCAAGCCGGTCTGGTATCAGGCGAAGGACGTCGCGACCCCGCCGGTGCTCCCGTTCCGTCTCGACACCACGCGCACCAACGCCGAACACCTCGCCAGCCTCGATCACAGCTGGAAGGGATCGCACGCGAAGTGGAAGGACCACGACGCGTGGATCGCGGTGAAGGGCCCCATGACCATGGGTCATTTCACGCGCGAGGACCTGCCGTTCTACTACGCGCTCGCCGACGCCTTCACCGTGTGCGACGCCTATCACTGCTCGATCTTCGGGCCGACCAGCCCCAACCGTAATTTCCTGTTCACCGGCACGAGCGGATTGAGCGCCGGCTACGACGGGCCGCTGGTGGTGAAGAATGCGCCGGACGAGCCGAACGAGGCCGCCGATCCGGCCCTGGACGCGCCTGCGTTCAAGCCGCTGTCCTGGACCACCTATGCCGAGCGTCTGCAGGCCGCGGGTGTGAGCTGGAAGGTCTATCAGGAGTATGACAACTACGGCGACAACGCGCTGGCGTTCTTCAAAGCATATCGCGGCGCCGACGCGAACCCGATGCTGATGGCGAAGGGTCGCGGTTGCGTCGAAGGATCGACCAAGGACAACGCGAAAGCGTCGCGCGGCGAGCACCTGATCGCGGCGCTGAAGCGCGACGTTGAGACCAAGAGCCTGCCGCAGGTGTCGTGGATCGTCGCGCCCTATATCGCTTGCGAACATCCGAGCGCCTGTCCCAGCACGGGAGAACGGCTGACCGCAGGGCTGATCGACGCGATCACGTCGGACCCGGAGACCTGGTCGAAGACGGTGTTCATCCTGAACTACGACGAGAACGACGGCTTCTTCGACCACGTCCCGCCGCCCCTGCCGCCGACCGGCTCGGCGCTCGGCAAGTCTACGGTCGCCACCGACGACGAAACCTGGAGCGGTCAACCGGTGGGCCTGGGTCCGCGCGTGCCGGCCCTGGTCGTCTCGCCCTGGTCGCGCGGCGGCTGGGTGACGAGCGAAGTGTTCGACCACACCTCGGTGATCCGCTTCCTCGAGCGCCGCTTCGGCGTGAACGAGCCCAACATCAGCGCGTGGCGGCGCACGGTGTGCGGCGACCTGACCTCGGCGTTCGATTTCGCCGGCGACGTGCAGGCGCCGGCGGCGTTGCCCGATACCTCGCACTATCTCGAGCGCGCGGACCAGTCGGCGAACCTGCCGCCGCCGGCGCTTCCGGACCAACCCGCCCTGCCGCGCCAGGAGTTGGGCCAGCGACCGTCGCGGGCGACGGGCTACGATCTCGCGGTCGAAAGCCGGGTGAATCGCGCCGCCAAGACGCTGGTGCTCGATCTTATCAACAACGGCCGCACGGGAGCCTGCTTCGACGTTCGCTCGACGGCGCAGCCGGAACAGGGGCCATGGTTCTACACTGTGGAGGCCGGCAAGCGGCTGAGCGATACCCTACCGGTCGACCGCGCCTATCACCTAGCGGTGCGCGGGCCGAACGGCTTCCTCTACGAGGCGGCTGGGCGTCTCGACGGCGCCGACCTGATCGCGATACTCGAAAAAGACCCGAAGCTTCGCTCGGTGCAGATCGAAGCGCACAATCCGAGCGACCGGGTGCAGACCATTACCCTCGCCTCCGTGCCATACCGCATACCGCCCGCCCTGCAGCCGCTGCGGCCGCACACCAAGGTCTTCATGGGCCTGGACGCCGCGGCGAACGGCCATTGGTACGACGTCAAAGTCGGCTGCGCCGAAGACCCGTCCTTCCTGCGCCGTTTCGCCGGGCGGCTCGAGACCGGCAAGCCGGGGGTCAGCGATCCCGCGATCGGGCGGAAAGTTTGACGCCGACCGCGTCATCGGCTTCCCTGCCCGCATGAGCAGCATCGAAGACGACCACAGGTGGCCCCAGGCGGGGCGCGAGCGGCAGATTTGTCCGTCGGCAGTGTCGCGCGGAACTGGCGAACCCGACCGCGAGCGCGAGCAGCTCGCGCGGCTCAGTCCCGAGGTGGTGATGATGATGGGCGACAATCCCGCCCTGGCGCGGATGCCCGCGCGCCCGCGTCTGGTCGACTTCTTCAAGCACCGCCTGCACGACATCTGTGTGCGTCACCTGCTGACCAGCGCGCGGCGCGCGCTCGATGCCGGCCACGACGAGAAGATCGTGCTGGCCTGCCTGTTGCACGACATCTCGCTGGGCGGCTTGATCCGCGGCGACCACGGCTACTGGGGCGAGCAGATGATCGCGCCCTACGTCGACGAGGAAGTGGCCTGGGCGGTGAAGTATCACCAGGCCCTGCGCTTCTATCCGGACGAGGGCGTCGGCTACGCCTATCCCGAAGGCTATGTGAAGTTTTTCGGCGGCGATTACGAACCGCCGGCGTATATCCAGCGCGACGCGCGGGTCGCCCAGAACCACCGCTGGTACATGTCCGCGCGCGCCATCACGCTCTATGACCTCTATTTCTTCGAGCCGGACCCGTCGCTCGATCCCGAGGCGTTCACCGACCTGATCGGCCGCAACTTCCGCGAACCGGACGAAGGCCTGGGCTTCGACAGTTCACCCGCGGCGCACATGTGGCGCACCATGATCTGGCCGAACAACTTCCTCTAGCCGCCCTCCGACCGCACCAGTTCGCCCAGGTCGGCGAACACGCTTTCCGCGGTGGGCCAGCGGCCTGCGCCGCGACCGCGACAGACGAAACTGCGTCCGTCCTTCAGCACGACGCGAAGCGCGTTGCGTTCGCCGCGCAGGGTGCGGAAGAGGCGCGCCTCCAGGGTCGGTTCGAGGTTGACCCAGGCTTCGACCCTGTCGTCCTCGCGCACGCAGCGCCCGATCTGGCGCAGGGTCCCGCAGCCGCCGTGACGCGCGACCGCGTCGGCGTTCAGCACCGGGCGGGGGATGTCGGTGTCGTTCAGCACCTGGCCGAAGGCTTCGAACGCCAGGATGCGGAGCTTGGCGGCGGCGTCGTGACCCTCGAGGTCGGCGGAGGGATCCTCTTCCGCGAAGCCGGCGGCGCGCGCGTCGGCCAGGGCGTCGTCGAAGGCTGAGCCATGGGACAGGCGATCGAGCATGAAATTGACCGTGCCGTTCAACACCGCCTCGACCTCGGCGATCTCGCCGAGCGCGCGCGCGGCGCGGACGGTTTCGATCATCGGCGAGCCACCGCCGACCGCGGCGGAATAGGAAAGCTGAACGCCGTGCGCCGCGGCGGTTTCGGAAAGGCCCGGCAGGTCGAGGGCGACGGCTTGTTTGTTGGCGCTGACCACGTGCACGCCGCGTTCGAGGGCGCGGCGGATCAGACGTTCGGCCGGCGGCCCCTCGGACATCGCTTCGACCAGGACGTCGGGCCTGGCGTCGAACAGATGCTCCGCGTCGGCGGTGACCAGGCCCTCGGGGATGCGCACGTCGCGGGGCTTCGACGGGTCGCGCACCAACACGCCGGTCACCTCGTAGAGATCGGGGCGACCGAGCAGGCGCTGCAGGACGCCGCCGCCGACCACGCCGCAACCGGCGAGCGCGACGCGCCACTTGCGCGGGTGTCCCGCGGCCACCGGGTCGGAGAGTTTCGGGCCGATCAGGCTGGCGGCTTCACGACCCAGCGCCGCGACTTCGACCACGACGCGGCGCTGTTCGGCCACCTCGACGGCGCGGCGCTGGACCAGCTTGCCGGCGACGATGCGGGCGGTCTTCCAGTCAAGTTCGGCGTAGCGGCTGGCCACATCGCCGGCGATGTTGGGGTCGGAATCGTAGACGCCGTCCACGTCCTTCAACAGGCGCACGTGTCCGAGATCGAGTTCGGCCGCCAGAAACACCGCGGTCAGGTCGGTGCCGCCGCGCCCCAGCAGCACCACCTCGTCGTCCTCGTTGATCGCGCCATAGCCCGGAACCACCACGACTTCGTGCGCATCGAGCGCGGCGGCCAATGCGGATGACTCCAAACGCACCGGCGAGGCATCCTCCGGCGAACCATCAGCGACGATCCCGAGCTCGCGCACGCTCAGTGCGCGCACATCGAGCCCGACGCGGTCGCAGCCGATGGCGGTCAGGGCGGCGGCCTGTTCCTCGCCCTGCACGACGAAGCGCGGCAGGTGCTTGTTGTCGCGGGCGCCGCCGAGCGCGCGGGCCTGGCCCAGCAGCGCATCGGTGCGGCCGAGGAAGGCGGACACCACCGCGATGACCTTCTCGCCGCGCCGCACGTGGCGATAGATTTCCGACACCACCTCGGGAATGTCGTCGGGGCTGCGCAGCACCGAGCTGCCGAATTTCAAGACGGCTATGGGCGCGTGCGGCGCCGGCCGTTTGAGCCGGCCGGGTTCGTAGGCTTTGGGGTCGAGGTCCTGGAGCGACATGGTGGTGGGATCCCTTGGGCAACAAAAAACCCCGCCTCTTTTGGGGCGGGGTGGGTGGCGGTTGATCGGGCCTTGGCCGATGCGCGCTAGTCCATCCCTGCCCCGAGGAGCATGGTCATGGTCATCGTCGTAATGGTGGTACCGAAGCCGCCGGCCATAGCCCCGCGCATCCGCGAGGTCGCGGAGCGGCGGGCGTCAGGGTGGGTGCGGCGGTCGGTCAAACTGGATCTCGAAACGATGTTGGTCCGTCCAGAAAGCCCGGACGGACGCCCCAAGTCAACCGCCTGGACGTGAAGTCTTTCTAAAGATGGGGTGAGACCAGCTCTTCCACCGCCTTGCAGAACAAGGATTCGTCGCCGGTGAAGAAGCCCTTGTCGAGGTCCGCCGACTTGGCCGCGGCCCGGCACTTTTCGAGGAAGGCCTTGTCGTCGACCAAGCGGGTGATGACGGCGGAATAGTCCTCCACCGTCTCGGCCGCGAGCTCGGAGGGCAGGCCCAGGCGCGCGAAATAGGCCACGTCGGCGTGGGCGTGGGCCTCGGGACCGTCGAGGCAGACGCCGGGGAGGCCCAGGCGGGCCGCGTCGATGATCGAGTTCATATTGCCGTAGGGGAACGGCGAGATGGCGAAGGCGCAGCGCGCCAGCGCCAGCATGTATTTGTCGTAGGGCTGTTCGGTATGCACCACCGCCTGAGGCAGGCGCGTCTTCAGCGCCCGCTGCAGGTCCGCGTGCGCGAGCCCCACCCCCGCCAACGGGAAGAAGTGATACTCGACCCGGGTCTTGGCCGCATCGGCCGCGGCCTTCAGGGCGGCGAAGAACGGCGGGTTAAGCTTCATGATCGAGGCTGCGACGGCGACGCGCACGACGCCGGGAACAGCCTTCTCCTTGGCCGTCTTCTTCAGCACTGCGTCGATGTCGATGTTGTCGACCGGCGTATAGGGCATGGCCTGCGGCGGCACGAGCACCATCTTCTCGGAGAAGCATTCGGGATCGCCCATGAAGTCCTCGGGCAGGATCATGTAGTCGATCACCGGGCTTTTGGTCGTCGCGGTGTGGCCGAAGGAACAGGCCTGCACCGGCGCCAGACGCAGCGACGAGGTCGCGATCACCACATCGGCCATGCCGACGCCCAGGTGGAACACCATCACCGGTCGGCGTTCGAGGATCATCTCGCAGGTCTTGCGCACCCCTTCGAAGAATTCGGCTTCGGGATAGACGATGAACTCGTCGAACGCCGCCTCGACGTCGGGCATTTGCGCGCGCTTGGCGCAGAAACCGACGGTGTGGAATTTCTCCCGCAGCGCCTTGACCGCGCGCGAGTGAGTGCGCCAGACGGAATGGCCCTTGGAGAAGTGCTCGGTCATGATCACCACCACCGGCTTGCCGTCGGCGGCCGGCGCGGGCGGCTCGCTCATCTCGCGACAGCCGGCGCCGAGGCAGGCGCGGCGCATCTGGGCGATCAGGTCGGCCTTGATCTCGTGCTTGCGCGGCGTCTGGGCATAGCTGCAGTGCATGAAGGGTTCGGCGATGTTGCGCAGCACGATCGGGCCGAGCTTCACGTCGTTCAGACGACCCGGCAGCCACTCCAGCAGACGTTCGCGGAAGTCATGCGACCGCTCGGTGAAACAGTAACGCGTGCCCAGGAAGTTCAGGAAGGCGATCGCGCTCATGTGCGGATTGGCGGATAGCGTCTTCTCGAAACTGATGTTGAAATCCGCGCGCGGCGAGAACAGCAGCAGGAACCGCAGGATATGATCGCCCTTCAGCGACCAGGCGCCTTCGTTCTCGACGCCGAGCACGCGCAGGAAGTTGTCGGGCGTGCGGAATCCGCTGGACGCGAACATCAGGTCGATCCAGCGGTGGAACAGCAGGATCTGAGCGAAGATGCGCCGGTCGGGCGTGATCGCCTCGTCGCAGATCAGCTGGCCGAGCGCCGCCACAAAGCGCGTCGAGAACCGCTCCAGGCGCACGCCCTCGTCACCGGGTTCGGCGGTGGGGCGCATCTGCACCTGGTCGATGCGGCCGAAGGCGCGGTCGATGCGGCCGAGGATGGACAGGGCGGCGCGGTAGGCGTCGTCGCCCTTGCGCTCGAAGACGTAGCGTTCGAAATCTTCCAGGGTCGGCTTGGACATCAGGGGATCGGGGGCTGCAATAAACACCCCGACCGTGGGGGCCCCGGCCTATAGCATCCCCGATTTGCGCCCGTCACCCTCGGGCTTGTTGTCGGGGGCGCGAGGGCTATGAATTGACGAATGAAAACGCTCGCCTTGACCCTCGTCCTTGCCCTCGCGTGCGCCGCGCCCGCCCTGGCCGCGCCCCAGGAAGACGCCGCGCTGGAAAAGACCCTGGCGGGCATCGCGGCCGCACATCACGGACGCGTCGGGCTCTATGCCGAGAACCTGAAGACCGGTGAGGTCGCGGTCCTGAACCCGGACGAGGACGCGCCCACCGCCTCGGTGATCAAGCTGACCGCGCTCTACGAGGCCATGGTCGAGATCCGGGCGGGCAAGGCGCGCTTCGACGATCCGTTGACCCTGACCAAGGACAACCAGGTCACCGGCTCCGGCATCCTCGGCCAGTTCGACACGCCGCACGCCCTGACCTTCAAGGATGCGCTCACCCTGATGGTGGTGGTCAGCGACAACACCGCGACCAATCTGGTGATCGACCACTTGGGCCTGGCGGCCATCAATGCGCGCACGCGCTCGCTCGGGCTCACCCACACCGTCTTTTACAAGAAGCTGTTCAAGCCGATCGAAGGGTCTATCCCGCCGGAGCAGCCGAAGTTCGGCCTCGGCCGAACCACCCCGCGTGAGATGGCGCAGGTGATGCGCCGCATCGCGCGCTGCGATCTCGGAACGCCCGGCGGCACGGACGACAAGGACCGCGCGATCTGCGCCGTGACGCTGACGATGTTGCGCAACCAGTTCTATCGCGACGGCATCCCGCGTTACATCGAAGCGCTTGACTCGAGCGAGAACGGCTCGGCCATCGCCAACAAGACCGGCGCCATCGACGACGCGCGCAACGACGTCGCCGCCATCGCGACCAAAAACGGCACGGTGATCCTGTCGGTGTTCACCCACGACAACAAAGACCACGGCTGGAGCGCCGACGACGAGGGCGACGTCACCATCGCCAAACTGGCGAAGGCGGTGGTCGAGGCCTGGTCGCCCCGGGGCCTCGACGTGAAGAACGGGTTCTGAACCGCGACCCGCTATTTCACCGGCAAGTTCGCCGCCAGGAACTTTTCGAGCGCCTCGAGCATGGCGACCCGATCGGCGGTTGTGTGGAGCTGGTGGTCGTCGCCTTTGAAACTGACCAGCTCGACCTGTTTGCCCGCCTCATCCAAGGCCTTTTGCATGTGCGTCGACTGTTCGAAGAGAACGGTCTGGTCGTCCTGGCCGTGGATCAGCAACACTGGACCACGGACCGCATCGATGTGGCGGATCGGCGAATAGTCGTCGAGCTGCGCGCGGTTGTCGGACGGGTCGCCCAGCATGTTGTGGTAATCTTCGACCACGTCGGCGCGACCGCCGCGCTGAATGTCGTCCTTCAGCATCATCTGCAGGTCCGAGATCCCGGCGACTGAGACGGCGCACTTGTACGCTTCGGGATGGGTGGTGATGCCTTCAAGCGCGGCGTAGCCGCCATAGCTCCAACCCACGATGCACACGCGCGACGGATCGATCTGACCCTTAGCGGCCAAGGCCGAAATCCCGTCGAGAAGATCGGTCTGCATCTTGCCGCCCCATTCGCGATAGCCCGCGTGCATGAAGTCGAGCCCGAAACCGGCGGAGCCGCGGAACTGCGGCTGGATCACCACATAACCGCGCGAGGCGACGAACTGGGACCAGTAGTCGAAGCCGGGGTCGTCGCGCCCCTCGGGTCCGCCGTGCGGCATGACGATGAGCGGCAGCTTCGACGCGGCCTCGGGCGTAACGCCGGGCGGATAGGTGACATAGGCGTGGATTTCGAGACCGTCGCGCGCCTTGTAGGTGATCCAGTCGCGCGTCCCGACAGGCGCGTCCTTCAACGCCGGATAGGCTTCGCCCAGCGGTGAGACGGAATGCTGCGCCTTGTCGTACAGGTACCAGACCGGCGGCGCCGAGCCTTCGACCCGGACGACGAAGCGGGTGCGATCGGCCGACCAGCTTTCCAGTGTGACGAGCTGGCCCTTGAAGGCCTTGGACATGGCCGCGTGCACGTCGCCGACTTCGGGATCGAGCCACTCGTAATGACTGACCTCGCCCGTGCCGACCGCCGCGACCGCGGACTGGCGCCACGGATCCCACTTGATGCTGACCGTGCCGCCGACCTTGTCGGTGACGACCGTCTCCTTGCCGTCGGAAAGCGTCCGTTTGACGATGCTCTTGTTGTCGCTGGCGATGTAATAGATCGCGTCCTCGGGGTCGGAGTAGCCGAGGTATTGCAACTGATCGCCGTAGCGTTGGGCCTTGTAAACTTGGGTCCAGCCGGACTTGCCCTTGCCGTGCGTCTCGAACATGGAGATGTGGTTGATCGGGTCGCGGCCCCAGCGCGCGCGCAGTTCGCCCTGGAGATCGACGTCCCAGCCATCGACCGTGCCGTCGCTGCGCTCCATCAGCGTGCCTTTGCCGGTGGTCGGATCGACCCGATACAGGGCGGCGACGACGTCGCCTTCCTTCTTGGTGAGGCGCGTCTCGGTCATGCTGGCGCCCATTCGATAATTCGTCGACAGGTCGGCGCCCTGCACGACGAGCTGCGGATGGTCGGCGGAGCCGTAGCTGATGATCGGAAGCGCCGTTGTCAGCACATAGGCCGGGTTGTTGCCGAGCACCTGGCCGATCGGCTTGCCGTCGCGGCTGATGATAATGTCGCGCAGGTACTGGTAATAGACCGCCGCGTCGGCGCCGGGCGGGTGCACTTGGGTCGAGGCGGTCAGGATGATCTGGGTGTTGCCGGCCCAGTGAATGTCGCGGGCGTCGACGGCGCCGAGGGGCACGGTGACCGCCTTGCCGTCATCCAGACCATCGATCGCGATATAGGCCTGACCCTGGTCGACGCCGAGGATGGCGACGCTCTTCCCGTCCGGCGAAAGGTCCACCGTTTCGACCGCCGGCATGGCCCCGAAGGCGCTGGCGGGCGGCGGCGCGGCGAGCGCCGGGCCGCAGGCGAGCAGGATCGCGGCGCCGCAGGCGGCGGAAAGAAGAAGATGGCGCATGAAAGACCCCCGAGTACGCTAGGCGCACCGCAACTGCGGCGTGCGAGCCTAACCCGGGGACGGCTTCACCGTAAAGCGCCCAAATCTTTGGGCTTTCGCCAGTCCGGGCCCCTAGTCCGGCGCTTTCGTCCAGCGATCGAGCCAGTCGGTCACCGTCGCGTGCCATTCCAGCGAGTTCTTGGGCTTCAGCACCCAGTGGTTCTCGTCTGGGAAGGTCAGGAACTCCGACGGCACGCCCTTGCGTTGCAGCGCGGTGAAGGCGCCGATGCCTTGCTCCAGCGGTATGCGGTAGTCGCGCGCGCTGTGGATCACCAGCATGGGCTTGTTCCACTCCGCCACGTGATCGATCGGATTGAATTTCTCGTAGCCCTGCGGATTGGACCACACCGTGCCGCCGTTCTCCCATTCCGAGAACCACAGTTCCTCGGTGGAATAGCCCATCATGCGGTTGTCGAAGACGCCGTCGTGCACGACCAGGCACTTCCACGGCTGCGACCAGTTCCCCGCGATCCAGTCGATCATGTAGCCGCCGTACGACGCGCCGAGCGCACAGGCCCGGTTTCCGTCCAGGAAGCTGTATTTCGCGAGCGCCGCGGCCCAGCCCTTCTGCAGGTCTTCGAGCGGGCGGTCGCCCCAGTGCTGGGAGATCGCGTCGGTGAAGGCCTGGCCGTAGCCGGTGGACCCGTGGAAATCGATCATCACCACCGCATAGCCGGAGCCCGCGTAGGTCTGCGGATTCCAGCGATAGCCGAAGTTCGAGCCGAAGCTGCCTTGCGGGCCGCCGTGGATCAGGAAGGCGACGGGATATTTCTTGCCCGGCTCATAATTCCACGGCTTCACCAGATAGCCGTGCACGGTTTCGCCGTTCCAGCCCGGGAAGGTGAAGCTCTCGTAGTCGCCCATCTTCACATCGGCGAGGGCGTCGGCGTCGACATGGGTCAGCTGCGTCGGCGCGCCCTGCCAGCCTTGGGCGAACACCTCGGCCGGGTGGGAATAGTCGTCGCGCGCGTAGACGAGACCCTTGTCGTTCACGTCGAAGGCGATGACGCGGCCGTCGCCGGTAAGCGGTTTTACCGCGCCCGATTTCACGTCGATGGCGAAGACGCGGTCCTGGCCGACGTCTTCGGCGTTGGTATAAATGGTCTTGCCGTCGGCGGCCCACTTGATGCTGTCGGCTGAGCGGTCGAAGGCGGGATCGACTTCGCGCACCGCGCCCGACTTCAAATCCATCACCATAACGCCCAGGCGATCGGCCTCGAAGGTCGGGCGTTTCATCGCGCGCCAGGCCAGCATCGTTCCATCGGGCGAATACACCGGTCCCACGTCCTCGGCCTTGTTGGCTTGCGTCAGGTTCACCGGTTGCGCCGAGCCGTCCATGGGCGCGCGGAACAGATCGAAGTTGGTGCTCCACGGCGCGGTCTTGCCCGCGACCTTGGCGGAGAAGATCACCTCGCGGCCGGACGGCGAAATCGCGAAGTCGCCGTTGTCCCCGAAAGGCTTGGAGGGCACGTCGCCGTCGAAACTGGCCATCAGCTCCACCGGATGCGCCGACGCGATCCCGTCGGCGCCGACCTCGATCGAAAACAGATGATTGTCAGTCCCGTCCGCCCACTGGTCCCAATGGCGCACGAAGAGGCGGGTGAAGAGCCGGCCCGACGCCTGGGTCCCGGCGGGCTTTGGGCGCGTCGTGCATTCGATCTCGCCTCGGCAGCCCGACATCGCCTGCGAGTCGTGAAGCACCGCCAGCGACACCACGACGTGCCTGCCATCGGCCGAAACCCGGTAGGCGCCGACATCGAGCGGCAGGTACGTCATCTGGGTCGCCCCCGTCCCATCCGGCGTGGTGCGCCAGACCTGGGTGAAGTCGCCGCCGCGGGAAAGGAAATAGATGGTCTTGCCGTCGCCCGACCACTGGGCGTCGGATACGCCCTGGTCGGAGACCGCCAGGCGCCGCGGCGCGCTCCTGCCGTCGGTGTCGACGACCCACAGGGCATGGACGCCCTTGTTGGCGTCCCAGTCGGTGGCGCGGACGTCATAGAGGGCCAAGCGCCCATCCGGCGACACCTGCAGCCCCGAAACCCGGGCCAGGGAAAGCATCTCCTTGGCGGTGAGGCCGTGGGGCGCGGCCTGGGCGGGCGCGCCCGCGAGCAAGGAAGCGGCGGCCAGGGAGGCGGCGGCCGCGAGCAGGAGGCGGCGAAGCTGGACGGTCATGACGTACCCCGAGTGAGCGTTTTGATTCTTGGCGTTTCCGGGCGCGCCCGTCTTGCCGGCGGGCTTACGCCCATCCTGCCTAGCATGCTCCGGTCAGGCTTGGGGAGTGTTCCGCAGCGGGCGACTGTGCGACTGTCGGTCCGCCCACGCGACAGGCCCCTGGGAGACCCCGATGACCGCGACTCTCGA
>DASZMV010000065.1:0-89108 GCA_035551675.1 Caulobacteraceae bacterium | reverse complement strand
GGACGGCGGCACGCACCTGGCGGCGTTTCGCGGCGCGCTGACGCGGGTGATCGGCAACTACCTCGAGAGCTCGGGCATGGCCAAGCGCGAAAAGGTCTCGCTATCGGGCGAAGACGCGCGCGAGGGCCTGACCTGCGTGCTGTCGGTGAAGGTGCCCGATCCCAAGTTCTCGTCCCAGACCAAGGACAAGCTGGTCTCCTCCGAAGTGCGTCCCGCGGTCGAGGGCCTGGTCGCCGACGGCCTGTCGCAGTGGTTCGAGGAACATCCCGCCGAGGCCAGGCAGGTCGCCAACAAGATCGTCGAGGCCGCCTCCGCGCGCGAAGCGGCCCGCAAGGCGCGCGAACTGACGCGGCGCAAGTCGGCGCTCGACATCTCGTCCTTGCCCGGCAAGCTTGCCGACTGCCAGGAGCGCGATCCCGCCAAATCGGAACTGTTCATCGTCGAGGGCGACAGCGCCGGCGGCTCGGCCAAGCAGGGGCGCAACCGCGAGAACCAGGCGGTGCTCCCGCTCAGGGGCAAGGTGCTGAACGTCGAGCGCGCGCGCTTCGACAAGATGCTGGGCTCCGAACAGATCGGCACCCTGATCATGGCGCTGGGCGCAGGCATCGGTCACGACGAGTTCGACATCGGCAAGCTGCGCTACCACAAGATCATCATCATGACCGACGCGGACGTGGACGGCGCCCACATCCGCACGCTGCTGCTCACCTTCTTCTACCGGCAGATGAAGCCGCTTATCGACAACGGCTATCTCTATATCGCCCAGCCGCCGCTCTATCGCGCCGACAAGGGCAAGTCCTCGCGCTATGTGAAGGATGAGACGGAGATGCAGGCCTATCTGGTGGACGAGGGCGTCAACGAAGCCGAGTACGACCTGTCCACCGGCGAACGCATCACCGGCCACGACCTGGTCGCGCGCGTCACCGAAGCACGCACCGCCAAGGCCATGATTGAACGCCTGGCCGCGCGCGCGCCGGCCTTCGCTATCGAGCAGACGGCGCTGGCGGGCCTGTTCGGCGACACCCCCGATCCGGAAGCGGCGGCCAAACGGCTCAACCTCTACAATGAGGAAGGCGACGGCGACTGGTCGGGCGGACCGGCGGAAGGCGGCGGCTTCGTCTTCGCGCGCACCCGACGCGGCGTGTCCGAACGCATCGTGTTCGACGACCAGTTGGTGCATTCGCTCGACGCGCGTCGCCTGGCCGAACGCGCGGCCTTGATCCGCGACGCCTATGCGACGCCGGGCGTGTTCCGCCGCAAGGACAAGACCTCGCCGGTGCGCGGCCCGCTCGATCTGGTCGCCGCGGTGCTCGACTCCGGTCGCAAGGGTCTAAAGATCCAGCGCTACAAGGGCCTCGGCGAAATGAACGCCGAACAGCTCTGGGAGACCACCCTGGACGAGAACGCGCGCACCCTGCTGCAGGTGAAGGTCAGCCAGGTGGACGAGGCGGACGACATGTTCTCCAAACTGATGGGCGACCTGGTCGAACCCCGCCGCGAATTTATCCAGGACAACGCCCTCGACGCGGAAGTCGACGTCTAAGGAATGGTGCTCGACCCGGCCGACGAGAAGGTTGTCGCCGATGTCGCCGAGCACGGGTTCCACAGTCTCGGCGTTGAAGGCGAGGGCGTGCATCCGCAGTTTCGCTATTCGGTCGGATTTTGGGAGTCTTTGAACTCGCCCGAGGTCTTGATCTACGGTCTAGATCTCAAACTGGCGCACAGCATGCTGTGGGAGATGTTTCGCCAAATCAAAGCCGGAAAAATGCTCCGTGACCGCGAGCGATGGTCGGGCCTCCTAGAGGGCTATGACTGCATTTCGCGGCCGATCGATCCAAGCCAATTTCCGGACCACGTCGGTTTCGCACTTTGGTATCGTCGCTTCCGGCTCGGCGACGCGTCCAATCTTCGGGCCTTCCAACTATTCTGGCCAAGCGTGAATGACGGACACTATCCTTGGGAGCAGGGATGTCCGCCTAGAGTGCGGAACCTCCAACCATTGCTTTATCTCCCGCTCGCTGTCGGGATTGCATGACATCACTCACCCTGCTTTGGTCGCCACCTGAAATGGAAAGATTGCGTCATGGGCGACCTGGTGAGAGCAGTTCGATCAGTTCCTCAAGCTTCGCCTCGCGCGGCTGGAGCCGGTGCTGGCAGAACAGGACTGGCTGGCCGGCGAGTTTTCCGTCGCCGACATCGTCATGGCGGATGCGCTGCGCCTGGTCGACCGCTTCGGCGGCCTGAAGGACCATCCCGCCTGCGCCGCCCACCTCGCGCGCGCCGTGGCGCGACCGGCGTTCGTGAAGAAGCACGACGATCAGATGGCGCATTTTGCGGCGGCGGATTGACGCGCCGGGCCTGAGGGCGCGTCAGTTCTCGCGCACAATCTTCAGCACCGCGTCGCCGTAGCGGGCGAGTTTGGCTTCGCCGACGCCGTTGGCAAGCAACAGGTCGGACAGCAGCTTGGGACGCAGAGCCGCGACCTCCGCGAGTGTGCGATCCGCGAAGATGACGTAGGGCGGGACTCCTTGTTCGGCGGCGAGGCCTTTGCGCCAGGCCTTCAGCGCTTCGAACAGGCCGTGGTCGCCTTCGCGCAGGATCGCGTTCACGTCGTCGCGCCGCTTACGCGCGCGTCCGGTGCGCGAGGGAGCGTCGTGGGCCTCGAGCTTGCGCATTTCGATGCGCCGTTCGCCGCGGTAGATCGCCTTCACCTCTTCGGCGCCGCCCAGGCGCACGAGCGGGCGGCCGTCGTTGGGGTCTTCGACCAGCAGGCCTTCGAACAGGAGCTGTTCGATCAGGTCGCGCCAGCCGTTGGCGCTGACCTCGCCGCCGATGCCGTAGGTGGTGAGCGCGGATTCGTAGTCCGACACGTCCTTGGTCTTGCCGAGCAGGTGGTCGACCACGCGCGCACGGCCGTAACGGCCGCCGAGCCGATGCACGGCGGAGAGCGCCTTCTGCGCAGCCTCGGTGGCGTCGGCGGCGGACGGCGGCGACACGCAGAGATCGCAGCGGCCGCAGGGTTCGACGTCGCGCTCGCCGAAATAGCGTCGCACGGCGGCGGGACGACAGGTCATGCCGTCGAGCATGGCGTAGAGCCGCCGCACCTTGGCGACCTGCACCTGTTTCACCGCGTCGTCCACATCGCGGTCGAGGGCGCGGCGCATGCCCCAGCCCAGATCGGCCGACGAATAGAGCGTGATCCCTTCGGCGGGTTCGCCGTCGCGGCCGGCGCGACCGACTTCTTGCCAGTAGGCTTCGATGGAGGCGGGCGGGTCGGCGTGGATGACGAAGCGCACGTCGGGTTTGTCGACCCCCATGCCGAAGGCGATGGTCGCCACCATCACGCGGTCTTCCTCGTCGAGGAATTGGTGCAGGTGGTCGTGGCGCACAGATTTGTCGAGGCCCGCGTGATAGGCGAGCGCACGCACGCCCTCGCCCTTCAGCTCCTCAGTCAGGCGTTCGACGCCGTCGCGCGTGCTCGCGTAGACGATGCCCGACATCCCCGCACGCGCCTTCACCAGCGCCGCCACGCGCTTGCGGCCGGCGCCGCTCTTGCGTTCCGCGGAGAGGATCAGGTTCGGCCGGTCGAAGGAGGCGACGAACTCGCGCGCCGCGTCGAGCTGCAGCGAGCGGCGCACGTCTTCACGCGTGCGCGCATCGGCGGTGGCGGTGAGCGCCAGGCGTGGCACGCCGGGGAACAGGTCTTTCAGTCGCCCGAGACCGCGATACTCCGGCCGGAAGTCATGGCCCCACTGACTGACGCAGTGCGCCTCGTCGATCGCGATGAGCGAGAGCTTTACCCGGCGCAGGCGTTCCACCGCGCCGTTCATCAATCCCTCGGGCGCGATGTAGAGGATATCGAGCGAACCGTCGGCGACCGCGCTCCAAATCTCGTCGCGCTCATAGGACGGCAAGGTGGAATCGAGCCGCGCCGCCTTTACGCCGAGCTGGCGCAGCGCCGCCACCTGGTCGGCCATCAGCGCGATCAGCGGCGAGACCACGACGCCGAGGCCCGGGCGCATCAGGCTAGGGATCTGGTAGCAGACGCTCTTGCCGCCGCCGGTCGGCAGCACCGCGAGCGCATCGCGGCCGGCGAGCGCCTCCTCGACCACGTCCGCCTGCAGGCCGTGGAAATCGGGATGGCCCCAGACGCGGCGCAACAGGTCGCGCGCCTGGTCGAGCGACGGCGGGGACTCCGCGAGCAGGTCGAGGCTCATGGGATGACAAGGTCCGGAAAGGCGGACAAATAGAACAAATTGTGAACTCGATCAAGGCCGAAGGCCACGCTTTCGGCGGGATTGCGGCTAGAGTGACGCGAGTCCGTACCGGAGGGGAGCCCATGCGACGTCGCGACCTGATCCTGAGCGCCCTGGCCGTAGCGCCTGTTTTGTCCGTCGCCCCAAAGGTGTTGGCGAGCCAGCCCTCGAGCAGCGACCGCTTCACGGTGGTCGTCGAGGGTCAGGGTCCCGACGTCGTGCTCATCCCGGGCCTCACCTCGTCACGCACCGTGTTCGACGGGATCGTCGAACATCTGAAGCCGCACTTTCGTCTGCACCGCCTCCAGCTCGCAGGCTTCGCCGGCGCGCCGGCCGGCGGCAACGCCTCCGGCGATGTGGTCGCGCCCGTGGTGGAAGACCTCTGCCGCTACATCGAAGCCTCGGGTTTGAAAACGCCGGCGGTGATCGGCCATTCGCTCGGCGGCGAGGCGGGGCTGATGCTGGCGGCGCGCCATCCGCAGTGCGTCGGACGGCTGATGGTGGTCGACGCCCTGCCCTTCATCAGCGTGCTGTTTTTCGGCCCGACCGCGACCCCCGACAGCGTGCGGCCCCAGGCGGACGCCATTCGCGACCAGATGATCGCTTCGAGCGATGCGGACTTCGCCAAGTCGGAAACCGGCTTCATCGCTTCGCTGGTAAAGACCGACGCGGCGCGCCCCGAACTGACCCGCCAGGCCGTGGCCAGCGACCGCAGCGTCGTCGCGCGCGCCATGCACGACCTGATGGTCACCGACCTGACGCCTGAACTTCCCAAGATCGCGGCGCCCACCACGGTCCTCTATGCCTACGATCAAAAGGCCTATGGCATCCCCGCCGCCATGGTCGACGGCTGGTATCAGGCGGCTTACGGGGGCCTGAAGGGCGTGAAGCTCGTCCGGATAGACGACAGCTTTCACTTCGTGATGATCGACCAACCCCAGCAGTTCTCGGCGGCGGTGGACACGTTTCTGGCCTGACCGGCGCCGGCGCCATCCTTCGGAAACCCTGACTCTTTCTTAAGGTTCGGGGCCGACAAGGCCCTGCGGCCGCCATGGTTTAGCCCCGTAGCCCGGGCTAGAAGCATCGGCTAAGTTTCGAGCGGTCGGGGTTCGGCGCGGCGGGGGAATGGCGGCGGGGATTTTCTTGCGCCAAGGTCCTGATCGCCGCCGGGATTTCCGCGTTATGGGCTTGGCGCGCCGCCTCGGGCGCACGGAGTTTCGCACTGATGGCTGCCCGCGGCCCAGGAGCCGGCAAACCAGGGGCCGGCAAGCGTACGCCGCTGGGGGCGTTCCTGTACTGGACGGCCGTGGTCGGCGTCTGGTTCGCCATCGCGTTCGTGGGCTTTCTCATCTTCGCGGCGCGCGGCCTGCCCGATACGTCGAAGCTGTACGAAGTTTCGCGCCAGCCCTCGATTACCTTCCTCGACCGCAACGGCGCCCTGATCGCGGTGCGCGGCAGCCAGTACGCGCCGCCGGTCGACGTCGACAGCCTGCCCCGCTATGTGCCGGCCGCCTTCGTCGCCATCGAGGACCGGCGCTTCTATCACCACCCCGGCTTCGATCCGATCGGCATGGCCCGCGCGGTGTTGACCGACCTGCACAAGGGACATGCGGCCGAGGGCGCGTCGACCATCACCCAGCAGCTGGCGCGCAATCTGTTCCTCACCCCGGACAAGACCATTCACCGCAAGCTGCAGGAGATCATGCTCGCCGTCTGGCTCGAGCATAAGTTCTCCAAGAAGCAGATCCTCGGCCTCTATCTGAACCGGGTCTATTTCGGCGGCGGGGCCTACGGCATTCAGGCGGCGTCGCAGCGCTATTTCGACAAGCCCGCCACCAAGCTCAGCGTCGGCGAAGCGGCGCTGCTGGCCGGCATGATGAAGGCGCCGTCGCGCTACAGCCCGGTCAACGACGCCAAACGCGCGGCCACCCGCGCGACCATCGTGCTGAATGAGATGCAGAAGGCCGGCGTCATCAGCGCCGAACAACGCGCGCAGGCGACCGCCAGTCCCGTGGTGGTGTCGCGTTCGCTCGCCTCGCAGCACGCCGAATATTACATCGACTGGCTCGACCAGGAGATCAGAGCGCTGGTCGGCGAACCGACCGAGGACCTGGTGGTCGAGACGACGCTCGACCTGCCGATCCAGGAAGCCGCCGAAAAAGCGGTCACCGATCTCGCCGCGCGCGACCGCAACCGCGGCGTCGAACAGGCGGCGCTGGTGGCCATCGACGGCGATGGACGCGTGCGCGCCATGGTCGGCGGGGTGAACTACGCCGACAGCCAGTTCAATCGCGCCGTCGACGCCAAGCGCCAGGCCGGTTCGTCGTGGAAGCCCTTCGTTTATCTGGCCGCGATGGAGGCGGGCTATACGCCGGACACGCCGGTGGTCGACGAGCCGGTGAACATCAACGGCTGGCAGCCGCACAACTACGAGGGCAACTACCTCGGCTCCATCACCATGGAGACGGCGCTGGCGCAGTCGATCAACACGGTCGCCGCCAAGGTCGCGAACGAGGTCGGCACCGACAAGGTCGCCAATGTCGCGCGTCGCCTCGGCATCACCTCGAATATCGGCCTCGAGCCGGCCATGGCCCTCGGCGACACCGCGGTCAGTCCGCTTGAGATGGCGTCGGCCTACGCGGCGTTCTCCAACGGCGGCTACAAGGTGCAGGCGCACGGCATCCAGCGCATCCAGACGCGCACAGGCCGCACGCTCTACGAATACCGCGAGCCCGAAGGCGGCCGCCCGCAAGTGATCAACAATCCGCCGCTCAGCGAGATGGTGCGCATGATGCGCCAGGTGATCGCCAGCGGCACCGGTCACGCCGCAGCGCTTCCGGGCTACGACGTCGCGGGCAAGACCGGTACGGCCAGCGACTTCAAGGACGCCTGGTTCGTCGGCTATACCGGCGGCTTCACCACCGCGGTGTGGACCGGCAAGGACGACAACAAGCCGATGCGTCACGTCACCGGCGGCCAGACGCCGGCCGCGATCTGGCGCGCCTTCATGTCGGCGGCGCTGCCGCGTCTCAAGGTGGGGCCGATTCCCGGCGGCGCCGCGGGTCCCGCGACCTCGCCGCTCGGCAACGATCCGATCGGCGCGCTGATCGACGAGACCGGCCAGCTGTTCGGCAACGGCCCCGACAACCAGACGACCCCGCCGCCGAACAGTCCCGATGGACAAACGACGCCGCCGCCGCCCGACGACCAGGATACGCAGCGTCCGATCGGTCCCGACGACGACCAGCCGCCGCCGAACGGCCCGATCACGCGTCCCGCGCCGCCGCCGCGCGACCCCTACGATCCGCGCTACCCCCACGGTCCGCGCGACTCCTACGATCCGCGCGACCCCTACGCGCGTCCAGCGCCGCCACCGCGCGACCCCTACGATCCGCCCATCCCGCCGGGGCCGCACGCCGCGATGGCGCCACGCATCCTGATCCCCTCGCAGCAGCCGCCCAAGCCGCTGAAGAAGCAAGATCCACTGTTCTTCTAGGCCTTTCGGCGGAATTTCGAGTTGTGGTCCTTACGCCGCTTCTCTGCCCACCGCGTGCAAAGCCATGCCTTCGCTGTGCAGCCATTTGCGGAAGCGGCGTTCGTCGCCGACGAGCCTGTGCACCACCGCCCAGAACTTGCGCGAGTGATCGGCGTGGATCAGGTGCGCGACCTCGTGGGCCGCGACATAGTCGAGCACGTCCGGCGGGGCGAGGATCAGGCGCCATGAATAGCGAATGGCGCCGCGGTCCGGCGTGCAGGAACCCCAACGGCTCGACGCATCGCCGATGCTGACCTTGGGGACCTTCAGACCCAGCGCCATAGCGTGCGCCTCGGTGCGTTCGCTCAGCGCCTTGGACGCTTCAGACCGTAACAGGCGCTCGATGCGTCGCGCATAGGCCGCCCCCTCGCCGCCGGAGACGATGCGCGGTTCGAAGAGATCATCCACCAGCCGCGCCGCCGAGGCGTTCGTCACCTGTTCGAGCCGCACCGATTTGCCGCGGAACGGAATGATCGAGCCCGGCGCGAACGGGGTTTCCTTCGGCCGGCCGGCAAGCCGCGTCTTGATCCAGGTCGAGCGGTCGGCGGCGAAGGCGACCGCGTCCTTCAGGCTGCGTTCGGAGCGCGCCACGGCGACGACCTGGTTGCGGCTGGCGTCCACGCGGACCGAGACGCGGCGGGCCCGGCGATTGACCTTGAGCAAGACGCGAACACCGTCGACGTCGACGACGTCGCCATGGCGATAGCGCGGCTTGACGAGATTCACCCCTGGGTGACCTTCGCATCGCCAAGGGCGGCTTCGGATCTGGCGATGAAGTCGCGCACGCGCGGATAGATCTCCTCGCGGAAGCGGCGGCCGTTGAACACGCCGTAGTGCCCGACGTCGGGCTGCACCAGCAGCTCGCGCGTAGCCTCGGGCACGTTGGGGCACAGCTGGTGCGCGGCTTGAGTCTGGCCCACGCCGGAGATGTCGTCGTCGGCGCCTTCGACCGTCATCAGGCCGATGTCGCGGATCGCGCCGGGCTTCACCAGCCGGTCGCCGTGCGTGAGCCTGCCGCGCGGCAACAGGTGATCCTGGAACACGATGTCGATGGTCTGGAGATAGAACTCCTCGGTCATGTCGAGCACCGAGAGATACTCGTCATAGAACTCGAGGTGTTTCGCCGCCTCGTCGCCGTCGCCGTGCACCAGGTTCTTGAAATACTCCCAGTGGGCGTCGCGGTGACGGTCCTCGTTCATGCTCATGAAGCTGTAGAGCTGCATGAAGCCCGGCAGCACGCGCCGTCCCGCGCCCGGATAGGGCGGCGGCACGGTGTGGATCATGTTGGTCTTGAACCAGGCGAAGGGCTTGTCCTCCGCGAGCTTGTTCACTTCCGTCGGCGCCAGACGCGCGTCGATGGGCGAACCCATGAAGGTCATGGACGCTGGACGATTGGCGTCGTCGTCCTCGGCCATCAGCGACGCGGCGGCGAGCACCGGCGGGCCCGGCTGACACACGGCCACGACGTGAGCGCGCGGACCGATCGCGGCCAGCATCGAACGCACATGGTCGATGTAGTCGTGGAAGTCGAAGCGGCCCTCGAGCACCGGGACCTGGCGCGCGTTCACCCAATCGGTGACATAGACCTCGTGGTCCTTCAGGAATTCGCGCACCGTGCCGCGGAGCAGGGTCGCGTAGTGGCCCGAGAGCGGCGCCACGATCAGCACCGCGGGGTCGAACTGGGTGCGGCCGGCGCGCCGAAGATCGTTCCGGTCGCGCGCGAAGTGGATCATGTTCACCCACGGCGAACTCCACGCCGACACGGTGCGCACGCGCACGTCGACGTCGTCGATCTGGATGCTGTCGATGTTCCAGGCCGGCTTGCCGTAGCGCCGCGTCAGGTTGGCGAACAGCTCCGCCGAGGCATAGAGCGTGCGCCCGATTGCGGTATCGGAGGCCGGGTTGGCGGGAGAGCCCCAGAAATCGCGGGCCATCTGGGCCGCCAGGCGAAGCGGGGACGCCGTGTAATAGCCGTACTCGTGAAGCGCGTAGAGCATGAACTCCGACTCGAACTGCCCCGGACAGAAACGGGACCATACAACGTCCCGCACTGCAAAAGGATTATCGCAGGTGCGAAAAACCGTGGCCTTAAGCCGCGCTTGACATCATTTAGATGATTAGCTAAACGTCGATTCATGACCGGCGTGTTCAAAGCCCTCTCCGACCCGACCCGCCGCCGCGTGCTGGAGCTCCTGCGCAAGGGACCGATGACCGCGGGCGAAATCGCCGACCACTTTCCGGTCTCCAAGCCCACCATGTCCGCCCACTTCGCCGCGTTGCGCGAGGCCGACCTCGTGTTCGCGAAAAAGGACGGGAAGCAGGTGGTCTATTCCCTGAAGCTGTCGGTGCTGGAAGACGCGCTGATGGGCTTCGCCACGACCTTTGGCCTGGGCGGCAAGACGTCCACGCCCGAAGACCCCGAACCCGCACCGTCCAACGACGCCGAGGAGGCGCTCCCCGAATGAAACGCCAGTTTGTGGTCAACCTCGTCATGGCCGCCTTTGTCCTCATCGTCGCGGTGGCCCTGGTCTGGGCCAAGCGTCAGGGCATGGCGGACGCATCGACGGTCACGCGCGGAACCATGGTCGCCGTCGGGATCATGCTCGCGGTCAACGCCAACCTGATTCCCAAGGCCGGGACCGCAAAGACCGAGCGCCAGATCGCGCTGCAGCGGGTTTCGGGCTGGGCCATGGCGCTGGGCGGCATCGGCTATGCCGCCGCCTGGGCGTTCGTGCCGCTCTCCCACGCCGTCTGGCTGTCGATGGCCGCCGTCGCCGCGGCGATCGTCTGGGTGATCGGCTTCTGCGTCCTCAGCAGCCGGCCCAAGACGGCTTAGCTCGATTTCTCCATGGCGGACCGGATCTGGTCCGCCTCCTGGTCCGGCGAGAGGTTGTAGGGCAGCGCCGCGACGAACTCCCCCTTGGGATCCATCAGGTAGGTCACGCTGGAGTGGTCCATGGTGTAGTCGGACCCGCTGCCGTGCTTGGCGTAGTAGATGCGATAGACCTTGGCCGCCGCCGCCACCTGCGCGTTGGTCCCGGTCAGGCCGATGGTCCCGGCCGGAAAGTCCTTGCTCGAGAGATAGGCCTTCAACTGCTTGGGCGTGTCCCGCGCGGGATCGATCGAGACGAAGACCACCTGCAGGTCCTTGGCCTTCGTCCCCAGCTTGTCCTGCGCCGCCGCCAGGGTCTGCAGCGTGGTCGGACAGACGTCCGGGCAGAAGGTGTAGCCGAAGAAGACCGCGCTCCATTTGCCCTTGAGCAAGCCCTGATCCACCGCCTTGCCGTTCTGGTCGACCAGCTGGAACGGTCCTCCGATCAGCGCCTTGCCGGTGGAGATGGCCCGGGGGTCAAGGCTGTGCGCCGTGTTCAGATTCAGCAGGGTCACGCCGCCGATGACCGCGGCGAGGACGAGGCAGGCGACGGCGAACAGGATGCGGGGGCTCTTCACGCGAACTCCGGTGGGGTTGTGGAGACGGCTCAGGTTGCTTGGCCGCCGGTGGGATGTATAGGCCAACCATGGCCTTGGCCCAAAGCGCGGAAAGTCACGGGGCGTCGCCCAAGGGGGTCGACTGGACCCTGGCCGGATCGGACCGGCGCCGCGGGCGGCTGAGGCTCCGCACCCTGCTCTTGCTGCGCTGGATCGCGGTCTGCGCCGAGACCGGCGCGGTGTTGATCGCCTGGCTGATGGGACGGCCGACGCCGCTAGGTCCGTGCCTGGGCGTCATTGCCGCCAGCGCCTGGCTGAACGTGATCCTGACCCTGATCCATCGCCGTCGCGGCCGGCACATGGCGCGCGACTCGGAGGCGGCGCTGCAACTCGGCTTCGACGCGGCCCAGCTCGGCGCGCTGTTGGCGCTCACCGGCGGGCTGGACAACCCGTTCTGCCTGCTGCTGGTCGCGCCCGCCGTGGTGGCGGCGGTGAGCCTGCCGCTGCGCCAGACCCTGGCGGTCATCGCCATCCAGTTCGCCGCCCTGGCGATCCTGGCCTTTCTGAGCCCGCCGGTGGCCTGGTTCACCGCCGAGCCGACGCCGGCCGCCTGGGCGCATCTGGGCGTGGTTTGCGCCACCGCCGTGGGCATCGTGTTCACAGCCGGCTACGCCTGGCAGGCGGCGGCCGAGGGCGCGCGGATGGAGCTGGCGCTGGCGGCCACCGAGGCGGTCCTGGCCCGCGAACAGCGGCTTTCCGCCCTGGGCGGCCTCGCGGCCGCGGCGGCGCATGAACTCGGCACCCCGCTGGCGACCATCCAGGTGGTGGCCAAGGAGCTGCTGCGCTCCTCGCCGGAAGACGATCCGGTGGCGGAGGATGCGCGGCTTCTGATGCAGCAGGCCGAGCGCTGCCGCGACATTCTGAAGAACCTGGCCCAAAAGCCCGAGACCGGCGACATCGTCCATGCCCGGGTGGGCCTGGCCCAGTTCCTCGAGGAGGTCGTCGACCCCTACCGCATGATCGGCCCCAAGGTCTCGACCGCGGTCGAAGGCCCCCAGGGGGAGTTCATCCCTGACGTCCAGCGCCTGCCGGAAGCCTCCCATGCGCTCGCCGCCTTCGTCGAGAACGCGGCCGACTTCGCCGTGCTGGAGGTCCAGGTCACCGGCCGTTTCGACGCGGAGAGCATCTCGGTCGAGGTGAAGGACGACGGGTCGGGCTTTGCCCCGGATATCCTGGAAAAGCTGGGCGAACCCTATGTGACCTCCCGGCCCTCGGGCGAGAACTCACCCTCCCACCACCAGGGCATGGGGCTCGGCTTCTTCATCGCCAAGACCCTCTTGGAGCGGTCGGGCGCCAGCGTGACATTCCGCAACGATAAGGAGGGGGGCGCCGTTATCCTCACGCAATGGCCACGCAGGCGGATCGAAGCCCCCGACGCCTGACGGCCCGACACCCGAACGTCTCCCCCGCTTGAAACCCGGGGGCGAGCGGAGTCATATCGAACGCCAGGGGTGCGTGAGACACCAAGGAGCCCGCGCCGATGACCGACCTTTCCTCCGACATCACCGCCCTTCCCGACCGCAGCCTGTTGGTGATGGACGACGACGCGCCCTTAAGGACCCGCCTGGGCCGCGCCCTGGAATCCCGGGGCTTCGAGGTGACCATGGTGGGCTCGGTGTCCGAGGCCATGGACGCGGTCCGCGCCCACCCTCCCGCCTTCGCGGTGCTGGACATGCGCCTGGAAGACGGCAATGGGTTGAAAGTGGTTGAAGCGCTGCACCAAAAGCGGCCAGATGCTCGCGCCATAATGTTGACCGGCTACGGTAATATCGCCACGGCAGTCGCCGCGGTGAGAGCTGGGGCCGCCGACTATTTGTCTAAGCCCGCCGACGCGGACGACGTGGTCAAGGCGCTCCTCGCCCGATCGGACGAGGCGCCGGCCCCGCCGGAAAATCCGATGTCGGCGGATCGCGTACGGTGGGAGCACATACAACGCGTGTACGAACTCTGCGGACACAATGTCTCGGAGACGGCGCGACGGCTGAACATGCACCGCCGAACACTCCAAAGGATCCTCGCAAAAAGGGCGCCTAAATGATTCTTCCGTTCCTGTTGGCCGCGACGGTCACGACGGCCCACGCCGCTCCGGCGTCGGCGCCGGCCGCGACGCCCGCCAAGGCCAGCGCACCGGTGAAACTCGAAAAACCGAGCATCGAACCCAAGACCGAGAGCAACTGCGGCGTGGTCGTCGCAGTCGCCAAAGAGGTCAAGAAGGGCGACAAGCCCGCGTACGACTATGACTTCAAAGAGGTCGCCGGCCTGAAGGTTCTGGGCGGCCCGCAGAAGCTGGCGCTGCCGAAGGCCGAGGGCAATGTCGTCGCCGTGCGCTGCACGCGCGACACCATCGTGCCCGGCGACGGCGACGGCCGCGTGGTGTGGGAGCTCGGCAAGGAGCTGTCCCTGAGCGACGGCCCCCGTATGGGCGTGCTGGGTCTCACCCAGCCCGAGAAGGGCAAGCTGCCGCAGTACCGCTTCGCGGTGCGCAAGGGCACGCTGACGGAGGCGGAGAAGAAGGCGGTCAGCGACCGTCTCAACATCCTGCAGGCCAACCTGGTCCAGCTCGCCCGTGAAGTGCAGGCCGAGCGCGCCAAGGCCGCCAAAGCCAAGGCCGCCGACGCCCCGATCGCCGCGAAGAAGCAGTAAGTTTTCGCAACAATGCGTTTCGAGAAGCGCCGGGGCCTTCAGGCTCCGGCGCTTTTTCTATGCGGGCTTAAGGGAGTACACGGACCCACACGGACACACACGGAAAAGAGAAGAAAGATTGCCCACGAAAAGCACGAACGCGTCGCGCTTCTAGTTTCAGCTACCGGCGCGAAGCGCCATTCAAACGATTGCGCCTGCGGCGCGGAGTCTGCTTTTTCGTGTTTTTCGTGGGCAAGTAAATGACGGCGGGCGCGCGCAAGACGCTCTGTGATAAGCGATCCGTGTGTGTCCGTGTGGGTCCGTGGACTCTCTTTTCTACACGTCCGTCGCACGCAACGCCGCAAGCCGGGCGAAGGCGAGGATCAAGGCGCGGCGCCGCGCGCTGGCGAGCGGTTCGATCGGCGCGTCCTTGACGACCGCACCGCCGAAGGCGTCGGCGACGATCAGGCCGGGGCCCGCGTGCAAGATCTCGCGCGGGAATTCCGGCGCGACCGCGAAATAGAGCTGGTCGCAGTAGTCGGCGTACTCATGCCACTTTTGATCGACGCGATAGTCCTCCAGCGAGGACTTCACCTCGACAATGGCGATCTCGCCCTTCGGCCCCAGCGCCATCACGTCCGCCCGTCGCCCGTTCGGCAGACCTACTTCGAGCAACGGCGCCCAACCCAAATCCGCGAACAGCCGCGCGACGCCGCGGGTTACTGCAAGCGTCGTCTCGGGGCGGCTGAAGACGAGCGTGAGAATGGCGTCAGCCATCGCTTACGCCTCATCCTCGATCGCGTGCATCGCGTCGTCGGAGAGGCCGAAGTGGTGCCCGATTTCGTGGATGAGGACGTGGGTGACAAGTTCGTCCAGGGTGACGTTGCCGCGTTCGGACCATTCGTCGAGGATCGGGCGGCGGAACAGGAAGATCTGCGAACTGTTCGGCGAGGGGTTGAACACCGATTGGTGAGTGAGATCCACGCCGTGGTAGAGGCCCGACAGTTCGAACGGATCCTCGATGCCGAGCGCATCCAGCGTTGCGTCGTCGGCGAAATCCTGCACGCGGAACTCGACATTGCCGGCGGCGCGGCGGAAATCCTGCGGCAGGCGCTCCCACGCGGCTTCCGCCATGGCGGTGAAGGCGTCGATGTCGGGCGCCGGATGACGGCCCCAGTGGCGCGCGTCGAGGTCACTTCTATTCATCGGGCAGCACCAGGTCGGGATTTTCCGGCGCGCGGGTTTCGAACAGGCCGATGTCGAGCGGCCGTTGCGGCGCGGTCGCGGTCAGCGGCTGGCGCGTCAGCGCTTCGAGCGCGTCGTGGCCGAGATCGCGGGCGGACTGGTCGCGGCGCATCTTGCGCGCGGGCGGCAAGGCCGAGGTCGAAGGCTGAGGACCGATGCGCCAGTAGGACACCGACAAGCGCCATTGGGTCCTCGCCGCCGTCGCGGCTTTCGCCGGCGCGGGCCAGCGGCGGCCGTCCTTGAAGGCGGGCTTCACCGGGGCTACGCGCGGCGTCTTGCCCTTCACCGGCGCCAGGATCTCGCGCACGGTGCAATAGCGGTCCTCGGGCGCGACCGACTGGCGGGCGTCGTCGACCAGGCCCTTCCACGCCTCGAGCGCCGCCTCGCGCGTGTCGTAGGCAGGGCCGACCTCTTCCACCGCGAAGAAAAGCGTGTCCGTCCCGGCTTCAGGACGATGCGCCTCGACCACGGTCCGGGCCTCACGTTCGCGTGCGGCGCGGCCCAGGGGCTTGGACAGGGCCTCCTCGGCGGTCGGCGCGACGGGATAGAGTACGCTCATGGGAAGCCATATCGGGCCCGAGGGCGAAAGCGGCAAGCCGCCTTGTGACAAGCGGACTCATGCCTGGGTAACCGTGGCGCGCTATCCTGAGCTTGTGATTCGATCAGGCGGCGTCACCAACGGGGACATGAACGGGGTCGGGGACCATGCTCGGGGCTAGCCTCGCCTATGCGGCATCGGCGGGCGCCATCGCGCTCGCGCTGTCCACCTCGCTCTGGGCGTGGCGCTACCGCAAGCGCGCCGAGACCCGGACCGCCGACCTGACCGCGCGCAACGACCAGCTCCGCGCCGCCCTGAACGAGGCCGAGACCGCCACCATCGCCTTCGAAGGCGCCCTGATCGCCGTGGAGGGCGAGGAGGCCCGCCTGGTCTGGGGCGACGACGCCATCCTGGCCTGCGCCGGCGCGCTGGGCCTGCGCGAAGTCGATCCGGCCGGCCTGCTGGAAGCCATCGCGGCCACCGCCCCCGACCACGCATTGAAGCTGCGCAGCCTGATCAACCAGGGCGAGCCCTGCCGTTTCCTCACCCCGGTCGCCGGCGGCGCCCTGGTGATCGAGGGGCGCCCGTCCGGCGGGATGGCGTGGCTCAGGATCACCCTCGCGCTCGACGCGACGCCTGGCGGCAAGTTCGCGGCGCTTGCGGACCGCCTGCCCGACCCGGCCTGGATCGCGGACTCGCGCGGCCTGGTGCTGTGGGCCAACCGCGCCTTCGTCGAGGCGGCCGAGGTCTCCACCGTCGACGAGGCCCGCGCGCGGGAAGCCGCCTTCGACCGCGGCGCCCAGGCCATCGTCGTCGAGGCCGGCCGCGAGCGCGCCGCGCGCGAGGGCTTCCGCTGGGTCACGGTGCGCGGCGAGCGGCGCGCCTATCGCATCTTCGCCGAGCCGGTGAGCGGCGATGAGATCGCCGCCTTCGCCATGGACATCACCGAGTCCGAGGAAAACCGCGAGGCGCTGCGCCGCCACGTGGCCGCCCACGACGAGACGCTGAATCACCTGGCCGACGCGGTCGCCATCTTCGGGCCGGCGCGCAAGCTCAGTTTCTACAACACCGCGTTCCAGCAGCTGTGGGACCTGGAAGCCGCGTGGCTGGACGAGCGTCCGACGCATGCGGAACTGCTCGACCGCCTGCGCCAGCGCCGTCGCCTGCCGGAGACCACCGACTATTCCAAGTGGAAGGCGAAGGAGCTCGACTTCTACGGCTCGACCGAGGTCGCGCCCGACGACATGTGGAGCCTGCCCGACGGGCGCACCCTGCGCGTGGTGCGCCAGCCGCATCCGCTGGGCGGAATTCTGATCCTGTTCGCCGACATCACCGGCGAGCTGAAGCTGCGCGCGCAGTACAACGCGCTGATCCAGGTGCAACGCGCCACGCTCGACAAGCTGAACGATGCGGTGGCGGTGTTTGGCTCCGACGGGCGCCTGCGCCTGCACAACGAGGCCTTCGAACAGCTGTGGGGCGTGACCACGCAGCAGTTGCAGGACGCCGGCGGTTTCGAGGGCGTGGCCGGCCGCTGCCGTCCGCTGGTGCACGACCAGACGCTCTGGGCTGAGCTGAAGGCGCGGGTCACCGATCCCGACCCCACCGCGCGGGTGCCGATCTCCGGCGAGGTGAAGACCTCGGACCGGCGCACCTTCGCCTATCAGTCGCAGCCGCTGCCCGACGGCGCGACCCTGATCGCCTTTGGCGACATCACCGCGCGGCATGAGCTGGAGCGCGCGCTGGATCAACGCTCCGCCATGCTGCAGGAGACCGAGCGTTTGAAGCGCGAGTTCGTGGGCAATGTGTCCTACGAACTGCGCACGCCGCTGACCACGATCCTGGGCTACGCGGAACTGCTGGAAAACGAGCAGGGCCTGTCCGATCGCGCGCGCTCGCATCTGGGTTCGGTGCGGCAGGCGGCGGCGCAGCTCGCGCGCTCCATCGACGACGTGCTCGACATCGCCCAGATCGACGCCAACGAGATGGCGCTGTTCCTCGGCGACGTGCAGGTGCGCGACACGCTGGAGACCGCCGCCGAACGCGTGCGCGCAACCATCGAGGCGAACGGCGGCCAGCTGGTGCTCGAGGGCGCCGAGAACGCCGGCCTGATCCGCGCCGATCCGCGCCGCATCGGCCAGGCGCTCGACCATTTGCTCGACAACGCCACCCGCGCCATCGGCCCCGGCGGGACGGTGACGCTCTCAGCCCAGCGCGCCGCGGGATCGGTGACCATCCAGGTGAAGGACACCGGGCGCGGCATCCCCTATCACCAGCAGGCCCACGTCTTCGACCGCTTCGTCGGCCGCGACCGCGGCGGCCCGGGCCTGGGCCTTGCTTTGGTGAAGACGCTGGTGGAGCTGCACGGCGGCTGGGTGGCGCTGGAAAGCGCGCCGGGCGAAGGCGCGACCTTCACCGTGCACCTGCCGGAAGCGGCGGTGAGCACCGCGGCGGCGGAGCCGGAACTGGACCTGCGGGCTGGGGCGGCGTGAATTCGGAAGACTGCTGAACCACGAAGGGCGGTGCGCTCGCACGGGAGTCGCACTGGCGCAACGTTTGCGTCTGCCTCGGCGCGCAGCGCCCTTTAAACGCAGAGAACGCAGAGGAATGAAGAGGACGCAGAGGGGTCGCGGCGGCATCTCTGCGCGCTCTGCGCTTCTCTGCGGTCTCTGCGTTTAATTGGCGCCTACGGCGCGGCTCGCACTGCCGTGTAGTCCGCTGATTTCCTTTAGACGATGGCGTGCATCGCCGCGCCGCCGATTACTGCGGCGATGCCGAGGACGATGATCAGCACTTCGCCGAGCTCGAGGCGGTTCAGCGATGGCGGTCGTTTCGACAGCATGGCGAGGCGGACTTCGAGCGAGCCGCAGCCGCCGAAGGCCGCGACGAACAGCGCGGGTTCGGTGTCGTGGGTGCGCAGGAGGGTCTCGGCGTAGCGGCGGCGTTCGACCGGCAGGCGTTCGAGCACGGTGGCGTCGCAGGCGAGTTCCTGGTCGAGGCGCAGCGCCGGTCCGACCAGATGCAGCAGCGGATTGAACCAGCAGAGCCACTGCGCAAGCGCGGCGACCGCGGCGCCGCGGCCGTCCTGGCGATCCATGTGCGCGCGTTCGTGGGCGCGGATCAGGCGCCATTCCTGGGCGGTATAGCGCACGGGCGCATCGCTCGGCACGACAAGACGCGGCACCACGACGCCGACCACGGCGGGTCCCGCGCTGCCGGCGCGTTCGGCGCGCATGAAGCGGGCGAGGCTGAGGACGGCAAGGGTCGCGCCGAGGGCCGCGCCCACGCACCAGATGGCGAGCGCGAACCCGTCGTGATCCTGCGACTCGAAGGTCGTGATCACGCCGCGCGTCATCGCAGCGACGGTCGAAGGCGGTTCACCCGGCATGTACTGCGGAACGGCGGCGCCGAACGCGGCGCATAGGGGCAAGAGCCACAGGGCATAGGCGAAGTGCGCGCCGAACGTACGGCGCACCGGAATGCGCAACGCCAGCACCAGCGCGATCGCCGCGCCCGCGGCGAGGTTCACGCGCACCAGCAGGATGAGAAAATCAGCGATCGTCATCGTCGAGCTTTTCGATAAGGGCCTTCAGGCGTTCGCGGTCTTGCGCGGACAGCAGCCGCTTTTCGGTGAAGTGACTGACGAAGGGGGTGAGCTCGCCGCCGAACAGCTTGTCGAGCAGGCCGCGGCTTTCGGCCAGGACCCAGGCGTCGCGTTCGACCAGGGGCCGGTAGTAGGCGCGGCCGTTTTCGCGGGTCGACTCGATCGCCTTCTTTTTCAGCAGCCGCCCGATCAGGGCCTTCACCGTGGCGTCGGACCAGTTCTGGGGCCCGGCCACCTCGGCCAGGATGTCGTCCACGACCAGGGGCCCCCGTCGCCACAGGGCTTCCATGATCTTGCTCTCCGCGCCGCTGATCTGCATCGCCGCCGCTCCTCGAGGACGAGCCTAGCGCATTTCGCTTGACAAGAAAACTACATGCATAATTTTATAAAACTACGGGTGTGGTTTTTGGAGGGCCTATGCGAAAGCCGCTGACGAGCCTTGGCGTCCTGATGGCGCTCAGCGCCTGGGGCCAGGCCGAGGCCCAATCGGCCCCGGCCGCTCCCCCGGCGCAACCAGCGCCTCCGCAACCGGCCGCCGCGCCGCCCGCGACCACGGTCCAGGGGGTGACGGTCACCTCCGAACAGGGCGGGTTCAAGAGCGCCATCGACCGCAAGAGCTACGACCTGACCAAGGACATCCAGGCCCAGGCCGGCGGGACGATCGGCGACGCGCTGAACGGCCTGCCGGGCGTCAGCGTCGACGTGCAGGGCAACATTTCCATTCGCGGCGACGCCAATGTGCAGATCCTGGTCGACGGCAAACCGTCCGGCCTGTTCACCGGTCCCGGCCGCGCGCAGGTGCTGCAGACCCTGCCGGCGGACCAGTACGAACGCGCCGAGGTGCTGACTAATCCCTCGACCCAGTATTCGCCGAACGGTTCGGCCGGCATCATCAACCTGATCAGCAAGAAGACGCGCAAGCCGACGCGTTCGGGCTCGCTACGCGTGATGGATGGGTCGAGCCAGCATTGGCGCCTCGGCGGCGCCGCCAACTACGTCGCGGGTCCGCTGAGTTTCAACATCAATGCCGGGCTCGCGAACAACCGGATCGACGGCGGCAAGTCGACGACCAGCGAAGGCTTCGACGCGGCGGGGACGCCGACGTTCAAGTCGATCGACGCCGACCAGGTCACCGACGTCCAACGCTTCCGGTTCGGGACCGCCGGCGTCGACTATGACCTCGACGCGAAGACACGTGTGAGCGCCGGCCTGCAATATTTCGGCGGCGAGGAAGGCGGCAACGGACCCTCACCCATCCGCGTATTCGACGGCGCCGGCGCGCCCACGCTGATCGAGGATCGCGCGGAGCACATCAGCTTTCCGCTGAGCGACCTGACCGGCTCGCTATCCTTGCGCCGGACCTTCGACGGCGATCAGCACGACCTCACGCTCAGCGCCTCGGCGGAGCGGATGACTCTGTCGGCGCCGGACTACTACACCGACGTCGGCATCCTTCCCGCGTTGCCGCAGAGTTTCGAAGCGGTCCTCTACGACAGCGTCAGCTTGAAGAACAGCGTGAAGGCCGACTACGAACGGCCGATGCCCAGGGGCGGGCAATGGAAAGCCGGCTACGAACTCGACGACGAGCGCGACCAGCAAAGCCATTCGGGGTTCATAAACGCGCCGACACCGAACGGCCCGCTCGACCCGGCGCAGAACAACCGGTTCCACTTCAACCAGACGATCCAGGCGCTCTACACGACCTACCAGCAGCCCTTCGGCAAGGCCACGGTGCTCGCCGGACTGCGCTACGAAACCACCAGCCTCGACATCGACCAGGAGACGCAGCATCTGACGCGCTCGCGCACCGACGGACGCCTGTATGCGAGCTTACACCTGTCCTACCAGATCGGCGACGCGCAGTCGGTGACCGCGAGCTACAGTCAGCGCATCGAGAGGCCGCAGCCGCAGGACTACGATCCGTTCCGCGCAGTGCTGGGTCCGCTGGCGCAATCCCAGGGCAATCCGGACCTGCGGCCGCAACAGACCGCGGACTACGAACTGGGTTACCAGTACAAGCGCGGGCAGACCTATTATCTCGCGACCCTCTATTACAAAGACAATCGCGAGGGCGTGACGCCGGTGGAGCAGGACCTCGGCAACGGAGTGATCTTGACCACCCAGGAGAACCTGGCGTCGAGCCGCAGCGGCGGCCTCGAACTCGCGGCCAGCGGTAAACTTGTAAAGACGGTGACATACAACGTCTCCGCCGACGCGGCGTGGAATCAGATCGATGCGACGCCGCTCGGTTTTGCGCAGCGCCGAACCGGCGAATCGCTCAGCGGCCGCGGCACGATCAGTTGGCAGGCGACGCCGAACGACGTCATTCAGGCCAACGGATTTCTGAACGGCAAGCAACTGACGGCCCAGGGGTACAACCAGCCGGGAGGCGCGATGTTTCTCGGCTATCGCCACAAGTTCGACCCGCATCTGTCGCTGTTCGTGACCGCGCTCGATGTGTTCAACACCCTGAGCTACCGCCAGGTGTTCGACACCGCGACGCTGCACCAGGAGCAGATCCTGCAGTTTCGCCAACGCGCGCTGCTGGTCGGCCTGACCTACAGTTTCGGCGGCGCGGTCAAACAGGACCCGCAATTCGACTTTGGGACGCATTAAGTAAAAGGTTGCCCACGAAAAGCACGAAAAGCACGAACGACAATCACTGATCGCGGCATCACGTTATGGGCGCGGCGCGAAGCGCCGCAAAAAATCTCTTTTCGTGTTTTTCGTGGCTCACTTTTCTTCGAGCGCGAGCAATGTGCGTTCCGGACCAAGCCGTGCAACCAGGTTCACATCCACGTCGCCGGCGATCATGTGGCGCGTCAAACGTTCGTAGTGGGCGATGAAGCGGGTGAGGTTTGCGCGGCGTTCGGGCGGGAGATCGGCGGCCGGAACGCCGAGAAGGCCCGCTTCCTGTTCGCAGCGCCAATCGAGGACGACGTCGAAGCTGGGCGCGGCGAGATACAGGCTGCGCGAGAACCGATTGAAGAACGTTTGGTAGCGGCCCGCGAGTTCGGCGTTGACGCGGCGACGCCAGGTCGCGTCCGGGTCTTCCTCGGCTTCGAGCGCATTGGCGGGCTCCACGAGCTCCGCGTCCGCCTGCGGTGTCGCGTTCATGCACCAGCCTTCGACCAGGATCGCGCTCGGCTTGCCCTCGAACACCGGCCAGTCGCGCGGCGGCAGGCGATCGTCGGCCAGTTTGTCGAAGGACGGAATCCGCGTGCCGGCGCCGTCGCGCGCGGTCGTCAGCGCGTCGATCGCGCCGTCGGCGAGATCAAGATCGTGGGTTCCGGGCGGGCCACGGGTGATGAACAGCGGATGGATGTCGCGCGCCATCGCTTGGCGCTCGGCGCGGGTGCGATAGACGTCATCGAGGGAAAAGCGCGCGGCGCCGATGTCCTTTGCCACCATGCGAACCAGAGTGCTCTTGCCCGAGGCCTGGCATCCGCCCACGGCCACCATAGGAACGCCGCCGTCGGCCTCGGCGCGGGCCTCCTCGATCAGGACCTTCAGCGCGCTGATCAGCTCCGGGCCCGGCCCGTTCGAAATCGGACCGTTCAGTGCTGGCTCTCCGGCATGCGCACGATCAGGCCGTCGAGCGCGTCGGAGACCTTGATCTGGCAGCTCAGGCGCGAGGTCGGCTTCACCTCCTCGGCGAAGTCCAGCATGGACTCCTCCATGGCGGAGGCCCCGCCGGTCTTTTCGAACCAGGCGTCGTCCACATAGACGTGGCAGGTGGCGCAGGCGCAGGCCCCGCCGCAGTCGGCGTCGATGCCGGGGATGTTGTTGCGGATCGCGCCCTCCATCACCGACATGCCGTTCTTGACCTCGGCGGCGTGCTCTTTCCCGTCGTGCTCGATGTAGGTGATCTTCGCCAAGGCCCGCCGCGTCCGCCGAAAGTGAGAATCCGGGGCCGGTCGTACACGGCTCGGAGCCCGGGCTCAATGTGGCGGATACGGTGGATCGGGCGGCGGGGATCAGGCCCCCGCCTTGTGGCGCTTATAGCGCAGGACCCAGTTGTCCTTCCACGATCCGTCCGGCTGTTGCGCCTGCCAATGCCAAGTCAGACTGTCAGGGGTCACATCCTGCCAGATCATGCGCATGATCTTACCGCCGGGTCCCGCGGGTCCGTTCGTACGCAGTTCGAAGACGTAGGGCTGGCCGCTCACCGGGCCGCCCACGAGGTTGAACACGCCGCCCTGGTTGTCGACCCAGCTCTGGCGCCAGACCCGGGCGTTGCGATCGTAGATCGAATAGGAGCCGCCCTTGTAGCGGGTCGCCGGCAGCTCGAAATGTTCGGCGATCACGCAGGGGCCGTACTCGTCCTTGGTGATGCGGTTGGACGCATGGCCGAGCACGCCGGGCGCGGCGTCGAAGTCCAGGTCCCAGTCGCCGACCCAGAAATCGAAAGCGCGGAACTCGGGCGCGTCGCAGGTCGGCGGCGCGGTCGGCGCCTGGGCTCGCGCCGGCGTCTGCGCGAAACAGACCAGACAGGCGGCGGCGCTTGCGATGACGAGACGGCCCATGAGCGTCCTCCCCGAACGGCGCGCGCAGCCTGGGCGTGCGACCGCTTCAGGGCAAGCGGACTTGCGGTAGACCGGCCGCGGCTTACGACGAACGGCTGGCCAGCAGCTTTTTGGTCTCGGCGATGGCTTTGGCGGGGTTCAGGCCCTTGGGACAGACCTGGGCGCAGTTCATGATGGTGTGGCAGCGATAGAGGCGGAACGGGTCCTCGAGATAGTCGAGGCGTTCGCCCTCGGCCTCGTCGCGCGAGTCCGCGATCCAGCGATAGGCCTGCAGCAAGGCGGCCGGGCCCAGGTACTTGTCCTGGTTCCACCAGTAGCTCGGGCAGCCGGTGGAGCAGCAGGCGCAGAGGATGCACTCGTAGAGGCCATCGAGCTTTTCGCGCTCCTTCGGCGACTGCAGCCACTCCTTGTCCGGCGTGGCGGTCTTGGTGTGCAGCCACGGCTCGATCGAGGCGTACTGCGCGTAGAACAGGCTGAGGTCGGGGACGAGGTCCTTCACCACCGGCATGTGCGGCAGCGGCGAGACCGAAATCTCGGCGCCGGAGAAGTCCTTCCACGCGTGGGTACAGGCGAGCGTATTGCGCCCGCCGATGTTCATGGCGCACGAGCCGCACACGCCCTCGCGGCACGAGCGGCGGAAGGTGAGCGTCGGGTCGATGGTGTTCTTGATGTGGATCAGCGCGTCCAGCACCATCGGGCCGTGCTTGGAGGTGTCGACCTCATAGGTGTCCCAGCGCGGATTGGCGGCGTCTTCCGGATCGTAGCGATAGACGCGGAAGGTGCGCAGGTGCTCGCGCCCGACATTGGCGTCCTGGGCGCCGGCTTCCTGCCAGGCCTTGCCCTTCTTCACCGTGGAGTTACGCGGGAGGGTGAACGAAACCATCTTGATCCTCAGTACACGCGTTTCTTCGGCGGGATGTAGGCGACGTCGTTGGTCAGGGTGTAGGCGTGCACCGGACGGTAGTCGAGTTTCGCCTTGCCGTTCTCTTCGTCGAGCCACGACAGGGTGTGTTTCATCCACTTCACGTCGTCGCGGTCGGGGAAGTCTTCGCGCGCGTGGGCGCCGCGGCTTTCGGTGCGGTTCAGCGCGCCGGTGATGGTGACCACCGCCTGGCCGATCAAATTGTCGTACTCGAGCGTCTCCATCAGGTCGGAGTTCCACACCAGACCGCGGTCGGTGACGCCGATGTCCTTGGACTGGGCGAAAATGTCGGTCAGGCGATTGACGCCCTGTTCCAGGGTCTCGGCGGTGCGGAAGACGGCGGCGTCCTCCTGCATGGCCATCTGCATGCGCAGGCGCAGCTCCGCGGTCGGGATCGAGCCCTTGGCGTTGCGGAAGCGGTCGAAGCGGGCGAGGTGCCCGTCGGTGGCGTGGGCGGGAATTTCCGGAACGCCCGCGGTGCGATCGACGACCTCGCCGGCTTTCAGGCCCGCGGCGCGGCCGAACACCACGAGGTCGGTCAGGCTGTTGGAACCCAGGCGGTTGGCGCCGTGCACCGAGACGCAGGCCGCCTCGCCCACCGACATCAGGCCGGGCACGATGTGATCGGCGTCGTCGCCGGACTTGGTCAGCACCTGGGCGTGGTGGTTCGTGGGAATGCCGCCCATGTTGTAGTGCACGGTCGGCAAGACCGGGATCGGCTCTTTCGTCACGTCGACGCCGGCGAAGATGCGCGCGCTCTCGGTGATGCCGGGCAGGCGCTGGTGGATGATCTTGGGATCCAGGTGGTCGAGGTGGAGGAAGATGTGGTCCTTCTTGGGACCCACGCCGCGGCCTTCGCGAATCTCGATGGTCATCGAGCGGGAGACCACGTCGCGCGAGGCGAGGTCCTTCGCCGACGGCGCGTACCGCTCCATGAAGCGCTCGCCCTCGGAGTTGGTGAGGTAGCCGCCCTCGCCGCGCACGCCTTCGGTGATCAGGACGCCCGCGCCGTAGATGCCGGTGGGGTGGAACTGCACGAACTCCATGTCCTGCAGCGGCAGGCCCGCGCGCAGCACCATGCCGCCGCCGTCGCCGGTGCAGGTGTGGGCCGAGGTGCAGTTGAAATAGGCGCGGCCGTAGCCGCCGGTGGCCAGGATCACCTGTTTGGCGCGGAAGCGGTGCAAGGTGCCGTCGTCGAGCTTCCAGGCGGTGACGCCGTGGCAGACGCCGTCGACCATGATCAGGTCGAGCGCGAAATACTCGATGAAGAAGTCGACCTCGCGCCGCACCGACTGGCCGTAGAGCGTATGCAGGATGGCGTGGCCGGTGCGGTCGGCGGCGGCGCAGGTGCGCTGGATCGGCGCCTCGCCGAAGTTTCGCGTCATGCCGCCGAAGGCGCGCTGGTAGATCTTGCCCTCGTCGGTGCGCGAGAAGGGCACGCCCCAGTGCTCGAGTTCGTAGACCGCGGCGGGCGCCTCGCGCACCAGGTATTCGATGGCGTCCTGGTCGCCCAGCCAGTCCGACCCCTTGACGGTGTCGTACATGTGCCAGCGCCAGTCGTCCTCGCCCATGTTGCCGAGCGAGGCGGAGATGCCGCCTTGCGCCGCGACCGTGTGCGAGCGCGTGGGAAAGACCTTGGTGACGCACGCGGTCTTCAGGCCCGCCTGGGCGCAACCCAGCGCCGCGCGAAGGCCCGAGCCGCCGGCGCCGACCACCACCACGTCGAAGGCGTGATCTACGAATTGATAGGCGCCGTTCGCGGCCATGCTTGCCTCAGAATCCCTAAGCTCAGAGTCTCAGGCCGCCGCCGAGGGCGACCTTCAGCACGGCGAAGACGGCGACCACCGCCAGCACCACGCACAGGAAAAAGTTGATGAACAGAAGCGTGCTCTTGCCGACCGGCTTGTGCACATAGTCCTCGATCACCACGCGCAGGCCGAGCTGCATGTGATAGAGCGTGGTCAACATAAGGATGGTCAGAAGAATGGCGTTCAGCGGCGAGCGCAGCCACGCCGCGGCGCCGTCGAAGCCCTGACCCAGGAACCGGGTCGCGGCCCACAGGCCCCAGATACCGAGCACCAGAAGCACCACCGACGAGACGCGCTCGCGCACCCAGACGCCCGCGCCGTGATGAGCGCCGCCGGCGCCTTCGATCTTCTTACGATCGGTCCGGAAATCGTCGCTCACACCGAGACCTTTCCGGAAATGAACAAATAGGCCCAGTAGAGCGCCGTCGCGATCAGGGCGAACCAGATCGAAAAATTGACCAGGGCGTTCGCGCTCTTCGGGCTCAGCCCCGCGCCGGTGTCCCAGATCAGGTGCCGAAGCCCCGCCGCCAGATGATAGAAGGCGCACAGCGCGAGCCCGATCCAAACGATCAGCGCCAGGGGATGGGCCGCGTAGGTCAGCCAATGGGTATAAGCGTCGCGGCCGAGCGCCAGCGCCGCCAGCCAGGCCACCACCGCGATGGTTCCGACATAGAGCCCGACCCCGCTCACCCGGTGCAGGATCGAGCCCCACATGGTGATATGCCAGCGCCACACCTGCAGGTGCGGCGACAGGGGACGATCCTTGCGGGAAGTCTTTGGGGGAGCCTCGGGGGATGCGCCCTTGGCGGTGGCTTGCGACATGCGCTTTTCCCAGCGCCCAGAACGAAACGTGCGGGAGAACACGCGACGCGGGCGCGCCGGGACTTTTAGACCCTGAGTCCGGGCTGTCAACGCAAGCGGGACAAGGCGTTTCGGGGTCCTTGCGCCGCCCTCGGGGTCCACCGGCGCGAAGCCTAGCGGTCGCCAAAGGAATAGTTTGCCGCCGGGTGAGCCTCCAGCGCCTTTTGGCGTATCCGCTGATACCGGTCCGAAGCGCTGGGCGAGTCCAACTGATCGAGGGGCGTCGAAAGAATGAATTCGTTTCCGATGTCGCAGACCAACAGCTGCCGCACGACGCCGCGCGCAGATTCGGCGATGGCGCGCAGACGATCGGCCGCCGTCGAACGTTGCGCTGGGGTCAGGGCGGACAGGTCAATGTCTCCCGACCGGCCGGCAGCGGCGCGACCGACGATGACCTGGTCGAGGGCCGCATAGGCGTCATAGAGCCGTCCGGTCGCGCTGGCCCGGGAAACGAAGGCCTCGTCGTACTGCTGGGCCAAATACTCCAGCCAGTTTTGCGCGTCGGACGGAAGCAGATTGACCACGCCGCTGGCCTTTGCCGAAGGCCAGACACCGGCGTCGGTGACGCCTATGAATCCGCCCGGCAGACGTCGCAGGATCAGCGCACCGGTCGGGCCGGCGCGATCCACCGTCGAGGCCTGCTCGACCGCCCAGTCGAGAATGGCCTGGGCCTGGACGATGTCGCTCTTGAGGTATCGGCGATTGAGCTCACCGTCCCTTCGCAGGTCCGCCTCCAAGGTTTCGCGCTGATGGTGACGGTGCAGCGCCTCGACGGTCTGTTCGAGGCCAATGGCGATGACGATGCCGACGACGATGACGCCGACCTCGCGCAACAGTTCCCCCCAGCCGTGGAACGGCTTGGGCGCGTGTACGTGCATGGCTTCCTCCGAGTCATGAGCGTCGGCGACCGCACCGCCCTCGGCGTTTATCTCGTCGGCCATGGCGCCTCCCTGTGGCCAGGGATAGCACAACGGCGTTCTGCGACCACCGCGACCGCCCCGAAAAGGCGCTACCGCACCGTGCTATCGTCGCACTTGCGCGGACCTCGCGACGGGCCTAGCAATTCAAGCTTCTACCTAGCTCTGGGGGTCGGCCGTGGCCGCTCTGTTGCTGATCGCGCTGATGGCGGGCGTCGTGCAGGCGCAGACGCCGCCGGACACCTCCGATGACGACGGGCCCCCGCCGTTGCAGAACGGCCTGAGCCAGCCGCAACCGGCCATGCCCCCGATTCCGGACCCGATCCCCGACCCGATCCGCCGTCCCGTTGTTCGCCCGTTCGAAATGCCGTTGACCTATCAGCCGGCCGCGCCCATGGCCTATTCGATCGCGCCCCAGGTCGCACCGAAGGCCGCGGTGACGGTGGAGAACTATCACGGCGCCTACGAGGCCCCGGCGGACGAGCAACAGCGCTATTACCTCTCCGGCGTGATGGGCCATTTCGAGGCCGAGCAGGCGATGCTGGGCGCGCTCGACGGCGAGTGGACGGTCAGCAGCAAGGACGGCGGTCCGCTGTTCACGGTGATCCTAAACGACGCGGGCGAAGCCTCGCCGGTGGAAGGCGCCTGGCGCGACGTGCGCAAGGATCACGCCTCCAGCATCGGCGTCATCGAAACCATCGACCGCGGCTCGGTCTCGCTGAAGCTCAGCTTCCATTCCGGCGCTGGCGACCGGCTGGAGCCGACGGTGCTGTCGCTGACCCTGCAGCCGGACGGGCGCTGGTCGGGCGAGCTGAACGAGGCCGGGACGGTTCAGAGCGTGGTCATGAAGCACGCGCCCATCGTTCCGACGCAACCCTGATCATCCGGTCGAGCGTCGCCTCGTCATAGGCGACCGCCGCGCCGCGTCCCCACACCGGATCCGGCCACAGGCCGTCATCGCTTCGGCGTCCCAGCACATGCACGTGCAGCTGCGGCGTGACATTGCCGAGCGCGCCGGTGTTGAGCTTCTCCACCGGCCGGCCGAGCGCTTCGCCCATCGCGCGCACCGCGTGCGAGGCCATGACGATCTCCTCCATCAGCGTCTCGCGCAGCAACTCGTCGAGGTCGTCGATCTCGCGCGCCGCGGTGACGCGCGGAACCAGCACGATCCACGGAAAGCGCGCGTCGAGCTGAAGCCGCGCCTGGCTGAGCGACAGGTCGGCGATCAGGCGCGATGTGGAGGCCAGGTTCGGGTGAAGGTCGAAGGCGTCGGGGGAAGGGTTTTGCGGGGTCATGGTTCCTCACCCTACCCCCGCGCGGGCCGCCTTGCAGCCTGGGCCCGGGCGGTCTAGACCCGCGCCCGACCTTTTCCTCCCCCATCTTCCCAGGAGACCCAGCCATGGCGCGCGCCAAAATCGCTCTTATCGGGGCCGGCATGATCGGCGGCACCCTCGCCCACATCATCGCCCGCGAGGAGCTGGGCGACGTGGTCCTGTTCGACATCGCCGAGGGCGTGCCCCAGGGCAAGGCGCTCGACATCGTCGAGGCGTCGTCGGTGTTCGGCAAGGACTCGCGCCTCACCGGCGCCAACGACTACGCCCCGATCGCAGGCGCGGACGTCTGCATCGTCACCGCCGGCATCGCGCGCAAACCGGGGATGAGCCGCGACGATCTGCTCGGCATCAACCTGAAGGTCATGAAGGCCGTCGGCGAAGGCATCAAGCAACACGCGCCCAACGCCTTCGTCATCTGCATCACCAACCCGCTCGACGCCATGGTGTGGGCGCTGCGCGAATTTTCCGGCCTGCCGCATGCGAAGGTGGTCGGCATGGCGGGCGTGCTCGATTCCGCACGATTCGGCTGGTTCCTCGCCGAGAAGTTCGGCGTGTCGGTGAAGGACGTGCGCGCCTGGACGCTCGGCGGTCACGGCGACGACATGGTGCCGATGGTGCGCTACTCGACCGTCGGCGGCCTCCCGCTGCCGCTGTGGATCGAGAACGGCGCGATCAGCCAGGCGGATCTCGACGGCATCGTCGAGCGCACCCGCAAGGGCGGCGGCGAGATCGTCGCCCTGTTGAAGACCGGCTCGGCCTACTACGCGCCGGCGGAAAGCGCGGTGGCGATGGCGACGTCCTACCTGAAGGATCAGAAGCGCGTGCTGCCGGCCGCCACACATCTCACCGGCCAGTATGGCCAGAACAACCTCTACGTCGGCGCGCCCTGCGTCATCGGCGCCAAGGGCGTCGAGCGCGTCATCGAGTTCCCGCTGGACGACGCGGAAAAGGCGATGTTCGCCAAGTCGGTGGAGTCGGTGCAGGGCCTGATCGCGGCGTGCAAGGACATCGAGCCGTCGCTGAAATAATTTAAAGCGCCTCTCCACAGCCCTCTCCGCCCGCTGGGCGGAGACAGCTCGCGAAGCGAGCAGAGGCGGGCAGGTGCGCCGACGTTGGTGATTAGCGAGCAGCCGATGCGCATTCGCCGACCGCTTATCCCTGGGCGTCGGCGCACCTGCCCTCCTCTGCCGCGCGGAGCGCGGCTGTCTCCCCCAGCGGGGGGAGAGGCGCTGCTTGGTCCGAACGCTTGACGCCGCGGCGGTTCGGGTGAAGCTGTCGGGATGACCCGCCTCCTGTCCGTCCTCGTCGCGGCTTCGATCTTGGCCGTTCCCGCCGTCGCCTCCGATCGTCCCCGCAGTCCGATGGACGACCTGAAGTCGATCTCCGACCTGGCCGGCTTCGACGCCCATCAGAGCGTACGCGAGGAGTGGCGGCGCGACATCGTCCACCACGTCTATACGCCCGGCGACGATGCGCCCTGGAACGACGGCGCGCCCGCCGCCTGCGCCCAGCCGCGCAACCAGTACCTGATGGCCTTCGGCGAGTTCATGGCGCGGCATGCGCGGCGCGAGCCGACCGACCGTTTCGCCCCGCCGGAGCTGCGCACCATCGAGGTGATGAACCGCAACCTGCGCGCCGACGTCACGCACACTGCAGAACATCTGCCGGAACCCGGTCGCGCGCGGTTCCTCGATCCCGGCGAGACCTTGTTGGACGCGCCGAAATCCTGGGACGACGCGTTGCGCCAGCGTGCCGAGTGGACGGTGGTGCTGGACCACGTCACCCGCGGCCTCGCGGACAAGGCGCGCGGCAACATCGACTTCGGCGCCAACTATGCGGCGGGCCTGTGGTCCAGGATGGCCTGCGACTTCGCCGCCCAGAACGCCGGCTTCGTGCGCCGGTATCGCGCGAGCGGGCGAGTGGGGGACTCGGACCGGACGCAGGCGGCGTTGGCGTTGCTCGAGTCCAGAAAGTAGCCCCTCTCCGCCCGCTGGGCGGAGACAGCTCGCGAAGCGAGCAGAGGCGGGCAGGTGCGCCGACGTTGGTGATTGGCGAGCAGCCGATGCGCATCCGCCGACCGCTTATCCCTGGGCGTCGGCTCACCTGCCCTCCTCTGCCGCGCCTTGCGCGGCTGTCTCCCCCCAGCGGGGGGAGAGACGCACGCGTGGTGGTTTGCTAATCACCGACTCATGCAAGCTCCCGGCCCCACCCTCGAAACCGAACGCCTCATCCTTCACCCGCCGACGTCGGACGATTTCGAGCCGTGGTTTCAGATGATGCAGGACGAAGACACCGCGCGGTTCATCGGCGGGGTCGCGTCGCGGTCGGTGGCGTGGCGGCAGGTGTGCTCCATGGCCGGCTCGTGGTGCCTGCTCGGCTACGGCATGTTCTCGGTGGTCGAGAAGGCGAGCGGGCGATGGGTCGGCCGCCTGGGGCCTTGGACGCCGGCGGATTGGCCCGGGACCGAGGTCGGCTGGGGCCTCAACCGCGCCTCATGGGGCAAGGGCTATGCGACCGAGGGCGCGGCGGCGGCGATGGACTGGGCCTTCGACACCCTGGGCTGGACCGACATCATCCACTGCGTCGACGAAGCGAATGTCCCATCGGCCAAGGTCGCCGAGCGGCTGGGTTCAAAGCCGCGCGCGATGGCGCGCATGCCGGCGCCCTACGACAACATGGAAGTCCGCCTGTGGGGCCAGACGCGCGACGAATGGCGCGCGCGAAAGCGGTAAGACCTAATACCAACCCTCGCGCCGCAACACGCGCGCGTAGGTGCGGCTGACCGGCGCCTTTTCCCCGCTCTTCAGCGTGAACACCGCGCGGCCGTCGCCGCGTTCGGCCCCGGTGACGGCGCTCTTCGCCACCCACCAGGAGCGGTGGGTCTGGGCGCCTTCGAGCCCCTGCAGCTCGTCCACGGCGTCGGCCAGGCGCATCAGGATCAGGTCCGAGCCGCGGTCGGTGTGGATGCGCAGATAGTGGTCCTCGGCCGAGACGGCGTAGATCTCGGCCCCCTTCAGTTTCAGCGGCAGACGCTCGAGGAATCGCGGCGCATCCCCAGCGGCGGCGTGGGTCTCGCGCGGGCGCCGGTCGGCGGCCATGCTGATCACGGTCATGATCGCCGAAACGCCCACGACCGGAATGATGAAGAACGGAAGCGTCGCGAGCATCAGCGGCTGCTGGAACATCACCGAGGTGAAATCCCAAACCAGGAAGACCCCCGGTATCGCGATCATGACTGTCAGCACCGCCGCGGTCAGCCACAAGCGTCCCTCGAACACGGGAAACCGGGTCAGCCACAGCCCCGCCGCGCGGCCCCAGATCGCGCCGCCCAGCATCAGCACGCCCCAATAGACAAGCCGCGTCGCGAACGGGCCCTCACCGGTGTTGAACGGCCCCGCGTAGGCCAGGAACACCGCCGCCACGGCCGCGATCACCAGGCCCCGCGCCCAGGTTCGCAAGAGCGGTTCTTCCAGCAGGGGGGCGGCGGGCTCGGCCATGACCGTTGAAAACCACGAAGCCGCCCCGGCGTGAAGCCCGCCGTTCACGCTTCGTGGATCGACGCGCCTGTCCGCCCGCGCAGGCGCGGGGGCCGCCGGCGCAAAGGCGCTCGCGAAGCCCCGATCGTCAGGCGAGACCGGAGCCGCCCGCACCGGAGACCGGCCATGACCGACGCCCTGCAACCCCGCCAACCCATCCTTCGTCCCCGCGATTTCCTGATCACGCTCGCCATCACGGCTGCGATCCTGGTCGTGGTCGGCGCCCAGCACTCGCCAGCGCAATGGGCCGCCTATTTCGCGTCCCTGCACGTCAGCCCGCACGGGCCGGACCTGGCCCTGCTGGCGGCCCAACCTATCGCCATCAAGCTCCATATCGCGGCCGCCTTGAGCGCGCTCGTCATCGGGACGGTGCAGCTTTTGGGGGTGAAGGGCACGGCGCTTCACCGGGTGCTGGGCTGGAGCTGGGTCGCGGCCATGGGGACCACGGCGATCAGCTCCCTGTTCATCCGCGAGCTGAACCACGGGTCGTTCAGCTTCATCCACCTCCTGTCCGGCTGGGTGATCATCGCGCTGCCGATGGCGCTATGGGCGGCGCGGACGGCGCGGGTGCGGCTGCACGGGCGACTGATGGCCGGGCTGTTCCTGGGCGGGCTGATCATCGCGGGGCTTTTGACCTTCATCCCGGGCCGGCTGATGTGGCGGCTGTTCCTGGGGTAAGGCGCGACATCTACGACGAAGGCCGAGCGCCCCGGCTTGCGGCTGGGGCGTTTTGTCGTATCACGGCGGTCGCCCACGGTCTGGCTTCCGCTCACGCGACGTCCGATCTAGGCATGACGGCTCAGCCGCAGGACCCGCGCCCCGACCCATGTCGAACTTCGTCTTCCACGACCCGTCAGGCAAACGATCGCGCCGCACCTCCTGGGTGTTCGGCCTTTTGACCGCGGTCCTGTTCCTGCTCCTGGCCGGCTTCGCCATGACGCTCGCGACCTCGCCCAGCCTCCCGGGCGTCACCTTCCACTCGCCGCGTTCGCTCGCGGCCGTGCACACCGAATACCATCGGACCAAAGAGATTCCCTGGCTGCGCGAGCTGCAGAAGCAACAGCGCAAGACCGCGCCGGTGCCGGCGGTAAAGGGCAAGCCGCTGGTCGTCGCTTTTCACGTCACCGACATCGGAAACTCATCGCGTTCGCTGCAGCAGCACATCAACCAGATCGACGTCGTGGCGCCGCAGTGGCTGGTGCTGAACTCGGCCAAGGGCGACATCAGCGTCATTCCCGACCCGGCCGCGCGCGCCATCCTGCGCACCGCCAAAAAGAAGCCCGCCGTCGTCGCGGTGGTGATGAACCTGCAAAGCGGCGTGTGGCAGGGCGACATGGCGTCGGCGATGTTCGCCAACGCGACGGCGCGTGCGGCCTTCATCAACGCCCTGGTGCAGCAGGCCGACGACAATGGCTGGGCCGGTATCTGTTTCGACCTGGAAGACATGAAGCCCGCGGGGCTCGCGCTCTACCCCGGGTTCCTGGCGCAGGCCAAGGCGGCGTTGAACGCGCACGGGCGCCAGGTTTGGGCGACCGTTCCCTTCGACGACCTCGACTGGTCGCCGACCAAGATCGCGCCGCACGTCGATCAGCTGGTGCTCATGGCCTACGACGAGCACTTCCGCACCGGCAGCCCGGGCGCGGTGGCCGGCCAGGGCTGGTACGAGGAGAACCTCGAGCGCCTGACCAAGAGCCTCGACCCGAACAAGACCATCATCGGCCTGGGTTCCTACGGCTACGACTGGAAGGGCAAAGAGTCCGCCGAGACCATGACCTTCCAGGAAGCGACCCAGGCGGCCGACGATTCCAGCGCGCCCATCGTGTTCGATCCCGACACCCTGACGCCGACCTTCTCCTTCGAAGAAAACGGCTTGAAGCACGAGGTCTGGTTCCTCGACGCGATCACCCTGTTCAACGAGATCCAGGTCACCGACAGCTGGCGCCCGCACGGGTATGCGTTGTGGCGGCTGGGCACCGAGGATCCGGGCGTGTGGAGCGTGCTCGGCGCCAACTACGACGATGCGACAACGGATAATCTGCACACCCTAACCGCGGGCTCGTCCGTCGACTTCGACGGCAAGGGCGAAATCCTGTTCGTCACCGGAACACCGCGGCCCGGTCGTCGCGACTTCACGCTCGATCCCAACAGCGACCTCGTCTCCAACGAGCAATACGCCATCGTGCCCCAGGCTTATCGCGTGCAGCGGCTGGGCTATGATCCGGACAAGAAGGTCGTTGCGCTCACCTTCGACGACGGTCCCGACGGACGCTGGACGCCGAAAATTCTCGACATCCTCAAGCGGTACAACGTCCCCGCCACCTTCTTCGTCATTGGCCAGAACATGGAGCACCGCCCCGACCTGGTCATGCGCGAGGTCCGCGAAGGGCAGGAGGTCGGCAGCCATACTTTCACCCACCCGAACATCGGCCAGGTGCCCTTGCCGGAGGCGGCGCTGGAGCTGAACGCGACGCAACGGCTGTTCGAGACCTTGACCGGCCGGTCGTTGCGCCTGTTCCGGCCGCCCTTCCTCGGAGACGCGGATCCGTCGACGCCCAACGAAGTCGCGCCGCTTCTGCTCGCACAGAAGCTGAACTACGTGAACGTGGGCCTGCGTATCGATCCCGACGATTGGCAGCGGCCGCGTTGGCAGGACATCATCCAGCGGGTCGAGGACCAGCTCGAATATCCGCGCAATCCCGAGGCGCCGGGTCGCGTGGTGCTGCTGCACGACGCCGGCGGCGACCGGCAGGCGACCGTCGACGCGCTTCCCGGCCTGATCGAGCGGCTGCACGACGACGGCTATACCTTGGTGCGTGTAAGCGACCTCGTGCGCATGAAGAACGGCGCCACCATGACGCTCGAACAGGCCATGCCGTCGGCCAACAAGAACTCAGGCGAGCTGCTGATCGACCGCTCGGTGTTCTTCCTGATGCGCAACTTCGAGGAAGGCCTGCGCATCATGCTGATGACCGCCATCGTGCTGGGCGTCGGGCGTCTGTTGTTCCTGGCGAGTTTCGCACTGGCGCATGTGATCAAGACCGCGCGCACCAAACCGCCGGTGCTCGATCCGTCGCAGCCGCACAAGGTCAGCGTGTTGATCCCGTGCTTCAACGAGGAGCGGGTGATCGTCGCGTCGGTGACTCAGATCTTGGCGTCGGACTGGAAGGACCTCGACGTCCTGGTGCTCGACGACGGCTCGACCGATCGCACCGCGGAGGTGGTGGAAGCGGCGTTCAAGGACGAGCCGCGCGTGCGGCTGATGCGCTTCGAGAACGGCGGCAAGGCCAATGCGCTGAACCGCGGCCTGTTGGCGGTGACGGGCGAGATCGTCGTCGCGCTCGACGCCGACACCCAGTTCCCGCCGCAGACGATCGGACGGCTGGCGCGCTGGTTCGCCGACCCGAAAGTGGGCGCCGTCGCGGGCAATGCGCTGGTCGGCAACCGCACCAACCTGATCACCCGCTGGCAGGCGCTGGAATATGTGACCGCGCAGAACCTCGAGCGGCGCGCGCTGGCGGTGCTGGGCGCGGTGACCGTGGTGCCGGGCGCCGTCGGCGCATGGCGGCGCACCGCGCTCGACGCCATCGGCGGCTATCCGAGCGACACCCTTGCGGAAGACCAGGACCTGACCATCGCCATCCAACAAGCCGGCTGGAAGGTGACCTTCGATTCCGAGGCGCGCGCCTTTACCGAAAGCCCCGACACGGTGAGGGGTCTCTTGAAGCAGCGCTTCCGCTGGTCGTTCGGCACCTTGCAGTGTCTGTGGAAACACCGCGCCGGCCTGTTCTCGCGGAAGAACCCCGCACTGGGCTTTGTCGCCCTGCCCCAGGTCTGGGTGTTCCAGATCGCCATGACGGTGGTGTCGCCGCTGGTGGACCTGGCGGTGATCTGGTCGCTGCTCTCGGCCTGGATGGCGTCCCAGTCGCATCCCGTGGAGTGGAACTCCGAGGACCTGGTTCGCGCGGTCGCCTACTGGCTGGCCTTCATCCTGCTCGACCTCGCCGCCGGCATCGTGGGCATGGTGATGGAGCCGCGGGCGCCGTGGGCGGACCTGCCGTGGCTGCCGCTGCAGCGGTTCGGCTATCGCCAGTTGATGTACTATGTGGTGGTCAAGGCGGTGACCAACGCGGTGCGCGGCCGGCGCGTCCTGTGGGGCAAGCTGGAACGCAAGGGCACGGTCGCGGCGCCGACGCGGGCCTAATTTCGGCCGCAACGGCGACGCTTTACTCGACAAGCGGGCGATCCTCGTGAGAGGCTCGCAAAGGTTGTTGGGGGAGTTAAGACCATGCGCCGCCTACTGTTTTCCGCCGCCGCCCTGGCGCTTGCGGGCGCCGCCCACGCGGCGGATCAGCCGCCGCAGATCGCGCTGACCGTGTACAACTCCAACCTCGCCCTGGTGGAGGACGTGCGCACGCTAAATCCGCCGGCAGGGCGCAGCACCATAGAATTGAAGGACGTCTCGGCCAGCATCCGACCCGAGACCGCCACCCTCACCGGCAAAGGCCTGAGCGTGATCGAACAGAATTTCGACTACGATCTGCTGTCGCCGGCCAAGATGATGGAGAAGGCGGTCGGCAAGCAGATTCAGATCGTCCGAACCAACCCCGGCAACGGCCAGCAAACGACCGAGACGGCGACCGTCCTCGCGGTCAACGACGGCGTGGTGCTGCAGATCGGCAACCGCGTCGAAATCCTGCGCGAGGACAGCGTGCCCACACGCGTGGTGTTCGACAGCATCCCCGCCAGCCTGCGCGCCAATCCGACCCTGTCGGTGACGGTGAACGCGGACGGCGCGGGTCCGCGCGCGGCGACCCTGCGCTACCTCACCAACGGCCTGTCGTGGCAGGCGGACTATGTCGCCATGTACGACGAGAAGAAGGCGCTGGCCGACGTGCAGGGCTGGGTGACGCTCACCAACAAATCAGGCACGAGCTTTGAGAAGGCGGCGACCCAGCTGGTCGCGGGCAATTTCAACCTGGTCAACTCCGACACCGAGCTCACCCTTCGCGAGCGGCGCGAGGCGCGAAGCCAGTCGGGCGTGGCGGCGGGCGCGCCGGCCGACGGCGCGGATTACTACATTTATCCCCTGCCGGGCCGCGTCACCGTAGCGGACAACCAGACCAAGCAGGTCGGCTTTCTCGGCCTTCAAGGCGCGCCCACGACCAAGGCCTATCGTTACGAAGCCTACGGTTTCGACAGCTTGACCACGCCGCGACACGTAGACGTCGCGCTGAAACTCACCAACGCGGGCGCGGCGCTCCCCGCGGGCGTGGTGCGCGTGTACATGCATGACGACGCGGGCGAAGTGAAGTTCGTCGGCGAGGCGCACATCGATCACACGCCGGCCGACTCCCAGCTCGAATTCAAGATCGGCCAGGCCTTCGACATCACCGTGACGCCGACGGTGACCAGCGCCGACAAGTCGGCCAAGACGCGCACTCGCTATGCCATGTCCTACCTGTTCCACAACGGGCGCGCCGAACCGGTGACCGTCGAGTTCGAGCAGGTCGGCCTTGGCCTCGGCGGCAAGGTCGAGGCGGAAAGCCTGCCCAGCCGCCGTTTGGACGCGGACACGCTGGGCTGGTCGGTGCCGGTCCCGGCGAACGGCGAGACCACCTTGACCTTCACCGCGGACACGGGCGCCTGAGCATGGCGCGCTGGGCCTGGGTCCTGGCGGCGGCGGCGTGGCTGGCGGCCGGTTCGGCCGTGGCCGGCGACGTCGTGTCCGAGAAGGCGGATTCCGTCGCGGTCGCAATCTACCGGCGCGGAAACCTCGCCGACGACATCAAGCCGCCGCGCGATCCCGACAATCGCAAGGACGGCATGGCGCTGGTCACCGAGACGCGTACCATCGACCTGCCCGCGGGTCCTGCCGTCGTCAGGTTCCGCGGCGTCGCCGACACGCTGGTTCCGCAGACCGCGCAGATCGAAGGTCTGCCGGCCGCCGTGATCGAGCGCAACTTCGACTACGACCTGCTCAGTCCCGGAACCCTGGTGCAGAAGTCGATCGGCAAGACCGTCGAGGTCGTGCGCACCAATCCGAAAACCGGCCAAGTCACCACCGCGTCGGCCGTGATCCGTTCGGGTCCGCACGGCGTCATGCTCGATTTCGGCGGTCGCTACGAGGCGCTGAACTGTTCGGGCCTGCCCGAACGCTTGGTGTTCGACCGCGCGCCGGACGGCCTGAGCGACGCGGGCGTGCTGTCGGTGCGGACCAACGCGCCGAAGGCCGGACGCTACGTCGTCAAGCTCAGCTACATCGCGACTGCCCTGAACTGGATGGCGACCTATGTGGCGCGGGTGAACCCCGACGGCCGGACCTTCGACCTGACGGGTTACATCACGCTGGCGAACTTCGGCGCGGTGAACTTCGATCGCGTTCCAACCGACCTCGTCGCCGGCCGCCTTTCCCTCACCGGCGACGACGAACCCACCGACGCAGACCACCGGCTCCTCGTGGACGACTGCTGGCCGGTCAACATCGTGTGGCCGCACCACGGCCTGTTCGGAGCGCCTCCACCCCCGCCGCCTCCGCCGCCGCCGCCGCCGCCTGTGGAAGGCTTGCAAAACAGCAGCGTGCAGGAGGTGGTCGTCACGGGATCACGTATCGATCCGCGTGCGCTCGGCGACTACAAGCTCTATTCGTTGCCGGACCCCACCACCGTCGCCGCGCAACAGGTCAAGCAGATTCAGTTTATCGACCAGGCGGGCGTGACGTTCGAGCGCTATTATAGCGCGAGCGTCGACGTCTACGACGAGACGCTCACCGACAACGACGACAACACCGGGCCGCCGGAAGAGCGGTTGCGCCTGATGAACACCAAGGAAAACGGCCTCGGACTGCCCTTGCCCGAGGGGACCTTGTTGGTCCTCGCGCCGGACCAGCGGGGCGCGCTGGTGTTCACCGGTCAATCCCACATCAAGGACACCCCTAAGGGTGGTCCGATCGACCTGCTGGTCGGACACGCGCTCGATCTGGAAATTGACCGGCGTATTACTGCGGTGCGGCCGGTGTGGTGGGACAAGGCGGTGCACCAGATGGACCTTGAGATCACGGTTGACAACCGCAAGGCGACGCCTGTGACCCTGGAGATCTTGCACGGCGATGACCACGACGGTGCGAAGGTCGTGCGCGAGAGCGAGCGCCACACGCTGGAATTTGGTGCGCCGGCCTGGACATTTCGCTTAGCGCCCGGCGAGCACCGAGTGCTGCGCTACACGGTCCAGTACGAAGCGAACAAGCGCTAGCCGCAGGTCCGACACTGCCGATCGGCGGCGATCGTCACCGTGCGCGTGCGCCAATGCAGCGCATCAAAGAGCAGCAGCTCGCCGGTCGGATCGTCGCCCGCGCCGGTGATGGTCTTGATCGCGGCGAGCGCGGCGAGCGAACCCGCCACGCCGGTCAGGGCGCCGACGACGCCGACGGCGGCGCAGGTTTCCGCGCCGGGGGGCAGCTCCGGGACGAAGCAGCGCCAGCAGGGCTTCGCGCGCAGCACCGCAACCTGAACGTCCCAGCGCCCGACCGCGGCGGCGATCAGGGTCGCGCCTTCCGCCACGCAGGCGTCGCCGACCAGGGCGCGGGTTTCAAAACTGTCGGTTCCGTCGATCACGACGTTCCAGCCGCGAACGAGATCGCGCGCAGTGTCGGCGGCGATGCGTTGTTCGAAAGCTTCGACCGCGATGTCGGAATTGACCGCGCCGATCCGCTCGTGCGCGGCCTCGACCTTGGACCGGCCGAGATCGCCTTCGCCGAATTGAATCTGCCGCTGCAGGTTCGACAGCGACACCACGTCGTCATCGACCAGGCCGATGCGGCCGACGCCGGCGGCCGCGAGATAGAGCGCCGCGGGACCGCCGATGCCGCCGACGCCCGCGACCAGCACGCGGGCTGCCTTCAGCTTCTGCTGACCCGGGCCGCCAATTTCGCGGAGCACCAGGTGGCGGGCGTAGCGTTCGACTTCGCGGTCGCTGAACATAGCGGCGCGTATATCAGATTTCAGTGCGAGCGCCCCGCCGCAGTCGCCTTGACCAAGGCGACCACCGTCCGCCCGGGCTCCAGCCCCAGTTGGGCCACCGCCGCCGGGGTCACCAGGGACTTCAGCACCAGATCCGGCGCCTCCAGCCGCACCACCACGCCCTCGGCGCGGGGCTTGAGGGCCGCGACGCGCATGACCAGGCGATTTTGGACGCTGAGGTCGCGCGGGTTCGACAGAGCGATGGCCACGTCGCGGGCGTCCACCACCAGGCGCGCGCGGTCGCCGGGTTGGGCGTCCACCCGCGGCACGACGAAGCCTTGGTCGCCGAGAGTCAGATGCGTGCCGTCGGCGTCGTGGCCCGAGACCTTGGCCTCCACCACTGAGATCGGCGCATCCAGCGCCGCGGCCGCCTCGGCTTCGGGATGATCGAAGATTTCCGACACCGGGGCGCAGGCCAGGGTCATGCCGTGGGCGAGGAGCACGATCTCGTCGGCCAGACGCGTCACTTCGTCGACGCTGTGGCTGACGTAGACGAGCGGCGGCCCGCCCTCGCGCTTCAACCTTTCGAGATAGGGCAAAAGCTCCGCCCGCCGCGCGCCGTCGAGACCGGCCAGCGGTTCGTCTAGGATCAGCAGGCGCGGCTTGGCCGCGAGCGCGCGGCCGATGGCGACACGGCGCGCCTCGCCGCCGGACAGGCTGCGCGGACGGCGCTCGAGCAGGGTGTCGATGCCCAACAAGTTGGCGATCTCGCCGATGTCGGCGGCCTCGTTGCCGAACAGCAGGTTCTGGCGCACCGACAGGTGCGGAAACAGGCGCGGGTCCTGGAACACCACGCCGATGCGGCGCTTCCACGCGGGCAGATTTGTGCGCCGCTGTTCGTAGAGCGTCTCGCCGTCGAAGACGACGCGGCCGCGCCGGGGTTTGGTCAGGCCCGCGATGACATCGGCGAGCGTGGACTTTCCCGCGCCGGACCGGCCGAACAAAGCAAGCGCGCGCGCTTCGCTTTGAAAGGCGGCGTCGAGGGTGAATTTGCCGCGGCGCGCCTCGATGTCCACGTCGAGACTCATAGGCCGGCCGCCCTTCGCGCCACGGCGCGCGACACGCGTTCGGCGATCAGCACCGCGCCGATGGAGACAACGACGGAGATGATCACCAGCCGCGCTGCCGCCGCGTCGCCGTCCGGCGTCTGGGTGAAGGTGTAGATGGCGAGGGGCAGCGTACGCGTCAGGCCCGGAATGTTGGAGACGAAGGTGATGGTGGCGCCGAACTCGCCGAACGCCTTGGCGAAACTGAGCACGGTTCCCGCCACCACGCCCGGCGCCGCGAGCGGCAGGGTGACGCGGAAGAACCGCCGCCCGGGCGGCGCGCCCAGGGTCGCGGCCGCTTGTTCCAGACCTGGATCGACGGCTTCGAACGATAGGCGCGCGGCGCGCACTAGCAAGGGAAAGCCCATCACTCCGGCGGCAAGCGCGGCGCCGGTCCAATCGAAGGCGAAGACGATGCCGAACTGTTTCAGGAAAGCCCCGACCGGCCCGTGTACGCCGAACAATACCAGGAGGCCGTAGCCCGTCACCACCGGCGGCAGCACCAGCGGCAGATGTAAAATCCCCGCGATCAAATCGCGACCCGGGAAAGCGAACCGCGCCAGCGCCCAGGCGACGAAGACGCCGAGCGGAAGCGCCACGAGCGTCGCCAAGCCCGCCACGCGCAGCGACAGCAGCAGGGTCTCGATCTCGGCGTCGCTCAAACTGAAACTCATCGCGACCGCATCATCTCGGGGCGCCGAACCCCCGGCGCTTGAAGATCGCCTGGCCGGCCGGCCCGGCGAGGTACACCAGAAATGCTTCGGCGGCGCGACCCTGTTTCGACGCGCGCACGACGGCGGCGGGATAGACGATCGGGGCGTGCGAGCTTTCGGGAAACACGGCGATCACTTTCACCTTGGGTTCGGCCTTGGCGTCGGTCGCATAGACGACTCCGAGCGGCGCCTCACCTCGCGCCACAAACGCCAGCGCCGCACGCACGTTCTCGCCCTGGGCGAGATAGTCCTTCACCTGATCCCATATCCCGAGACGGGTGAACGCCGACTTTGCGTAGAGGCCGGCCGGCACGCTTGCCATATCGCCGACGGCGATGCGTCCGCCATCGGCCAGTTTCGCCAGGGGGGCGCCGCGCGCAAGGGTGAACGGTCTGATCTTCGAGTCGCGCGGCGCGACCAGCACCAGGGCGTTGGAGGCGATGACGCGGCGGGTGGGCGGGTCCATCAGGTTACGTCTGGCCGACCAGTCCATCCATTCGTTGTCGGCGGAGATGAACAGGTCCGCCGGCGCACCTTGGTCGATCTGTTTGGCGAGCTGGGCCGAGGAGGCGTAGGTCGCGCGAATTTTCACCCCGGTTTTCGCCCGATAGGCGGCGGCGGCGTCATCGACCGCCTCCTTCAGGCTGGCGGCGGCGAAAACATCGACCGTGAGCGGCGGCGACGCCGCGCCCAGGGTCAGGGCGGCGAGGACGGAAACCAACAGCGCCCGCAACATCGGGGCCTCCCGCAAGCGTTATGCAGCCTTGTAACACAACGATCGGGGCCGCTCACCCGGACTTGAGCTGGTCCAGGATCACCGCGCGGATGCGCGACCAGGCGTCGGTCCCGGGCGTGATCAGGTCGAAATGGTTAGCGTTGGGGATGACGATGAACTCGACCTTGCCGCCGTGCTTTTCGGCGCTGTCGCGATAGAGCTCGCCGGCCTTGGGCGGGGCGAGATCGTCGACCGAGCCGTGCATCAGAATCTGACGCGCCGCAAACGGCTCCATCAAATCGGGCGAAGTATCGGCATAGACATCAGGGTGGGACGCCGTGGGCGGCCCGACGAGTTTGGCGATGGTGTCGGCGCCGCAGGCGTTGGCCGTGACCTCAGGGTCGTCGTGCAGATCGCCGAGCTGGCCGATCGCCACCACCGCGTCGATGCGTTGCGGATGCGCGCGCCACAGCGGCGATGATTTCGGCAGCTTCGGCCGCGCCGCCGCCCACAGGCCGAGATGCCCGCCGGCGGAGTGTCCCACGGCGACGACGCGCTCGAGTTTCAGATGATATTTCGCGGCGTCGGCGCCGAGCAGGTCGACCGCCTTGGCTACGTCCTCGAAGGTGCCGGGATAGCCGGCGCCGGGTTCTCCCAGACGACGGTATTCGACGTTCCACACCGCGACGCCATGCGCGCGAAGATCCTCGGACACGAAGTCCTGCAGGTTCAGGCCGGCCACCTTCTCGATCCAGCAACCGCCATGGATCATGATCACCACCGGATGCGGTCCGCGTCCCTTGGGCAGCCAAAGTTCGACGAACTGGGAAGCCTGATCGCCGTAGCGCAGGCGCGCGTCCGGCTTGGCCGTGTGCGGGCGCGCCTTCAATTCGGCGAACGTGGTGTTGTGTGCGTAAGACGCAGATGCAGGCGCGGATGCAACGATCGTCCCCAGCGCGCAGGCGGCGGCCGCCCAGACACGTAAGCCCGGCGCGCGCTCGTGTTTCGCTGTCATGGGAACCCCTCCCCCGCGGGTTCGTTCAAAGCTATGCCTTGAGACCGGCGCGCGGAACGCTAAATTGCGCCGGGCCTAGGCGTGTGTTCACGCGGCGTGTGTTCGCGCCCCAGGCGAACGACGTCAGCGTAACGACAAAGAACAGGCGGGGAAGCCCATGTCCAGAAACCATCTCGCCATCGCCGCCTGCGCGCTGGCCGTCCTCTGCGCCTGTTCGGGCCCCGGGTCCCAGGACAGCAATTCGCACGGCCTCGACCTGAAGGGCATGGACCTGACGGTGAAGCCCGGCGACGACTTCTTCAGCTTCGTCAACGGGACCTGGGTGAAGACCACCGCCATTCCACCGGACCGTTCGAGCTGGGGCAATTTCGCGATTCTCGCGGACCTGGCGAATCGGCGACTGGCCGATCTGATCTCAGGCCTGGATGCACAGAAGCCCGCGGCGGGATCCGAGACCGCCAAGGTCGCCGACTACTACGCGAGCTTCGTCGACACCAAGGGCATCGACGCCAAGGGCCTGGCCCCGATCAAGCCCGAACTCGACGCCATCGCCGCCATCACCGACAAGACCGCGCTGGCGCAAACCCTGGGCGAGAGCCTGCGCACCGACGTCGACGCCTTGAACAACACCAACTTCCACACGCCGCACCTCTTCGGCCTGTGGGTGGCGCCGAGCTTCGACGACCCGACGAAGAACCAGGGCTATCTGATGCAGGGCGGTCTCGGTCTGCCCGATCGCGACTATTATTTGAAAACCGACCCGAAGATGGTCGACACCCAGACCAAGTATCGCCAGCACATCGCGACGATCCTGAAGCTCGCCAACATCGACAACGCCGACGCGCGCGCGCAAGGGATCTACGATCTCGAGAAGAAGATCGCGCAGGTGCACGTCGCGCGCGCCGATTCCGAGGACGTGCACAAGGCGAACAACGTCTGGGCCGAGAGCGCATTCGCGACCAAGGCGCCGGGCCTCGACTGGGCGACCTTCTTCAAGGCCGCGAAACTCGACGGCCGCACCAGCCTCGACGTCTGGCAGCCGGGCGCGGTCACCGGCATCGCGGCGCTGGTGGGAAGCCAGCCGATCGAAGTGTGGAAAGACTGGCTGACCTTCCACAAGCTCGACGCCAATTCCGCCGTGCTGCCCCAGGCGTTCCGCGACGAGAGCTTCGCCTTCTACGGCCAGACCTTGACCGGTGCGCCGCAACAGCGCCCGCGCGACAAGCTGGCGGTGGACGCGACCAGCGCCGACCTAGGCGACGCGGTCGGCAAACTCTATGTCGCCAAGTACTTCCCGCCGGAAGCCAAGGCCAAGGCCCAGGCGATGGTGGCCAACATCGTCGCCGCCTTCGGCAAGCGCATCGACCGCCTCGACTGGATGTCGCCGCAGACCAAGGCCAAGGCCGAGGAAAAGCTGAAGACGCTCTATATCGGCGTCGGCTATCCCGATAAATGGCGCGACTATTCCGGCCTGCAGATCGTGCGCGGCGACGCGCTGGGCAACAGCGAACGCGCCGACGCCTATCGCTACCAGCAGGATCTGGCGGAACTCGCGGGACCGGTCGATCACACGCTCTGGCGCATGACGCCGCAGACGGTGAACGCGGTGAATCTGCCATTGCAAAACGCGCTGAACTTCCCCGCCGCAATCCTGGAGCCGCCGTTCTACGACAAGGACGCCGACGCGGTGCTGAACTACGGCGGCATCGGCGCCACGATCGGCCACGAAATCAGCCACAGCTTCGACGACCAGGGCAGTCAGTTCGACGCCTATGGCCGCCTGGTGAACTGGTGGACGCCGCAGGACTTCGCGCACTTCCGCGCCGCCGCCGATCGGCTGGCGGCCCAGTTCGACGCCTATCAGCCGCTGCCCGACATGCATGTGAACGGCAAGCTGACGATTTCGGAAAATATCGCCGACGTGGCGGGCGTGTCGGCCGCCTACGACGGCTATCGCGCGTCGCTGGGCGGCAAGGAGGCGGCGCCGGCACAGGGCTATTCCGGCGACCAGCGCTTCTTCATCCGCTTCGGCGAGATCTGGCGGACCAAGTACCGCGAGCCGCTGCTGCGTCGCCTCTTGCTGACCGACGGCCATGCGCCCGGCATGTATCGCGCCGACACGGTGCGCAACGTGGACGCCTGGTACGACGCCTTCCAGGTCAAGCCGGGGCAGAAGCTCTATCTCGCGCCCAAGGACCGGGTCCGCATCTGGTAGGGGCGAATCGGCGCCCGGCCGGAGCGATCACGGCCGGGCCGCCACTCCCACGCGAACCGGGGGGCCCGCCGCCGCCGCCGCGCCGGTCGAGCCGGGCGCACCGCGACTTTTCAGAGGCAATTTTCGGACCGGGGCCAGGGCCCCGGACCGTCGCGGAAGCGGTCGCGACCGGCGCCGCTTAAGCCTTGATCCTGAAGACGATTTTATTGCCGCGCCTGTCCGTCGCACAGGCCGGTCGGGAGCCCGTCGCACCGCTGTCGCAAGAAATTGGCAAAGCTTTCGCCCGCGCGGCCTTGACGCAGGCCACGGTTCTAACATGATTGTGAACGCTATGTGAGCGTCTCGCGCGCGACCCCGTGCGTGAAAACCCATCGGAGAGAACCCCAATGAAGGTGTGGAAAGTTGCCCTCGCCATGACCGCGATCGCGGCTATCGGCTTGACGGCGTGCAAGAAGAAAGACGACGCGGCGACGACGACCGACACGACGGCGGCTGCTCCGGCGGACAACACCGCCGCGGCTGCTCCGGCCACCCCGGCGCCCGACGCCAACGCCGCCGCCGCTGCTCCGGCCGGCAACATGGCTGCCCCGGCCAATGCCGCTCCTCCGCCGAAGAAGTAAGCGCTAAGCGGAGGCGGCCCCGCTCCGATCGGGGCTCGGCCGCCTCCGACCTTACCGAGAGGACTGAGAGGGTTCAGGCCGCCGGCGTTTGCCGCGGCCTTTTTTGACGCCCGGATTCCGAATTTCCGCGGTCCTTCAGACACAAAGCTCGAAACACAAAGCGCGGCGCCGATCCGGCGTTCAGACGTTAAGGGCGGCTGAGGAGGCCGCCCGTGAGCACCGTTCCCAGCTGGTCCGATGTCCGTGAGCGCGCGCGCCGCGCGGCCGAGCGAGGGCGCATACGGTTGAGCTTGGCGCGCGAACGCTTGGCCGGGCGGGGAACGACGCGACCGCCGTCGCGGCCCGTGGAGCCGGATGCGCAGACCCAGGCGCAAGCTCAGCCGCCAGCGAAACATCGCCGCCCGCTGGCGTGGAGCGCGGGGATTCTCGGCTTCCTCGTGTTGGCGATCGTGTTGATCGTCGCGTTCTGGAACTGGGACTGGTTCAAGGGGCCGCTCAGCCGTTGGGTCTCGGCGCAGACCCATCGCGAAGTCTCCATTCAGGGTCACCTGAAGGCGCACATCCTGACCTGGACGCCGGTGCTGAGCGCCAGCGACATCCGCGTTTCCAATCCGACCTGGCCCGGCGACCCGCAATACGCGCACATCGACAGCTTCACCGTGAGCGTCCGTCTGCCGGCGCTGTTGCGCGGGCGTCTCGACGTGCCGCTGGTCGACGTCGAGCATCCGGACCTGAAGCTCTATACCGACGCCAAAGGCCGCTCGAACTGGTCGACCAAGGACGGCGGCGAAGAGAAGCCGCTGAAGTTGCCGCCGATCCAGCATCTCATCGTGCGCGACGGCCACATTCTGATGACCAACGTGCGCCGCAAGTTCCACCTGATCGGCGTGATGCAGTCGGAAGAGAATACGCCGGGCTCCGGACGCGGCCGCTTCGAACTCACAGGTCACGGCGACCTGAACAGGGAGCCGATCCAACTCGAGATCACCGGCGCCCCGCTGATCGACGTACGGCGCGACCAGCCCTATCAGTTCAGGGCGAGCCTGATCGCGGGCCCCACGCGGCTGCGCGCCGACGGCGCCATCGACAAGCCCTTCGACTTCGGCCGCTTCCACGCCCGGTTAACCGGCTCGGGACGCGATCTCGCGGACCTGTATCAGATCTCAGGCCTGACCTTCCCCAACACGCCGCCGTACCAGACCACAGGGCGGCTGACGCGCGTGGGGGACCGCTTCACTTACGACCATTTCACCGGACGCGTCGGCGATTCCGACCTCGCCGGCAGCATCGTCGTCGACAAGAAGAAGGGCCGGCGGTTCCTGACCGGCAACCTCGTCTCGCGCTCACTCGACTGGAAGGACCTGGCCCAGGTGCTGGGCGGAGCGCCGGTCGCGTCCAAAGCCGCCTCACCCACGCAGAAGGCGGTGGCCCAGGCGCTGAAGGCGCGCGGCCGGCTGTTGCCCGACGCGCCGCTCTACATGGACCGTCTGCACGCCATGGACGCGGACGTGCGCTTCAGGGCGACGTCGGTGAAAGCCAACCGCGTACGACTGACCGCGGTCTTATTGCGCGCGCGGCTGGATCACGCCCTGCTGACCCTGGATCCTCTGGCCTTCACCTTCGCCCAGGGTTCGCTCGACGGCCTGGTGAAGATCAACGGCCGCGGCGCCGCGCCGGTGACCGATGCGGACCTGCACCTCTCGAACTATGCCTTGCAAAACATCCTGCCGGTGCGCGACGGCGCGCCGGTGGCGAGCGGCATCGTCGACGGACGCGCGCGTCTGCACGGCGTGGGCGCCTCGGTGCACGCGGCGGCGTCCAACGCCACCGGCACGGTCGACTTCGCCGTGCCGCACGGCGAAATCCGCCAAGCCTTCGCCGAGCTGATGGGCATCAATGTGGGCAAGGGTCTCTCGCTGCTGCTGGCCAAGAACCCGAAGAAGACCGACCTGCGCTGCGCGGTCGCCGACTTCGACGTGCGGGGCGGAGTCATGTCGGCGCGCAACATCACCATCGACACCGGCGTCGTGGTCTCGCAAGGCCAGGGCACGGTGAACCTCAACACCGAGACCCTGAACCTGCGGCTGCAGGGCAAGTCGAAAAAACCGCGCCTGCTCAAGCTCTGGGCGCCGGTCCTGGTCAAGGGTTCGCTCAGCCATCCCAAGCTCGGCGTCGAAGGCAGTTCGGTCGCGGCCCAGGCCGGCGTGGTGGGCGCCCTGGCGACCCTGGTGCATCCCCTGGCGGCGGTGCTGGCGCTGGCGACGCCGGGCGGGGCCAAGGACGTAAACTGCGCGGCGCTCTTGGCGCACCACTGATGCACGACGTTCTGGTCGAAGTCATCGGCGCCGCCGCCGGGCTTTGTTCGGTGGCCAGTTTCGTGCCGCAACTGGTCAAGATGATCCGCGAGAAGGACGCCAAGGCGGTGTCGCTGCGCATGTATGCGGTGACGGTCACCGGGTTTTCGCTGTGGCTGATTTACGGCTTGTTACGCCAAAGCCTGCCGCTGATCGTTTCAAACGGTGTCAGTCTGGTCCTGTCCGGCGCAATTCTCGTGCTCAAGCTGCGCTATCGCAACCGCGCCAAAGACGGTCGCGCCTAGCAAAGGCGAATCTCCACGGCGACGCTGAAACCTTGGCTATCTGACATCGGTTGAGAGCCATCAAAAGAGGCGCGTCTCACGAACGCTCGCGGTTGCCGCGGCGCGGGCACGCCGGTGGAGAGGAACCCATGGCCAGAGCGCGCAGTCCCAAGACCACCAACCGCAGTCGCGCCAAGAAAGCCGCCGCCCCGCGCACGGCGCGCAAGAGCACGGTTGCGAAACAGGCGTCGCCGGAAGAAGCCAAGTCTAACGACGGGGCCACGCCCGGCGTTATCGCGACGCTGAAGTCCGACAACCACAAGATCGAACAGGCGATCGGCGACTACATCGGCGCCGGCGGCGACGAGGCCAAGCGGCGCGAGGCCGCGACCAAGCTGCGCGACGCGGTAGAGGTGCATCAGCGCATGCTCGAGACGGCCTTCTATCCCGCCTGCCGCGACGCGATGACTGAGCACGCTGCGCTCGACCGCGCCGAAGTGATGAGCGGCCTGATCGACGGCCTGCTGAAAACCGTGGGTCGCGACAACGACGACGCGGGACACGCCAAGGTGCAGGTCCTGTCCGAATTGATCCGCGACCGCATCCGTGCGGACGAAGCGCCGACGAATGGCCTGTTCGCGCGCGCCGCAGCCTCTGGCGTCGACACCCCCGATCTCGCGCGGCGCCTGAACGACGCCCGCAATCACCAGGAGACCTCCATGGCCCGCTACGACCACGACCGAGATCAGTACAACCGCGGCAACCGCGACCAGGACAACCAGGGCCGCTTTCTCAGGGACCAGGACGACCATCGTCCGGGCGGCACGCTCGACCGCTACAGCGACGGGCGCGACTATTACGGCCACGACCGCGGCGGCTACAATCAAGCGGGCGACTACAGGAGCGCCGGCGGTCGCGGCTATGACGAGGCGCGGTCCTTCGGCCGCTCGCAATACAACGAGCGTGACGATCGCGGCCGCTATACCCGCGAGGACGACCGCCGCTTCGGAACCTCGGGCCAGGGCGGCCGCTATGACCGCTACGATTCCGACCGTGCGTACGGCGCCCGCGGCTCGAGCCCTTACGACCGCAATGAATACGGCGGCTTCCAGTCCGGCTACGACCAGGGTCAGCCCTACGCGCGCGGCTATTCCGGCGACTACAATCGCGACTATCAGACCGGCCGGTCGCTCAGCCGCGATCAGGACCAGGACCGCGGCAACGAACGCGGCCAGCAGTACATCGCTCGCAACGCCGAATACGGCCCGCAGGGCGCGCACCCGGACTATGAGCGCAACAGCGTCGACCAGCAGCGCGGCTATCGCATGAGCGGCGCGGACGACCACGACTATACGCGCCGCGCCGCGGGCTCGCGCTCGCACGGTCAAGGCGGCTGGGAAAGCTGGCGCTAGGCGCCGCTTGTGCTCAGGCGCAGCTTGTAAGGAAGATCGCCCCCGGAGCAGTCCGGGGGCGATTTTGCTTCTGAAGCCGATCTGTCGGAACCGGCGGCGCGCGGCGTCGGTTCGAGACGCATGACCCGCCACACCTCAAGCGAAAGCCACCGGAACGAAAGATCGGCGCACAAAGACCACCGCTGGTCCGCCGACGTGACCGAGCACAGCCACGCGCTCGAACTCGATCGAGACGTGTTCAAGTCGGACGATCCGAAGGCCATCGCCAGATCGCTGAAACGCTCGGCCGAACACAGCCACAAGCGCAAGTCGAGCCCCTATCGCTCGGCCATGTCGATGCTGACCTTTTACATCAACCGCGCCGGCGACAACCTGAGCGCCGACCACCGCCGTGTGCTGGAGGCCGCCAAGGACGAACTGCGCGCCGAGTTCGGCAAGCCGCCACGCAAGTAGACGCCGGTCGCGCCGCGTCGGCTTAGTGCTCCGCCTCGAGCGGGCCCGGATCGTCGGCGAGGATCGAGTGGACGAGGTCGCCGAGCACGTGGACGGCTGCGAGGTGACACTCCTGCGCGCGCGCGGCGGACGCGGTGGGCGCCACCAGACAGTGGTCGACGAGGCCGCTGGTGCGCATCTTTCCACCGTGGCCGCAGGCAAAGCCGAAGGTGACCACGCGGCGTTGCTTGGCCTCGACGAACGCGGCCATCAGGCTCGGCGTCTCGCTCCCGATGCAAAAGCCGATCAGGCCGTCGCCGGGACACGCGCGCGCGGCGAGCTGATGGGCGAACACATGGTCGAAGCCCGCCTCGGCCGCCACGGCCGAGACCATGGCCGCATCGCCGGCGAGGTTCACCGCCGTCAGCGAGCGCCGGCCCGCGACCGATGGATGCTGGAACTGGATGGCGAACCGGGCCGCCTCGCTGCCCGCGGCGCCCAGGCCCATCGCGAAGACCCGTCCGCCGTCACGCCAGACGTCGCTGAGCGCGCGCGCCATGACCACGAGGTTCTCGGCCTCGGCGTCGAAAAAGCGGGTGGAGATTTCGCGAGTCTCCTGCGCCTTGGCGCGTGCGGAGCCGGCAAGGGCGGAATCCAGCGCCAGCGGGTCGCGGGCGTTGCGGAGGCGCAGCTCGAAGCCGCTAAGGTCGGTGGCGCTCATGGCGAACGGTAACGCTTGCCTCGACGCCAGAGTTCCGCTCGTTGGTCGCAAGCTGGTCCGTTCGCCTAGACCGTCGCTTCCGACCCGGCCTCACCGTCCTGGCGGGCGCGTGCACCGGGCGCCTTGGCGCCGCGCGCGGTCTTCGCGCGGCCGATTTCGACCTCGCTGAAGGTGCGGATTTCCGGCCTGGGCAAGCCGTCGGCGTCGATCTGCTGCAACAGCGCCTTCTTGCGGGCCTTCAACTGCCTGCCGAGCGCGTCGAGGTCGAGGTCGGCCTTGCGGGCCTGAGCGAACAGGCCGCCGGGGCGCTCCTCTTCCTTGATGTGGTGGCGGATGTCCTCGGACAACACCTTCACCTTGGCGTCGAAATAGTCGTCGCCCGGGTCGCCAGCCTCGAGTTCCGCGACCAGGACCTTGGCCCCGTCGTGCTCGACGAAGGCTTCATCGAGGGTGCTGTCCTTGGCTCCGCCGCGGCAGGCTGGATAGAAGATCTCTTCTTCGATCACGGTATGCACCGACAACTCGGTGCAGATCTGCCGCGCGAGCGTGCGCTTCTTCTCGACGCGCTTGGCCTTCGCGTAGTCCGAGAACAGTTTCTCGACCTTGCGGTGGTCGGCCTTGAGCAGAGCGATGGCGTCTTTGGCGGCGGCGGGCATGGAAGTCTCCGGAAACAGCAGTGGTTACCCAGAGAATTGCGTGTGGCCCCAATGGTTCCGCGCCGCCCTGCCCTAACGCCCCAAGATCAAAAATATCGAACGTTCAACCGGCTACGCTTGCAGAGCGTGACCGCATGCTGGAACCGCGCCGCCGGGGGCGCCGTTTGTTTCGGGACCAGACCACCTGGAAGACCAGCACCTGGAAGGCCAACTGGAAGGAACGTCCTATGTCAATTATCGCCTGGCTCGTCCTGGGCCTGATCGCCGGCTTCATCGCCAGCAAGATCGTCAATCAAACCGGTTCCGGCATCATCATGGATATCGTGATCGGCGTCATCGGTTCATTCATCGGCGGCTTCGTGTTCACGCGCTTTTTCGGCGCCGCGGGCGTGACCGGCTTCAACCTCTACAGCCTGTTCGTGGCCGTGATCGGCGCGATCGTGCTGCTGCTGATCTACCACCTGATCATCGGTCGGCGCCGGCCGCTGACCTGAGGTCGTGGCCGCAACGACGCAACCTTCGCTGTTCGGTTCGCCGCATCCCGAGGGTTTCGCCTACCGGCCCGACTTTCTAACTCCTGATCAAGAAGCGGCGCTGGTCGAAAGACTGGCGCCGCTGCCGTTTCAACCATTCGATTTTCACGGCCGCACGGCCAAACGTTATGTCGTCGGCTTCGGCTGGCGCTACGACTACGACGACCGGAAGGTGAAGGCCGCCGAGCCCGTCCCCGATTTCCTGCTGCCGCTGCGCAACGCCGCCGCCGATTTCGCGAAGGTGGCGAGCGAGGATTTCATCCAGGTCCTGATCAACCGTTATGCGCCCGGCGCGGGCGTCGGCTGGCATCGGGACAAGCCGGCGTTCGAGCGTGTCTGCGCGGTGTCGCTGGCGGCGCCGTGCCAGTTGCAGTTCCGCCGCCGCCGCGAGGACGACAGCTTCGAACGCCTGCGCCTGGAGGTCGAGGCGCGGTCGGCCTATCTGATGACCGGCCCGGCGCGATGGGTGTGGGAGCATCGCGTGCCCGAAGTCGAGCGGCTGCGTTATTCCATCACCTTTCGCACCTTCGCGACGAAGACCTCATGATCGACCCCGACACCATGGAGGCCCAGGCCGAGCCCGAACTGCCCACGGGCCCGGGTTGGCGGTACGAGCCCAAGTGGGACGGGTTTCGCTGTCTGGCGTTCAAGGACGGCGACGCGGTGCGGCTGAAGGCGCGATCGGGCAAGCCGCTGACGCGATATTTTCCCGAAGTGGCCGCGATGCTGAGCGCGATCCGGGCGCCGACCTTCGTGCTCGACGGCGAGCTCCTGGGCGCCGGCGCGAGCGGGTATTCCTTCGAGGCGCTGCAACTGCGTCTGCATCCGGCCGAGAGCCGCATCCGCAAGCTGGCGGCGGAGAGTCCCGCGACCTATGCGGTGTTCGATCTGCTGCTCGACGACAAGGGCCGCGACCTGCGCAGCGAGCCATTGAAGACGCGTCACGCGGCGTTGGAGCGCTTCGTCAAAAAATATAACCCGCCGCGCCTGGAGCTGACGCCGGGGACCGAGGACCGCGCGACGGCGGAGAGCTGGCTCGCCGACGGAAAGCTGGAGGGGGTGGTCGCCAAGCGGCTCGAAGATCCCTACCGCGAGGGGGAGCGCGCCATGGTCAAGGTGAAGCGTCAGCGCACCGCCGACTGCGTGGTGGGCGGCTTTCGCTACGCCAGCAAGGGCAAGCTGGTCGCGTCCTTGCTGTTGGGACTCTACAATGCGGCGGGAAAGCTCGATCATGTCGGCTTCACCTCCGGCATCGCGGCGGCGGACAAGCCCGCGTTGACCAAGCGACTCGAGGCCCTTCGCGGTGGCGCGGGTTTTACCGGCGACGCGCCGGGCGGGCCCAGCCGCTGGGCGACCGAACGCTCCGCCGCCTGGGAGCCGGTCAAGCCGAAGATCGTCGTCGAGGTCGGCTTCGACCACGTCACCGGCGGCCGCTTTCGTCACGGGACGCGTCTGTTGCGCTTTCGCCCGGACAAGGCGCCCCGGCAATGCACCTTTGAACAGATCGCCTAGAGCGCTGTTCGCTCTGATTGAATCAGAGCGGCGCTCTAGATTTTTGCTTTGTCGCGGTTTCTGACGGCGAACCGGTTTCCACTTCGCCGGAAACCGCTCTAGCGCAGTCGGCGCTCCGCCTCAGCCAGCTTGCGTTTCAGCCCGGTGCGTTTGCGTGCGTAGTCGCGTTCGAGATCGCGGCGCTTCTTCTCCAGCGCGCCGATCGAGGCATCGAGTTCGTCGCGTTCCTGGCCGTGCGCTTTCTCGAGCGAGGCGAGATCGTCCTTCAGCCGTTCCACACGCCGCACGTCGTCGGGATCGGGACCCTTGGGCGCTTGCGGCTTGCGGGCCGTCGTTTTTGCAGTCTTCGGCGGCAGTCGCAGGGCGGTGATTTTGCCCCGGTCGATAGACTCGCCGCGTTCGATCACCACGCCGGGTTCGGCCATGGCGCGATCATAGTCGGCGCCTGCGGTGATTTCGCGCGCGATGGCGTCCTTGAACAGGTCGCGGTTCACGCCCCAGGCCTTCAACGCCTTAGTGCGCGAGGTCGTCGCGACGGTGTGGGCATGAAAGCCGTCGGACCAGGTGAAGACCTTAAGCCGCGCCGCCATCGCGCTTAACCCGGCGCGGGCGGGGCGGTGTAGCGCGCTAGGTCGCTCAGGCCGAGACGGCGCTCGATGTCGCCGATCTGTGCGACCGCCATATCGAAGCCGTCGCCCTTGAACTGCTCTCGTTCGATTTTCTCGAACTCGTCGCCTGCCTGGTCGAGTTGCTTGCCCGAAAGGCCTTTCTCCCACGCCTGGAACGCGATGGTGTCCTCGAAGGCGGTATGCGCCTCGTACATGCGCGCGAAAGTCTCGAGCGCGGTCGAGAGCGGCGTCGCGTCCGACGCCGACACCCTGCCGCCGGCGCAGCGGCTTCTGATGTACGCGGTCAGTTCGCGTCCACGCTGGTGTTGCGCGAGCAGGGTCGGGACCAGCGACGCGGCCGGGCCGCCGAGGCGCTGCAGTGTCGGGAAGATGTGCTGCTCCTCGAGGCGCCGCTCGTGATAGTCCTCGCCGAAAAGGCGGAAGAGGTCCGCCGCCTGCGCCAGCGCGCCGGCGTCGAACGTGGCGACCGATGTCGGGAGCGACCTCGCCGCCTCGCGATAGACCACCAGGATGCGGCGGAGCACCCCGTGCTCGCGCATCAGGTCTTCGACCGCGGAAATATCCTTGTCCTCGCCGGCCTTGCCCTTGGTCTCCGATTGCGAACAGCCCGCGACGGCGGCGGCCGGCGCAGCGGCGGAAAGGATCAAGGCGTTGCGGCGTGAAACGCGAAGCTGCATGACCGGCTCCTGTCCCCGTTCTTCTGGGGCCTGAACCGCCGTCGACGGCCAAGGTTCCGGCGACGAGCCCAAGGACGATCCTCAGTCCGCCCGCAGCACGATCAGAGACACGTTGTCCGGGGCCCCGCGTTCGAGGGTCATGGCGAGCAGATGGTCGGCGCAGACGTTGGGCTCCGGCGCACGGAGGTGCGTGGCGAGTTCGCGATCGTCGACCACCTTGGTCAGGCCGTCGCTGGCCAGCAGAAAGACGTCTCCGGAGTGGACTTCGCCGGCCACGAGGTCGATCTCCAGGGGTCTGGATGCGCCGACCGCGCGTGTGATCACGTTGGCGTTGGGGTGGCCGCGGGCGTCCTCGGGACGCAGCTCGCCGACGTCGACCAGGTCCTGCACCAAGCTGTGGTCGCGGGTGATCTGGGTGAGTTCGCCGCCGCGCAGGCGATAGGCGCGACTGTCGCCGGCCCACAGGCAGGCGAAGGCCGATCTTTCCACCGCCAACACCACCACGGTGCTGCCGATGGTGGACTGTTCGTCGGTGCGGAGTTCGATCAACCGACTGTTGGCGTCATGCAGCCGGCGGCGAACCTCTTCGATGCGGTCCGGAAGGTCGCCGTTCAGGGAGGCCGAGCCCAAGCGTTCCACGATCATGGCACTGGCCACGTCGCCGGCCTTGTGGCCGCCCATGCCGTCGGCGACGGCCCAGAGGCCGAGATCGGGCCGGTCGAGGACTGCGTCCTCGTTGACCTTGCGCTTGCAGCCCACGTGGGTGCGCGCCGCGACCGTCAACGGCATCCTCAGCCCCCTGACCCCGATGCGGTCTTTCACTTAGACCGCAAACACGGCTAACCTAGGCGGACGTACACTTGCGTGCAAACCGGGCGTCCACGCATGAACCAGGTCTATTCACATCGCGCGCTTCCTGAAGGCGCCATGCTGCGCGAATGGCGCCTGGAAAGGGTGCTGGGCGTCGGCGGTTTCGGCATCGTCTACCAGGGGCGGGGCGCCTATTTCGACGAGCTGGTCGCGATCAAGGAATATTTCCCGAGCGCGATCAGCGACCGCGTAGACGGCGCGACCGTGGCGGTGTCGGACTCCTCGGCCGAAGAGGTCTTCGCCCTGGGCCGCGACAAGTTCCTGGAGGAAGCCAAGGTCCTCTGGAATCTATCGAAGCCCGAGCGGCACCCGAACATCGTCAGCGTACGGAGCCTCTTCGAGATCAACGGCACCGCCTACATGGTGATGGATTTCGAGGACGGACTGTCGCTGTCGGAAATGTTGAAGGCCGGGCGCAAGTTCGATGAAGCCGACCTGATCGCGCTGATCCGGCCGATCGCCGACGGCCTGTGCCGCGCCCACGAGGGCGGCGTCCTGCACCGCGACATCAAGCCGGCGAACATCATCGTCGACACCGACGGGCGACCGGTTCTCATCGACTTCGGTTCGGCGCGCTTCGACCACGGCCAGGCGACCAGCACCAAGGTCACCTTCTACACTCCGCCCTACGCGGCGCTGGAACAGTATGTGAAGACCTACGTCCAGGGGCCGTGGACCGACATCTACGCCCTGGCCGTGGTGATGTACCAATGCGTCACCGGCGAGAAGCCGCCCGAGGTGCTGGAGCGCCTGCACGCGGGCCTCGGCGAACCGCTGGCGGCGAAGGACCATCCGGGCTTCAGCGCCCGGTTCCTCCGGGCCGTGGACGCCGGCATGGCGATCAAGCCGGAACAGCGCCCGCAGTCGATCCCACAGTGGCTCGCCATGTTCGACGCGCCCGTCGAGGTCGAGGACGACGAGCGCACGCGCATCATCATCCGCCCCGCCACGCGCGAGGAGAACCTGGAAGCGGCCCAGGCTCCCGCGCCGACCGTTACACCCCAGATGCAGAGCGTCCCCGCCGCGAGCGTCGCGGTCCCTGCGGCGGCTCTCGCCTCCGCGTCCGGCGCCGACGCAAAACCGGCGGGCGGCGGCTTGTCCAAGCTGATGAGTGATCGCGCTGTCGTCTTCGGGGCCGGCGCTGTTCTGGGGGTGGCGATCCTGGTCGCGGGCGGCGCGGTCGTGCTGTCGCAGCCGCATCGGGGCGACGAGACTACGGCGACGCCCGCGGCTGGTACGGCGCCGCACGCCGCATCCACGGCGACAGCGGTTCACGCCTCCACGGCCGGGCCTGCGTCGGCGCCCGGGATCGTGCAGGCCGCGGATCAACTGCTGGCCGACGCGAAGCAGAACGACCGACCCCGCAACGAGATCGGGACGTTGAGCAAGGCGGATGCGAGCATCCGGGCGCTGGCCGGCCAGATTTCCGGCGCCGACGCGGCCAAGCGCGCCGACCTCGACACGCAGATCGTCAAGGCCGCGACCGACATGGCCAAGGGCGAAGCCACAGCGCTCGACCGGTCGGCGGCGAGCCAGTCGCGCGACATCGAGAAGTCCCTCGCCGGCCAGGGCGGCGCGGCGCTGTCGACCCTGCGCGCGGCAAAAACGCGGCTCGGCCAGACCGTCGCGGACGTGTCGAACGCAAGTGACCCCACCGGCGCGCTCGGTGCGACGCGCGGCGCGCTGGTCGCCTACGGCGATTTCAGCAAGGCGGCGACCGCGGCGGGAACCGCGCTGGCGCCGATCAAGCGCAGCAAGCTGCAGGCCGCGGTGTCCGATGCCCGCGCCATCGGCAATGCGGTCATCGCCGACGCCGGCAAGCCCAAGCCCTGGCTTTTCGCGTCGGGCGCGCGCAAACAGGCCTATCAGATCCTGCAGGACAATGCGGCGAAGGCGAAGGTGCAGCTCGCGCGCCTGGACGACCTGTCGCGCTCGGCCACCTCGGCGGACGCGAAGAGCCTGGACGCGTCCATCGCCCAGGCGGGGGGTATCAAGTCGTCGCTGAACGGCCTCTATGCCGCGTCGAGCGCGGCGCTGGCGGCGAAGTAAATTTCAATTCCGCGCGTCCCGCGAAAGCGAGCGGCCTAAACCTTCGCGATCGTCACGGTGACGCGGTTCACCGGCGCGAATAGGCAGCCGACACGTTCGCGTCCCTCGCCCGACGCCGGTGCCGGCTCGTAGCGGAACGTCGAGGAGAACTTGCGCACGGTCGGGATGCCGCGGCCGCCGATCTGCGCCGTCTCCAGCGATTGATAGGGCGGCGGTTCCGGCTGGGCGGTAGGGTCGAACGCAAGGCCGTCGTCCTCGATGACCAGTTCGACCGTGTCAGGCGTAAGCGACGCGCGGGTCAGGATCTTCTGCGCCGAGCCGGGGTCGAACCCGTAGCGCAGGACGTTGTAGACCAGCTCCTCGAACACCACCTCGAAGCGGTTGATGGTCTTGGCCGACACCCCAGCCCACGCCAGCAGCGGCCGGATCTGCAGCCGGGCCCGCTCGATCGATGCGATGTCGTTTTCGATCACCGACCAGACGACATCGTCCGCGCACCGGGGCGCCGCGGCGGCGCCGGGCGTGATGTCGGATGCGCTCAGGCGTCAGGCCCTCAGAAGGGCGATCGCATCGGCCTCGCTGGCGCACAGCGGCACGATGTCCGAGAAGCCCATGGTCTCGACCGTGTCGCTAACCGCCGGATTGGCGCCGAACATGACGAGCTTCTTGCCCTTCACGCCGAGCGAGCGCGCGGTGGAGAGCAGCATGCGCACGCCGAGGGACGTCATGAACTCCACCTTGGACATGTCCACCATGGTGTTTTCGCCGGCCGGTATGACGCCCGCCGAGAAGCGCAGCTCGACCGCGCCGACGCCGGCGGTATCCAGGCGCCCGTCGAGCGCCACCTTTTTGAAGCCGTCCACATCACTGAAGTCGATGTTCATACGCGTCGCCCCTCGCGAAGAGTTTAGTCGAATTTCGCCACCACCAGGGTGAAGTCGTCGTCCAGACCGCCTTGTTTGGCGTTTTTCATGACAGTTTGATGAAGGCGGCTGCTTTCGGTGACGCCTTCGATCATCGGTTCGAGGATCAGGGGGACAAAATCGTTCAGGCCCCACTGCAGTCCGGCGGAGGTGACCACCTCGAACACCCCGTCGCTGAACACATAGAGGGTCGCCCCCGGGGGGATGACCGTCGAGTCGGCCGAGTAGGTACGTCCCGGCGAACAGCCGATCACCCCGTTCTTGGTGCGCAGCGGGATCGCCTCGCTGCGGTCGGCGGGCACCAGGTAGGAGGCGTGATGGCCGGCTGCGGCATAGTCGAGCCGCCGCGTCGCGCGGTCGAACACGCCGTACCACAGGGTGAAATACATCTCCGCGTGGCGCTCCATCTGGAACATGGTGTTCAGCGTGGCCAACACATCACCGGGCTTTTCCGGATCGGTGTCGGCGAGCGCACCCTGGCGCAGCAGGTTCATCACCGCCACACTGTGCAGCGCCGCGCCGGACCCGTGCCCCGACACGTCCATCAGATAGATGGCGAACTTGTTTTCGGAGAGGTCGGTATATCCGAAGGCGTCGCCGCCGAGCTTGGCCGACGGTTGCAGCACCCAGTCGGTGCGGATAGGGCCTTCGGTCAAGGGCGGCGGCAGCAGGGCGCGCACATAGGCGTCGGCGCGGGCGAGGTCGCGACCGGTCTCGTCGATCTCGTCGATCTCGCGCTGGGTGCGCCACTCGTGCTTCAGCACCTGACGGCCGATCTGCAACAGGCCGCCGACCGGCAGCAGGGTAGGCACGGTGATCCGCTCGCCGTTCAAATAGGTGCCGTTGGTCGAGCCGAGGTCTGTCACCAGCGCCTCGCCGTTGCGCAGTTCGACACGGCAGTGGCTGCGCGAGACCTCGCTGTCGGGCACGACCAGGTCCGCCGGCGCCGCCCGGCCGATTATCAGGCCGGCGCCGTCGATGACGCGGCGCTCGTCGGGCGTCGCCCCCAGCAGCGGCTGGAGCAAATGCACGCGGTCGTCGGGCGCGATCTCGAGGCTGCGCGCCATGGTCATGATGCGGGTCGGTTCCTGGTCCACGTCGGCCGCCGGCTCTGAAAGGGAAGGTCGCGGATAAAACCCCGGCGGGGCGGGAGTTTCAACCCGCGCGGCAAATCGGCCGCGGGCGACGGCCACCGGTAAATCATCATGCGACAAATTGTCGAACGTGTTCAATCGAATTGAGTCCCCAGGCGCAGGAATACCTGCGCAAGCTGACCCGAATCCAAGTCGGGCAAGGCTTTGACCCCCGGGCGGCAAGGCGGCCCGGACAGGCCGAATACCCAGGGCTTTCCGCCCGAACCGACCAGGTCGAGGCGTCATGACGGCCACCGCACCCGAAATCACCGCCCCCAGCCCCTTCGAGCAGGGGCAACTGCAGGAGGCCAAGGGTCTGTTCCAGACCGGCCGCCTGGCCGACGCGGAGACGGTGCTGCGCGACCTGCTGCGGCGCAATTCGGGTCTGCTCGAGGGCCAGGCGCTGCTCGGCACGCTGTTGTTCCAGCGCGCGCGGTTCGACGAGGCGGCGGCGGTCTACGCCGTCTGCATGACGCTCAACCCGAGCATCTCGGCCTTCCCGTTCAACCTCGGCACCGCGCTGGAAAAACTCGACGACAAGAAAGGCGCGGTCGAAGCCTATCTCGAAGCTTGGCGCCTGGATCCGCGCAATGCCCACGTCGCGCTGTTCGCCGGCGCCGCGCTCGATGCCGCCGGACGCCACGAAGACGCCGCCGCCATGTTCGCGCTCGGCGACGATCACGCGCCGTTCGTGCGTCGCGGCAAGGACGACCCATCCCTGCCGGCGGAAATGCGCAACCGCTCGCGCATCGCCGACCGCGTTATGCGCGAGCACTTCACGCGCCTGCACGCGGCGTCGGTCGACGAATCCGCGCGGGTTATCGAAGCCGAGACCGGCGCCAAGCCCGACCTCGACCGCGTGCGCGTCGCGATGTGGACCCAGACCCACGACGGCCCCGTCAGCTTCCGCACGCCCATGCAGGAACCCAGCGTCTTCTACATGCCGGACCTGAAGGCGCAGACCCTGACACCCGCCGCACGCCTCGCCTGGGCCACCGCCGTGGAAGCCGCGACGACGGAGATCCGCGACGAATTCCTCGCCGCCGTCAAGAACGGCGTGGCGTTCAGCCCCTATGTCCACGGCGCCATCAACGCCGAGGAATGGAAGAAGTTGAGCGGAAATCTCGACTGGTCGTCGCTGCACCTGTACCGCGAGGGCCGCAAGACGCCGATCGCCCAGCACTTCCCCAAGACCCTGCAGGCGCTCGAGGCCGCCGATATTCCGCGCGTCGACGACGGCAACGCGATCGAGATGTTCTTTTCGCGCTTGAAGCCGGGGGCGCACATCCCGCCGCACTTCGGCTGCGCCAACAACCGCATCACCGTTCACCTGCCGCTGATCGTGCCCGGCGACTGCGCCATCCGCGTCGGCAACGACATGCACCACTGGCGCGAGGGCGAGCTGTTCGCCTTCGACGACAGTTTCGAGCACGAGGCGTGGAACCGCTCGGACCAGGACCGCGTGGTGCTGATCTTCGAGTCGCACCATCCCGACCTGACCAAGGACGAACGCTTCGCGGTCGAACGCGCCTACGCCGATCGCGGCGGCTGGGTGGAACGAAGAGCGGCGCGGTTCGCGAAGGGGTAGATCCTTCCGCGGTATGGTCCGCTTACGACCGGGCGCAACGGTTAATGGCGGCCGCGCCAGCGGTCCAAGGCGTGCAGCGTCGATCCCCGCATGGCCGCTCTGCATCGAATTGAGACAGGGTTTCTCGCGCGTGCGCACGAGCGCCCGGACGCCCTGGCGCTTTCGAGCGCCTATGGGGCGATGACCTACGGCGAGCTCGAGCAGGCCAGCGCGACGTTTGCGGCGCGCCTGTCGGGCGCGGCGGCGTCGACAGCGAAGACGGTGGCGATTCTGGCGGACCGGGGGCCGCGCGTGGTCATCGCCGCCCTGGCCTGCCTGCGGGCGAACCGTCCGTTCGTCGTCCTCGACCTCGCCTATCCCGCGGCCCGCCTGCAGACTCTCGTCGAGATCGCCCGCCCCGGCGTCCTGGTCCTCGCCGGCCGCGACGCGGAGAAGGCGGCCGCGCGTTTCGAGCTGCCGACGCTTGCGCTCGGCGCCTTCGCGGAGGCGAAGGCGCAACCGCTTTCTCTGCCGACAGCGGAGGCTTCGCCGGACGACCCCGCCTATCTGCTCTTTACGTCGGGAAGCACCGGCGCGCCCAAGGGCGTCGCCTGCTCGCACCGGCCGCTGGTCAATTTCGTCGCGTGGCAGGCCCGCACGTTCGGCTTGAACGCCGACGACCGCTTCACAATGCTTTCGGGCCTCTCGCACGACCCGATCCTGCGCGACATCTTCACGCCGCTCAGCCTCGGCGCTTCGATTCACATCCCGTCCCAGAGCGTACTGACTGCGCCCGGCGGCCTTCGCGCCTGGTTCGGCGAGACGCGCGTCACCGTAGCCCACATCACGCCACAGCTCGGCGGTCTCTTGACCACGGGCGCGGCGGCATCCGAACGTCTCCCCGACTTGCGCCGCGTGTTCTGGGGTGGAGACGTGCTTCGCCGCGCTTCGGTCAAGGCGCTGGCTCGCCTCGCGCCCGATTGCGAGAGCGTAAACTTCTACGGCGCCACCGAAACGCCCCAGGCCGTCGCGTTCCATCGCGTCGCCGGCCATGGGCCCGACGGCGCGCTGCCGATCGGCCGGGCCGTAGACGGGTTCACGCTCCAGGTTGTCGACGCGACGGGCCGTCCCGCCCCTAACGGCGAACCCGGCGAGATCGTGGTGCGCTCACAGCTGCTCACGCTCGGCTATGTGCGCGACGGGATGCTGCCGCAGGCGCGAACGGAAGAGGCGTTCTATGCGACCGGCGACGTCGGCGTGATGGACGACGATGGCCAGATCACTGTGCGCGGACGCAGCGACGACCAATTGAAGATTCGCGGATTCCGAGTCGAGATGGCCGAGATCACCGCCGCGGCCCTCGCGTTTCCCACGGGCGTTGCGCAGGCGATCACGCTGAACGTCGGCGACCGCGAGCGGCCGCGCCTCTGCTCTTTCGTGCAGCCGGCCGAAGGGCGTGTCATCGACACCGACGCGCTCCGCCGCCATCTGGAGATGCGGCTTCCCGCCTACATGGTTCCGGAGCGGATCGTCGCAACGACGGCCATGCCGCTGCTGCCGAACGGCAAGATCGACCGGCAGGCGCTGATCGCCGCCGAACAGGCCGCCGCCGTTTCGCCCGCGACCGCGGATGCGACGCTCGCCGGCGCCGAAGCCGTGCTCGTCGCGAAATGGAGCGACGTTTTCCCGGGGCGCCCGGTGACGCGCGCGAGCAGCTTCGCCGGCCTCGGCGGCGACAGCCTCTCCTATGTCAACGCCTATCTCGGCCTGGAGCAGGTGCTCGGCCGCGTGCCCGAGGGCTGGACCACCCTGGCGATCGAACAACTCGCCGCCGGCGCGACGCGCGGCGTCAAGCGCGGCCTCTTCGCCTCCCTCGAAAGCGCCATGGTCTTGCGCGCGCTCGCCATCGTCCTCGTGGTCGCGAGCCATTTCCAACTGGTCTATTCCGGCGGCGCCGCGACCAGCGCGCTGTTCTGGGTGTCGGGCTTCCTGTTCGGCGGCCTGCAGCTGCGCGAATGCGACCGTTTGAAGAGTCTCGAGCCGATCGCGCGGCTGTTGCGCGGCGTCGCCGTGCCCCTGGCGGTCCTGACCTTTCCGATCATTGCGCTCAAGGCCGTGACGCACCACGGCGTCGACCTCTCGAACCTGCTGATGAACGTCGACCTCCTCGACTATACGCAGCAACCCCCAGGCCCCGACTACCTGCTGTGGTACGTCCATTGTGTCGTCCACATGCTGCTGATCATCGGCGGTCTCGTGCTCGGATTCCGACTTTTGCGGGTGCGCAGACCGGCGCTCGCCGCCATCGTGACCGCAGCGATCCTCGGCGCGCTGAGCCGGTTCATCCTCCCCGCCTTCTACCTGCCGGACTTCTGGCGCGCGCCGGTGGCGGGCCTGTCCGTCTTCGGCCATTCGCCGACGGCGCACCTGGCGACCTTCGCGCTCGCCGCGCTCGCCGGACTCCTCGACGGCCGCAAGCGTCAGATCGCCCTGGCCGTGACCCTGGCCTACGCCGCCCTCAGCGGCCCGAGCTACGGCTGGATCGACTCCGCCGCCATCGCGGCCACCGCCGCCGCCCTCGTCCTGGCGCCGAGACTGCGCCTACCAAGGGTCCTGCAGGCGCCGATCTACGCCACCGCGGGCGCCTCCCTCTTCATCTACCTGCTGCACTTCCGCTTCCTGCAGATCGTCAACGGCGCCCTCCACCTGCCGGTGATCGCAGCCTTCGCCGCCGCCATCGTGGGCGGCGTCGCCGCCTGGCGCGCCTGGAACTTCGGAGCCAAGATACTGGCGCGCGGACTTCCCCAACTCCACCGGTTCCGACAAAGAGCTCACCCGGCGAACGCCTAGCTGCAAGGGTGAACTCCACCATCCGCTTCGCCCTCTTCGTAAAGTTCCTTCAGGCCGGCGACATCGTCCTCAACATCCACACCTACACTGACAATGGCGGGTGGTGGTGGTGGATGGTTTCCTAACCGGCTGATGTTGCAGGCGGTATTTGAACCCCCTCACGCGGCGTGCGGCTCGGGGCGCCGTTGGGGCGCGAACGGGCCGGCCTTTCCAGCCAGTGCTTGAGCCTCGCCAGCCGTCTCAGAACAGGTGCACACTGCTCCGGACAGAAGGGAACGGCGGAGTTCAGATGCACCTCCATCGCAGAAGCTTCTTCCAAGCGGCGGGCGGCGTTTCGGCGGCGTTGGCGAGCGCTTCGTCCGCCTGGGCAACCGATCCGGCCGGGCCTTTCACCGCCTTGCCCGATAGGGCCAGCTTCGCCTTCGACGGCGTTCACATGAACGCGGCTTTCACTCACATGATCGGACATCGTACAGCTGATGCCGGACGCGCCTACGTCGAGGCGCGGATGCGCGAGCCCGGTCGAGTCTGGCCCGGTGAGAACGCGCGCAACGAGGCTGTGCAACTCTACGCAGCCATGATCAACGCGGCGCCGGAAGCGATTGCGGTCGTTCCGAGCACCCTGGAAGGCGAGAACCTGGTCGGGGCGGCGCTGGGCCTGGGACCCCGCGCGGGCGTGGTGACCGATGCGCTGCACTACGACGCGTCGCTGGTCCGTTACGGCGAATTGGCCAGGGCCGGCATGCCGTTGACGGTCCTGGCGCCGCGCAACAACCGCATCGATTACGCCGAGCTCGACCGCGCGATCACGCCCGACACGCGGCTCGTTGCGATCTCGCTGGTGTCGAGCCCGACCGGTTACAAGCACGACCTCGAACGCGTCTGCGCCATCGCCCACGCCAAGGGCGCGTTCGTCTATGCCGACGTCATCCAGGCGGTGGGCGCCATACCCTTCGACGTGAAGGCGAGCGGCGTCGATTTCTGCTGCGCGGGTCACTACAAATGGCTGATGGGCGAGTTCGGCGCGGCGTTCCTGTACGTGCGGCCCGATCGCCTGGCCGAGCTCAAGCGCACGCAACTGGGCTGGCGCGGAGTCGACCACTATCAGGGTCACGCCCTGCCGGGCGAACCGGCCGGGCCCGCCGCCGGCGACTGGAGTCTGCGCGCCGACACCGCCGGCGTGTTCGAAGTCAGCACCGCGAGCTGGGGCCCGCTTGCCGCCACCGTGGGTTCGTTGCGGTACATCTGCGACATCGGCGTCGATCGCCTGGACGCCTGGCGGCGCCCGATGCTGGATCGATTGCAGGAAGAGTTGCCGCGTCACGGCTTCACACCGCTTACACCCCGCGACGCTCAGGGGCCGGCGGTGGTGTTCTACAAGCCGGGGCTGAGCCGCGATGCGGAAGCACGGCTGAAAGCGGCGAAGATTTATCTGACGGTCACTGCCGATAAGGTGCGTATCGCGCCGTCGGTGCACAACGAGATGGCCGAGGTCGAGCGGGTGATCGCGGTCCTCGCCGGCAAGGCGTGATCAGAACGGCCCGCGGATGACGCCGAGGTCGTTCTCGAACCCGATCTTCGTTCGGTAAGGCGCGGAGTCCGCCTGGACCTGGGCGATGATTTGGCGCGCGCGCTCGCCGGTGGCCGGTTGCGGCAGGCCGCGGCTCTTCTGCGGATCGCTTTCGCGCAGGTCGATCGGATGCAGCCGGACCTCCCGCACCGCGCCGCCGTCGCCGAACTCGGTCACCGCCAACAGGCCGCCGTACCAGGCCGAGGGTGATCCGCCCGCGTCCGCATCGCCATTGGTGACGAAGCGTGGATCGACCTCGAGGTTCTCGTAATCCTCGGGCGTCATCGGCGCGCTGCCGAGCATCTGGTAGGCGAAGCCGCCGAGGCCGTAGAAGATCGGCCGTCCCTTGTAGATCTCGACCCCGCGCGTCAAGTGCGGACCGTGCACCGCGACGACGTCGCCGCCGGCGTCGACCACGTCGTGATAGAGCGCCTGCTGGAAATCGGCCGGGACACGGTCGCTGCCCATGCCCGCATTCTCGTGCGCGTGGATGGTGAAGACCGCCGCATCGGCGACGTTCTTGGCGCCGCGCACCGCGCGCAGGATTTCGAAACGGTCCACCGGATCGATATCGTAGGTGTAGCCGGGCTTGGCGGCGGTGCGGAACGCCTCGCCGCCGAAGGACAGTTCGGTGCTGTCGGGACGCGTCTGGCCGTGTTCGCGAGCCATGGCGCGCAGGCTCGCCATCTCGGACGCTGTGACCAGGGTGATGCGCCGGGTGCGTACCACGTCGATGCCGGGACGGCCCTTGGCCACGCCGCCTGCGGCGCCCGCGGGAGCCGACAGCGGAAAGGTGGACGCCGCGCCGATCACCGCCACGCGGCCGTGCGGCGTATCCTTGATCTGCGCCGCGCGCGCCAGCGCACGATTGTCGCCGACGCCCGGCGTCAACAGGCCCGCTTCCTGCAGATGACGCCGCGTCTCCAGGAGGCCCGCGCGGCCGAAATCCATGGCGTGGTTATTGGCCTTGTTGGCGAAGGTGAAGCCGAGGCCCGCGATGTCCCGGGCCAGCGCAGGACTGCCCACAGGATAGCCGCCGCCGTTCTCGGCCTCCATGTAGCCGTCGAAGCTCTGCAGATCGAGGATCGAGCCTTCCTGGTTCGCCAGCGAAGCGTCGGCGGCGTGGATCACCTTGGACAGCGCCTCGATCCCCGCATCGCCGCGCGGCAGCATCGGCAGGCTGTAGATGAGATCGCCGGCGGCGGCGAAGGTGAAGCCCGCCTTGACCGTGGTGGCGGGGCGCACCGCCGGAATCTGCGTGTGATAGTCCCAGATCACCTTCGGCGCGTCGGGGAAATCACCGGGCTGTTTGGTTCCAGCCGCCAGCGCGCGCCCCGTCCAGGCCGCGGCCAGCCCCGCTCCGAACAGGGCCAAGCTCGCACGCCGCGATACGGTGCGTTTCATCGTTGCGCCGCCGAATGGCGGATGAAGTCGCGGATGTCGGTGTTCAGCACATGCCGCGCGTCGGGCGAGCGATAGATCATGTGGCCGCCGAGGTAACAGTACATCGAATAGTTCCGCGCCAGCTCGGTATCGAGCATGGAAAGAAGGACGTCGTTCTCTGCGCAGCTGTTGGCGGCGTCGTACTGGCCGGCGGCGACCATCACCTTCAGGTGTGGATTGACCTTCATCGCGTAGGGGAGCCAGGGCTCGGCGTAGTCGCTGCCCCACTTCTCACTCTCCGGCCAGCGGTAGTTCCAGACCCAACCGCCTTCGCGCGCCTGGCCCGGGTCCATGGTCGTCCCGATGTCCCAATAGGCGGGCTGATCGCGCAGGCCGATGTCGGCGTAGAACCTGTGGATCAAGGCGCCGTCCAGATCTGACGAGGCGGTCGTGCGCATGTCATAGACCGACAGCGGCGTCTTCGGGTCCGGCGACATGACCTTCAGGTAGTCCTGACCGTTGATCATCAGCGTCTTGCGATCGATGCGGTCTGCGGGGTAGCCCGTATAGCGGCTGAGATCGTTTACGATCGCGGTGCGTTCGGCGTCGGACAGCTTGTCGGCGTGCACGAGCGCGGGGAGATAGGTCTCGAGCGACCACCGCGTCGCCGCGCGAACCACCGTGGCGCGATCCGTGCCGAGATCGGCGGCAAGCTTGCCCAGCACCAGGGCCGAGGCGGTCTTCTGCGGCGTGGCGAGTGCGGCGCGCACCACCGGCGGAATCAGCGGGCCAGAAGCCACGCCGCCGGAAACCAGCACGACGCCGGTCAGATGCTGGCCGCCGCTCTCCAGCCGCTCGGCCACGCCGCCGGCGCGATAGCCGCCGAAGCTTTCGCCGACGAGGAAGACGGGACGGCCTGCGGCGTGATGTTCGCGAAGCCAGGTACGGATCATATCTGTTGCGGCCGCAGCGTCGCCGAGGGTGTTGTAATATTCTTTGCCGTACTCGGTTTTGAGCGGGCGGCTGAAGCCGGTGCCGATCGGATCGATGAAGACCAGGTCCGCCGCCGGCAACAGAGTATCGGGATTGTCGGCGAGATGATCGCCGTCGATGACGCGCGGACCAAACCCCTTGAACTGCACCCAGCTCGACGGCGCGCCTGGGCCGCCGTTCCACAGGAAGGCGACGGGCCGGTTCGCGTCGCCCCCTCTGGCGATATAGGCGGTATAGAAATAGTTGGCGTGCGCCTCCTTCGACACGGCGTTGGCGGCGGGGATGTAACCGGCCTCGGTGGTGTAACCGAGCGCCTCGCCGCCGAGGGTGATGGACTGCTGGGATATGATCGGCGGTTCGGCTTGCGCCGAGACCGCGACGACGCTCAGGCCGGCGATCGCGATGGCAAGAAGGGTCTTTCTCATGTCAGACGCTCTCGTGTCGGAAGGACGGCTCAGGCCGCGCGGTAAAAGGTGCGAATCTCATCGGTGGCGTGCGGACGCGCGGCTGCGTCGTTCAACACCGGGTGGCCGGTAGGGTAGAGGCGATGGATGAAGCGGCGCGGCGGCAGGCCGACAGATTCGAGACTGTTCAGCGGCAGCGAGTACGGCACGATCAGGTCGTAGTAGCCGCCGGCCAGAAAGATCCGGAAGTGCGGACGCGCGCGAGTTTCCGCCTTGAGAATGTCCTGCAGCTTGTAGGGCTCGGACGTAACCTTTGAATTCCAATGCCTGCCGATTTCAGTCGGGTCACGGCTGTAACGGCCGAACGGGCGATAGCCGAGCTCGTCCGTCAGCAAGCCTTCGATCGCCGCCTGCAGGTCGTAACCCTTGGCGACATCGATCAGATCGCTTTCGCCCGGCTTGAACGGGGCATGGTGCACGCGCCCGTCCTCGCCCAGCACCTGGCCCTGGTCGGCGAGCAACTCGTCGCGAAACTGGTGTTCCGGCACCGCGAGGTTCGCGGCCAGCACCGCGTCTTTTGGGAAGCCGATATAGGCCGAGACCTGCTCGGCGAGCCTGCCGCGCTCATCCGGCGTAAGCTGGCCGATGCGATCCAGCGCCGCCTGATAGGGACCGTTGGCGAAGACACGCGCCTGGGCCGCGACCTGTTCCAGCGCCTTCCGGACGTAGGCTCCGCGCCCATACAGGTGCGCCACCGCCGCCTGGGTCGGCAAGGTCGCGGCCGCGTCCGACAATCCGGTGCGGCCGTGCTCCAGCGGATCGACCGCGGGCGAGATCAGGATGACGCCGGTGAAGTGGATCGGCTGCGCGCGTGCACCGAGGACCTTCATGATCTGGCCGGTGCGAATGCCGCCGTAGCTTTCGCCCAGGATGAATTTCGGCGAACGGCGCCGCCCGTGCGCGTCGAGCCAGCGTTCGATGCAGGTCGAGAACGCCCGTCCGTCCTCCTCCACGCCGAGAAACTCGGTTTTGCCCGCTTCGGTCAGGAGACGGCTATAGCCCGTGCCCGGCGCGTCGATGAACACCAGGTCCGACACGTCCATCAGGCTGTCGGGATTGTTCGCGAAGGCGTAGCCGGGCGCTGTTTTGGCCGCGACGATCATCTTGGGCGACACGGCCTCGCGCAGCGGCCAGGTCGCCCCTCCGGGGCCGCCGTTGTAGATGAAGGTCACCGGGCGCGTCGCCGGCGGTGCGTGTTCGTCGATGTAGCTGACCGAGAACATGGTGACGCCGGCCGCGCCGTCAGCGGTGCGAAGGACCGTCTCGCCGGTCTCCACGCGATAGGGGGTGCGATGTCCGCGCACGAGCGAAACGCCGTGCTTGATCGAGGTCGCCGGCGCCTCCGGCGGCTGCGCCCAGGCCGCGCCAGACGCGGTCATCAAGGCCGCGGAGCCGGCCAGAACGAGACGGCGACTGGGTGAAAATCCGTGACTGCTCATCAATCTCCGCCTCGTCCATCAATCTTGCGCGACCGCGCGTCCCGACCGGATCGTGTCAGAAGTCCGGTGCGCGAAGTGCGCCTAAGTCTGGAAGCCACGTTGCGGATCGCGCAACGCCGCCCTGGCGATCAGTAATCCGCATCCGTATCTTCCGTCGCGCCTTCCGGATTTTCCTTGGGCGTCGGCGGCGCTTCGACGCCGGGATGACGCACGATGGCCGGCGTCAGGTTGGCGGCTGCGAGATCGGCGTCGACCCTGGCGATCGCTTTGTTCATCGCCGTGTCCGCTTCGGTGCGGAGTTTGTCGCACTTGGCCTCCACCTCCTTGGCGCGCAGTTTGTCGCCCTGGGTGATGGGTCCGACGCCGGTGTCGATGGCGTTTTCCACCGGACCGAATTCACCGACCGGACCCGAACCGGTGTCGAGGATCATCTGGCCGCCCGGACCCTTGGGCGACGGCGGGTCGAAGCGGTGCTCATAGGTCTCCATGTCGGCGATAAAGGTGGCGAGCGCCGCCTGTCCTTGCGCGGACGACTTCGCCTTCGCGGCCTTCTGCAGGTCTTTCGCCTGCTTCAGGACGTCTCGCAGTTCGTTGAAGACGGCGTTGGTCGAGGTAGTGACTTCCATAATGTGGCGGGTCAGGGCGTAACGCTCCTGGGCGTCGGCCACGGTGCTGGGCGTACGCGGATCGGCAACGACGTCGAACGGCTGCGACACGACCGTTCCGTTGAGCGTCAGGCGCACGGTGTAATGACCCTGCGGCATCAGAGGTCCGTCGCCCTTGTCACCCTTCACCGGATCCGCGCGGAAGTTCCAGACGAACTGGTTGAAGCCCTTGACGCCGATCAGCTTCGCGGCCGGCGGCTCGTGACTGGCGCAGGCGCCCCCCGGGGCGCCCTCCTGTTTGTCGCCCTTGGCGGAGTCCGCAGCCGAGCCCGCAGGATTGGCGTTGGCGGGGGTCGCATCGGCAGTGTTCGCCGGTGCATTGCAGTTCACCGGCTTATCCGCCTTGGACGCGTCTTCCGGCGCCTCGGCGCTGGGCGGCGGCGGCAGGGCCGAATAGCTGTGAACCACCGCGCCCGTGCTGTCCAAGATGTCGAGCTTGAACGCGTCGGTCGCCGGCGCCTTTTCGGCGAGCTCATAGCGGATGATCACCCCGTTCGGCGGATTGGTCGGCGAACGGAAGCCCTTGGGCGGCGGCGGTCCGCCGCCGCCTGCGATGCGATAGGTGTCGCGCGGCTTGAACAGCGTCATCGGCGCCTTGAGATCGTCCGGCGACAATTGGCGCAATGTCGTCAGGTCATCGAGAATCCAGAACCCGCGGCCCTCGGTCGAAACCAGCAGGTCGTCGCCGTGGACCAGGATGTCGGAGACGGGGACGTGCGGCAGGTTCTGCTGAAACGCCTGCCAGTGGGCGCCGTCGTCGAACGAGATCCACATCCGATATTCAGTCGCCGCGTAGAGCAGACCCTTGCGCACGGGATCCTCGCGCAGCACCCGCGCGGGCGTATCCTGCGGTAGCGTCGCGGCGAGATCGGTCCAGCTGCGGCCGAAATCCGTGGTGCGATAGAAGTGGGGCGTCATATCGCCGTCGCGATGACGCGAGACGGCCGCATAGACGGTCCCCTTGTCGTAGGCGCTCGGCTCCAAGGTATAGACCCAACCGGGCTTCCAATTCCCTGGCGTGACGTTCGACCAGCTCTTGCCGCCGTCGCGCGTCAACTGCACCAGGCCGTCGTCGGTCCCGACCCAGATCAGGCCGCGTTCCAGCGGCGATTCGGCGACGGCGTAGATGGTGTTGTAGATTTCGCCGCCCGAACCGTCGTGCCACCACAGGCCGCTACGTCCGTGCTTGTCCGCCTCGTTGCGCGTCAGGTCGGGTGAGATCACGTCCCAGGTCAGGCCCTGGTCCCGGGTGCGGAACAACACATTGCCGCCCATGTAGATCGTGTTTACGTCGAAGGGCGAGGTGATGGTCGGCGGACTCCACTGAAACCGGTAGGTCATCTGCTGGGCGTCGAAGCCCAGCTTCTGCCCCGGCCAGGGGCTGACGTCGTGCGAGACGCCCGTGTCCATGTCGGTGCGCACCAGCGCGCCCTGGTAGTTGCTGGTGAAGATGTGACGTGGGTTCTTCGGATCGAAGGACGGTCGCGCGGCTTCGTTCGACGCGATCTCCTTCCAGTTCGGCGGCGGCCCCTCTTCCCCGCCTCCAAAGACGCGGTTCGCGACCTTCATCGCCGACGTGTCCTGCTGACCGCTATAGAGATTGTACGGGAAGAGATCGTCGGCGCGGACGGTGTAGAACTGAGCGGTCGGCTGATTGTCGATGTCGGTCCAGCCCTTGCCGCCGTCGAAGCTGATCTCGGCGCCGCCGTCGTCGGTATCGATCATATTCTGCGGATCGTTCGGATTGATCCACAGGGTATGGGTATCGCCATGACGCGTCTTGACCGCGACGAAGGTCTTCCCGCCGTTGACGCTCTTCAACAGCGACGAGCTCGACACATAAACGACGTCGGCGCTTTTCGGATCGGCGGCGACGCCGAGGTAATACCAGGGGCGCGTGGCGAAGCCGCCGCCGGCGTTCGTCTGGATCCAGGTCTGGCCGCCGTCGTCTGAGCGGAACAAGCCCGACTTCTCGTTCTCGATGGCGGCATAGATGCGGTTACTGTTGGCCGCCGACACGGACAGACGGATCTTGCCCATGAGCTTGGGCAAACCAGCCTTCAGCTGCATCCAATGCTCGCCGCCGTCGGTCGATTTCCAGATGCCGGAACCCGGGCCGCCCGAGCGCAACGCCCAGGGCGTGCGTTGCATGTCCCAAAAGGCGGCGTAGAGCACGTTGGGATCATAAGGATCCATCTGCAGCTCGCTGGCGCCCGCCGTTTCCGACGAGAAGAGTATCTTCTTCCAGGTCGCGCCGCCGTCCGTGGATTTGTAGACGCCGCGATCTTGTGACGGCGCCCAGCGATTGCCCTGAGCGGCGACGTAGACGACGTTCGAATTGGTCGGGTTCACCACAACGCGCGAGATCTGCATCGTCTTGTCGAGACCGATGTGCTTCCAGGTCTTGCCGGCGTCGGTCGACTTGTAGACGCCGTCTCCGTACGAGGACATCTGCCCGCGCACCGGCGCCTCGCCCGTGCCGACATAGACGATGTTCGGATCGCCGGCGTAGACCGCGATGTCGCCGATCGAGCCGGTGTTAAAGAATCCGTCGCTGACGTTGTTCCAGGTCTGACCGCCGTCGGTCGTCTTCCAGACCCCGCCTCCCGTGGCGCCCATGTAGTAGACATGGTTTGCGCCCGGCACGCCGACGCCGGTGGTCGCACGCCCGCCGTGGAACGGTCCGATATTGCGGAAGTCGAGCTTGTTGAGAAGCACGGGGTCATAGGCGGGCGGCGGCGCCGTCTGGCCCGCCGGCGTCTGCGTCCGGCCGGGGCCGCCGAGCGCGAGGGCTGCGGCCAGGACAAACAGGGCCGGAGACACGCGGCGGACGGCTTCGATCATGACTTTCCCCAACTCTGGAGCCGGAAACGGATCACAGGCGAGCGTCGTCGCATAGGGCGATGACGGGGGTTCCCCGTTGCAGTTCCTGCAACGCGGCCGGGCGACTTACGCCGCTTTTCGTGTGCCGGATTCCGTGTTTCAGTTCGATCCGGCGTTACAGCAATTCGAACAGGCGCCGGGATTGTGGGAGGAGAAGATGTCGTTTCCCGGGGCCATGCGCGCGTTCTATGAGGTCGTCTGCGCCGGATCGATCCGGCGCGCCAGCGAGCGGCTGAACACCTCGCCCTCCTCGGTCAGCCGGCAGATCGCCCTGCTGGAACACGAGATCGGAACGCCGTTATTCGACCGCGAGGCGACCGGCATGACTCCCACGCACGCGGGACGGCTCGTGGCCGACTATGCGCGCAGCGTCGTGCTGGACTACGACAGCCTCAGGTCGGACCTGAACGACCTGAAAGGCGAGCGCCGCGCCCAGATCCGCATCGCGGTGATCGAGGGCATGGTCTGCGAGGGAGCCATTCACGCGGTGCGCACCTTCACCAAGCGCTTCCCCAAGGTGTCGTTCAAGGTCACGGTTCTGGCGCCCGACCAAATCGCTACAAGCATCGCCGCCGGCGACTACGACGTGGGCGTCTCATTCTGCCAGCCGCCCTGCGCCGACATCGACATCGTCCACCGCATCGCCGACCCGGTCCAACTGGCGGTCGGAGCCAACCATGAACTGGCGACGCGGGAATTTGTCGCGCTTCACGACCTCGAGCGCTATCCGTTTGGCATGCTTGAGAGCGACCGGGGTCTGGCCCTGATCAACTACGCCCTGATCGAAGCCGGATTGTCGGTTCAACCGACCCTGATCTCCAACTCCATCGAAGCCGTGCGCAGTTTTATCCGGGGCGGGCACGGCGTGGCCTTGCTGAGCAAGCGAGCGGTCGAGCGGGAAGTGAATCTCGGTTGCATCGTGTCGATTCCAGTGCGGGCGACGCGGCTGAACGAGGCGACGGTCGACGTCCTGGTGCTGAAGAAGCGGCGGTTGTCGAATGTGGTGCGGCGCTTTGTCGAACAGATCGGCATCGAACTGGAAGAGCTGAGCGACTGCAGGGCCGCGGCCTGACGGCTTCAGGTCTGTGCGGAACGTAAGGTCGGACTTGTCCGACGGTCCGATCCAAGGTCGACACGAGCGAATGCGCGCACGCAGCGATCGACGTCGCCTTCGGTGTTGTAGAGATGGGCGGATATTCGGATTCCACGTGGGAGCGCAGCGACGGAAACGTCTTGCGTCGCAAGTTCAGCCATGACCCGCTCGCTGCCGCCACAATCGACCGTGACGATGCCGGCGTGAAACTCCGGAGTCGCGATCGAATAGCCGTCGTCGATAAGGGCGCGCCGAAGCCTGGACGCCAATGACTGCGCTTGGTTCGCCAGGCCGAGATCGCGGCCGGCCTCGAGCAACGCGAGGGCCGCGTCCAGCTCGTAAAGCCCACCGAGATTGATGTGGCCATAGCGCAGGTCACGGCTCGGCGGTTCGTTCTTGTAACCGCGAAACGCAGGCGTCAGACGCGCCGAGAGCGCCGGCGACAGGACCAGGTAACCGAGGCCGAATCCCGCCAACAGCCATTTAAAAACCGAGCCCATATAGGCGTCCGCCAGGGTGGCGTCGACGGGGACGGCGCCGGCCGCCTGGGTGCCGTCGACGATCAGCAGGACGTTGCGCTCGCGACACTGCGCGGAGATCTTGGGGAAGTCGATCCTCGCGCCGGTCCACGAGTCCACCTCCGACAGCGCCATGGCCTGGGCGCCGATCGCAACGGCGGCGCTCAATAGCGACGCCTCGCGCGGCTCGCCGCCCCGACTCTCGGCGAAATGCACGCTTACGTTTGTCGATTCGGCCCCGAGCCAGGGATTCCAGATCGCCGGATGATCCTCGCGGTCGACCACGACCAGAAAAGGCGCTTTGCCGGCGATCGAATGGGCGACAAGATTCATTGCCTCGGTGCAACTGCCGTGAAAGCCGACCCGCTCAGCGGGCGCGCCCAGGTAGGCGCCGAGACGCGCGCGAACCGTTTCGATTTTCGCCAGCCATTCGGGCCGGGCGTCGATCCCCTTCACCTTGATGGCGCGATGGAAGGCCTCCGCCGCGCCAGCGACGTCGATGGCCGATGGGCTCGCGCTCGCGGTGTTGAGGTAGGCGACCTCCTCCAGATAGGGGAAGCGGGCGCGGAGCGCGGACGCACTGGCGGGTCGGGCTGAAAGGGTCACAGGCGAAGCTTAGACCGGCTCTTGTTCAGGCGGTGCAGCAATTTCAAGCGCGCGTCGTTGCCGGGAACGCAACAGGCCCCCGTTCGAGGACGCGCAACAGGGGCGCCGACAATCGTGCACGCATCGTCCGGGCCGTGACGATATAGTGGCGACCGGTCCGCGGGCGAGGACCCTGGTGAACGGGCCGTATGGCGGACACGAACGGAACGCAGGCTGCCGGGACGCCCAGGCTGTCGCGGTCGGTCACCCTGCTGGACGCCACCATGCTCGCCGCGGGTTCGGCGATCGGCACTTCGATATTCTCGGTGCTCAGTCCCGCCGCCGGGATCGGCGGATCGGGCATTCTGATCACCGTCGGCGTGTCCGCGCTGCCCATGGCGGTGTTCGCGGTCGTCTATGCGTTCCTGGCCTCGGCGGTCCCGCGGTCGGGCGCCTCGTTCGAATGGCCCTACGAGTTCATCGCGCCCTTCGCGGGTTTCATACTGACCTGGCTGCGCATTGTCGGCCAGATCGGTCAGTTGACCACCATCGCGGTCGTGCTGGTGAACTATGTCGGTATGCTCTACCCGCTGCCCGCCGTGCCGGCCATGCTGGCGTTGTATCTCGCAGTCTTCCTTCTCAACTACTTCGGCGTGGGCATGGCGGCGCGGACACAGACCGTGCTGATGGCCGTGCTGTTGAGCGTTTTCGCCGTCTACGTCGTCACCGGCGCGCCGCACCTGCAGGCGAGAAACGTCTTCCCCCTGGCGCCGCATGGTCTGTGGCCGATCCTTCTGGCCGCGCCCTTGATGGTCAACCTGTTCATGGGAATCGAGGCGGCCACCGAAATCGGCGAGGAGGTGAAGGACGCGGAGCGGAACGTTCCGCTCGCCATCGCGGGGTCCCTGCTCCTGATCTCGGTGGTCTATTTCGCAGTCACCCTGGTCACGATCGGTCTCATCGGTCCCCTGGCGGTATCGAAGTCCCAGGCGCCGCTGATCGAGGCCGCGCGTCATGCGGTCGGCGGCTTGGCCGCGCCGTTGATCCTCGTCGCCGCCGCGGTGTCCTTGCTGAAGGCGCTGAACGCGTCCTTCATGCTGTTCGCCCGTTCGCTGTTCGCCATGGGTCGCGCCGGCGTGTTTCCAACCATCCTGGGACGCATCTCACACCAACGCGGCGCGCCGCGGGCGGCGATCGTCGTCGCCTTCGCGGGGGCCTGCCTGGGCCTGGTTCTGCCCAGGACGCTGCTGTTCCTGTCGCTGGCGTCCAACATTCCGACCATTCTCAAGTACCTGTCTTCCTGCTGCTGTGCGATCAGCATCGCCCTGCGCCATCCGGAGGTTCGCGCGGCGGCGCGTTTTAAGCTCGGCGTGCGCACCTTGCTCGGCCTCTCCGGTCTCGGCTGCGTGCTGGCGCTGGTGCTTCTGGTGCTCGGCGCGGAGACGGACTGGCAGCCCTATGCGCTGGTCGCTGGCTGGAGCGTGATCGGCGTCGGCTATTGGTTCGCGTCCGCGCGCGCCCGCAAGGCCGCCTGGTCGGCCGGTTAGCGCGCTTGCTATGGTGAAAGGCCCGGCGCTAGGGTCGCACCCATGAGCCCCGAAGAGTTGACCCGGCTCGGCATGAACGCCCTGCGGAACGGCGAGCCCGCCCAGGCGCGCGCGCTGCTGCAACGCGCGGCCGAAGCCAACCCCGATGCGGTGATGGCCTGGGTCAATCTGGCCCAGGCCTGCAGGACCTGCGGAGATCTCTCAAGCGAATCCGTCGCGGTAGATCGCGCGCTGGCGGTCGACCCGCTGCATCTGATCGCGCTGATCATGCGTGTGCGCATTCTCGAACGCGAGGGCCGCACCTCCGAGGCGCTGCAGATGCACACCGCGGTGACCAAGGTCGCGCCGCCCCTGGAACATCTCTCCGCGGACCTGCGCGCGGCGGTGCTGGAAAGCCAGGTCGTGGTGGACGACAACAATCGCCGCCTGTCCGCCTTTCTGGACGAGCGCTTGTCCGCGACGGACCTGACCGATCAACCGCGATTTCGCGAAGCCGTCGACATTCTGCTGGGCCGCCAGCGCCGCTACGCGCCTGAGCCGACCAACTTTTTCTATCCACGCCTCACCCTCGCTTATTTCTTCGAGCGCGACCTCTTCCCGTTCCTTGACGCCGTCGAGACGGCCACCGACGCGATCCGCGCCGAGTTCCAGCAGGTGTTCGAAGACGATCGCGGTTTCTCGCCTTACCTCCAGTTCGATGAGCGCGCGCCGGCCAACCAGTTTCGCGAGCTGAACAACTCGACCCGTTGGAACGCCTTCCACCTGCTGCAGCACGGCGAGCGGATCGAGGCCAACGCCACGCGCTGTCCGCTCACCATGGACCTGCTGGCGGCCGCGCCGCAGCCGCGCCTGCCCGGGCGCGGACCCAACGCCATGTTCTCGCTGCTGGCGCCGCGCACGCACATTCCCGCGCACAACGGGGTGCACAACACGCGGCTGGTGGTGCATGCGCCGCTAATCGTGCCCGAGGGCTGCCGCTTTCGGGTCGGGTCCGACGTGCGGACCTGGAAGCCGGGCGAGGCCTGGGTGTTCGACGATACCGTCGAGCACGAGGCCCACAACGACAGCGACGAGTTGCGCGTGATCCTGATGTTCGACATCTGGCGCCCCGACCTGAACGAGGAAGAACGCGGCTTGCTGACGCGGCTGGCCGGCGCGCTCGACGACTTCAGCGGCTCGGTGGGGACCTCGGCGCTCTGAGCGTTGCGGATTGCGCCACGGGGCGCCCGAACCATCGCGCCCACGCGCGGCCCGGCGCCGGATATCCTGGTTCTTTCCCAGCGCCCGTGAGACCGTCGCGGCCATGACCTTCGCCGACCCGACCGATCCGATCCAGGCGATCCGCACCCGTCCCATGGCGCCGGTGCAGGTGGCGGCGGTCGCGCTGTGCATCGCGATCAATATGGTCGACGGCTTCGACGTCATGATCGCCTCCTTCACCGGCCCGGGCATCGCCAAGGCGTGGGGGTTGAAACCGACCGACCTGGGCCTGCTGTTCAGCGCGGCGCCGTTCGGGATGATGATCGGGGCGGTGGCGCTGTCGCCGTTGTCGGACCTTTTCGGACGACGCAGAACCATTCCGCTGTTCCTGCTGCTGGTGACGGCGGGAATGCTGGTCTCGGCCTTCGCGCCGGGCCTCGGCGTCCTGGTCGCCTCGCGCGTGGCCACCGGCGTCGGCATCTGCGCCACCATGGCGGCGATCAACACGGTCACCGCCGAACAGTCCAACGACCGGCGCCGCGATCTCGCGGTCTCGTTGCAGGCCACCGGGTTTCCGGCGGGCGGCGCGTTGGGTGCGCTCGCCTTCCTGCTGGCGCCCGGGCTCGACTGGCGCGCAGCTTTCCTCTGCGGTGCGATCTTGTCCGTCGTGCTCCTCGTCCTGGCGCTTGTCCTCTTGCCGGAGTCGTTCGGCTTTCTGATCGCGCGCAAGCCGAAGGGCGCGCTGGAGGCGTTGAACCGGCAGCTCGCGCGCATGGGGCTCGCGACGCTCACGCGCCTGCCCGATCCGATGGCGCCGCAACCCGGCCAGTCGGCGCAGCATCCGTGGACGGGTCTGGCGTGGCCCGCGAGCCTGATCTGCGTGAGCTATTTCGCGCTGATGTTCACCTTCTACTTCCTGACCAGTTGGACGCCGAAGTTGCTGGCCGACTTCGGCCTTGCGGCCAGGGCGGCCGTGTCGGGGGCCATGCTGATCAACCTCGGCGGCGTACTCGGCGACCTGGTGTTCTCGGCCTTGGCCGCCAAGTGGCCAGCGCGACGGATAGGGCCGCTGTTCATGGCGGGCGCCTTCATCATGGCCGTGGCCTTCGCCCTGGCGCCGCGGGACCTGAACATCCTGCTGCCGCTGGCCTTCCTGATCGGCTTCCTGCTCTACGGCGCCATGGCCAGCCTCTACGCCGCCGTGCCCGGCGTGTTCCCGGCGGCGGTGCGCACCAGCGGCACCGGCTTGGCTCTGGGCATCGGGCGCGTCGGCGCGACGGCAGGTCCCTACATCGGCGGACTGTTGGTGGCGGCGGCGTGGACGCGTCCGGGGTATGTGACGATCATGAGCGCGCCCCTGATCGTGTGCGCGATCGCGTTGGCGCTGTTGTCGAGTTGGCTGGCGACGCGCACGGCGCGCGATCTCTAAGGTCAGATCAGCTTGCGGGTCACCGCGAGGCAGCGGTCTATGTCGTCGGCGGTGTTGAACATGGCGCAGGCGATGCGGATCTTGCCGTCGCGCACGGTGACCTGGACCTTCTCGCGCGCGAAGGCGGCCTTCATCTCGGGAACCGGGCGCGTGCCGTAGAGAGTGACGATCTGGGAGCGGTTGCCGTGCGGGGTGAACAGGCGATGACCCTGGGCGACCAGACCGTTCTGCAGCTTCAGCGCCAGGCCGACGCCGTGCGCCTCGATACGATCGACGCCGACCTTTTGCAGGTAGGCGATACTGGCGCTGAGCGCCTGGGCTTCGCCGAAGGCGCGGCTGGAATAGTCGAAGCGGCGCGCGGTCGGATCGATGATGAAACTGCCGTCGGGACGCTCGCCGATCGAATGCTTGTAACCGTAGCGGTCGAGTTCGAGGCGTTCGATAAGGTCGCGGCGGACGAAGAACGGCGCCGCGCCGTACCCCGCCATCATCCACTTGTAGGAATTGGCGCTGAGCGAATCGACGCCGGCCGCCCGGACGTCCACCGGCAGGGCGCCCACCGCCTGGATCGCATCGGCGTGCAGCCACGCCCCGTGCGCATGCGCCAGGTCCGACAGCGGGCGCATGTCGTGACGAAAGCCGTTCTGGTGCGACACCCAGGCGACGGACACGATGCGGGTCTTCTTGTCGACGAACGGTTCGTAATCCGCCGCGGTCACCGCGCCGTCACGATGCTTGACCACGCGAAGCTGGATGCCCTTGGTCTTCTCAAGCTGGCGGTAGAGGACGAACTCGGTTTCGTAGTGCAGCTCGTCAATGACCACATTGTCGCCCGCCTGCAGGCGAAGCCCGTCGGCGACCACGTTCTCGCCTTCGCCGGTGGAGAACAATAGCCCGATCTCATCCGCGGTCGCGTTGACCAGGCCGGCGAACCTTGAGCGCACATCGTCGCCGAGCGCGATCACGTCTTCATAGATCAGCGGACGCTCGGCCTTGGCGCGGAAGAAGGCGACGCCGGCGTCAGCCGCCTGGCGCGGAATCGGCGTAATGAAGGCCGAGTCGAGGAACACCAGATCCTGTTGCGTGATCGGAAAGTCCGCCCGCACGCCCAGCGGATCGGGGCCGGGCACGGCGGCCTTCGCGACCATGGGCGCGGCGGCGGCGGCCAAAGCGCCCGCAGTGACAAGCGCGCGACGATTTATCGACATGACAGCCTCACGCTGGAGTGACTCCGCGAGCGTAGCACTGTGCGCACGACATCAGTACCCCTGCGCCTTGATCGTGCGGCGGATGTCGTCGGTGATGTGCGACGCGGTCGACGGGACCATATAGAGGCCGTGGGGACCGGGATATTCGTGCACCTCGTACTGGTCCTTCGGCAATTTCGTGCGCGAGAACAGATAACGCGCCTCGCTGTAGGGGCATTGGTTGTCGTAATAGCCGTTGAAGCTGAGCATCCGCGTCTTGGGATCGGCGCCGAGGGTTTCGCGCACCATTTTCGGCCAGTCGTTGCCGCCGTCCCAGCGCTTCGCATCCTTGGGGCCGTCATAGCCCCAGTTCTCGGTGTTGGGGGCCTCGCCACGATAGTCACTCATCGGATAGGTCACCTTGAGGTCGTCGCGCATGTACGCCCTGAACAGATCGAGCGCGCCCAGGTCTTCCCGCGCAGGCGTTCCGGCGGGCCGTGTCGCGCGCCCGTCGTTAGTCGTGGCGATGACCAGGCCACGGTCTTGCAGCAGCGTATCCATGTACTGTTTGGTGGTGATGGCGAGATCGTTGGCGAGGTAGACGTCGGCGCTGATCCCCGTGCGCGCCGACAGCTTGTCCGCCATGGCCGAACGCTGCGCGGGCGTCAGATCCTGGACTCGCGACAGCGCCGGCAGGTATTCGTTGGTGGCGAAATCGTAGGCGTCGTCGAGAAGTTGCTTGTCCGACAGCGGGCCGTGTTCGACCTTGTGGTGATAGATCGCCGTCATTTCCTGGCTCGGAAGCGCCGTCGCAAATCCGATGGGAAACGGTGGGGTGGTTTCCTGCAGCATGGCGCAGTTGGCGGTTATAAAGAACCCCGCCACCGGATGCGCCGTTTTACGCAAATCCCAGGCGATGCGGATCGAGCGCACGCTGCCGTAGCTGCCGCCCATGACGTAGAGCGGCGAGGCCTCGCGGTGGTGCTTCTTCAGCCAGCGGCCGATAAACTGTTCGATGGAGGCCGTGTCGCCATTGATGTTGTAAAAATAGTCGCGCTTGCCGTCAGGCAGGATGCGGGAGAATCCGGTCTCCGCGGGATCGACCATGACGATGTCGGCGATGTCCAGCAGCCAGTCGGGATTGTCGATGACCGTCCGGCCTGCGCCCGCCCGGCCCGGCTCCGGATCGACGATGCGTTTCGGGCCCAGGAGATAGCTGTGGTAGGCAGTGGAGGCGCCGCTCGGTCCGCCGGCATAGGCAAAAATCACCGGCCGCTTGCCGGGGTCCTTCACGCCGTTAAGCTCGTACGACGTGCTTACGAAATTCGCCGCCGGCTTGCCGCTATCGTCGGTGAGCACGGTGGACTCGACGGTCGCGGTGTAGCTGAGCGTCTCGTTGCCGAAGACGCCCGTGTGCTGCGTGACGAAGCTCTGGTCATAGGGCGCGGCGGCGGAGTTCTCCGCTAGCGAAGACGTCGCCGCCGTCATCAGGAGCGCGGCCGCCAACAGCGCGCAGGTTCCAATTCGGCGACGGATCGTCATAACGCAATTTCCCTAGTTCACCCGGATGACGCCGACGGAACCCTCGATCTCGATCCGGGTCCCGAACGGTGCGGAGATGGTCTGCAGTTTCTTCAGAATGCGCTCGGCGTTGGCCGCGTCCGCGACGTGCGGAATGCCGCGCCGCGCCTTGTCGAAGGTGTCGCCCAGGTCGAGCGGATAGATATGGATCGTCTTCAGCACGGGACCATCGTACTCGGTCGTGGCTACGATGCCATCGTACCAGACAGGCGGATTTACCCCGCCCGGATTGGCGGTGACTTCACGATGCGCCGAAGGCTTCGGCGGCGCCGGTTGGTTGTCGCCTTCGTACTCGTCCGTGGCGCTGTCGCTCATGACCTTGATGTCGCCGGACAGGAAATAGGCTCCCACGCCGTAAAAGATCGGGCGGCCCTTGTAGATTTCGATACCGCGCAGCGAATGCTGGCCGTGGCCGTAGACGAAGTCGGCGCCCGCATCGACCGCGTCGTGGGACAGCTTGGTCAGGAACGGCGCCGCCTGCGGATTGTCGTCGTCCATGCCGGTCGGGCTCTCGTGGGCATGGATGGTGAAGATGACATAGTCGGACTGACGCTTGGCCGACTGCACTGCCCGCATCAGGCCGGCGTGGTCGTAGGCGTTCATCTCCCAGAGAACGCCGGGCGCGGCGCCCGCGCGATAGGCGGCGCCGCCGAGGCTGATCTCAGTCGCGTCGGCGCGCGGCGGGTGGTGCGAAAAGCGCGTCGATTGGATGGCGACCGCACGCAGGGCGGCGAACTGGTCGGGCAGAACCAAGTCGATGCGCCGCAGGCGCAGCACGCTGATCCCCGGTCTTGCCGGCGCGTCGCCGAAAGCATCGGTGGCGTTGGCGAGCGGACGGAAGGTCGAGGCGGTGGACACCATGGCGATGCGACCGTGCGGCGTCGCCTGGATGCCGGGCTTCAGCGCATCGCTCAGATCGCGACCGGACCCAGCGTGGGCGACGCCCGCGTCGTCGAGCAGGCGCTGCATTTCTTTCAACCCGTCCCAGCCCCAGTCGGTCGTATGGTTGTTGGCGAGCGCGACCATGGAGATGCCCATAGCCTTCTCGTCCTGCGCCTTGTCGGGATCGCCGATTAAGCCGCCGTTACCGGGGACACCGGTGAAATGTGCGAGGTCGAGGAACGGGCCTTCCTGCTCGGCGATCGCAACATCGCCGTCGCGCACCAGTTTCGCGACCGCTTGAAACGCCGGGTCAGGACTGTTCGCCATCGGGTGCGAGTAGAGCAGCTCTCCGATCGTCACGAGCTTAAAGCGGCCCTTGATCGTGGCCGGGGGCGGATCGGCGGAGAGAAACGCGGAGGCGTCGCTGGTCGCCTCATCCGCCTGCGCCACGGCGTGGGCCTGCACGAGGAGGGCGGCCAGTGCGGCCGCGCCGGCGGCGAACAGCGTTGTGCGAGTGAACCGAGCCATGCGAAGCCCCCAGGCTTTCAGAGTGACCCCCCGCAGCGTCTTCGGGAAAGGTCGTTTACCAGAGGGGCCCGTTGCAAGATTTGCAACGAGGCGATCGGGCGGGGGCGACTGCAAAGCCGCGCTGGAAAGAGAGCGAGTCGAACCGGCCCGACGACATCGCGCCCCTGATCGGGGGTTGGCGCCGCTTGCGCGTTGCGTCTAACGCAACGCCGTGATGATATCACCGTCGTCGCATGCCCGCGACCTTGGGTGACGCATGTTCCCCGGCCCGCTACGCGCCTTCCATGAAGTGGTGCAGTCCGGCTCGATCCGGAAGGCGAGCGAACGCCTCAGCCTCGCACCCTCCTCCGTCAGCCGCCAGATCGCCGTTCTGGAAGCCTTGATGGGAACCGCCCTGCTGAGCCGTGCTGCCGGCGGCGTTGTTCTCACCCATGCCGGGATGCGGGTGGCGGAATACGCCAGTTCCGCGGTCATGGACTTCGACAGCCTCAGGCAGGATCTGAACGACCGCCGCGGCACCCACGGCTTGATCCGCGTCGCGATGGTCGAGAGCATCGCTTCCAGCGGCCCGGTCGAGGCGGCCGCGCGCTTCCGCCGCGACCACCAGGGCGTCACCTTCGAGTTCACGGTCATGCCCGCGACCGCGGTGATGGAGGCCGTCGCGGCTCAGACCACCGACCTCGGCATCGGTTTCTGCGCCGAGGCCAGCGACGAGATCGTGCACGAGGCGTCGATTCTGGAGCCCCTGATGCTGGTGCTGCGCCGCGACCATCCGATGGCAGGGCATTCGCCGGGGCGACTGTCCGATCTCGAGGCGATGAGCATTGCCCTGCCCGATCAGAAATTCGGTCTTCGCCGCCTAATCGATCGTGTCGCGCGCCGCGAGGGCGTGTCGATCGCGCCGGTGATGGTCTCGAACTCCTTCGACGCGCTCAGGGACTTCGTTCGCTCCGGCGGCGGCGCCACCATCCTGCCTATGCGTGCGGTGCGCCCCCACTACCCCCGCGAGCTGATCGCAATCCCGATCGACGTGCCGGAGCTGAACAACACGACGTTGGACGTCATCCACCTGAAGATTTGGCGGATGCCCCGGATTGTGCGCCTCTATCTCGAGGAACTGCGTCGGACCCTGGCCGAGCACGATGAAGCACCGCGACCGGCAGCAAGGGGGATCGAATCGTAACCCGTCGGCGCGCCGGCCGATAAAGGCATAATTGTCGTGCACTTGGTTTCCGCGGTCGTGACGATCGAACGCAAGTCCTGAACGCCCGGCAATTTGAGCAAGGTCGAGAAGCAGAACATCTCGTACCAGTGCATATCGGGCGCCAGGATAACGAGCAAAACGTCGAATCCGCCAAAGACGGTGCAGCATTCCAGCACTTCCGGAATGTTTTCGGCGGCTCGGTTGAAGGCGGCGCGTTCACTATCGTCGCCCTGCCGCATTTTTAACTGCGCGAAGATCTTAAGCGGATAACCCAACTTTGATCGATCGAGGATCGCGACCTCGGCTTTGATGTAACCCTCTTCGCGAAGCCTCTGGATTCGGCGCCAACACGGCGAAGCGGAGCGTCCGACCCGGGCCGATAGCGCCGTCATCGACAGGGTCGAGTCGTGCTGCAGCAGGGTCAGAATCCGGATGTCAAAGGCGTCCAGGGCCGGCATCGCTGAAGACTCTCGCAAATTACGCGGACTGCAATCCCGCCGGTGTTGTCTGTCTAGCCGCCTTCGACGGAACGGCGTGTTGCGCAATCGGCAACTGTTGCCGCTGCGCATTTAGACTAGAGTTTGGCGGTGGACTGCGCTTGCATCCGCACCGGTTTCCGCTTCCGACGCGTTCCTCCTGGAAGCGACAACTGTCCGCCGCGGGACCAACCCGGCCCGCGGCGGATCCCTTCCATACTGTAGATCTTCCTGCACGGTGGCGTCTAATACGCTCGTGCATATACGACGCCGGCCCGGACGACGGATCGTCCGGGCCGGCTCCATCTTGATTTGACGTCCAGCTTAGAACTTCGCCGTCAGGTTTATGAAGATGGTGCGCCCGAGCGCATCGTAGACCGCCGGCCAGCTGTTGGTCGGAGCCTGGGCGATCGGGAAGGCCAGGGTGTCGAGCACCGGCGGATCCTTGTCGAAGATGTTGTTCACGCCGCCGCTCAGGATGAGGTTGTCGCGGATGCGCCATGTCGCGGCCAGGTCGAAGTAGCTGTAGGCCGGGATCTTGGCGTCGATGATGTCGGGCGTGCCGAAGTTCATGATCGGGTTGGACGAGTTCACGTCCACCTTGACCTGGGCGATGTAGCGCCATTGCAGCGACAGATCGACGTTCCAGGGCGTAGCCCAGGTCCAACGCACCTTGTGACGCCAGCGCGGCGTCGGCTGGCCGCAGGTGGCGCCGAACAGGCCGGCGCACTCGTAGGACCCTTCGACCGGAACGGTGATGTAGTCGTGGGCCAAATAGGTGCCGACGAAGTCGGTGTTGATCGTGCCCCAGTCAGGCAGCCCATGCTCGCCAAGGCGCAGCATGTAGTCGGCCTGCACGTCCCAGCCGCGCTTGTGGATCGAGGTCAGGTTCTGCGAGGCGGCCGAGACGAAGCCCTGGGTGCCATTGATCGTGCCGTTCACCGGGTCGCGGTGAATGTCGTCGCAGAGGGTGGCGATGTTGTCCTGGTAGCAGCCGGTGAGGATGCCGGTCACCGGCAGGGTGCCGATGGCGTTCTGCAGGTCGATATCCCAGTAGTCCAACGAGGCGTAGAGGCCGGGGACGAAGCTCGGCGTGAAGACGAAACCGAGGGTGGTGGTGTAGGCGATTTCCGGCTTCAGCGCGGTGTTGCCGCCGACCTTCTCGTTACACTCCCCGGCCGGACACGGCGAGATCTGGCCATAGATGTTCGAGGCGAACGCGGCTTCCGACACGCCCGCGGCGGCCAGGTTGGCGGTGCGGTAACACACGTCGGCCGAATAGAGCGGCGTCGGCCCCGAGCAGGGGTCGGTATACTCGCCGTTCTGGATGGTTTGCGGGATGAACAGCTCGACCACGTTGGGCGCACGCTCGGTGCGTGAATAGGCGCCCCGGAAACGGATGTCGCGCGT